>JAJTYJ010000001.1:0-253146 GCA_021463485.1 bacterium
CAAATCAGCCAGCAAAAACTCTCAATTGATTTCAAAAAACCTTGGGATTTCCTCGCAAAACTACCCGCCGAAGCGAGGGGCGAAGCCCCGAGCGAGGCGGCTAATTCAATATGGTGGACCTGGCGGGAGTTGAACCCGCGTCCGAAAACGAACAACCAAAGTGTCTACAAGCGTAGTTTACTTAATTTCTTAGCTATCGAGGCTTGAAGTAAACGAAATACTTCGATAGAGCAGTGTAGAGATTCGAACAACGTCGGACACAGCGACGTCGTCTAGCTACAAATATAGCGCCTCAATAATGTAGTAGCATCGATTATTGAAACGGCAGTGAGCGTTACGCTACTGCTGGAGCAAAGCTAGGCGCGAAAGCTTGCGCGATCGAAGCTTTAGCTTTTGCAAAAACGTTTGCACGTTGATTGTGGACGATAAGGCGTGTCCTCTCCGCTTGCGTGCTTTAGTTGTAAATGTTCCCGTCGAAGCCGTGACAGGCCCTGTAGATGATCTATACCATATAACAGCTCGAGAGTCAATCCGTTTTAAGGTACTATTGGTTAATGCTGAGCCTGAAAAATATCTCCAGAAACTACAAGATGGGTGAGACGATTCACGCGCTTGATAATCTTTCGCTTGAAATTGGTAGCGGCGAGTTTATTGCCATTATCGGTCCGAGCGGCTGCGGTAAATCAACCTTGCTTAACATTTTAGGGTTACTCGATACGCCTGACGGTGGCGAATACACGATCGACGGAAAGCGCGTTGACGACCTCTCAAATAAACAGCGTGCTCGCTTTCGTAACGAAGTGTTCGGTTTTGTTTTCCAGTCTTTTAACTTGCTACCCAGAACATCTGCGTACGATAACGTATTGTTGCCGCTTAAATATCGTAAGGGCGATAGCCGCGATCAAAAAGTACGAGAAGTACTTGCTAACGTCGGATTATCAGATCGGCTTAAAAGCCGACCGAATCAGTTAAGTGGCGGTCAGCAGCAGCGCGTGGCGATCGCCAGAGCGCTCGTAAACGAACCAAAAATAATACTAGCCGACGAACCAACTGGTAATCTAGATACGAAAACGGGTTTGGAGATTATGGATTTATTTAAAGAGATCCATCGCACTGGAACCACAGTAGTAATGGTTACTCACAACAACGAGTTACTCCATTACGCAACAAGGGTTATTGCGATGAAAGACGGTAAAATTGTTGAGGATAGAAAAAATGCTAATTGATAGTCTACGTTCTGCGCTTAAATCAATTTGGGCAAATAGGTTGCGAAGTTTCCTTACAATTTTAGGCGTAATTATTGGGATATACGCTGTTGTCACCTTATTGGCTGCTGCACAGGGCGTTCAGAAACAGATAACGAGTTCCGTAGAAGATTTTGGACCGAAAACGATCATGATATTACCCGGTGAAGAAGCAGAGAACGGCACTCCTAACATTACGGCAAACTTTGCCCCTTCAACGCTGTTTGTCGATGACATTATTTATCTTAGCCAGAACGCAAAATTAATCGATCAGCCAGTCGATTACGCTACTTTTATCGGTGGCCTAGTTTCTAAGGGCACAACAAAAATTAGCGGTTTACCTGTTGGCATCACACCGGGAGCGGCTGATTTATTTAGCGTTGTCATAAAAGAGGGTGAAGGTATTTCTCAGGAAAACGTCGATAAAAAAGAAAAAGTTATGGTTATTTCAAAAAATGCCGCGGAAAAACTGGGCGCTACCATCGGTGACGAACTCTCAATTGGTGCTAATAACTTTAAGCTGACCGGTGTATTTGAGATCGAACAAGAGCTAAACCTAACATCCAGTAGCGGAGATATGTTTCTAATACCTGTTACCGTTGCTAATGAGATCAACCAATCAGAGCAAGTTAATCGAGTAATTGTTTACGCAAAAGATATAAACGAGGTAGATAAGGCTCGTGAGGAAGTAAAGAATTTACTTACAGCCAAACACGGCTCCACTGATTTTACGGTATTAAAACCGACTGATTTGCTCGAAACGATTAACCAAATTACTGATGTTTTAGCATATATGGTAGTTGGTATCGCTTCAATCTCGCTGCTAGTGGGTGGGATCGGGATCTCAAATATTATGCTTGTAACCGTTGCTGAGCGAACTCGCGAGATCGGAATCCGGAAAGCCGTCGGCGCCACTGAAGGCGCAATTTTGCTCCAATTTTTAATAGAGGCGGTGCTCCTAACAGTGATTGGCTCAGTTATCGGTCTTTTAATGGCCTACGGCACCTCTTTACTGGCAGCAAAATACTCGCCGCTCGAACCGTTAATTACACTACAGACTATTGGGATCGCTTTGAGTATGGGTGGGATTGCCGGTATCGTCTTCGGGCTATTCCCGGCGATTCGCGCTGCTCGCAAGAACCCTGTCGAAGCGCTCCGATTCGAGTAAATTACTGAACGCTTGACGGTGGGGTCGATGGCGGCTGGTTATTACCTAATACCATATTCTCATCCACTAACGTTGCTGGCGGATCTTGTACGACCACTTCTTCTAATGGTTGGGTAGCTGCGGCTGGCGCTGGTGGCACCTGAGCAGCGATAGGCTGCGCTGGATCGTTCATATCGTGAAGCGTCGTCGATGATTCTTGGAGTTTCTTAACGCGTTTTCGCGTATCAGCGACTAGAATCAGAATTAAAACATCGAGCAACAATAGCGGGAAGAGTAAAATTGGCCACAACGTTCCGCCGCCAGTACTAAACACTCCGCTACCCAACGTTGTTTCTTGTTTAGACGCGCCAGCAGTATCGGTGGTGTCACCGAGCTGAACACCGGTACCGTTCGTGCTTGGAGCTGTTCCGGTGTTCGTACTACCGCTCCCTGTACCGGTTGAGCCGGGCTGTGTATTACTTGTCGTACCAGAGCCGGTTGTAGAGCCACTAGTATTACCTGTGGTTGAGTTAGTAGTGTTACTGTTTGTATTTGAGTTGGTAGTTGAGTTGCTCGTGCTATTGCTGGTTGTATTATTACTCGTGTTACCGGTGTTGCCAGTATTGTTATTGGTAGTTGTGCCGCAGTTTGGATCGGGTGATTCTTCCCCTTCAACTACAACCACGCACGGCTCAGTTGTGGTTGTGTTACTGTTGTTCGTTGATCCGCTACCAGTGCCTTGTGTTGTTTGCCCCTCACCACCTGGCTCAGTTGCCACCTCAGCTCGGAAGATCCTCATTGAGGAGAATACAAAAACGATAATCGCAACTGCGACCGCTACGGCAGTGATTGGTAGTATTAATTTATTATTCAGTTCCCCCCTCGCATTTTCTTAATGCTAACCAATCAATAACAATTAGACAAGCTTGGGGAGTTTTTATCTTGACGCTGTGTAAAGTTTACTTTACATTATTCCTAGAAACGATGACAAAATTTCGGTTATTACTTCGAGAACTGCGGCAAGCGAACGACTTGAGCCAAGAAGAATTGGCTCGAGCACTTCAGGTATCGCGACAGTCGATTATCTCACTTGAGCGCGGGGAGTATCTACCGAGTATGCCGGTACTGATCTCGCTAATTGAGTTTTTCGACTGTCCGATCGACCAGCTGATCGACGGCGTCTCACCGAAAAATAATCAACAATTTGTAAACCAAATCGAGAAAGGGGGTGAAAAGCAGATGCAACTAACGCCATGGAGTCCGTTTCAAGCGATTGATCATATGCAAGAAGAGATGAATAGTATGATCGAACGAACGTTCGGTCGCGGAGATTGGTCTAACGCTCTACAAGCAACGACCGGTGCGATGAACATTCACGAGAGCGAAAAAGAGTACGAGATCGAATTCCAGGTTCCGGGTTACACGGAAAAGGAAATTACAATCGAGATGACCGAGAATACCCTAACAGTTTCCGGCGCCAAAGAAGAGGAGAAAAAAGAGGGTAAAGATGTTGTTCGACGAGAATGGCAACACAGCCAATTCAGACGCTCTATCCGCTTTACCCACCCGATCAAAGAGGATAAAGTCGAGGCGAAAATGGAGAACGGTACGCTCAAAATCATCGCTCCAAAAATAGAGCCAACAAAACCAAAAGTAAAAAAGATCGAAGTTAAGAAAGGTTAGGACCTAACAACTTCTAATGAAAAAGGCGCTCAGAGCGCCTTTTTCTATTGCGACTCTTCGAGTTGTTTCTGCCAGTCTTCTTTGTACGCTTCGGGATCACTAATTACGCCGATACCGGGGATAAATCTAGTTGTGTAACTATACGTTTTTTCCCCTTTACGTTCTGCTTCCTCGATTGCTAATTTCCGCTCGATTATCATCGGCGATACTTCACCGTTTGAAGCAACTGGTTTTCGCACACTAAAATACTGGGTTGCCCCGATCATCAAGATAATTGCTCCGACCGCCGGGGCAATTGAAGAAAATCGTGTTAATGCGTCTACTACTTTCTCTTTCATTTATTGGTATCTACCTTCAACTCGCCAGCGCAACGGAATCATGGCACCAGATTTCATAATAGTTCCTCCGTCAGTATTCTCATACTTACCGTGTGCCCAGCCGTAAATTCCTGTAGTGGAGATGTTATTTGTGTTGGCGTTATTCATTCCACCTAGCACACCCTGACCCCAAGCGTAACCGTGATTCTGAACAAAAAGATCAGCAGAATCAGGGTTAATAAGCTCAAATGTCCAACTGGTATGGGCTTGATCACCTTCAAACGCAACTGCCCACAAGTAGTCTCTTGCCATTTGGCTACCCGCGCCACAAAGACCGTAATTTCTGTAACAGTCCGGCAGCGCTGGGAGTTTCCAGGTTGAAATGTATTTAGGGACAGAGTTCTCCTCGTAAGTTACCTGCCACTCACCCGGTCCAATTGCAAACTTTTTCTTTGTTGTGCCTAGTTCCGTTCCAGGGTTGTTATTGACGTTGATCGTTAACAACTTCATCGCTTGCCATACGGTGTGAGTTGGTACGGCGGCAGAACCGATTCCAGGCGCGATCAAAAGTAACAATGATAATGCGACTAAAATACTCGATTTATTCTTCATAGCTTACTCCTGTGACATCCCAACGAAGAGGAATCATAACACCCGACCATACGAAACCACCACGATCGCAGTTACAGTATCTGGCGTGTGACCAACCGTACGTTCCAGTAGCGATCACATTGTGACTGTTGTCACTATTTTTTCCTCCCAGTACTGCCGAGCCTCGTACGTGGCTACTAATGTTTGAGAATAAACCGGGATTTAATGGCTCCAGTTCCTGAAATGACCATCTCTGAGGATCGTTTGGATAGTCGGAATAGCTCGTTGCTAGTCCCCATAAATAGTTATTCACCAGAGCACCGCCTGGCTGGCAGGCAGCGCGACCAGCAGAGGTGTAACAATCTGGTAGCGCCGGAAGTTTCCAAGTTTCCTCGTAAATTGGGGTGTAGTTGCCACCCGATGCCTGCCGTTCATATTTTACGTACCACTCGGATGGACCAATCACAAACTGACGCTTAGTTGTCTCTAGTTCACCGCCGCCGTAGCCGTTCGTGTTAACGACTAGCACTTTTTTTGTTTGCCAGGTGGAACTTATATCCTGAGCGTTGACCGTTGCTACATTGCTCAAAGATAGGAAGATAGCACCGGCTGCTAACAATAGTTTAATCATAAAATATCACCACTTACCTTCCATTCAGTTGGTAATAGAAAGCCTGCCCATACAAAACCACCACGTCCCCCAACATTGTAGCGACCATGAACCCATCCATATGCGCCCATAAGTGACAAATTATGAATGTTTCGACCGTCTTTTCCTGATATTGTTCCTTGTCCCCAAGCTCGACCGTTATCCCTGATAAATAGCGCGGGATCATCGGGATTCATTAACCCAAACTTCCAAGTTCTCGCCGGACAGCTAGAAACGTTGGTATCACAAACTATTCCCCAAATAAATTTTGAAACGTTCGCACCGCCAGGACTACAGCTGGCAGCGTCAGCATAACAATCAGGCATACTAGGCAATGTCCAAGTTTCTCTGTACTTCTCTACACCACTTTCAGAGTATGATACTGTCCACTCACCTGGGCCAATCGCAAAGTTTCGTTTACTCCTGCCGAGTTCGTTACCGACATTACCCTGAGTATCGATAGTTAAAACTTTCGTTGCTCGCCAATCTTCAACGACGTCCGGGGCGGTTTGTGCGCTAATTCGAGAACTATTTTGGTTCGAATATATAAGAAAAACACCAAGCGCAGCTAATATAAATCCGAGAGTATATTGCAGTATAACTTTCCCTCCCATGTCTCTTTTAATACTGTCGGATTTTAATGATTAGTCAAGCGAGCTACTCTATAGTAATTGATTGAATACTGTCACCAACTGAGATTTGTTTGACAACATCCATACCACCGGTGACTTTGCCAAAAATCGTGTAATTCTTTGGTAGCGAGTCGTTGTCGGCGAGCATAATGAAAAACTGACTGCTATTGGTATTAGGCCCGCGATTAGCCATAGCCAGCACACCTTCTTTGTACCCGTTTTTATACGACGGCGTGTCCTCGTTTAGCTCATCTTCGAACTCTGATCCGTAAATTGAGGCTCCGCCGGTACCGTTACCGTCCGGATCGCCGCCTTGAATAACAAAACCTGGCTCAACCCGGTGAAACGTTAAACCGTCGTAAAAGCCGTTCTTAGCAAGCGTTGCAAAGTTTGTTACCGTTTTCGGCGCGTCTTGTGGATAAAGCTCCAACCGGATATCACCTTTTTTTGTTTTAATAGTCGCCTTGGTTGCAGAAACTTGTTCAAATGTTGTTGGATCACCTGTCATTTTTTTAACGCCTCCTTGTTTATCTTCTGACTGCGGAATTAGTAAAAATACGCCAACCACCGCTATAACACCGATAATGATATGTGTAATTTTCATTGTGCGCCCGTTCAGGATAGTCGACTAACGTCGCCTTCCTTCACTCTAATACTTTTTATGTTTGTCATGTGCGCCCGTTCAGGATCGAACTGAAGACCCCTTCCACGTCAAGGAAGTGCTCTACCGCTGAGCTACGGGCGCCTGGCTAATTAACCAGTTAATTTTACTGAAAAATTAGTAGCGTGTGAAGTTGTTAGTTCGTAACCGTCCCTGTAACAGTCCACTTAAGAGGCATTAGCGTTCCGGAACCTAGGAAGCGAGCTCTACTATCAAAACCTGGCTCGTACCAGTGTTGGAACGTGTACGCACCGCTTTGCATAATACATTCATCTTCGTCGCCATTTCTTGGCGAAGAAATACAGCTAACAGTCTTTTGAGTGCCGGTACCGCCGTTTAGACGATTTTTCGTGCTAGTAAAGTCGTTTGGCGCTCGAACAGCAAACGTATAAAGCATACTATTTGTGCCGCCAAGAGCATTCTGTTGCGTAAAGCAACCCGCCATTATCTCAGCCGTGTTAACACCGCTTATATCGCAGCCCTTTTCGTCAGTATGAGCAAGCATCTGGATATTGGTAATACTCGGACCCGCCCATGTTTCGGTGAAGGTTTTCGAGCCAACAGTACCGGTGACAGTCCAGCCCCAAACACCGATCCCCGCTTGACCAACTTGCGAACTACCAACACGAACGTCAGCAGTTAGGACATTATTGGCCGTCCACGTACTTGTATACGGCGTAGTGCCCTGCGCAGAGGTTTTAACGTCCCCCTTAGACACGTAGAGCATCGCAGCGCCAGCCAGCGCCAAAACAAAACCAATTCCCATATGTAACAACGTTGTTCGATTCATACTTTTATATTCACGACAATCGGCATGGCTGTCAACTTTTGATTACGAAGATTGATTTTCGATCCTGTTAAACGTAAAATATTGCTATTGGTCCCGTCGTCTAGTGGCCTAGGACGCCTGGTTTTCATCCAGGAAATCACGGGTTCGACTCCCGTCGGGACCGCAAACAGAATACACACCCGTGTTGCCTTGCAATCACGGAAACGACTCCCATTGGGACAGCAAAAAAATGTGGCTAACCTAGTTAGCCACATTCGGGTTTTTCGGAAGTCTGTTGATCGATTCGCAGGTCTAACTCGTGTTCGCAGTTAGCAGCTGCCTCATCACAAGCTTCGATAGCGAGTCGAGTTGGCAGGGACAAATTACGAGTTTCGATTATGCGCTGTTTTTCACGAATAGCCTGTGCCTTAAGCTCTCCGAGAATTGCCTTTACACCCTCGTCCTGCTCAAACTGAATTTTAAGGTCGATCTCAATGAGCCGCTCATCGAGGATCTTGATTCGAGCGTCATCTCTGAGATCAATCTCCGCCGCGCGCTCTGAGTATTGCTTGTTCTTGTGCCTATTCAGAATCCATAACACACCAGCAATTGCCGTAGAGGTAATTCCGATCCCCCACAACATCTTGGTATCGAGTTTCTTTCGCTCTATCTCACGCTTACTCAAGTACAAATACCTCCAATAAGGAATGTGTTGATATTAGCATTAAAATACGCAACGCTACATATATGTCTAAACGCGGTTTCACCTTAATTGAGGTACTAACAACAATTACGATTATCGGAATTTTAGTCGCTATTACGACGATGGTTTATAGTAGCTCGCTTAAACGTTCTCGAGACGGTCAACGTAAAACGGACTTAGACAGTATCAAAAACGCGTTAGAGCAATACTATCTCGATAATCGTAGTTACCCGTCGTTTAACAGCACTCGTGGCAATATTTACAACGCTCGCTGGCAATTCGAAGCTGGTTTAGTTAGTAATTGCGCTTCAAATCGGGCAGCGCTAGCGCCGCTGATTCTCCCTACGATACCCGAGGATCCTATTAATAAGCTACCGGCCTCAGCAGGCGGATGTAGCGAACTAACTGGTAATAATATGTCCGGAGAATATATCTACTTTGTCGCTGGGAACACCATACCGCCAAACAGCGATCCGCGCCCAAAAGCAGGCTATTATCTTTTGGCAAAAATGGAAACAGCACCTAGCGTTAATATTAATAATAACGGCGCTAACGATTCGTCATCGATTACCTTTATCCGCAATAGAGTCCAGGGATGGGGATATGATTTATCGGGAATAGTAATCGGTAACGGAATAAGCGGATCAGTCACTCACAATTACTTCGTTAACTCTAAGCCAAACAACTAGTCTTTCACTAGCACACCGCTAGGAATCGCGGTTTTTTTGGTGACGTTAAAGACGGTAAATGGCTTATTAAATAACATACGCGTCTGCGAATCGATCGCCGGAATCGCCGAGAAAAATATGCCGCTAACCGGAAGCAGGATTGGCGCTAACAACCACTCTTTAATAATTGTAAGAATGTAGACCGAGCGCTTACCAGGACGTGGTGGCACTAGTAGAGATGCCACGAGCATGTTGGCGATCATACCAGTCCACGCTGCTATCAGAAATGTTCTATAAACAGTAGGAAAGTTATAACCGAGCACACTATCTCGAAAATCCGGGTTCACGACTATCGGTAGCCAACCGATTAGCAAAATAAACGACTGGGTAGCAAGCGAGTAGTGGGATTCGAACAGCCGTAAAAATTGCAGCCATTTGTAGAAAAACGGAATTCTAGGATTACCAAAAGAATGCCGAAAGACGTACGGAACGTCGGAAACCCCCCAAAACCAGCGACGACGTTGAAGATACTGCTCGCGAAACGTGTCCATAATATCTTCGCCCTGAACTGCGTCCATATAAACCGGCACAAATAGCGGAACCACGTGGTGATTGCCGTCAAATCTGAAGTACGAACGCCAGTACTGATGCCCATCTTCAACCACCGTCGCAACCGACCAGAAATCTGTTTGTACTAGGGCTTCGAAACTCTGAGCGTGGGCGGCGAAGTTACGCGAGTAGTGCGGTCGCATCGCCTGTATGAGTTGCCAGAATGATGAGCCGAGTGCTGTCAGTTTTACCGGTAACGGCACTTGCCAGATATTATTGAAAAACATCGGCAGGGGCTGGAAGCTTTTATGAATTGGGTCTGGGTCGGCGCAGTACGACCAAGTAAGGTTGGCAAAATAGTCACGATCGACCCGGTTATCGGCGTCGAGTGTTGTGAGAATTGCGTCAGAATACTTAATTTTTTTCTCATCAAGATATTCCTTAACCCGACGCGCCGCCCAGGTAATGTTTGGCCCCTTGCCGCGAACTTCACCTTCAATATCTGCTGGGTGGCTGGTAGCCATAAAATGGAAAAACGCATGTTCGTACTCGTGCGTTAAGATCTTGGCATACTCCGGCGCTAACTCTTTTTCACGCCCTTCAAACGCCGCAACAACAATCAACCGATCAGCTGGGTAGTTGCTCATTTTTATGGCATCGATGGTGTGCCGAAGAATTGAGATATCCTCTTTATACGTTGGCACAATGGCGACGTGGTAAAACCTATTCTGTGCCTCGGGATAATCGTTGTTGAGTTTAGTTAGCCAATCAATTTTACGCTCACGGTTATATCTAGCAAAACCGGCTAGTAAGTATCCAGTGATGAGAAAGACTTTAATTAACCAGTAGATCGCGTAAAGCAAGACTAGCATCGTTAGGACAGGCGGGTTAAAAATTGCAAGCAATATTAATCCAGTTAACGTCGTCCAGGTTAGTAATCCCGGAATAATCTCCCAAACTCGGCTTCGTTGATACCCCAGCATATTTAGATAATGGCAGATCGGGCGACGATGTAGTACCCGATCACCGCCAGTTCAAGCATGATGATGATGGTTAAAAGTAGCGTTTTAACCGCAGGCATTTGACGATATAACATGAAAAATACCACGCTATCCACGATAAACAGACCGAGCGAGTAGTAGTAAACCGACATTCCGGCCGCTAATTGAGTACGGGCAAACAAACCAGTACCAAAAATAACCACAGCAGCAACAAGCCAAACAATTAACGCCTTTCTTTCTGGGATTGGTTGGGAAGAGTACCAGCTTCGCAGTCGAGTTATCATCCTTTGTTTCCACAGGATACTCGAGAATCTCGAGAATACCAAGAGCTATTTAACTAGTACCTACTAAATAGACGCTGGAATCTGCGGCCATTTGACGCCACGAGCAAGCCGAGCGAGCTTAATAGCACCGTGACAATATTCTGATGTTGGCTCGGTATCGAGCCAACAGGCTCCGGATTACTGGTTTGGTTGGCGATCGGAGTAATTTTTTTAGTCGCGGCTGCCACTACAGCTGGCGCTGGAGTTGATTTTGAGACGGCCGGTTGAGTAGTTCTTTTAACTGGTGCGGGTTGTGGTTTCGGCGACTCAGTTTTAGTTGTTTGCACCCTGCTAACTACGACTGATTCAGGAAATACCCAGGTCTCCACCGCCTCGCTGGCTGAATTCCAGTCGACGATCGCCGAAAACTGTATCGAGTCCCCCACGCTTAAGTATTTTTTACTCTCAGTTAGATGCGCTTTAATCCGCGCCAACTGAGAGCTAAGTGTAAAATAATCGCTCTCAACGTCGGTAGCTGTACTATTGAGCGCTACTTTTTCACCGAGTCGTTGCTGGAGTTCGTCTGACATTGAGACGTCCGCCGGATCGATAGTAGCAATCCCTCCAATTATCGCGTCATCTGGTGCGTCGATAATTATTCTTTTCGTTTGACTCGAGCTTAGCTCGCCGGTTACGAGCGCTGTTTTATCTTTAATATTTGGGATGACACCCTTGGTTCTACTTAAAAATACTTGAATACCAGCTGTTTGATCTTGTAGGTAAAATGCTTCGTCAGAAACCTGCCCCTGATCGGCCGTCACAACACCAGATACCTCAAGGAGCGTCCCCGCTAACGCCAGACGCGCCTCACGAACAGAGAGTTGATGCGTTGGTTTCGTCGGAAGGGTTGCCCTAATCCAGCTAGTGAGCGTTGCCGTTCGATACAGATTGGGGGCCAAGCTGCTGTTTAGTAGTAGCAGAAAAACCTCTTGATTATGCTCCAGCAACGCTTTGAATTTTGCCGATCGAGCCCAAGAGCCATTACGCAGCGAAAAGCTTAGGCCATCTGCTGAGAACTGGATATCAGCGCTTTCGTATTTCCATAGCACAACACCACTACTTAGTTTATTAGCACGGTCGTAACCCGCCGAGATTGTAGCGGGCAGCCAACTGCCGAATTCTGTCGATAGCCAATGTTCGCTCCCGCTTTGAAAATACAGCCAGTTTGCACCTTCGACCGCCACTAATTCACCGCCCTCAGTTGGAGCCGCAGTTAGCTCTGGAATAGCCCGCCCGTAGTCTAACTCGTGTAATCGGCCTTCTATCTCTAGAAATACTCTACTCCCCAATGTCCTAGCAGAGAGTATCGGTGAGGAAATCGAGAGAGTGAGTTCGATCAGTTCGTTCGGCGTCAGAATTACGACGATAACGATATCAGTTTTCCCAACAAATACCGAGAGCGTGTCGGAGCTAGACAAGAGTGATAATTGGGCGCTGCTTAGCTGAATGAAGGTGTTGCCAGTAGAAAGCTGAAAGAGTTTGCCGTCACAAACGACTGTTGGCAACAGTGCAGTTACGCGAGTAACTTCTAAGCAATCTAACTCGTCTAAGTTACTCCAGGCTTCCCCAGCCCAACCGAAAACCGTCACTTTACTAGCCTGTAGATCAAGATAATAAAATTGGTCGCTAGATAGATAAAACTGATCTAATTTTGATCCGACAATCGGTTCTGTTATTTCAGTAAATTCACTCCCAGCATAAAACAGTATCTTATTGTTTGTCCGAACCAATAACGGTGCCTGGCGGCTATACTCCAGTATCGGCTCATCCATTAACCCGGGCACAGGATAATAACCGAGACCATCCTTTGATCGAAGTAGTAATTTCTCTCCGATCCTATCCACCACAACAAATAGTTCCCCATTAATTAAGAACTGCTCTAAAACCGTCCCGTTAATAACAGCGAGCTGAAACGGCTTCGAATTTGCCCGTAAGCGATACTGTTTTTCGCCAGCTTTGATCACTAGCTTATTTTCAACTCTTTCTAAATCGGCCGCCAACGAGACAGTTGGGAGAAAAAGAAAAAGGATGAAGAGCCAAACTTGCCGCTTCATCCTTCTTCGCCAACCAACGCCCGGTGCATCTCGAGGATCACGCGGGCAAGTCGATTCGGGTCGGGTACATCGGTGATAGTAAAGTAACCTTGTAAGCCTGGTTTGTGCGGATCATCCGTGGTGCCGCCGCCCGCAGTTTCAACGATGAGTAAGCCGTAATTAAAGAAGCTTTGTAGAAACCCAGTAACCTCAGCCGAGACGTTTTGAACTTGTTTTAACGATAGCTCAGAGGTTTTACGACTCAATAGCCCTTCTTGAGACACGTTAATTAGTCGCTCGTTGGTGATAAAGATAATGTCGTAATAAAAATTAATCCACGAACCAAACAGAAACGTTAGCAGAAAGATGTAATAACCAGACAATAGCACGGTAATAATGGGAACGAAGTCCGACACTCCGTTAGTAAAGCCGATCCCGATCGCAAACAACAGAAAAAGTGGGAAGAGTCCCATCGCTAATACAATTAGTAGCGTTGTTAAAAAGCCGGCCCAGTGATGTCGCACGGCGTACTTAATTTCTTCTCCAGGATGAAGGTTAAGATACAAAAACGCTGGGTCGTTACTGTTTATATGTTCTTCGATTAGATGCGGCATTACTTAATCCCGATATAAATACCGCTAAATATCAATATCAATAGCACCAAGAGTATATGTGTCGATAATACCGGTATCGAGGCATCGCCGGGCAAGCGGTACTTAAAAACCTGAAAAAAGTACAGCAAATTTACCACAAGCATAATCGCTAAAAATAGACCGTAGCCAATTAAGATGTAGCTATTAAGCATTTTACGGGCGGATGTATCGCGGTGTTCCCCAATTGCTTGGGTTTATTCTCCGCTGCGAGTATTTTTTAGCCGGACTCCAGTTATATTCCGAAACCAAGATATCGCTTGACGAGTAGACAGCTTCGACAACCGCAACGTGTCCCCATTCGTCACCCGGGAATAGCGGTCGGTTCCAGGACACGACGTCACCGACTCGAGGCAACCCGCCGTACTGGACTTTATACCCTTGATCTGTGGCTAGCGCCGGCCAGTTGTATGCACTACCGCTACCGGGTCTGGTGTTATTAAATGGTACTCCGTGTATCTGAAGGAACTTCCATGCAGCATACGATGTACACTGACAAGTGTAGTACAGCCAGTTATCTACACGATCACAGCTACCTGCCCATGGGTATCCTCCTGTGCCACCGGAGTTAGTAAATCCGCCAGCAGCAAGACGCGCCTGGTAGATATCGTTACTAATTTGTGCAGATTGTTTTTTAATTTGCTCTAATAGTTCCTCATATTTCGCCTGCTCACCCTGGGTTTGGTTGAGAAGGTAATTCTTTTGGTTTTTCTGACTCGTTAGCGTACCCCTTGATCGATCAAGCTCTTGTCGGAGGGTTTCGAGGCTTGCCTTTTGGCTTTCACTATCTGTTTTCTTCTTTTCGAGATCGGTCTTTAACGCGTTAACGGTGTCGATATTTTTTCGCAGATCAGTTTGAATCGCTTGGATATACTCCGCTTGCGAGAGCGCTTCTTCAAGATTAGGGCTCTGGAGTAATAACTCCATCGTACTAGTTTGTGAGAGCTGGTAGAGATTTACGTATGCGCCCTTGAGTTTAGCCGACAAGACATCAAGCTCAGTCTGTTGCTTCTGGATATCTTGAATCAAAAGATTAATAACACTATTTGTTGCCGCGATTTGCTCTTCGGTGTTTTGAATTCGGCTTGAAGTATAACTAATGTCTCCATCCAGATCTCCAATCAACTCTCGCAAGTTACTTGCTTCTCGTTTTTTCTGCTCAAGGGCTTTTCGGTTTTGCTCTTCTTTTCTCTTTAATTCTGCTTGACGCCTTAGTAGCTCGTCGAGCGTCTCAGCTTGCGCGCTCATCGGCGCGAGCGTTGCAATTCCAAGCGTTAGTACGAGAAAAAAGCTAATAAGTCGCACAGCTAACGATTTACTCATCATACCTATCCTAGCATGCCGCTTGTCGGTTGCAATGTTAGGCTCGCAAATACCGACGCATCGAGATAACACTAACAACTACGCCTAGAATTACACCGATAAGCAGCTGAAAACCGATAATTTGCCAGATGTAATGGAGTACGTACGCGCCGAAACTTAAGTTCAAAACGTCGGCGGTGATACTAATATATCCGCTGGCAATTTGTGAAACCAACACAATAAACAGGGTAGTTATTATTGTGCCAAGCACTCCGTAGAGTACCCCTTCAACTATAAACGGGCCGCGGACAAAGGCGTTTGACGCACCGACGTATCGCATAATTTCGATCTCATCTGAACGGGCAGAGATGGTGATGCGAATAATATTAAGAACGTTGAATATGGCAATTATTCCAAAGAAAATACTCAAAAACAGCCCAACCCGCTGTACTAGCCGAGTAATACTAACGAGCTTGTTAACTGCGTCTTTGTTTTTAACGTACGACACGCACTCGTTACAGATGAGTTTCTCGGTATCGGCGATTTCGATACTACTCACTACTCCCTGTATTTCGTCTGGGTCGGTTGTATCAACCTGGAGACTGCGGGGCAGCGGGTTGTAGGAGTCGCTCACTGGCTTTTTAACGTCCTCATTAATCGGCAGCCGCTGCCAGATTTCTAGCGCTTGTTTCTTGTTCACAAAGATAACTTCCTGAATGTTTGGCTGCGATTTAATTCGATCGGCAAGTGCCATAATTTTCTCGTCTGCCACGGCGTCATCGGTAAAGTAAATGGTGACGTCGATCTTCGAACGAATCGCCTCCGCGGTATCTCGAACGATAAACGAGAAGAGCAGAAAGACGCTAATCATCGTTAGCGTTAGCGTCATTAAAAGTGTCGCCCCGAGCGTTAACCAGCGGTTTCTCCAAAAATTATTTAGGCCGAGTTTTACAATCCGCAACACGGTTTCGAGTTTATATGACATACTTACCTCCGTGCTGATCGCTGACGATTTTCCCAGACTTCATCAGTACTACTCGCTTCTGGATACGATCGACAACTTGGCGGTTGTGCGTGGCAAGAATAATTGTTGTTCCTTTCTGATGAATTCGGTACAACAATTCGATAATTTCCCAGGTATTAACTGGATCTAGGTTCCCCGTTGGCTCATCGGCGATCAATATTTTTGGGGAGTGAACTAGGGCTCGAGCGATCGCGACGCGCTGTCGTTCGCCGCCAGAGAGTTCGTGCGGATAATTCTTTGCCCGCCGACCCAAATTAACCAAATCAAGCACTTTTTCTGTTCGCTTCGCGATCTCAGCGTTCGAAAAACCACAAACCTCCATGGCAAACGCCACATTTTCCCAAACAGTTTTCTGGGGCAGTAACTTAAAGTCCTGAAACACTACTCCGATTTTTCTTCGGTAGAGCGGCACTTCTTTACTACGCAAATCCGCCAAGTTCCGGCCGGCGACGTACACCTCCCCGGTAGTCGGGGATTCCTGAATAGTCAGAAGCTTAATTAGAGTTGTTTTACCAACACCGCTTTGACCAACCAAACAGACAAACTCGCCCTCGCGGATTTCCAGATCAACTTCTCTTACCGCCAGCCGACCAGGGTACTGCATCGTTACTTTTTTAAATTCGATCAACGGCCTTGAAGACGTATTTATTTTCCGCTCGGATTTAGCCGGCGCCCCGATGCGAAGAATTTCCTGGTCAGCTTTTTGTATGTCGGTTGTCATCCGAGTTTGAGCATAACAAGCTTTTACGCCTGCTCCTAGAGCAGAATCAGCGCTATCAGCGCAGTAGACATAATGAAGAACGTCGCGTAGCCAACGATGTTGGTTGCCAGCGAATTAGTGAACTTTCCCATAATTTTTTTGTTATTGGCGACATGAAGAATAACAAAGATAAGAATTGGCGCCGTACAACCGAAGAAAATGCCGGTATAAACTAACGCTTTAATCGGATCAACACCAAGTAATGGGATTAATAATCCTACTAGTGTCGAAATAATAATTATTAAATAAAATTGAGGCGCTTGGTGGAACTTTTTATTCAGACCCTCCTTCCAACCAAATGTTTCAGCTAGCGCATATGAGCTTGCACCAGCGAGTACCGGGATAGCTAGAAATCCGACGCTAACTACACCTAGAGAGAAAATAACATATGCTAAATCTCCGGCAAAAGGACGAAGCGCTTCCGCCGCTTCCTTTGTAGTGTTAATCGTTGTAATACCGTTTGAATTCAACGCCACCGCCGCTGTCACGATAATAAACCACATAACGATATTAGAAAGTAGCATTCCAAGCGTGACATCCTGTTTCATATCGTTTAACTCACGTTTACGGATAAACCAATGCGCAAAGAGCCGCTTAATTTTAGTCTTCTTATCTTCCACCTCCATCGAGGTCTGCCAGAAAAATAAATACGGCGAGATTGTTGTGCCAAAAATTGCGACAATAAGAGCAAGAGTTTCTTTCTTAAACTCTAAGCTTGGTACTAAGGTACCGCGGATCGCGCCGGCCCAATCTGTCTCTGTGAAAAACGGCACTGCCACATAGACAAGCAACGTTAACGCCACCCACTTGAGAACGTTCGCGATAGTTTGATACGAGCTGTAAAGTAGGGCGATGAGAATAAGTACTGTGTAGAAGATCGCTAAAATCGGTTCGGGTATCGGGACTAGTAGGTGTGTAGTAGCCGCCATTGCCGAGAGATCGGCACCGATATTTAACGTATTACCGGCAACCACTAGTAGCATCAGCGTAACAAGAAGTGGTTTTGAGTAGTTACGTTTTAAATTCCCAGCCAGACCGTGACCGGTAACCAAGCCAATCCTAGCGCACATTTCCTGAACCACTGTCATTAGCGGGAAAGTTAGAAGCGCCGTCCAAAGCAAGCTAAAGCCTGTCTGGGCACCAACTTGTGAATAAATCGCGATGCCCGACGGATCGTCGTCACTAGCACCAGTTACCAGCCCTGGACCGATTTTCCTCCAAAAAGAACCTAAGCGAGACATCTCTATTTACAACGATGAAGCACAAAGCTGCTTTCTACAAGAGTGACTCTAACTCGACTTGAATGTTTTTAGCGGAGCGCGGATCGATCCTTTTCAACCCTTGTTCGAAGAGCACTCCAAACCTCACGGCCTCTTTTTCTTTAGCGATATGGGTGCAGATCACCGAAAGTAATCCGTACAGTTGGGTCTGTCGGTAATCGTAGCGCTCACCGCCGTGGTCGGCCGAAAACCATCCGAGACTTTGCTCGGCTATTTCGTATGCCTCAAGATACTCTTTTTTCTTTAAATGGAGTGAAGCGATAGATAACAACGTTGTAGCTAGGTAGAAACCTTTCGTCGGATCTTTTTTAAAACAGTCGAGGGCTTTCTGATAATACTGGTTGGCGGGATCGAGATCGTTGTGTGCGAGATAATAGTCGCCAAATTTTGTATACGTTGCGCCGAGCTCGCCGAATTCGTCGCCCTGCTGTAACTCAACGATGCTCTTCTGGAAATAATCTAGCGCCTGCGAGCTTAAGCCTGCTTTAGCAAACGCACTTGCGCCATCTCTGTAAATTGTGCCTAGTTGCACAGTTTCGTCGATCGAACGGAACACTTCTGCGGCTTTGTGGAGATAATTAAGTCCGTCTCGGAGGTAACTCGACTCTTGATTATTACTATCAGCGCTTTGGAAGGCAGCTATCGCTGCGCCGTGCAGGGCTCTACCGAGTTCAAAATTATTTCCCTCTAGCTCGGCCGCTCTGGCAATCGTCGCGTACGCTTCGATCGCTTGATCGACTTTGCCAGAATTGCGAAGATTATCTGCCTTTAAAAATTCTGACTCAAAGTCGATCGTCATGTTTTTAGCATACCGTACTACTGGCGGTGATGCGGCGCGTTAATTAAGCCGCATTTTTTATACTTGTAGACCTTACCCGTAACTGGATCGATCGCTCCGCACGGGCACGGATCGTTTCGACCGATTTTATTTGTTTGGCTTTGGGGCTGAGTAACTTCTTCCTGCTTATTGTACGCCACCCTCTGATTCGTCTGCTGCTCTGGGGGCGCGGAACCGACGTTGACGTGTAGAAGCATTTCAACAATTTGTCGATTAATCGTATCCTGGAGCTCAGAAAATATTCGGTAGGCTTGTTGTTTATACTCTACGAGCGGTTCACGCTGACCGTACGCTTGTAACCCGATACTCTCACGTAAATCTTCGAGGTTTTTAAGATGCTCAACCCAAAGTACGTCGATAGCGCGCAATACTACAGCTCGCTCAACTTCAAATCGTAGCTGCGTTCCCCAATCTTTCGAACGAGCTTCGTACGACTTTTGCTGCTCTTCAGTGAAAAGCTGTACTAGCTCATCGTGAAATTCGATGGCCGCTTCGTCGCTAAACGTTGATCGGACTATCCGCTCTCGACGCCGATAGATCGCTTCGCGATGCTTGTTCATAACGTCGTCGTATTCAACAAGTTGTTTACGAATATCGAAGTTGTGAGTCTCCACCTTTGACTGGGCTTGTTCGATGGCCCTTGAGAGAAGTTTGTTATTGATACTCAGGTCTTCTGGGATATTAAGCCTTTCCATAATCGCTTTCATTCGATCGCCGCCGAAAATTCTCATTAAATCGTCCTCCATCGAGACAAAGAACTGACTAACACCTGGGTCGCCTTGACGGCCGGCTCGACCACGCAGCTGATTGTCGATACGTCGCGACTCGTGTCGTTCGGTACCGATTACGTATAATCCCCCTCTTTCCAATATCTCTTGGTGTCGCTTCTCCCAGATCGTAAATTCTTGTTTGGGCGCATCGCTCGACGGCGGTGGACCGCCCAGTACGATGTCGACGCCACGACCAGCCATATTAGTCGCAACCGTTACCGACCCAGGCAGTCCAGCTTCGGCTACGATCTCGCCTTCTTTCTGATGGAATTTAGCGTTAAGAACGCGGTGCTCAATTTTTTCGCTTTTCAGTAGTTTGCTGATCACTTCAGACTTGGCGATCGAGACTGTTCCAATTAACACCGGTTGACCGTTTTGCTGCAACTCCCGAACTAATTCCGCTACTGCCTTAAATTTTGCTCTCTCTGTTTTATACACTACATCAGCTAAATCGCGTCGCTGCGACGGCCGATTTGTCGGTATCGAAACAACTTCTAGGTGGTAAATCTTCGAGAATTCTTCTGCTTCCGTGCTTGCTGTTCCGGTCATACCGGCAAGCTTGAAGTAGAGTCGGAAGTAGTTTTGGAATGTAATCGTAGCGAGCGTAACCGACTCCTCTTGTACTATCACCCCTTCTTTAGCTTCAATCGCCTGGTGAAGTCCACTTGAGTATCGACGCCCGTGCAGTAATCGCCCAGTAAATTCATCAACAATAACTATCTGCCCGTCTTTAACTACATAATCCTTATTTTTCTTAAATAAAGCATATGCTTTTAAGCTCGTATCAGCATAATGGACCAGTTGGGCATTAGAAGGATCGTAGAGGTTGTTAACACCGGCTGCTTTCTCGAGTTTCTGTATACCTTCGTTGGTTAGCGACGCGCTTTTGGCTTTCTCATCTACGATAAAGTCTGTTTGTGGTTTTAATGTTTTAATGTGTTTGGCAAATTCTTTATAATAGCCAGCTGATTCTGATGATGGTGCCGAGATTATCAACGGCGTTCGAGCTTCATCAATTAAAATTGAGTCTACTTCATCCACAATAGCATATGCTAGTTCTCTTTGTACAAGCTGCCTTGCATCCTGAAGCATGTTGTCGCGAAGGTAGTCAAAACCGTACTCATTATTTGTGCCGTAGGTAATGTCGGCAGCGTACGCTTCACGTCGCTCGACTGGGCGCAACCGCTGAAGTCTCCAGTCGTTCTCGCCGTTATCGAAAGAGGAATCGTAAACAAAAGAAAACTGCGGTCCGATTACACCAACAGTTAGTCCAAGGAAGTCGTAAATTTGGCTCATCCACCCCGCGTCTCGGCGGGCAAGGTAATCGTTGACTGTAACCAAGTGAACGCCAAGTCCTGTCAACGCGTTAAGGTAAAGTGGCAACGTCGCTACTAATGTCTTACCTTCTCCTGTCTGCATCTCAGCGATCTGCCCTTGATGGAGAACGACGCCACCGATAATCTGAACGTCGTAGTGTCGCAACCCGAGTGTTCGTTTAGAAGCCTCTCGCACTAACGCAAAAGCATATGCTAATTCTGGTTCAAGTATATTGTTTATCAACTTCTTACGAGTTGTGTTTTGTTCGACACGGTCAGAAATGGGTTCAGTTTCGGCGATCACCGTAGCCACTGCTACCCTGATCTTGTCGCGCAACTCAAGCGACTGTTTGCGCAACTCTGCATCCGTTTTCTTCTCTAGAACTGGTTCGAGTGCGTTAACTTCGTCAACAGCTTTCTGATATTTGCTGACTTCTTTCTCGTTTGGGTCACCAAAAATTTTTTGAAAAAAACCCATTAAATTACTTGAGCTCACTCGGAAGGTTGACAGTACCGTCTTCTTCTTGGTTATTCTCAATCAGTGCTAAAAGTAGACGTTCGGTCGCTAGAGTACCGTTTAGCGTATGTGCGAGTACGGTCGTTTGACCGTCTGAAACTTTTGTTTTTAACAACCGTGCTTGAAAATCACCGCAGTTACTCGCCGAATGGGTTTCGCGGTACTGACCTTGCGACGGAAACCATGTCTCGATATCGATTTGCTTCATTGCAATATGGCTTTGGTCGCCGCTCGAAAGTAGTACTTTTTGATATGGCAGATTGAACCGCGAGACAAACTCTTCCTGCATAGAAACGATAAGTTCGTGCTCTTTTTCTGAATCATCCGGGTGGCAGATCGAGACTAGCTCTACTTTGTCAAATTGGTGCATGCGAAACATTCCTTTAACGTCACGACCGTACGAACCGGCCTCTTTACGGAAACAACTTGAGTAACCAACGAAGCGCATTGGTAAATCGTTCCGGTTATAAGTTTTATTCGCCGCGAGCATTAGTAACATCGGCTCCGATGTCCCAACTAGGTATTGATCGTCCCCAACCCGAAACGTGTCTTCCGCACCACGCGGGAAGAACCCGGTCGAAAGCAGCGTCTCGCCGCGACTAATTACAGGTGGCACGACGTAGGTGAAACCTTTCGACTCGGCGAACGCGATTGCAGTGGTGAATAGTTGTCGATGCGCTTTTGCCGCTTCACCGATCAAATAACGGAAACGTGCGCCGCTCGCTTTGGCGGCCGATTCTAGATCGAGCCAACCAAGGTCCTTCATTATTTCCTCGTGCGGCCGACCGTCTTTAACTGTAATCTTGCCGTTGGTAGCTAATACTTTATTACTCGTAGCATCCTTACCAACTGGTACGTCTGGCGCGAGTATATTCGGTAGTACCGAGACGGCAGAGTGCAACTCAAGCTGACATTCGCGTACCTCGCCCTCAGCCTGATCGATCATTTTTTTCAAAGCTACTAACCTCGAGCGATGCTCTTGGGCTGACTGTTTAGTTTTGGTGAGACCGTTTCGCTCGGCCTGCAATGCCTCGAGTTTTTGTACGGCTGTGCGCCACTGTAGATCAAGTTTTAATAAGGAGTCGACAACATCGGGGTTATCGTTACGCTTCCTTAACGTCTCTTTTATCTCTTCTGGTTTACTGCGAAGTAACGCGATATCAATCATCGGTCAAAGTGTAACAGACCTTACCTGGAGTATTCCAGAGCCCTGTCACGCAACCGAAATAATTTCGTAGATAACGGAACCGTCAGGAGTCTCTACTTTGACTTTGTCTTTAACTTTGTGACCTAGTAAAGCTTGCCCAACTGGCGAATCAACTGAAATTTTGCCCTTTTCCGGATCTGACTCTGTCGGTCCGACTAGCTCAAAACTATCTTTATCGCCGTCAACACTAAAAGTAACAGTTGTACCGATACCGATCGTACCAGTGTGGTTTTCGGCGACAACTTTTGCCTGCTTTAGAACTTGCTCGATTTCCTGGATACGCCCTTCGACAAACGATTGCTCCTCTTTGGCTGATGTGTATTCGGCATTCTCACTCAAATCGCCGAGCTCTTTTGCTACTTTGATACGATTAACGATCTCTGGTCGTCGGATAGTCGTTAATTCATGCAACTCTTGTTGCAACTTGTCTAAACCCTCTTGTGTAATAAGAATCTCTTTCTTGGGCATAGTGCTCTCCTACATCAGTGGCGGCAATAAAAAAAATAAAACGCCGACCAACTTGTTAATTACTAATACAGAAATTCTAGCGCATCCGCCCCTTCTGTCAATACTCTACCTTCCAATACTCTGTAATTTCGTTAATTTGTAACAAATTACAAATCGTGCCGCTCGAAAGCTATACAATAAGAACACGTTGTCATAGGTTAAAGAACGGTAAACGACTATACTTCTTGAGATGAGAGATGAACAAACGCCAAAATCTACAGCACTCTGGGAACAGTGGCTACAGCGCTTGAGCGGAATAGAGCATCACGAAGCGGATCTCTTCCGAGTAGAACTGCTCGAATTAGTAGCCGACAGCCTAACTGACACCGATCAATTCTTTACAAGATTTGGAACGATTGCCCAACGATGCCTAGCGGTTCCGGTTTTACTTGTGCAAAGAACCGATAAGAATCAGGTTTTATTCTCTAATATTAACCGCGCTCGCGAAGCTAAAATCGTTCAAGTACTGCCAGGGTCATCAGAATCAAACAATACACTGACTGAACGACGCCTTAAAACAGCGATCGCGACTGATTTCTTAGAAGAGCCGCTACGAATTATCTATCAATTACCGCTCCAGCACGGGCAATCACCAATCCTATTAACTCTGTTAACTACCAATCCAATTAGCGTTGAAAAAAGGAAGTATTTGCATTTCGTCAATTTACTACTAGGAATTCGGCGACGACGGCAGCTTTTGCAAAATCAGCTAGCTCAAGAGCAACAGCGACTTGCTGCCCTTACCCATCATTTGAGCGAGGGGTTGATCGTATTAACGCAACAATTAGATATAACAATATGGAATCGGCCGCTCTACCGACTTACTGGCTATTCCGTCAAAGAAACTCTAGGCAAACCCCTAACAGATTTCCTCCAGATTCCTGGCAACAATCGCTGGCTAACTTCGTTAATTGCAGAGTATGGCCCGCAGACAACCAAAAATACGTTCGCCAGCGACGTACAAATATTAACTAAGCAGCGACAAACGAAGTGGGTTAATATTTCCGGCTCGTTCATCCGAGATGATAACGGGGAGATAACTCAAACTATCATTTTGGTTCGAGATATCTCTCATCTTAAAGAGCTAGAGCAGCGCAAGAACGAATTTATCTCTATCGCCACCCACGAACTTCGTACGCCCATCACCGCTGTAAAGGGTTACTTAAGCTTACTTAGTAAAGACACGAGTACCTTCAGCGAAAAACAGTCTGGTTACTTGGCACGAGCAACTGAAGCGAGCGAGCGGTTAGTTCGATTAGCTGAGGATTTACTAGAAGTAGTGAGAGTCGAAGAGAACCGTATGCAGTTTACGATTAGACCGGTTGACGTTTCGTTAGTTATTAAGAAAGTCTGTAACGATTTTAGTAGTAAGGCCACCCAAAAGAATGTGGAGATTAACTTCACAGCGCCGGCCGAGCGTGTTCTAATTGCTGCTGATCGCATTAGGGTCGAGCAGGTTTTTGCAAACCTGATCGATAACGCCCTGAAGTACACCAAAAGAGGTGGTGTAACTATTACACTGTCCCATCCAATTACCGCTAATAAGCGGTTCGTTTCCGTTGAGATTAAAGACACCGGTGTTGGCATCGACCAAAAGGACATCGCCGGCATCTTCGAAAAGTTCCATCGCACCAGAACCGCTGCCACGAGCCGGGAGTCGGGCGTCGGCCTGGGTTTGTACATTGTAAAATCGTTCATTGAAAAACAAGGCGGAACGATTACTGTCCAGAGTAGGGTCGGTCGCGGCAGTACGTTTACAGTTACTTTCCCGGCACTAAAAACTAATAAGAAAACTAGAAAGAAATAATGAAAAAAATACTACTTGTTGAAGACGAACCACTATTAATCGACTTATATAAGGAGGCTTTTAGCGAAGACGTTTTTGATTTACACGTCGCCACTACTGGCAGTGAAGGGCTGAAGGCCGCTAGATCTAACCCCGATTTAATACTGCTCGATATTTTACTACCTGAGATGAACGGTTTTGAAGTGCTACGATCGATCAAAGCTAATAGTAAAACGAAGCACATCCCAGTTATTGTTCTCACTAACCTAGGTAGCGAGCAGACCGATAAAGACAAACAGCTTGCTTTATCGCTTGGAGCGATCGACTACTTAGTGAAGTCGTATCACACTCCAGATGAACTAGTTTCCATCGTTAAAAAACTACTAAAAATTACCCTCCAACAAACGAAGAATTCAACTAGCCAAAAATCTGCCTGAATCTCAGGGCTATATACAGCGAGACGGCGTCCTCAAAACTTCTCGGATCCTTACCGAGTAATTCCTCAATTTTATCCAGGCGATAAATTACAGTGTTGCGATGGACCTTCAGTATCTCTGCAGTCTGAGTAAGATTTAGGTTTGCATTAAGAAACGCTTGAAGTGTCACAAGCAGCTCTTCGTCGTTCAACTTTCGCAGAACCTCCTCAGCAAACGTTCTTTTGCTCTCGGTGGAGTTCGAGAGGAGCATTGGGATAATCCCAAGCCCTTCCTTGCGGTACACTTTTTTACTCGGGTCTACACGCTCGCCGATCTCAAGAATTTCTACCGCCTCACGAGCGCTCGGTATAAGCTCGTCGATCGAATTTGCGGCGCTACTAATTGAAACTTTTACATCAGTGATGTGCACGTTCTTTAATGCATCAGTAATCTCTGAGAGATGTGTCGTAATAAGTTCGCAGAATCTCTGGTAGTCAGTTGTTGAGAGATCTTTCAGCACCAAAAACGAGTCATTGCCTATATAACCGATAACGTTATCTTGATTTTTACTAAAAAAACTAGTTAACGCTTGTTCGATATCGTGTTTTTTGGCGGCAATTAAATTTTGTTTTTCTCCTAACGGCTGCCCGACGCTTTGCAGATAATTATCCCAAAATCCGCTAAGCTTCAAAACCATACTCGCTCGTTGTAAATCGAGCCGAAATCCGAGTGCTGCCATCTGCTGCTCAAGCTCTTCTGCATCGATCGTACTCGGACGGTACGCCAATCGAGTCATCAATAAATCGACCGCATCTGGTTTTGGTTTGTGAGTATCTACAAATTGTTGGATGATCAATTCTGCTAGACTCAGCAACACTTGAATAGTTTGGCTGTCCTCCTCTGAAGTTTCGATAACGAGTAACCCGGACAACTTCCCTTGCTGAAACAGCGGTAAGGCTCGGAGATGGGTTTTACCGTCGACGGCAACAGAGCGTTTTTCTGGAGAAATCGTATCTCGAATCGGGAACTCCTTAATTGGGGAAAAATCGTTAGCGCTCGGGTAAGGTTTACCGTTGCGATCGATAATCGCAATCGATCTAGTGATGACTTGCTTTATTTGCTGATACAGTTGTTGTACTAGTAGCGGTGACATGTTCCCCCTTTATATGTTTATACAAAAAAATATACTAATTTAGTATCTGTAAACCAGAATATCTAAATAAGTAAGTAAATAAACTGTATGTTTATACAATTATTCCGTTGTGACCGCTGGAACAATTGGCGTTAACGGTAATCGAAAATACTGCTCAAAGATATTTTTCGCAACTGGAGCGGCTACAGAGAATCCTTCACCACCACCCTCTACGATAACCGAAATAGCGATCTCAGGATTATCGAACGGCGCAAAAGCAGTAAACCAAGAGTGGGTTTTCTCTTTCCCAATACTAAACTGTGCTGTGCCGGTTTTTGCTGCAATCGGGATCGGTAACGTTAAAAACGAGCGCGCCGAGCCACTAAGAACTGTTTGTCTCATCCCTTCTCGAACGACCGAGAGCGCTTCCGAGCTCACAATCTGATTAGCTTGTTGTTTTGGCGCAAAGTCTCTAGTTTCAGTTTCGTCTGACGAGAGGACCGACTTAATAAACTTGGGTTGGTAGAGTGTGCCGCCATTAGCGATGGCAGCAGTTGCACGCGTTAACTGGAGCGGCGTAAGCAGAAAGTCTCCCTGCCCAATCGCCAAATTGTAGGTGTCGCCGATATACCACGACTCCTTTTTCACCTTCTTTTTCCAATCCGGCCTCGGCACTATGCCTTTAGTCTCCCCTGGAAGGTCGACACCAGTTGACTTACCAAAACCGAATTTTTCGAGATAATTTGCTAGTCGTTCAACTCCGAGCCCACCGATATTCTTATGGCCGCCGCCGATAGTGTAAAAGAAAATGTTATTACTCTCAGCAATTGCCTGTTTCACGTCGGCCACGCCATGCGTCTTCCAGTCTGGAAACGTCCACTGGCCGATAGTGATTTTACCTTCTGATGTGTCGATCTTTGTCGTCGGTGTAATCACTTTTTCTTGCAACGCTGCGGCAGCAACTACCGGCTTAATTGTTGAGCCAGACGGATACTGGCCGCTAATTGCACGGTTAACTAATGGCGAAAGTGGATTAGCTAGTACCGCTTTTCGCTGCTCTTGGTCGACGGCTCTTGAAAAAATATTGTTATCAAAGAAAGGCGCGCTCACCATCGCTAATATGTCACCGCTTCTCGGATCAAGTGCAACGGCGGCGCCGCTGGTTGCGCCGTTTTTCTCGATCGCTTCTTGGAGCGATTTTGCCGCCACTTCTTGAACAGCAGCGTCGATCGTTAATACTAGAGTCTGGCCGGGTCTGGCCGGCTGAACGCCGACAGATCGAATTTTCCGACCAAGCGAATCGACTTCGAGCGTTTCGATGCCGGGACGTCCTTGCAATTCACGATCGTACGTTTGCTCTAATCCAGTCTTGCCAACGAGCGATGTCGGCAAGAGATCGTCTCGTTGCTCTAGATCATCAGCGTCAACTTTACCGATGTAGCCTAATATGTGGCCGAGACCGGGAACCGACGAGTAAAGACGGCTAGGGGTTTTAACGACATCAACTCCCTCAATACCATTAAGACGGAGCTCAACAGAAAGCGCTGTTTCTCGATCTAACCCTTCCAATAGCGTCACGGCATCTCTGGTTTTGGTCTCTTCTACTGTTTTTTTGAAAACAGTAGATTCTATTTTGAGTGCGCTCGACACCCGAGTAATAAATTCTTCTCTCAATTCTTTTTTGTTTGGTACTTCTTGAGGAGAAAGAACAACAGAAAAATTTGGAACGTTTTTGACAAGAACAACGCCGTTACGATCAAGGAATAACCCCCGAGCCGGAATCACTGCTTCAGCTTTAAGTCTATTACCTTCTGCAAGTTGATAGTTGGCTTGCCCCTGAGATATTTGTAGCACCGTCAACCGCAAGACAACACCAGCAACAATTAGCACAAGAATGAGTTTAAACGGCATAAACTGACGTCGTTGCATTACTTGTTCGGAGAAAAAAGGATCAGCCTCTTCGGCGATTCGATCAAAGCTTTGCTCGTCGTCAACTTTCTTTACAGAAGCAATTGGTAAAAACGGGTCAAATAACCCCGTATCTGAAGATCTCAGATTTTGCTTACCGAATAACTGCTGTAACCATCGAAAAAAACTTTTCATAATCTTCGCCCCAACCAGCGCTGTAGTAATTTATATCGAACAGCAAACACATAGTACACCAGCGATCCAAACAGAATACTGTAAAAAAGTGAGAAGATTGCAGCTGTTGTGAGGATTTGACGCGCCGAAAGTGCAATAATTATCTCCCACAACACAAGTTGGAGACCGAGCACTAGTAGCGACTGAGAGAGCGAGGACAGCTCGAAAAAGCGGTCCTTTAATTGGTTGGTCAGATACGTCAAAAGTACCAACACAGCCACCCAAAACCCAAACGGCAGAAAACTAACGAAATCCAGTGTTAAACCGAGAATAATCGCCCAACGATACGCGATCTGGATATTTCCAAACCACACAAATGCCCAAATAGTTACTACTACCAAATTTGGTGCGCCGTACCCTGCGAGCGTAAAGTGACTAACAGGACCGAGCGTCAGACTGGCGACGATTAACGCAGCCAGAACAAGAAAAATATAAATCATCACTTAATCACAAAAACCGTTTGAATATTTCGGATATTAATCGGCGAGGCGATACGCGCAGAAACGAAGATCTCCTCTTTAGTAGAAGTTACCTCTTCGATCGTGCCGACTGCGATTCCCGCCGGGTATAAACCCTCCATCGAAGATGTAACAACCAAATCACCGACTTTTACCGCGGCGTCAACTGGAATGGTGTCGACAACTAACCCGCGAATACCGCCCTTTAATATCCCCGAAGTTTTGCCCTCAGTTAATAGGACGGGGGTGAGAAGATTTCGATTAGATAATAACCACACTTCCGAGGTTGATTCGCTGACTTTCTTTATCTTTCCGATTAGATAGCCGTTTGAGACAACCGCTTGTTCAAGAGCAACGCCGTCTTTTGTGCCACGGTTAAGCGTCAGGGCTTGGAAAGTTCCGGCCGGTGAATAATTAAGAATTGTGGCTGGCAGCAGCGTGAGATCGCTACGCGTCTTTGAAAATCCGAGATCTTTCTTTAATAATTCGTTTTCGTTTTTCAGTGCTGACAAGTTTGAGAGCTGCGCACGCAGTTCGTTATTTTGTTGTTTTAGTTCAGCGTTTTCTTTCGATAACTCGGTAATTGAGCCGATTAGCGAAAAAAACGTGCGGACCTTACGAACTGATGTGTCGAACGCAATTACTGGGGCAGCGATCGCGTTACGGGCCACATCGCGTACTGGTTTGAACAACGCAAACTGAGCAACAACGATTAAGAGAATAACAATAATAATTGCAGTCGGTCGACGACGGAATCGCCTCATCGCAACGCGCTACTAAGCAGTACACTGTCTAACGTTTCTAGGTCTTCCAACACGACCCCAGTGCCGCGGGCCACAGCGGTTAGCGGTTCGTCAGCGATATAAACTTTCGTCTGCGTTGCTTGCGAGATCAGGGTGTCGATGTCTTTAAGTAGCGCGCCGCCGCCGGCCAAAACGATACCGCGATCCATAATATCCGCAACTAGCTCTGGTGGGGTTTCCTCAATAGTTTGTTTTACTGATTCAACGATGATCGTTATCGACTTAGCGATGGCTCGTCGAACTTGTTCGTCGTTGATAATAACCTCTCTTGGCAAACCGCTAACTAAGTCTCGGCCGCGCATCGGACGCTCGAGTTTATCTTTTAATGGATAAGCTGACCCGATCTCAATTTTAATCCGTTCAGCCGTTCGCTCGCCAAGCAGTAAATTAAAGTTATCTCTAGCAAAGTCGATAATATCTTGGTTCATTTCGTCGCCAGCAGTCCGCACCGAACGCGACGCGACTATTCCGCCCATCGAAATAACAGCGACCTCAGTTGTACCGCCTCCGATATCAACGATCATACTGCCCGTAGCTTCCTGTATCGGCAGACGGGCGCCGATCGCCGCAGCGACTGGTTCCTCGATCAAGAAAGCTTGACGAGCGCCAGCGTTCATCGCAGCTTCTTCAACGGCACGTCGCTCAACCTCCGTGACGCCGTACGGGATACCGATCAGCACTCGGGGACGAGGGAGAAAAGAAAACCGCTCCTTATGAACGCGATCGATAAAGTACTTCAACATTTGCTCGGTTATTTCGAAGTCGCTAACGACGCCGTCGACTAACGGTCTAGTGGCGACGATATGACCTGGCGTTTTTCCAACCATAATTTGCGCCTCGTGACCGATTGCTAGCACTTGTTTTGTTTTTTGGTTAACCGCTACAACCGACGGCTCGTTGATGACAATCCCTTTACCGCGTACGTACACTAGGGTGTTAGCAGTACCTAAATCGATGCCGATATCATGTGAAAATGCACCGAAAAAGCGGTTAATCATTGTGATTGAATTCTATGGTATGAGGGTTCGAAAATCAATGACGAGTCCTAGCGGTACACCAGGATGTTACGACTGCCGGTGGTGATGTCGCCGGCCGTGTAGTCGTGGATGGCGTTTAATAAGTCGTTCTTCTGGTAACGAAAGTGCTCACCTCGTCGCGTACCGGGATCGTTAGTAATAAACTCGTCGCTATCGTAACCGATCACCACCAGCATATGATAACGCGGTCCCGGAGGAGTAAAATACGGATTTGGTAAAAGACGGCCAGCCGCTGGTAAAATTACTGGATTGCCATCGACGATCTCTTGCTCAATTTGTTCAGCAGTTGGGTTTTTTATAATTTCAGCGCCGTCAAAACCAAGATACGAACGTGCGGCGTCACGGAGTTCTTTGACTGTCACATCGTACCCGTATCCGCTCAACGTCTGCCACTCCACAAAGTTGATTAACTTTCGATCGAGCGCTTCAAGCTCCATCGCCGGCTCCTTTTTCTTATAGGTGTAGACCATTAACAGACTTGCTTCTTCACATGTTTCCTTGTGAATAGCGCCCCACCGCCCAAACGGAGCTTGCGAATAAAAGGGCACCTCAAGCAGCGCGCTGGTTGGGAGCGGCTTCTTTACTTCTGGTTCTTTTTTCTCTTCGGGCGGTGGATTTACGACTGTCGGCGTGTTGCTTGTTGGTGTAGTTGTAAACGTCGGTTTTATATCTTGCTTACGTGTACCAAGATATAAAACCGTACTGCTAATACCAATAAACAGACCAATTGCCACAACATAAGCAAATTGAGAACTCTTATACATCAGTACACCACCACTCCCGCCCGGCTTAATCTCGCCCAATTACTGTCAAATTCCGCTGCTTTCCAAGTAACTCGCCCGGCGATCGGGTCGTTAACGATAATTGCTGTTGGCGACTGAACGTTGCCTTTATAACCGATCACAGTCCGTGCGTGCTCGCCTTTCCAAGCCGGGATAGTTTTACCACTCGGCGTTACCCAAGGATCATAATATGCTCTACCCTGAGTTCCCCAAACAACGATCGGATTCCCGGCGTCGATCTCTCTTGCTAAATCCTGAAGCGTCATATTTGTTTGCGCCTTAGCAGCTCGGTAGCTCGACGCGGCTTTTGCAATCGGCGCCCAGTGAACCCCGTATCCAGTACTATTTTGTGAGCCGTTAATATCACCAACAAATGCTAGGTCTGGATCGCCCCAAACATTCCCAGACCGAGTCGTTGGGTCATAACCGATATGACTCATGATCTCATCTTCGCTCACACGAACTCCCCGATACGCCAGCGCCATTTTCAACGCAGCGGCTTCGCACGAGAGCGCCCGATCTTGTTTATCAAGTGTTACGTTAAGCGTAATGATCTTCTCTTCAGTTGAAAATGTACTAGTAACCGCCGATCTCATCGTCTTTTGATAACGGCTCGCCGCACTTGATCCGATCGAAACTGTGTATTGAGTTGAGTACTCAAGTGACGCGGCAGGAATTAGTTGAAGCGTAACGTCGTCTTTCCAGTTCTTGGAGTAAATAATGGTTGGCGAGATACTGACGGCGCGTTCGACCGAGCTTCTATCGACCGGTTGGTTGAATTTTATCGTGACAACAGACAATCTCGAGACACCGGTTGATTTTGAGGTCGGGACGATACTACGAATCTCTAACGGCCCGACTGTGGAAAACGAATACGTCCCGGCACTAACGATCGTGCTTCCTTCGGACGACGATAGTCCTGGTTGAACTGTTAATCTGTAAGTGGTTTCAAATTTGAGGCGCTCGTTAAACAGATACTCTGCAACCTGCCCACTCGCCAGAACCCAGCTTCCAGCAGTTTTAGGCTCTAAACTAAGAAAAGTGATTGCCGATTCAGACACGTCTTGAGCAAATGTTACAGTCAGCTTCGAGAGATCGGGTAATACGTCTGCTCCTTGAGGCGAAACAGCAGCAATCCCTAGCGGCTCAGTTGTAGTAAATTGCTTTGTAATTACTTGTTCGCGTGCACCTCTCTGTATGACTTTTTGCAAACCGGTATCGTACCGAATAATCTCTCGATCGACAGTCAATTCGTACGTAACCCCTTGTTGTAACGGTGCCTTCGGAGTTAATAGAAATTGACTCTGGTTTTTTGCGCTCACTACATCAAACTCAAACTCTGGTTTGAACGAGAAAAAGTACTCGACAACGCGCTCGGCAGGGAAATCAAGGTCGACAACAACTGGCTCAGTTATTTTATGCGGCGAGCCGACGGTAATATTTTTGATCGATGGCAATGGTTGAGTCATAAAACTTACGGTGTGTGCTGTGCCGTCACTGGAGCTAAGTACCCCACGGATACCAGAAAGAGTAACGGTATACGTGGTGTTCGGCTGAAGCGCGCTGGTTGGCTCGAAAACGACTGTGCGGAATAACCGACCGGCGATCACCGGATCTTCCCAGTGCCAACGCCCCTCGGTCTCCGGCGTGATAACCGGCGTAAAACTTTCGCGTGAGACCGGTAAAGAAAATGAAACTCTAATATCGGTTAATAGCTCCGCGCGGCTATTTTGTGACGCGATCAGCGTTTCTTGAACCTTGGGCGACACAAACGATAACATCACACCAACGACAGCTAGAATAGCTAGCGCTCCCAGCGATAACTGGACAACAAACGCTCGAGGATGCTCAGCCCATGAGCGCCAAAGTTTCATCGCTCGTACAATGACTTAGCCGCCGAGTAGATCGGGCCAAAGAAAGCACCGAACAACGCCACCACAATTAATTCTTCAAGCGGTAGCCCGGCTACTGTTGCGCCGCTTAGCCCCTCGGTAAACCACAAGCTACTAAGCGAGCCAGATCCGTGGGTAATAAGCGAAAATAGTACCGCGTACAACAATCCTGTACCGATCGCGGAAAACATCGCGTCCCAAAATAGATCTGATCGTAATAGCATAAGTAGAACCACGTTTATCGCTAATCCTATTATCACCGCTACCACCAACGGAACGACTCCAAATAAGAATAGCGATAAGCCAATCATTAAGCCGATCAGAAATACTGATAGGTGCTGTCGCGTCGATGAGCGCTTCTTTGTAAAATGTGTCGAAAATACTAGTTCGTAGATAACCGCTGAAAGACCACCAAACAGAAACACGATCAGCGCTTGAATTAGAAAATATTGATACAGCTGCGTTGTAGTTAGCTGTTCGAAATACCCAGTTCTTAACAACGGATCGATAATTACTAACGGCAGGGCACAGAGCCCCCCAAGTACGTAGTGTTTTCGAATCTCTCGGTTACGAGTTAATATCGTCACGCTTACTATTATTAATAGAGCAACAGCATATGCCATTAGAAATACTGTCTAACCTTAGCCCGATGCTCCTCGTAGGTTTTTGAAAAAATCGTCTCGCCTTTCGCGTGAAAATAATAGAAGTAATCGTGAGTTTCTGGGTTTAGAACTGCTTTAATACTCTCTAGCCCAGGATTAGCGATAGGACCAGGAGGCAAGCCGTCGTTGAGGTAAGTATTATACGGGGAGATAACATTACGATAATCATCAACGGTTACGATCGATTTCGACGACCCCTTGGCGTATTGTATCGTCGCATCAGCCTCAAGTCTCATACCCTTTTTTAACCGATTCACGTAAACTCCTGCGATCGCAGCTCGGTCGCTCGGACCCTTAGCTTCGCGCTCAATTATTGAGGCCAATATCACTACGTCCGGGTCGACTCGTAACTCCTTAGTACGCAATTCAAAGTTATCGCGTAAACGCTCGATCACCCCCTCGATAGTTTCGTCGATCTTGAACTCGTAGGTATCAGGAAAAAGATAGCCCTCGTATTGTTTGGCAGCGGCGGCAAATCCGACCATCTGCTTTAGACCCTTCTGCTCAACGAGCTCTGTTTCAATATCGCTTGCCCACCAACCTTCTTTGATAGTAATACGGATGACTTTAAATTTGCCTTTGTTGAGTTGCTCAAGAATTGTACTGGCTGAGTCTCCGGCTGACAGCTCGTATGTGCCAGGAATAATCACACCTTTTACGAGCTTACTGTATACAAAAAAAGCAAACTGACTTTTAATAAGCCCTTCGGATGATAGCGTCTGAGCGATACTCGCTCGCGACATACCGGCGACAATTTTTATTTCTTTTTTATCTGTATTACCGGCGTCTTTCGGGCCTAGTAGATAAATAAAAGTCACTGAAAAAATCAGCAGTAGAGCTAGTAACACTAATGCGCCGCGCTTAAGAAACACCATTCTCTTCAAAGTATTGCTGTAAAATTAACTGCGCCGATACCTGGTGAACCCGCTCTTTGGCGTTAGTTACAGAGATTCCTTGGGATTCCAGAATTTCCTGCGCCATAAAACTAGTTAACGTCTCATTAACAAAATGAACCTGACAGTTTGTTTTCTTCTCTAGCTCAGCCACAAACGATGAGATCTTCTTTGACTCTTCTGTATGTTTATTGCGCTCATTGACAGGTAGCCCAACAACAAACGCGCTCGCCTCTTCGATCTCAAGTAGTGTTTGTAGCTCCGCAATCGCAGTTTTTTTAGTCTCACCGAAATAGAACGATTCGTTCTTTTTACAACTTAACGTTGTTAATTCAGTTGCAAGCGCTTCGCCAACCGCCACTCCGATGTATCGACTACCAATATCTAAACCTAAGTAACGCATTTACTCGATCGGTTTTTTATTACTAAATCCGTACTCGACCCGTATTGCGCCTTCCAGTAATGGCAGACGTGCGATCCACCAACTCGGCGAGATACTAACCTCAACTGAATCAGCTTTGTACGTCTCTATGATCGAGTTTTTGGCAGAATCGACACTTTTATTTTTAACCGAGCGAGCGATTGTGGCTTTGTCGATCTTCTCAACCATATAGCCGCTCCCCGCTACCTCGATTGTTAGTTTGGTCTTATCATCGGTAATACCTTTTGTTGTTATCGATGGCTCTTTGCCATCCTCAAATACCAACTCCTGAGTCTCGGTCAAGGTAGAGGATAGCTTAGCTCTGAACTGGTCGTCTACAAGTTTTTTCTCGAAGGCTAGGCTGGCAAATTCTATCTTTAGAGTTAAATTAACGCTCTGTGCTTCCTCATCTACTTTCTTATCGGTTGTTTGCTCTTTCACTGTCTGCCAAACAGCATCAGGAAGAATTAATAGACCCTTTGCTTTTTCCGCCAAATCGGCTTTTGCTTTCGTTTCCATCTCCGCCTTAGCGGTGGCGACGGCGGTATCGAGATCTTGTTGTGAAAGAACAGTAATTTGTTTGGTTAACCCGCCCGAAAACGCTTCAGTACTTTCGATAACGGTATTATCAAGCGCGCCCGCCAACGTAAACGACGATTTAGGAATATTGTAGCTCTCGCCCGGCTCGACGGCAGTGACCTTTACGGTTTTTGTGTCGTAAATAGGTTGCCCGTTGTTTGGGTTGAACGTAACTCTCGAAACGGTCACCGCATTATTAAGAGTGAAAACTTTTTTTGTAGAGACATCTGTCGCCTTCGTTCCGGTGGCAAATGTCTGGTCTTTACCGGCCCCAGACCCGTCACGGTACTTATTGGTGATACTAATAGTACCCGTAGCTTTACTGCCGATATCTTTTTTACCGGTCGCCGTGATAGTTGTACTCGAAGACTGCTCACTGGTGACAACACTACCCTTTACCGCGCCTTCGGCAGTTTCCGTTTGCACCGCCAATAACAACGTATCGCTAACTGGCTCAGCTGGTAAGACAACAGTGATTGTGGCTTTCGGCAACAGGAAAAACGTTACTGTGGTTAATACTATAAGAATTCCCAGCGCGATTAACGCCGCCTTCCAGGGAAATTTAAACGGTTCCGAGGCTCGTGGAGCGCCGACTCGAGTTACGATCGGCGGCAGCGATGCGCCGTCAGCTTCCTTGGGCTGCTCCTCGGCATCAGGCTGCTTATCGTCAGTAGTTTCGATTGATGATGGGGTAGTAACCGTAATGATTTTTTCCTCGGTATCGGCATCGGCCGTCGCCTCTGACTCAGAAAACTCTTCGAGTTCGCTACTCTCATGCTCCGCAACCGAAGTTGCACCGCCCATAACTGGGCGGTTGGGATTATACTGGCGAACCGGAACACCGTCGATCGTCGTGTCTACAGTTGCTGGCTCTTCAGGCGCTGTCGATCTAACCGGTTGCTGGGGCGAGTTTGCGATAGCACCGAGCGAAGCGTATGTCGGTACCCCTACTTGTTTTGCGAGTCTCGTACCGATCTTGTTTCCAGAGATAATTACTACCTCTTTTTGGAGATTCTTTGCCTCTTTTGCTAAGAGTTTTAAATTAACCAAGCTCTGGAAAAGCGAGCTATTTTTCGGGACAACAAGCGCAACGCTTCCGTCGCCTTCGGCGCCGATTTTCTCGATAACTGAGGTTATTTCCTCGTCTGGTTCTAAATAAATCTGTTTCATTACTGTTTAAGTCCCGCTACTGCCTTCTTCATAACACTTTCCAGAATACTGGATTCTCCGATTAAATCTAAGGCGACGTTCGCCAACGCTAACGGCGTCACTTCCGACACGTCGGATAACTGTTTTGTCTCATCGACCATATTAGCGACGTCACTTGGTTTAATAAATTGAACATCGGGCTGCCTGGCAAACGGTAAACTCTTATACCAGTCGCTGCTTTGAAGTGCCTGCTTTATTTCTGGTAAGTTACTCCCACCGCCACAAAGTAGAATCTTTGAAGGTAACAAATCGCCCTCACCAAACTCTTCAAGAGAGATCTCGAGCGCCGAGAGCCAAACGCGAACATCCGCTTTGAGAGCATGTTTAATTAACTCAGCCTTTTCGGCTTCAAGAGTAGCGGCGCTGTATTGAAGTTTAGCTTCTTCGCCGATCTGGAACGTTTCGCCAAGCGCCGCCGCAACGCGTTTTGTAAACGCTCGGCCGCCGATTGCAAACATCTTAGTCCCCTCAACGCCGCCGTTTCGTACGACCGCTACGTCGGTGGTGCCGCCGCCGATATCGATAAAAATCGCGGCAAAGTCGGTCGATTCTTCGTCGATGCAGCGGGCCACCGCGTATGGCTCGGCCGCGACGGCTAAGAGCTCTAATCCGAGCTCTCGAACGACTGTTTCGATCGCCCCAAGTTGAACGATCGGCGCAAACGAATTATAAACACCGACAGCCAGCTGCTTCCCTTGATAACTCATCGGGTTCGCGACTTTGTAGCCGTCGATAACAACGCTAACGATTGCGGCGTTTACTAGTTGAACGTCGATCTCATCTTGACCGGTTTCGGCTGCTAGTTCTGCGCGCGCCTGGCGAAACGCCTCGGCTTGAACTTGATTGACGATGTCTTGAAGCTCGCTCATCTGGATCTGCTGTTGCGGTTTGGTTCGATTCACCTTGATACTAGCTGTGGTTCCTTTAACAAGTTCGCCGGCGATACCTACGATCACTTTATCTGGTAAAAATTTGGCTTGCTCAGCTGCTTGCTCGATCGCTTTCTCACAGTTAATCGCAACGCCGTGAATATCGGTTACGCCGCCGCCTTGCATATCAGAAAGTCGCTGTCTGGCTCTACCGGCGCCGCGAACAATACCCTTACCATCAATAACTTCAAAAACCAAAGCTTTTACGTACTCGGTACCGATATCTAAGCTAATCGCCCAGTTACTCTGCTTCTTCTTCCCTCCAAAAAGTCCCATTCGTATCCTCAAAATACCAGTTTGACCCTGGACAAGCAACGTAATTATCAGTAAAATTACCTCGTTCATATTTAGGAGAAAATTGTGTCTGCAAAACTGGAAATACTGGAGTTCCTTAATAACTCACTGCAATCGCCACCACTCGACATTCTATGTTCATACAGTGAAGAGGTCTTTGATCGTGCTACTACCTCTCAAGACCTAATCAAAGGAGATATTGAGGGGCAGGTTAGGCTGTGGTGTCGACGTGGATCATTCTTCAAAAACCTTGCCCAATCAGATCTCGAGAATCTTCGAGATCAAAAGGCGGGAGCTGCTCGATCAATCTTATACTCACGACTTTGTGTTACCTTGTTGGGCCACCGACCAAATTCTATAGAGATGGCTAACCTTTTCGCAGGAGATAAGCCGATCGCTAAAAGAATCCTGGCGAGTACCAACCCTGAAGCCATAAAGATTCGTGAACACCTGGCTCCCGCTATGATCACTATGGAATTGTTTGGACTCGCTGAAGTACTTGCACTTCGAAACATAAACTATGAAAACGAAGTAGAGGTTGCTCAGGCAACTGAACGATTTATGCATCGTGCTGATCGCCTAACCGAACTGCTTGTCTTCAGACGCAGCGTGCTTTGATCCGTCGTACACCTTGGGAGGAAGCTTCCTCTTTCAAGATTTCAAACCGGCCTAACTCGCCGGTTTTTTTTACGTGCGGTCCACCGCAGAGTTCCTTAGAAAAGTCACCGATCGTGTACACGGAGACCATTTCGTCGTATTTGGTGCCGAACTCGGCTTGGGCACCGCTGGCAAGCGCTTCGACTTTACTCATTTCTTCTTGAACAACAGGCAAATCTTCTGCAATCTTTGCGTTCACAATTGTCTCAACCTCTTTTAACTCTTCATCGGTTAACTTGCGGTCAAAATTAAAATCAATTCGCAACCGCTCACTCGTTACGTTCGAGCCTTTCTGAACAACATCGTTTCCGAGAACTTTCTGTAAGGCAGCAAGTAACAGATGGTGCGCCGTGTGGTGTTTGATTGTTTGGGGTTCGTGATCGGCTAAGCCACCTTTAAACTGTCCGGCCAGACCCGCTCGAGAAACTTCTTGGTGTTGGGTGAAGAGCTTGGCAAAATAACTTGTGTCAACAGAAAGTCCTTGAGTCACAAGGTACTCAATCACTAGTTCTTTTGGAAAACCGAACGACTCGTACATATAGAACGCCAGTTCGGTAATAGATTTCTCACGAGTAATTATTTCTGAGTCAGTGTGAACATCCAGCCATTTCTCAAGATACAAACGGGCTCGCGTGAGATTCTTCTCAAATTGTTCGTGCTCTTTTTTATAAACTATCAGGACTTCTTCTAAGTCTAATAGCTGATACTGTTCGGAGTAAAATGTTCTAACTTCAGCAAGAATTGTTGCTGGAATTTGAGGATTGCTTTCAAGAAAGCTAACTTTACGAATTAACCTCCTTAAGATATAGCCTCGGCCTTTATTACTTGGCTCGATTCCAGCACTAATTAAAAATAATGCTGCTCGCAAGTGATCAACGATAATTCGACTTTCGTATTCTCTTTCTGGATCAACCAACTTGACCCAATTAGCATATGGCTCGATCTGCCATACCGACGTTTTTCCTTGCAATGTTGCCGCCAGGCGTTCTAGGCCCGAGCCAGTATCTAGTCCTTGACTATTTAATTCAACAAAACTCCCCTCTCGATCTTTGTAGTACTGATTAAACACCAGGTTCCAAACTTCAACGCCGTCGATATAAATCTCGCTCGTCGGTCCGCACGGACCTTCGTCGCCAGTCGGTCCCCAAAAGTTATCTTCCCGTCCGGCTTTTTCAACGCGAACGCCGAGTTCTGCCCAAACTTTTTCCGAATCAGTATCCGCCGGCGTTGTGTCGTCGCCCCTGAACACTGTTGCGTGTACGCGTTCTTTTTCAACACCCAGCTCCAAATTCACAAACTGCCAAGCTTCTTTAATTGCTCGCTCTTTCATTTCGTAGGATTCTGCCTCGCCGAATCTAAAGTTGCCAAGCATCTCGAAGCTAGTTAAGTGCGTATCATCACCGACTTCGGCTATATCAGATGTTCGAATTACTGGCTGCACTGTCGCTACCGCTGATGCTGGCGCCTCAGAGGGATGCGAGTAAAAATCTTTAAACTGTTGCATACCAGCAGTAGTAAATAAGACGCTCGGATCGTTTTCTGGTACAAGCGAAGATCCGGGCAATACTTTGTAGCCCCTACTCTGAAAAAACTGTAAAAATTTTTCTCGAACTGTCGCTAATTCCATTTAATTTCCAGGGAGGAAAACTCGCCACAGATCGTTGACGCCGCTAGCATCTTCAGCTGGCTCTTGATCTGAAATAGGATTCGACAGGAGTCCGCGCCAAAAATCGATTATCGGTACAGTCGTGATTAAACTGATATCGGTTTTGGGCTGGACGTTAAAGCTACCCGTCTCACCGGCAGGGTTTTCCCACCACTTGCCGTAGATCTTATCATACGCGCGCCACATTGCCAGAATTTTGTCGGCGTAACCGACCGTCCCGCGTACCGGTGTGCCACGCTCGTAAGCGAGTACTGCTCCGCCACCGCCGTTATAGGCGATTAGACCCTTCTTCATATCGCCTTTATAATCTCGAATTCTCGTACAGATGTAATACGCCCCGAATCTAATGGAAAGATCAGGATTTTTCGTTAGATCGCTCGGTGTAAACGGGGAAACACCTAAGCGTTTAGCCGTGGCAACCGCGGTCGAGGGGATAAACTGCGTCAAGCCAACTGCACCAGCGTACGACTTGGCGTTCTCGCGCCAACCGCTTTCGGTCATAATTAGCGCTGCCAGGAAGTTCGGAGTAACAGGAAGACCCTGGCAGTATTCTTGCGTCCATTTAGCTACCGAGGCTCGATACTTTTCAGGCAACGGGTAGCTCACGCTGGCAAACAGTACCGGCCCGAGAAAAAAGACTGTCACGCCAGAAAGCAGCAGAATTCCTGTAATTAGTAACGTAATTTTCTTACGCATCGCCATTTCGTCTAGTGTACCAGAGATAGTTAGTGCGCGAGAGAGGAATGTCGCTACGCTCCTTCTCCTTCACTTCGTTCAGTCGCAGTGAACCTTAGGTTTAAGTCGCTCTGTAGTGCGCGAGAGAGGACTTGAACCTCCACGGGGTTGCCCCCACAGCCACCTCAAGGCTGCGTGTATACCAATTTCACCACTCGCGCATAATGTTAACAGTGCCGGAAAGAGGAATGTCGCTACGCTCCTTCTCCTTCACTTCGTTCAGTCGCAGTGAACCATGGGTTCAAGCCGCTACCGAAAGAGCGAAACGCCGCCACCTCTGGTGGCAACATCTCGCTGTGCCGGAGAGAGGACTTGAACCTCCACGAGCCGTAAGGCTCACTGGCACCTGAAGCCAGCGTGTCTACCGTTTCACCACCCCGGCAAATTACACCTGATAATTTTACCAAAGAAGTAGCTATTTTTCACTACTTGACCGACCATTGGCTGATCGATTGCCAGCGATCACGAAGCGCCAGCGGTAGCCATGGCTCTTTATAATTAATCGAATCTTTCAAAAGGAATGATTCCTCTTCCTGCTCTAAAACTAAGGCGACACCCAAGTCTTTAAGAAGAATGTGCAAAGAATTAATCATCTCGCGTCGCTTTGCCGGACTTAATTCTCCTTGAATCTGAGCGATAAGCGTATCAACTTGCTGGTCTTTAACGCCGCTAATATTGTTCGACGGCGGTCGGAGTTGGCTGGAGTGCCAGACGTAGTACGGATCGAGTTCGGCGCCGTACTCTACTCCAACCAACATCGCCTGAAAATCTCTTGAAGGGCTAATTTTGTTAATTATCTCTTCCTGAGACTTATACTCGACAGTAGCTGGAACGTTTGCCGCTTGCCATTCGGCGCTGAGTTTAGTGGCAATACTTTTATACGGCTCGACATCCGGAACAGTTAACGTGAATGGCTTAGTTAGGCTCTGGGTAAATAATTGTTGTCGCGGGACTAACTCTCGGAATGGAGCGCGGTTGATATTTAGAACCAGTACGTAATATCGCGGTAGTTGGAACGATTTTTTTTCGTAACCATCTGGCACTGCGTCAATAGCTGAGAGCGTACCGCCGTCGATATTCTTTTTCTCGAAAGCTTTCTTCAGTGCTGCCTCGTCGGGAAAAGTATGGACAATAATCTTATTAATATACGCACTTTGCGCTTTGGCTCGCGTATTTCGAGTAAACACAGTAGTTTTTTCGGTCATCTTTCCGACCTTGTACGGCCCGTAATCAAATAATGGCTGTGCTAATAACAGAGGGAGATTGCTATTTGGTGTAATCAACTCAACCGTTAATGTGTTACCCTCCAATAAATTAAGCTGTGACGGCCCGATGAGATCAAGATTTTCGTTAAGACTCTGGAGAATCTCCTCTCCATCAACCTCGGGCGCGATTTGGAAGCTGTACAGCGTTTTCTCCGGATTAACTTCCCATTTGGTAATAAGCTGATTCTGTAAATTCCCTTGAGCATCGATAGTAAACAGTCCGCTTTTCGTCAACTTTGAGGCGATTGTTTGAACCTCGCGTTCTCCGCCCACTATTCCGTCTACATAGGTGCCACCGATCGTTGGCGACGATCCTTGTGAACCAGCAAATTGGCGGAACCAAAAAGTACCGCTAATTACGATCACTACAGAAAGAACCGCTAGAAGAATTTTTTCGTACTGGGCGACAAGTGAGCTAACTTTATTAGCTACCCGCGCAACGATGCGCAACATCGTTTACAAGAAGAGTTGGGCAATTGCTGAAACAACAAAGACGGCTGCAAAAAGTATAGTCGTTCGAAATAGCAATCGCTCAACGCCTCGACGAGACCGATATGATAGATCTTCACCACCGAACGCTCCCCCTAAACCGGTACCACGATGCTGAAGAAGTATTGAAACGATCAAAATTACCGCAGCGATAATTTGGATCACCTGGACAGTATTGGCCATGTGTGCAAAATATTAGCCTTCTCCAGAGAGTAAGTCAAGGTAAAACTGAGGCCAGAAGGGGATTTGCACCCCTGTAAAACGGTTTTGCAGACCGTTCCCTAACTACTCGGGCACCTGGCCAATTACTCGATGATTATACCTGTATTTTCTTCAGCTAACGAGCTGTTTTAGATCATATTTACTTTTGCTACACTTCCGACATCAACTGAAGGAGGTTGAAGCACCTTGGCAATTAAATATTTGAATGATCGACTCTACTTCCAAATCCCCGTCAGCAACGACGATCTTCGCCTATACCAGACTAGGGAAATGACCCGACTTAGAGAAGTGTCTCTCTCAGCCATCCCACCTTGGGTTCTGCCCTGCGGGCTATGTGCTACGAAGTTTGAGCACTCCGTTGGTGTCGAGTACTTAGCACGAATTGTCTGCGAGCAACACGGATTCAGCGATCAGGCGATTAATATCCGATTCGCTGCGCTTGGCCACGATGTCGGCACGCCGCCGTTTTCGCATATGTCCGAGTACTATCTCAAACTACTTCACGGCAAGGATCACGAAGAGTTTGCAGAAGATGTACTGCTAAACTCTGAGCTGAGCGAAGAAATGACACGTCAGGGTGGAAATGTCGAGACAATTACTCGAATGATCACTGGCAAATATCCGCCGCTTAGCGATATCGTTAACGGATCGATTGACGTCGACAATCTAGATAACTCTTTGCGGTATTGCATCAGTATGGGCCTAGTGAACCACCCAACATACAGCCCTGTTACTTTGGCTAGTAGCTACCGGTTTTCTGAGTCCAGAGGTATATATCTAGACGAACGTGCCCTACCGGAGCTACCAGGCTGGGAAGAATGTCGATCACGCACATATAGCTTTGTGTACTCGGATCGCAATCTTGCTCCGGGCAGTATGCTCCACCGAGCAATGGATCTTGCAACTAGGATAGGGGTTGACGAGATTCCACCAGAGTTTTTCCGAATGACTGATTCAGCCGCATATCAGTGGTTACTCACTAAGTGCAACAGCAGAACAAGGAATCTAGCTGAATGTGTGCAACACTTCCAACAACATGAATTGGTTGTATCTGCGACATTGGATCATGAAGACGAGGCGTTAGCTGAGCTAATTAGCACACCGTGGTCGCGAGGAATCCTTGCCGATGAGGTGGCAGATGAGCTCTCAATTTCACCTGAAAGCGTCTCCGTATATCACGGCAAGAATAAGGGTTATAAAGCTATCCACCTACCGATCCTGGACGACGCAGGCTCTGCCTTGCCTATGCACCAATCGATCCTGCATGAAAGTTGGTATCTCCGAATATTTGTAGATCCGGCTAAAATCAACCAGAGGACTAAGTCAACAATACGGAGGTTGCTAGAGAAAAAACTCACATCATTACAACTATAACCCGGCGATCGCCGGGTATTTTTTGAGCGGCAGACCGGACTCGAACCGGCGACCTTCTCCTTGGCAAGGAGACGTTCTACCAACTGAACTACTGCCGCAATTCAACCAATATTCTATCTGCTGAACTCGGTTGTGTAAAGGAGAAAACTCGGTTAGTATCCAGTTAGAAATGAGTAAAAAATCTAAGAAAAACCTACAAAAGATACTGGCTAAGCGGCAGCAGCTCCAACAGCTTAAACCAAGTTCGCCGGCCGAAACGCTGTTACCCGTGCCTGAAAAGCACGTGGCGCTGCCAGCCGAACCTAAGCCAGCAACCCAACTACCAGCTTACTCTCACGGACGCGAGCTAATCCGCACTTCAGTCAGTATCGGTATTATCACTCTGTTGTTAGTTGCGATAATCATTTTCGATCAGCAGAGAAACGATTTAGAGACGTTTGGCAATTGGCTATACCAGGCACTTCGGCTTGATCAGTAGTTAAAGAATCGGCTCTTCTTTCCAAGAAAGAATTGCGTGAGACCCGGTTTTAGGAAATAGCGGCGGCGGGTTAAGCGTTAGATACGGGTCGTACGTTTGCGTTGTATTTTGGTACCCGGAAACTACCGTGCCGCTCCCGTTTACCCAACTCCACGTCCACCAGGAATTACTAGCGATACCGCCGTAGATACTAATACTATTCCGGACATTCCCGGAATAAAGCGGACGGAAAACTTTTCCTTTCTGCGAAAGCAGATACGCGTCTAATACTAAATCGTTCTCGCTATTAGAGTTAACCCGGATATCAGATTGGCTAACGATCCCAAGCGCCACACTACCGTCCTTAGCGGCGTAAACAATATCGTTTTGCAAATAGACGCTAGTATTAGTTGAAGTAGTATCTGGTAGCCTACCGGAAGCGACTGTTAGTCTTGAAGTAATTGTTCCCCAAATCCAGGCGTTATCGGCAACGTAAATAATGCCGTTATTCGGTAATGCGGTCGCGGTAGCATCCCACACAACAGACTGTATCAACGAATCGGCTCGACTGTGCGCCGTACAGGTACCCCCCGAATTACCGGCGTCGCGACTAGCAGTAACCTTCCCGATCAGCACCGTCCCGTTGGCGTTGAATTGCAAGGCGTAACCGCTATATGTTTTTCTTCCTTGGTTGTCGACTAACGTCGGCAGGTGGATACCGTCGTCAATCGCCGCCGTTTGCAGCGCGCTGAGGTCAGTCGTAATTTGGTTAAAGTCGATTTGTGGAACCGGGAAATTCCAGTACGTTGTCGGTCCGCCGGTACCCCAAACACCACTTTTCACGCTGCCGTCGCCGCCAAAACAGGTAGAGGGCGTATATGTCGAAACAGCAGCCGTTACCAAACCGTTAGCCAAACCGTCGAAATGAATTCCCTTATTTGAGTGCACCAAACCATTAGTCGTTTCCGTGTTGCCAAACCAAGCTTCTGAGTTAGTAACAAACGAGTATTGCGCGAATGACGGAACGCCAAGACTGGCAAGAATGGTCCGTTTCTCCCCCGTTACGGTCTCGCCGACGGATCGAACAGTAACAGTATTACCGCCAGAAACAGGCGGAGTAATCGTTAGCTCGTATTCACCTAAGATATTACCATCGACGTCTTTGTATTGGTGTGTGTACGGCCCGAACGGTCCGTTCCCGGTGCAAGAATTACCGTCACAGTAATCTTGGCTGTTGTGCGAGAGATGCCAGAGGTAATAGTTTATCCCTGCTTCCGCTACGTTTAGCGCTGTTGTCGATTGGCCTTGTTTTTTAACGATTCGAAAGTTACTGAACGCCAACGAAAGAATTGCAGTTGTGATAATAAACACAACTGCAGCGATCGTCATGATTAACGGCAAGTAATACCCAGACTTTTTTCGTAGGAATATCTTCATAAATTAGTTTTAAAATTTCTTAGCGTGGCTTTTGTGGTAACTGTTATCGGGTTAGCTAGCATACCAGTAATATCAAGACAACTTGGTAATACCTCGATAACCCTCACCTCCGAGAGTGAGACCGGTACAGGCAATAACGTGTTCTCTTCGTTGTAGTACTTAAATAGAGGTAGAAGATCGCTATTTGTAACCTTTGGTAGCAGGGTAAACGTTTCAGTGTCTTGAGGGTCGTAGGTGTAATTTGGCGCTGTACCGCTGGCTGGGGTTACATCGTATCTAACAGCTTGCTCGCCGTTATGGGAGGCGATTCGGTAGTAAATCTCGCTAGGCGCGGCGTCGCCGACGTTACGATACGCCCGCACTCGTAATGTTGTATTAGTTGCTTCCAATATTTGGGTGGTACTTCGTAGTACTTTATTAATATTATCTACCCCTAGATTAATATCACGTTGGACTAGCGAGGTCGCCTCCACCCGACGATTATCTGAGAGACTCTTTACGACCACCGAAATAACGATAGCGCCCAGAATAGAACCGAGACCGGCAACAACTATCAGCTCAATAATCGTAAACGCCCGACGGCTGCCCATCAGGAAACGGTGAAGCCGCCGACTTGTGTAATAACCTTGCCCGCGGCATCAACAACGATATCCCAAACCCCAGTAGCAACTCCGCTAAGATTTAGTGTTACGGTAATTGTCTTTTGGTTTGCATCTACAACTATTGTGGTTGGGTTTACATCACTATAACCCGCTCGCGAAAGTTTCACTGTGGTACTACCAGGAAAACTATCTCCCTCAATCACAATTTCAACTGTACTCCCCGCCACGCCAGAGGTCGGGCTAACGGTTGAAATAATCGGCCAGCTACTAGCAGTGGTAGCAGTCATGGCGACATTAGTCGTTGCGCTTGGCACCACCGACACGGCTTGATACGGGCTGGTAGTAAGAATGGTGTAGCCGGACGGAACACTTAACGCGTAGCTATCCCACTCGATATTATTGAACGTTGCGATGCCGCTGGCGTTGGTTGTTTGGTTATAAACATTCTTCGGCAACTCTGGATTGAACTGTGTTATTTTTGTGCTCGTTGCCGTAACTTGTATGCCGCTCACCGGCTGGTTTAATTCGTTAACAACAGTTACAGCCATATCGGCTAAATAATCGATCGCTAAGTTCTGGATAGTAATTTGCTGCTGGTTAATATCGACGTCGGGCTGAACTTGATTCGGGTTTTGAGCGGTGCGCGGTGTCGTAAAATCACTCGAGTAACCGTCTTTAGTAACCACAATGTGATATCCGTTCTGGTTATCAGGCGGTACATTAGCCACGAACACACATCCTTGGTTATTTGTTATTCCTTGAACGTTCACGCCCAACACCGTATTAGTTATCGTTACAGTCGCATTCGGTACAGCTAGGCCTTGGGAGTCATTAATACAGACCAACAACATACCCGTGTTTGATGGCGTTTCGGCTGCTTTCGCCGCAGCGTTACTTGCGAGCGTCGCAAGTACGGTTGGGTTATTGAGCTGAGTAACGGTAATCTGTATACGTTTGTAATCAACCGGTACTGTGTCTTGTTGCGTTGAGGTCTGTCCGTCGGTACATTCGTACACTCCGGCACCAGCTGGAACTGCACAACCGTCGTACGGATCATCGATTGTAATAATGATAGTTGAGAGGGTAAAGTCTAACCCGCTTCGATTAACAGTTTGGGTGTCTGGGATATCACCTTGCGGTAGAATCGTTCCGTTTTGCGTCGCTAGATCGTTGTACGGCAAGTTGCGCAGCGTCTCCATCTGCTCGTTTGCCAACAGCGTCGCTGCAGTCCTGGCCTTACCGGCGCCAACTACATTTAGTACTAGGATAAAACTTGTTACTAGTACGCCAAAAACGGCCGTAATAATAAACGTGTCGATAACGATTTCCAGTATTGTGAACGCTCGACGGTTTTTTAGTTTCATCCCCTCTTACTCATCATAGTACAGAAGCAGCTGTAGGCAAGTTAAGCTTCAAAGCGATATTGAAGCGCTTCCGAGACGTGCGGACTAGTTATAACCTCGTGTCCCGAGAGATCGGCGATAGTTCTTGAGACTTTCAGTACTTTATGAACCCCACGACCGCTTAAGCCGTATACATCAACCGCTTTTTTTAGAATTTGCTCCGCCGTTTCATCGATCACGCAAATAGTATTTAGCGCTTTCGGCGGAATCCGACTATTAAGGCAGCCGTTTCTCTTAATCTGCAGTTGACGTGTTTTAGTAATGAGCGAGCGAATTTGCGCCAATTCACTACGCCCGTCTTTTTCTGTACGGAGCTCGTCGTAAGTCATCGAAGGGAGTCGCATCGAGATATCGATACGATCAACGATCGGCCCGCTTACTTTCTTCTGATATTTTTGAATCTGTTGAGGAGAGCACTGACACTCTCTCTTTTCAGACCCAAACCACCCGCAGGGGCAGGGATTCATCGTCGCAACGAATAAAAATTCTGCCGGATACCGGACCGACCCCTCAGCTCTGGCAACTGTGATTACCCCGTCTTCGAGCGGTTGTCGTAACGATTCAAGAATGGAACGGGGGAACTCCGGCAACTCATCAAAAAACAACACTCCACGATGCGCATACGAGATTTCGCCCGGATGCGGTGGCGAGCCGCCGCCGACAACCGCGACAGGGCTAGCGGAGTGGTGTGGGTTGCGAAACGGTCGCTCAATTGTTAGATGATCGTAGTTACGTTTTGTTTGTAATCCGTGAATTTTTAGCATTTCAATTTGCTCATAGATGTTCAGCGGCGGCAGCAGTGCTCGGATGCCTCGCGCTAGCAACGTTTTACCAGCGCCAGGTTCACCATGTAAAAGAATATTGTGATTACCGGCAGCTGCAATCACTGCCGCCCGTTTCGCTTGCGACTGACCCCTAACTTGTAACCAATCGTCATCGTGCTCGTTAATGGTTGCTCGTTTAACAGCGGGAGTTGGTGTTTCGATCCCATCAAAATACGCAATTACATCTTTAAACGTCTCAACCGGAATGACATTAATAGTTTTAATTAATGAGGCTTCTGCGTAGTTCTCAAGTGGTAGTACAACGTTCTCAAACCCGTTTCTTGCCGCCCAGTCAGTTAATATTAGCGCCCCAAAAACTGGCTGGATGCGTCCGTCAAGTTGTAAACCTCCGAGCAGCAACGTCTTTTCCCAACGTTCGCTTTTGGCGATCTGCTCGTCGGCAACTAAAACTGCTAGTGCGATCGGCAGGTCAAAGTGAACTCCGCTTTTCTTCACCGCTGACGGCGCTAGATGCACAGTAACCCGGGCTATCGGTAATTTATATCCGCTGTGTTTAAGCGCTGAGCGAATACGTTCTTTACTCTCGTCGACAGACTTATCGGCAAGACCAACGATCGTAAAGCTCGGCAATCCTTGAGCGACGTCAACTTCGACTCGAACCGCCAGGCCGTCAACCCCATCTACTGTCGCAGAACGGAGGGTTGAGAGCGCCATCGGCTACGGGCCAAAAATAATAACTGAGAAACCAACCAAACAGATCGCTATCACACCCCACCCGAGTAAAATAACGGGTAATTTCCGACCAAGTACAGCTAGGACTGTTCCTGCCAGATAAGTAACTGCCAAAAGTAGCAACGTCAGCACGTTCGGGCCGGTGGACGGTAATGTTTGGGTACTGGCTGCCTGGTAATTCAAGTTACTAAGCGACGCCATCACCATAACAAATAGTCCGCTAATCGAGAGAATACCGGTTGTTGCTTGGGTTCGAGTTATCGCGCCGATCGCTGCTGGAGTGCCAGGCTGATTATCGATTTGCCACTGAGTATACAGGGCTAGTTGACCGCGCGGGAAAAATTGTCCGTTACAATCGGGACAACTCCAATACTGTCCGGATTGCGGATTTAAATCGTGGTCTGATCGTTCAAGTAGAGTGTTATCGTTCGGACAAACAACATCCGAAGCTTGTACTGAGTAGTTTGGAGCACCTGTTTCGAATTGTTGAACGCTCGTTATATCTAACCGATCGCCTAGCGGACGCGGAAACCAAAAACCGTTGCACTGCGTGCATCGCTTGGCTTCAACTGTTCGAGCGCCGCTACTTCGTAGTATAACCGGCTCGGAGTCGCTGTCGCACAGCGGACACTTCATTAATTTTTCCCCTCACACATACCACTACTTTACGTTTTTTTCTCGGTGATTCAAGAATTCATCCACTGCCATATTCGCTTGTTCGTCAGTCGAGCACTTAACTAAGACGCCATGATGTCGCCACCAAGTGAGTTGTCGACGGATATAGGCTCGACTTGACCGCTGAAACTGGTCGATCGCCAGCTCACGATTCATCGCTCCGGTAATATACTGCGTCGCAAACCGGTAATCTAATCCGATATCAAACAGCCAGTCAGCGCTTACTCCGCTATTTAGTAACTCCTGTGTTTCGATTACCAATTCGTTAAATATACGCTCAAACCGCTGATCAGATTTTCGGTACAGCCACTCACGATCTTTGTCGATATAAAGTGTTAGCTGTTCGAATTCCACCGATTTTCTATTCTTTGAATTACGCCCTCCTCCGAGCTCGTAGCCATCGAGCAGCGCACTAACGTACAAACCAGTTCCCCCGACGACAATAGGTAACAAGTTTGATTCCCAGATCTGCTCGATCGCCGTGTTAGCGCTTTCCAACCAATCAGCAACAGTAAAACGCGTGCCCGGCTCAGCGCAATCAATTAGCAGCTGCGGTACCCTGTCGATGCATCTGGCGTTGTACCCGCGCCAGTCGCACGGTTCGCCCTCTTTATTTGTGCCGACATCAAGACCCCTATAAACCTGTCGGGAGTCGGCAGAAAGAAGCACTCCGTTGTATTTCTTTGCCAAATTCACAGCGAGCACCGTTTTACCAGAACCGGTCGGTCCGACTACGGCGATAACTCTCTTGCGTATTTCCATTGAACCCATATTATGGGTTCAGACAAATGTTGAAAATAGACAAGCTTGTGAAAGCCTACCAATTTCGTCGCGAAACCGTACCAGTTCTTCTTAATATTTCGCTAGAAGTACCGAGAGGTAAAATATTTGGGTTTCTTGGCGCTAACGGCGCCGGTAAAACCACAACTATTAAAGTGATCGTCGATTTACTCTTCGCTGACAGCGGAACGGTAACGATCGATAATGTACCGCATAGCTCAATTAAAGCTAAGCGGCTAATCGGATTTATGCCTGAGCAGCCTCAGTTTTACCACCACCTGAGTGCGCGCGAAGTGTTGCTATTTGTTGGGGAGCTCTTCGAGCTTGAACCAAAAGATGTAGAGACAAAAGCCAAGAATTTACTACGACAAGTCGGGCTAGCCGACGCAGAGAATACTGTAGTTCGACGATTCTCTAAGGGAATGCACCAACGACTCGCCTTTGCTGTCGCGCTGATGAACAATCCAAAACTACTCATTATGGACGAACCGCTTGACGGCCTCGACCCGCTTGGACGCCTCGATTTTAAACGACTATTTCTCGAGCAAAAAAAATTAGGTACTACAATATTTCTTAGTTCCCATATCCTTTCGGATGTTGAAGAGATCTGCGACGAAGTAGCGATTATTAATAAAGGACAGATCGTGAAACAAGGAACTCCTCAAAAGCTACGCGGCACCTACCCAACGCTCGAAGAGTACTTCGTCAGTACGGTTCAAAAGCAATGAAACTCAACGCATCGATAATCAAAAGTATCGCCATAAACACGTTCCGCGAAACTGTTCGTGACAAACTTCTTTATTCACTGCTCGGATTCGCAGTGTTAACGATCGCGGCGAGCCTACTGGCAGGTTCGGTGTCGCTCGGACAAGACGCTCGGGTCATCCAGAATTTCGGCATAACTGCGCTACTCGTATTTTTATTAATTATCACTATTTTTATCGGCACCCAGCTTGTGTACCGAGAAGTCGAACGAAAAACGATTTATCTGACGCTCTCAAAACCGTTAACCCGCGAATCATTTTATCTCGGAAAATATATCGGGCTTTGCCTAACGATTGCCGTTAGCGCTTTAGTGATGGGCGTTGTCTTTCTAGCGGTCTTACGCTGGAAAACCGGGCAATTCTCTACACCAGTGATTTGGGCGACTAGCTTCGTTGTTTTGGAGGCATGGTTATTAACGGCTGTGGGGTTGTTGTTTAGCAGCTTCACTAGCGCCTTAGCCAGCGCCGTTTATACGTTTGGAATTGTACTTATTGGCCACTCGGCAACAACTATTTGGATACTTAGCCAGAAATCCCAGGGAATTTTGCGATACGTCTTGGAGGTGATTTACTATCTCTTCCCGAACCTAGAGAAATTTAACTTACGCAACGAAATCGTTTACAACTTCCAGCCAGATCTTCAGCAAGTGTTACTAGTCATAGCTTATTTTATCGCCTACACCGCTGCCGTTTTATTTGCTGGCTTAGCGATTTTTCGCCGGGATGAGTTTTAAACAACTACAATTCGAGCGGATATCTTGGTTACTACCGATCGCGCTACTGCTTTTCTCGTACGTTGCGCAAATCAACTACGACGTCTGGCGCCGCTACTCAGCACCCAAAATTCAAACCACTTATAATTTGTATATTGAGCCTCAACCGCTCTCGACCGAAAGCTCTAAGGCGGTTAGTTTCGGCGCTAAGGAATTTGTCGCCGATCTGTACTGGCTTAAACTAATTCAGTATTACGGCGGCGGCGACCCAAACGGTAAATACCGCAAACTAGCAGAGTTGTTTACCACTATCACAGATCTTTCGCCGAGGTTTACCGCCGCTTATCAAGCTGGACTCTTAATACTACCAGGCGAGGGTTTTATTAACGAAGCAATCGCACTTGGTGAGAAAGGGATTAAAAATTTACCCGATCATTGGGAGATGCCGTATTACACTGGCATCGTTTACCACATCTATAAAAAAGACTACCTCACCGCCGGTAAGTACTTCGAAGACGCTGCCAAGTTACCGGGCGCACCCGAGAACGCCAAATACTTAGCCGCTATCTATTACAATAAAGGCGATCAGCGCCAAACCGCTTACGCCTTGTTTAAAACTGTCTACGACGGCACACGCGATAGTTTTATTAAGGAGCGAACTGCTAAGTATCTCGCCCACCTCGAAGGGATTTTTTTGCTCGACGCAAAAATTGCTGAATTTAAGCAGCGGTATAACCGGTTGCCAAGAACATTAAACGAACTAATATCCACAAAATTGCTGGACAGTATCCCCGTCAGTCCGCTTGGGCTTACGTACCAATACGACGCCGAAAACGGCAAAATTATTGAGACAAAGTAGCCTCGCCGGTAAATATCTGCCAAATTGCGTTGGCAAGTTTGCGCGCATCGTGGTATAGCGGCGAGTGTTCGTCGATTAAATCCGCAAGCACGATCGGAATATCAGCGATTTCAGTTTTATTCGTAGTGATATTTCTGATCGTACCCAGCTTCCCCTCTTGGCCGCTACTCTCAACAATTCTTGAGTTAACCAGAGCTGCGTCAAATCGAGTGCCGTTCACGTACTCACGAAGTTTAGTGATGTGATCGTCAACGCTATACCCCTCAGTTTCGCCGCGCTCGGTCGATGCGTTACATACGTAAATTTTTCGAGCAGACGATTCTTCAAAGGCAGTACGCAAATCTTTAATTAAAAAATTAGGAACGATACTTGTGTAAAAGCTACCCGGCCCGACGACAATCAAATCGGCGTTTTTAATAAAGTGCAACGCGGTCGGGTGAGCGTGGGCATCTTCGGGTATGATCGAAACTCGCTTTATCCCAAACCTGTGACCCTGGATTGCGGTATCAACTTCACCGAGCGCCTGCTGCCCGTTCTTTAGTTCGCTGATCAAACTGACGTGCTCGAGCGTCGATGGGATAACCTCGCCTTTGATCGCGAGAATTTTACTGCTAGCTCGGACAGCCGACTCAAAATCCCCAGTGATATCAGCGAGCGCGATTAACAGTAAATTACCAAGCGAGTGACCGCTCAGTCCCCGCCCTTTATTAAAGCGATACTCAAACAGTTTCGTCAGCAACTGTTCGTCGTTTGAAAGCGCCGCTAAACACTTGCGGACGTCACCGGGCGGTAGTACGCCCATTTCACGACTAAGCCGACCGCTCGATTTACCGTTGTCGGTCATCGTGACGATACCAGACAAACTAATTGGAAAATGCTTTAAGCCACGTAAAAGCGTTGAGAGTCCACTTCCGCCACCGATAGCAACTACTTTAGGTTTCTCAGTCATGGAACCAGAGGGTGGACGTACCGATCATCCCCCTGATCACTTGTATCCGCTGACCACGGCTGCAACGCAAATACTTGGGCCGCTTCCGAAGTTTTTGTATCCGATATCGCAACAACCGCCGTCTTGATAACACCTAGGTAGTTAAAGTCGCTAAGCTTGTATTTCATTGTGTAGCTGCCGTTAGCGTCTGCTTTGGCGTGGGTTGTTTGTGGATTATCGATCGTGCCATCGGGATATGTAGTTACAATATCAAGCTCAGCGAACGGGACGGTCTCAATCGTCATTTCTTGAACCTGACCGAGCTTCATTACTGGTCGGGAAAACGAGATAGAGAGCGGAAAAACCTGTTCGTCAATGCCGAGCGATTGCGACGCTAAAACCGAGCGACCGATCGCGACTGGGTCGTGCTGACGGGCGACTTCTTTATTCCAATACAGTCCGAGGGTTGTTAACCCAAGCGCCACTACGGTAAAAACTGTATTTCGCAGAGCTTTCATCATCTTGTACCAACATTGTAGCAAGCCGTAATCCAAAATGAAGCGACTTTCAAGGGTTGCCGCTTCGACCAAAACCCGGTACGTTCGAAAGTACGAAATGGAAAAACAGGTTGATACTATAATTATTGGTTCAGGTGTAGCGGGGTTAAGTGCGGCGTTATACGCGGCTCGCTACGAGCTTTCGACGATTGTAATTGGCGACATGCTCGGCGGCGCTACCGCCTCGGCGTGGATTATCGAGAACTACCCAGGATACGAATCGATCGACGGTTACGATCTCGTTGTTAAGATGCGCGATCAGGTTGAAAAAATAGGCGTTGAGATTGTCGCCGATCGCGTTACCGATATCAAAAAGACTGGCTCGACGTTTGAGCTCACGACCGAGACTGGAAAAACATTTGGCACCACAACCGTCATTTTAACGATGGGCGCTGCCAGGAAAAAGTTAGGGCTAGCTCGTGAAGATGAGCTAGCACTCGGAAAAGGCATCCATTACTGCACTACCTGTGACGGCCCGCTCTACAAAGGAAAAACGATCGGGATCGTCGGCGCCGGCGACGCTGCGGTAAAGGGAATGAGCCTTGCTGTCCAATACGCCGATAAAATCTATTCGTTCGTTCGCGGCGACCAATTCAAGGCCGAACCAGTTAATTACGAGCGGATCAAAGGACATATCGACAGCGGTAAAATTGAGGTGATGTTTCACGAAGAAGTTGCTGAGTTCTTGGGCACGGAGCGACTAAACGGCGTCAAATTAAAAAGTGGCAAAGAAGTCGCGCTCGATGGGCTCTTTATTGAGATCGGCGCCACTCCTGAGGTAGAATTAGCCGTTAAGATGGGGGTTGAGTTAGATAACTACGGTTATATCAGCGTTAATAATATGATGGAGACCAACGTTGAGGGCATATACGCCGCTGGCGACACTACCAACTTTTTTGGTCACTTCAAACAAGTAATTACTGCTAGCGCTATGGGCTCTGTCGCTGCCACTAGCGCATTCAAGCACGCTACCGGCAACATCGCGCAGGTTGAAGGCGACTAAACTTGCATCACACCTACACTCGGAGTATGCAGGGAATGTGATGCGAAGATATTTTATTACCGCCCTTTTCATACTCTCGCTCGGCTGGACAGTTCCAGCTGCTTACGCCGAAGAAAACCTTATCCCGAATAATTCGGTCGAGAATTCAGTTAATAGCGCTCCGATCGATTGGCACCCCGGATACCTATGGGGAGATTTGGATGCTCAGTACGAGTATGTAAGCGTTGGTTACCAAGGTAGCTACGCCGTGCGCACCACAATTACTCGCTACAACTCAGGAGATGCCAAATGGTATTTTACGCCACAACCAATTATCGGCGGACAGCTGTACCGGTTTTCCGATTATTACTTCGCCGATACAACGAGCCGCGTTGTAGCAATGGTTCAACATCAAGATGACTCAATAACCTATACAGAGTTGCGCTCTGCAGCGCCGAGTTCAAATTGGACGTTATATAGCGATGTGTTTACTACACCGCTATCTGCAAAAATGGTTAGCGTTTTTCACTTAATCTCAACAATCGGTTCATTGACAACAGATTCGTTCTCGTTAACTCCTGAGTCAATAAGTAACTCAGGATTTGAGCGCGGACTCGTGAGCGTTACTTTTGATGACGGCTGGCAGTCGATCTACCAAAACGCGCTGCCGATCCTTGAACAAAATAACATTAAGAGTACGCAGTATATTGTTACCGGTTTCATCGGCACTCCTGGCTACATGTCGTTAGCAGAAATTAGTGATTTTTATTCCAAGGGGCACCAAGTAGCGTCGCATACCGTCAATCACTACGACTTAACTACTTTATCCAGGAAGAAGCTCATTACCGAACTAGCGCAATCGAAATTATACTTGGAGCGATATGTGGGGGGAGTTGTGACCGATATCGCGGCGCCGTACGGCGCGTACAATGCTGCCACCACAACGCAAATAAAAAAGTACTATCGCTCACAAAGAACCTCAGATGTCGGGTTTAATACCAAAACCAATTTCAATCAATACCAGTTACGCTCACAATACCTAACTCCCAACACCAGTATTGAACAGTTCCGATCATGGCTAACAACAGCCCAGACAGAAAAATCTTGGCTGATACTCATGTACCACAACATTGACTACTCTGGGTCGGCATACAGTGTGACACCAGAAGCACTTGCTACTCAATTAGCCGAAATCAGAGAAAGCGGATTAATTGTTGAAACTATTAACCAGGCTCTTGAGGAAATTTTCTCTCAATTGTAAGTGTCTATGTGGGCCCGGTGGGACTCGAACCCACGACGCTCGCCTTAAAAGGGCGACGCTCTACCGACTGAGCTACAGGCCCGCAGTTACCCATAGATTTTACTACATCCACCCCAAAACCTCAATCTGTTAATACGTCGTAATTTGACCCGCAGCCGTTTTTTGTTACGTTTTTACTAACACCAGGAGGGTGGACATTGCACTTACTTACTCGCAAACCTAAGATCTCGAACGCACACATGGTTGCCCGATGGGCACGACGATTTCAGCGGCCGCAAGGCTACAGCGACAAACGTCGTGGCAGGCGTTGCCGAGCGAGATAACAACATGCCGGGCTCGACCCGGCACTTTTAGTAATCTGAGCTTCTACCCTTACCGAGTCCGCCCGTTGCTATTAGCGCAATGAGCGGCGCTATCATCCACCAAACTTCCTTGTTAATTATAACTCTCGCCACACGAGAAGTTTCGGCAAACGCGGTTTTGGCTTCGGGTGTCATGAACGAGAAAACCGCAGCCAAAATTAACGCTGAATTTAAAAAACTAAAAATCGCCAGCTCAAATGCAGTTAATTTCCCGCGCGATGACGAGCCGATTCCCAGCCCAGAGCGTATCGTCACAAGAATAATAGTAAGTAGGAAGACGCCACTCTGAATCGAAAACGGCGAGGCGTTGGCTCGAATGAATAACTGGTTCGCAACGGTTTTGTCGCCGTTAAAGAACGCTTGTAACGGTCCACCGAGAATATTGGCCATCACGATACCAACATATATGGCGAGAAGTGTCACAACTACCTTATCTCGCTGAAGCACAAAGCTGTACCCGATGCTAACGATGAAAAAGATGATTAAAAATAAATCCCAACTTGGAACGGTTTGCACCCTTTGTCCTCCTATAAATTAGTATCTAAAGAAGCGGCTCGAGTGTCAAATCTACAAGTCGTGTTACACTACCCACATGAGCGATGCTGTTGAGCTCGTCAAAAACCCTGTCGAATCTGCAAAAGAAGCTGGTTTGCGCTATTTTACCGACTCAAAACTAACAATCTCCCGCCTTAAACACGGCGAAGGCTTTAGGTACGTAGATAAAGACGAGCAACCAATTACTGATAAAGAAACGATCGTTAGGATTAAGTCGCTAGTGCTACCGCCTGGCTGGACAAACGTTCGGATCTCACCAGTAGCTAACAGCCATCTTCAAGCAATTGGCGTAGATGAAAAGGGCCGCAAACAATACCGCTACCACCCCGATTGGCTTAAATTTCGCGATCAAACCAAATACGACAAGCTAATCGATTTCGGCAAAGCCCTACCAAAAATTCGTACTCAGGTCTCAGAAGATCTCGCCAAGCACGGCCTGCCGCGCGAGAAAGTGTTGGCCACAATCGTTAAATTACTCGAAAAAACGATGATTCGAATCGGTAACGAGCAGTACGCTAGAGAGAATCAGTCGTACGGTTTAACGACGCTCCAAAATCGCCACGTGGATGTCGGCACTCAAAAAGTAACGATCAATTTCAAGGGCAAAAGTGGGCAATTCCACACCATCGAACTCGAAGATCGCCGGCTTGCTCGTCTAATTGGCCGGCTTCAGGACTTGCCCGGCCAGGATTTATTCCAGTTTATCGACGAAGACGACAATCTCCACTCAATCGACTCATCAGACGTTAACGAATATATCCAAGATGCTGCCAACGACTTATTCACCGCCAAGGATTTTCGGACTTGGCGCGGTACCGTGTTAGCCGCCTGGTTTCTAGCAGACGCTGAGCGCGCCAGAAGCGAGCGAGAAAACAAGCGAATTGTTTCGCAGATTGTTAAAGAAGTCGCCAAAGAGCTCGGTAACACCCCAACAGTCTGTCGCAAGTGTTACATTCACCCAACCGTTATCGAAACGTTCTTGAGCGACTCTGGTCTAACAATTAAAGAAATTAACACCATTGAAATCGACACGGTCGATTTACTGCCGGAAGAAAAAATTGTTTTAGAGTTCTTGAAACAAAATACGGCCTAGCTATCTATCGAGACTTTTAAGCTGTTCGTAAAGTTCGCGCTGCTCGCGAGTGAGGCGCTTCGGGATTTCGACGTGCAGCACAACAGTTAAATCACCACGACCGCGACGGGTTTGCTGACCCTTACCACGGAAACGAAAGGCCATACCATCTTGGGCACCGGCAGGAATTTTTAACTCAATCTCATCACCAAAGTTAGTTTTAAATCGGACTGTATCTCCGAGCACTGCTTGGGGGATAGAGATGGAGAGCTGGACTTGAACCTGCGAGAACGCAGATTCAAATAAGTCCTCGAAAATTGAGCCAAAGCCGCCGGCCTGTCCGCCGAATCCCGCTCCAGAAAAATCAAATCCGCCAAAACCTTGTCCGCCGGCCTGTCCGCCGAATCCGCCATGCGTTCCAGCGTGGCCGAACTGGTCGTACTGCGCTCGTTTCTGCGGATCCCCAAGTACTTGATACGCTTCGTTTATTTCTTTAAATTTTTCGGCATCGCCACCTTTGTCTGGGTGTAACTTATGCGCCTTACTTCGGTAGGCTTTTTTAATCTCTGCTTCAGACGCAGTTTTTGAAACACCAAGAACGTCGTAATAGTCTTTAGACATAGTTAAGCTTTACTTTTCCATTGTGCACTACCAAGAAACTTGCCAGACCTGGTCGTAAGAATATCCCAGAGTTAGCAAATCTAGTCGCCGCGTCAATCTCGGGGAGGTGGCTGTGTCCGCAAATTAACCACTTTTCTGACTTATTACTTTTATGCCAATTTTTCATCCTCTGGTTGCTGGTTTGGTATACATTTAGATATGGTCTCCCGATAAATCTTATTAGCAACCGTTCTAGTACTGAACCAAAATACAAAATCCACTTAGGTAAGTTTGGATGTCGCATATCTAGCGTTGGATCGAGTAGATCGCCATGCGCAACGTAGAATTCTGTACCAGCTTGCGAAAACTCATAGCTCGTCGCTACTCTCTCGGAAAGAATTGAATAATCCTCTACGCTTTTCGGATCGTGGTTACCGAACAAATATACAGCGTTTTTCTGTTTAAAAAGCGGAAATAACTCTTTCCATCGAGAATCTAAAAATTCTTGCAGGCTCATGCCAAAACCTTCCCACAAATCCCCGTTAATTATTAGCTGATCTGCGTCCGAGACAATATTCTTGATTAATTCAAATTTGGCGGGCTCAAACCGCTTTGTTAAATGTAAATCAGAAATAATTACTATTTTCTCGGTAGACATCCAGCAATATTTTACCTCAAAAAAGTAAAGTTTGCTTTACGTGCTACAATGTTTTTATGAATGAAGTGCGAGAAGTTAATATCAACGTCCCGAAAAAAGCGATCGTTATTAATAAATACGCCGAGAACGGCGGCGGCTGGATTTGGTGCTTAGGTTTTATCGGTGCCATCGTTTACTATTGGCAGAACGCCAACGGCTTTGGAGAATACTTTTTTGGATTTCTAAAAGCCTTGGTTTGGCCAGCCTATATGGTCTACGACCTGTTTAAGTTTTTGGGTGTTAACTAATCTTCTTTGTTTTTAAAAACTCCACTGCAAACATCTGGGTAATCTTTTTTAAACTCGCTATCAGCAGGAACAGCTGCCCAAATTGCATCGATCCTCTTGCGAGAATCCGCGTCGAAATAGCCCATCGGGCATAACCGATCGATAAGTAGTGACGAAGATGCTAGCTCCCAGTGAATCTGCCCGGAGCCGTCTTCTTTAGTTGGTGCACGTTGAAGTATCTCCTTGCGGCCGGTATAGCCAAGTAGCTGACCCTTCTTTATTTTGGCCAGTGGTTTGATTTCTGGTTCGATTGTATTTAGCTCCTTGTACTCAATTTTATAAAAACCGCTATAGATCGTAACATCAATTGACCCCGCTTTGGTCTTACTGGCAGTAAAAATACGCCCATCAGCTGAAGCAATAATCGGCGTCACACCCATAAAACCAAAATAGATACCTGGGTGACCGTTCGGGTTACCGTTGGCTTCGTTATGTTCTATTTTTTCGCCCATTGGAATTAGGCTAACCCGCGAGTCGTATTCGGGAGTAAACGGTAATGAAATTTCGATATGTTTGTGCGGTAAATACGCCCAAGGCTGGAATAGAAATAACGCCAATAGTAGTACGATTGCGCCAACCGTAATCCCCAACCATTTCAGCAATCTCATTCTTACTGTAAGCATGGCAGAAAATAAAAAAACGCGAAGGGGATGCCTTCGCGTGTCGGTTAGCGGCGCGCGGCGTCGTACGCTTGCCGTTCTTCCTCTGATGACGGACACGGTTTTACCAAATTACCGTAGAAGTATTTTCTTCCGAAATACAGCAACGGATTATCGGTAGCTCCGCAGAGAACGCAAACTTCGTCGTAGAGCGACGAGTCGGAGTAACGAGTTCGGTGCGTTGGGTGGCACCGGTCTTGGTATTCATTAGTGATGTCCAAACTGGATATTTATCGCAAACAGTACAACGTATGTCTAGTCGACAAACGTTGACGTAATGACGGACTACCTCCTTGAGTAGTGAGAAGCTAGATGGTAAAATGGCGCCGGAGCATTGCACATGGATCAACAAAATTTAGCAACCCTCAGACGCCCCTTGGCCTGCGTTAGCCCCGAGCGAATTCGTGAGATGGCTCAGTCTGGCGACCGCACTCAATTTCGCGCAGAAATTCTACATATGAACAGCTGTGACAAGTGTCGAAGCGCCCTCAACGAAGCCGAGGCATCTCACAAACGCGGCCGGCCTGGATACGTCGGCTAAGTACACTCCCCTTACGGCTCGGTTTGGACTCGTTTCAACCGAGCCGTTTTTTTATTTTGTTTCTTTTGGCTCGTCTGAAGATGGTTCTTCGGACTTTTTCTCATCACCTGGAGCTGGATCGGCAGACTGTTCGTACATCGCTTGACCAACTTTTTGCATCGCAGATGAGAGTTTCTCTGCTTCGGCTTTAACTTTTTCGACGTCGTCGCCACCTAAGGCTGCACGTGTCGCGGTGATCGCATCTTCGACTTCGCGCTTATCTTCTGGTTTTACTTTGTCGCCGGCGTCTTTGAGTGATTTTTCGGCAGTGTGGATAAGAGCTTCGGCCAGATTGCGCTGCTCAACGAGTTCTTTTTTCTTTTTGTCTTCTTCAGCGTGTTTTTCGGCTTCAGCTTTCATTTTTTCGATTTCGTCGTCAGACAAACCGCTGGAAGACGTGATAGTAATTTTTTGCTCTTTGTTAGTTGCTTTGTCTTTGGCCGAAACGTTAAGAATTCCGTTAGCGTCGATATCAAACGTAACTTCGATCTGCGGAACACCGCGCGGCGCAGTTGGGATGCCATCAAGATGAAACTTACCGAGTGTTCGATTGTCGCTTGCCATCGGTCGCTCGCCTTGTAGAACGTGAATTTCAACTGAGGTTTGATTGTCGGCGGCGGTTGAGAACGTCTCGGTTTTTGAAGCCGGAATCGTGGTGTTGCGGGCAATCAACGGTGTCATCACGCCACCTAATGTTTCGAGTCCGAGCGTTAGCGGCGTTACATCGAGTAAGAGAATATCTTTCACTTCGCCCGACAGAACACCTGCTTGTAGCGCGGCGCCGAGCGCAACCGCTTCGTCTGGGTTGACACCCTTTGACGGCTCTTTTCCGAAAACTTCTTTAACCGTTTCTTGAATTAACGGCATTCGGGTCATACCACCAACTAAAATAACTTCGTCGATATCGCTCTTCGAGAGCTTGGCGTCTTTAATCGCTGATTCGCAAATGGCAACAGTTTTTTTGATGAGTTCGCCGGTTAGCTGTTCGAGCTTAGCACGGCTGAGTGTTGTAACTAAGTTTTTTGGACCGTCGGCATCGGCTGCGATAAACGGCAGATTAATCTCAGCTTCCTGTGTGGTTGAGAGTTCGATCTTGGCTTTTTCAACCGCCTCTTTAATCCGTTGCATCGCCATCGCATCGCCGCGGAGATCCATACCTTCGGATTTGTTGAATTCTTCAACAACCCAGTCCATAACTTTTAGATCGACATCGTCTCCGCCTAGGTGGGTGTCGCCGTTAGTGGAAAGTACTTCGAAGCTCGACTCGCCGTCGGTTTCGCCGACTTCGATAATAGTGATATCAAACGTACCGCCACCGAAGTCATAAATCGCGATTTTCTGATCTTTTTTAGTTTCTTTACCGAGCCCGTACGCAAGTGCGGCAGCGGTTGGCTCGTTGATGATTCGTTTAACTTCTAAACCAGCAATAGTACCGGCGTCTTTAGTAGCTTGGCGCTGCGAATCGTTAAAATAAGCCGGGACAGTTACAACTGCGCCGTCGACTTTTTCGCCGAGATAACTTTCGGCGTCGGCTTTAATCTTAGCCAAAATCATCGAGGAAACTTCTTGTGGTGAGTAATCTTTGTCGCCCATTTTTACTTTGACAGCGCTGTCAGATTTAACGATTTTGTACGGCATAAGTTTAATGTCACGCTGCACTTCGTCGTCTTCGAACTTGCGTCCAATTAATCTCTTAACTGAATAAATGGTGTTCTCCGGATTCGTAACTGACTGACGCTTTGCCAACTGACCAACAAGTCGTTCGCCTTTTTTATTAATGGCCACGATTGATGGCACTAAATTTCCGCCTTCGGCGGTCGGGATCATTTTGGCTTTGCCGCCTTCCATAACAGCCGCAGCTGAGTTAGTTGTTCCTAAGTCGATACCAATTATTTTACCCATGTAATTCCTCCGTTAGATTTTGCATTACACAAAAAATTGTAAAGTTTCCTTTACATTTGTCAAGAAATACTGCTCTAAGTAATTGCCTCTGCGGGAGAATATGGTACAATTCTCGCACAACTGGAGGTGCACTTTGGAGTTGGGGCCGAATTCAAGGAGAAACTACGACTACTTCGTAGCGAACTTCCCACGACTGAGGCATTTTATCGAGATCACCTACTCGACTTGCCCACACAGGGCAACGCGCATGATCTTCGGGCTTCTCCGGGCAACCAGGTCGCCGGGCACGTACGATCCCACAATATCACGCATGAGTAATAACGAGATAATCTCGCCCGAGACCCGATCTCGTCTGGAAGAAGTCAGAGGAATCGGGGTGGGATGCGTGGTGCTCTTCGACGAGGTGACCAAACAGTGGCGAGAGGAATATCCCGAGGACTTTTCGTCGGAAGACTAAGTTTGAGAGCAATAAGGTATGTAATGTAATTGGTCCAAATGCCGCCTTTTACCTTTCGGGGAATGGCGGCGTTTTTCTTTAACTCTTTGAGACCCGGACCTTAGCTGGGCGAATTACTTTACCATTAATCTGCCAGCCGGATTCAACCTCGTCGATGATATGCTCAGCCGGAACTTCGGTGCTATTTTCGTACGAGATCGCCTCGTGCAAGTTGTGGTTAAACGGTTGGCCTTTAGTCGGGATACGTTCCAGCCCGGCTGCGGCCAGTGTCGCTTCGAGCTGCTGTTCAATTAATCGCAGACCCTTAAAATAATTAGCAATTTTTTTGAAATCTTCTTCAGAAAGTTTACCGAAACCATCATCAACCGAGATCGTCGGCGCGTACGTACTGGAGCGGTAGAGATTATCCATTATCGGAAAAAGTTTTTCTAACAGCTCAGTTGTCGCCGAACTACGAAGCGCAATTCGCTCTTCTTGAATGCGTTTTTCCAAGTTAGCGTAGTCTGCCGCCATACGAAGTCTGGCTTCGTTAGCTTGCGCTAGCTGCTCCTTTAACTTGGAGACCTCTGTGCTTTCAGTTTTTTTCTTTTTACCCGGAGTCATCGGTGGCATTGTACGAAACTCGATAGAAACAGTCTAGTTGCGCACTCGCAAAATAATCGAATATGTATATGAATAGAGCAATGGAAGAGTTCTGGCGACGTATGAGGTTAAATTGGTGGGCACCATCAAGACAACTCGCTGCGTTTTGGATCGGGCTAATTTCTGGAGTTATTATCGCTCGATACATTTTGTTGCCAAACGAAACGCTCTATTGGATTTTCGGACTTTGGGTGTTAATTTTTTGGAGCGGTCAGGAACCAAGAGTTGAAGCGACGGCAGTACTATTAGTTGGCGCCAGCGGCGGGATGTTATTGTGGAATTTCACAAACGGCGAATCTTGGTTTCATCCGCAATTTATCGGCACCGTGAGTGAGAGGTTAATTCTATTACGGGACAATTTAATCGACAAAATAATCTCAGCTGTTCCCGAGCCGCAGAGCTCGCTGCTCAGCGGTATTCTGCTCGGAAATCGTATTAAACTAGACAAAGAACTAGTCGACCAGTTTCGCCTAGTTGGATTAAGCCATATTATCGCCGTCTCTGGCTACAACTTAACGATACTTGTCGCAAACGTTCGTACAGTATTTCGCCCGATACTTGGTCGTAATGTTTTTTGGCTTGGGTTAGCAGTGATAGGCTTATTTATCGTGATCACCGGCGCACCGTCATCGATCTTACGAGCCGGATTAATGGTTGGTCTAATCCTTTTGGGTGAGCACCTCGGCCGACCGCGCAGCTCGCTGTTGATATTGCTAACTGCCGCCGGTGTACTAACAATGTTTGAGCCGAAGATTATCTTTGACGTCGGGTTCCAGTTATCGATCGCCGCAACGTACGGGCTACTCCGAGTCAGCCCACTCATTCGCGAAAGCTTGGAGAGGATTAAAACACCGAAAACACTAGCAACGGTACTTGGCGAGACGTTCGGCGCGATTCTCCTTACTAGTCCGATTATTTTACTGGTTTTTGAACGGTTATCGATCGTGGCGCCTCTCACAAATGTGCTGGTTGTCCCCTTAATACCGTTAGTTATGGCGATCGGTTTAATCGGATCGATCCTGGTATTTGTTGTACCAGCGCTGGGTAGTTGGTTACTAATGCTCGGCTGGCCGATACTGACCTGGGCGTTATTTGTTAGTCAGTATTTCTCTTCGTTCTATTTTGCGTCGTATTCTATAAGTATTTCTTGGGCATGGTGCATCGCGTTACTGCTATTGTTTGTTGCTACAGCTGAGTACCTCCAAATTAAATACAAACCCAATGAGAGATAACGGCGTCGCCCGGTTCGCCACAACACTAGCTCTACTGGCATTAATCGTTATCGGTGTCCAAAGTTTCTCAGCAGAGGAAGCAAAGCACCCGACGCTTCGATATTGGCTATTCGACGTCGGACAGGGCGACGCAATGTTACTAGAAACGCCAGATCGGCAACAAATACTAATTGACGGCGGACCAAATTCAACAATCACTCGCGAGTTATCGCGTGTGCTGCCTCTTAACGATCGCGAGCTAGATCTGGTAATTTTAACGCACAACCACTCAGATCATATAAGCGGGGTAATTGAAGTCTTGCGTCGATATACCGTTAAAGAGCTTTGGATCACCGGCGTTATTCACACCACCGACGGTTATCGAAACTTTTTAGAGTTAATTCGAGAGAAAGGCATACCGACCAAAACAGTTAAAGCCGGGCAAACTGTAACATTCGGCGCGCTGAACGGAATCGTCCTTTGGCCGATTGAGCCGAAAATCGGGCAACTCCCAGAGAACCAAAACTGGGAGTCGATCGTTACTTACTGGCAGTACGGAGCGCAATCGCTACTACTAACTGGCGATATGGAGAAAGAGCAAGAAATGGTGTTACTCCAAAAAGGAGTGTTGCGACCGGTGACGGTGTTAAAAGTCGGCCACCAAGGTAGCCGTACGAGCTCGACCGAAGCGTTTTTAGAAGCAGTAAAACCAAAACTGGCGCTCATCTCAGTCGGCAAGAACTCGTACGGCCATCCGCATCAAGACGTTTTGTCGCGACTTACTAAATACAACATCCTTATACTTAGAACTGACGAGCGCGGCACAATTCAAATCGATTTAACAACCGATAATTTATCTTACCGGAGCACGAAATAATCTCGCTCTTTCGGCTTTTGTACGGTAAAATTTAAATATGGCTGGCCACTCTAATTACGAGCTTGCTCGTTGTGAAACAACTGTGCTTCCTCGTATTTCTTCTTGGCCAGAAAAAGGGAATAAGGTGGAGAATTAATATGGCTGGCCACTCTAAATGGGCACAAATTAAACGTCAAAAAGGCGTCGCCGATCAACGGCGCGGCGCTGTTTTCGCCAAACTCGCTAACGCCATTACTGTGGCTGCTCGAAACGGTACTGACCCAGAGATGAACTTCCAGCTGCGTATCGCCATCGATAAAGCCAAGACCGCCAACATGCCAAAAGATAATATCGAACGAGCGATCGAGCGGGTCAAAGGCTCGGGCGGTGCAGCGCTAGAAGAAGTCGTCTTCGAAGCCTACGGACCAAGTGGCACTGCGTTTCTAATTGAAACCGCAACCGATAATCGGAATCGTACTGTCGGCGAGATCCGTGCAGCGTTAAACAAATACGACGGTAAGTTAGCTGAAAGCGGATCAGTTGGGTATCTATTTAAAAAGCGAGGGCAAATTGTCTTAGAGAACGTTAACGCCGAAGAAGCAGAACTGGCCTCGATCGACGCTGGCGCCGAAGATGTAGAGGCAGATAGCGACAGTGTTTTTATTTATACAGATCCAAAGGAACTCCAGCTGGTTCGAAAGAACCTTGAAACAGCTGGATTTGTAAGTAACGAGATCGGTTTTGAATTTCATCCGTTATCTACAGTAGCGATTAGTGACAGACAAGTGGCTGAAAAAGTAATGAAATTAAGCGAAATTCTTGACGATATCGATGACGTGACCAATGTTCACAGTAATATAGATATCGCGCCGGAGCTGCTACAGTAACAAATCATGGAGGGTAAAAGAATTCTCGGAATTGATCCAGGCTCGGGCCGACTAGGTTTGGGCTTAATCGAAGTGATCAACAGCAAGCCACACCTTATTCACTTTGATTGCATCGTAACGACACCAAACTCAGCCGAAACTCAGAAACTCAAACATATTTACGAAGAGCTCGTCCACCGACTCAACGAGATAAAACCAGACCTGCTTGCAATTGAGACGCTTTTCTTTGCACGTAACGTAACCAGCGCCTTCTCTGTTGGTCAGGCACGCGGAGTTGTGTTGCTAGCTGCTGCTCAAGCCAATATCGAGATTGTTGAGATTGCGCCGCTTCGATTAAAAAAAGTGCTGCTTGGCAACGGGAATGCCAAGAAAAAGGATGTTCAAAACTTTATTCGGGAGTACTTCGGAATAGACGAGAAGAAGAAACTCGGCGACGACGCCGCCGACGCGGTGGCGATCGCACTAAGCCAAATACTCTAAAAACTGATTGATTATCAGTACTAATTTTTATACAATTAGTTAACTTTACTGACTCAAAATGACTATTCAACAAAAAAGTAGATTAGCTACCCAACTAGCCGCAAGCGAGCCGCACATTCGCGTGATTTACGTTTCAACGTACACGCCAAGAGAATGCGGTATCGCAACGTATAGCCGCGCGCTCACCAAAGCGATTAACCAGCTAAATCCAGATTACACGGCTGATTTTGTGGCGATCGACGATGAAAAATCAGGCGCTGAATCACGGATCTACCCCTGGGAAGTAAAATACAAAATTGACCAAGAAGATTTACGAAGCTGGATGAACGCAGCCGATTACATTAACCAATCGGGTGCCGAAGTTGTTAACCTCCAACACGAGTTCGGTATCTACGGCGGCGTCGAAGGTGAATACGTTCTGCCGTTTATCGAAGCTATTACAAAGCCAATCGTCGTTTGCTTACATACAGTCTTACCGAAACCGTCAGCAAAGATGTTGGAGACAGTACGACGAGTCGCAGAACGAGCAGAGGCGATTATCGTAATGGTGGAAGCGGCAGGAAAAATGCTCACTGAAATATACGGCGTTAATCCAGAGAAAATTGTGGCGATTCCTCACGGTGTTCCTGATGTACCGTTTGGTCAAGATCGTGTAGCGAAGAAGAAACTCGGTTATAACGGTTGGAATGTTATTTCAAGTTTTGGTTTATTTAGTCGTTCAAAAGGTTACGAGCACGCAATTAAGGCACTGCCGGCGATCGTTAAGAAACACCCCAAAACCAAATTATTACTATTAGGTGAGACACATCCAGTAGTTGTTCGAAATGAGGGCGAAGAGTACCGAGAGTCGCTCGAAAAGTTAGTGAAAGAACTAAAGATGGGAGAACATGTTGATTTCGTTAACCACTACTTAACGCTCGATGAGATTATTCAATTCTTGAGAATCACTGATGTTTACATTACACCGTATCCAAACCTTGAGCAGGTTTCTTCCGGTACTCTTTCGTACGCGCTTAGCGCCGGATTACCGTGTGTATCGACGCCGTACGTTTACGCAAAAGATGTCCTAGCCGACGGACGAGGGGTAGTGCTTGATTCACTAACTGCAGAAGATATCGCCGAGAAAGTAGTTGATCTACTTGATAATCCAAAGAAGCGCCAAGAAATATCAAAGAAAGCCTACGCGTACGGACGAAATATGATCTGGACTCGTGTTGCGTTGCGACACCTCGATCTTTTTGAGATCGTGGCCAAAGAGCATGGAAGAACTATCGCTGCTAAATCGGTTTCGTGAGCGACCACAGCTCAGACATCTTAAACGATTAACTACCAAAGATGGTTTAATTCAGCACGCCGATTTTGACGTACCCGATCCAAGCTTTGGATACTCGATCGACGACAACGCAAGAGCGTTAATCGTTTGTTTATGGCATTACAAAATCTTTCAAGATCCTTCGATACTTCAATTAGCAGACATTTATTTTAACTATCTGAAGAGGGTGGAGCGAGAAGACGGCACTTTTCATAACTTTGTAAGTTTCTCCGAAAAAATCCTCGATCACGAAGGCTCTGAAGATTCTATCGGTCGAGCGGTTTGGGCGCTTGGCGAAGTGATCTCATCTCAACCAGGCACCGAATTAGCAGAACATGCACAAACAATTCTCAAGCGCTCCATCATCGACAAGCATCTTGATCACGAGCACGTCCGGACAAAAGCCTACATACTACTTGGATTATTAAGTGCCGGTCTACTCGACGACGCTAAAAAATGGGCCGACAAACTCAAGAAGATTTTTCACGCCAACAGTAAGAGAGACTGGGTATGGTTTGAGGACGGGTTATATTACGCTAACGGCATTTTGCCGTATGCGTTAGCTCGAGCAGCGATATTTTTGAACGATAAAGAATTGGAGGAAATTGCTGTTAAAACATTCCGTTGGTTAGATGATGTTAGTACTCACAACGGCGTTCCGTCACCGATCGGGCAAGACGGATGGTACCAGAGTGGAAAAGAAAAAGCTTTGTACGATCAACAACCACTTGAAGCTGCTGATATGGTGCTAGCCGCAGGTGAATTATATCTACTCACAAAAGAAACAGAGTACCTAAAACGAGCGTTAGCTTGGTACGAGTGGTACGAAGGTAACAACACGCAACAAAAAACACTAATTAACACGACCACAGGTGGGATATACGATGCATTAACGCCGGGAGGAGTTAACAGCAACCAAGGCGCCGAGTCGATCGTGACGTACCTACTTGCGTATTTAAAGCTTGCTCAAATAGCCAAGAATGAGTAACGAAAACCCGCTTCGCCAACTCGTTGATAGCGTTGCAGCAAACGTTGGAGTTAAGGTAGACCAGGAGTCATACGACCGATTGGATCGAATGGCAGCTTGGGATTTGCGTCGAATTAAAAAAATTTGGTCAACAGGCACCTACGTTGACGGCCGTAAAGTTATATTAAAGATTCTTCCCGCTAACAGCTCCACGCCGCTCGAAGACTTTATTCGATCCGAGACTGTCGAGAAAGATATCACACAGTCGCTAACTGAGTTGGGGATGGAAGTCTCGCAAACAATTAAAACTAACTTTGTCGCCTCACCGCAGTGGGTAGTTCGCTACCTCGTTGAGGGCGAACCAGTCGGTAATAACTTTATTCGACCAGAGTTTGAGCGAGAGGATTTTATTAATTTTCTAATAACACTTCGGGACAAACTCAATACAACAACTGAGAATATTGACTTTAATTTGTTAACAAAGCGAGATTTTCCGACGAAGTGGTTAACCGAATACAACGATCGCTCAGTCCACGTTATTAAGCATCTCGGAGCTCACGCCGACGAACAGCTACGTAGTGCAATTACCAACGTTAAAGACACTACTTACGAAAAATGGTTATTACATAACGACCTTGCTCCACAAAACATCTTAGAAACAAGATCTGGCTACAGCTTGATAGATTGGGGCGAAGCAACGTTAGGACCACGCGTTGTTGATTGGGCGATGCTTTGGTCGTTTGCGATAGATCTACCAAACCTTCGACAAACCATTATTGAACGATCTCTTTCAGAAGTTAAGGAATCAGATCAAGACAATGCAAAAGTTATCTTTCTTGGTTTAGCCGCTCGGATGGTTGCTAGCTTCGCCGAATGGTTTGAACATTATAAAACTCACCAAAAAGAAGCTGATCAATTTCCACGCGTTGCGAATGAGGCCTTTGATGCCTTACCGAAGATTTGGAAGAATTTCCAGGAATTACATACTCAACTAACAACCGAAGACAAATGATCTACAGTGTTCAAGTTTATTCTCCTACTGTACAAAGCGGGTACTTTACCCGTTCCATTGACGCACAAGGACCGTACGAAGCAGTTGAGGGAGTGGTAGATAGTTGGTCGGGGTTTCCAGTAGTTCCAAATGAGTTTTTCGCTAACACCAGCTTGCTAGAGATAATCCCAATCCACAACGCTAGCGGAATTCGAGACAAGAGCCAGATTTCCTCGATGGAGAACGAAGTGATACTAGGTAAAGAGATTATTCACGAGAATGGCCTACCTAATTGTAAATTAGTACTATTGCCAAACGAAAAATTGTTATTATTTGATGGCCATCACACAATGCTCGCTTACATCGGATCGGGCAAAAAGTTGCTCAGGGATATCCCCCACCTTGTTATTTCTCGCGAAAAGATAGCGCCCGTTAGCTCAGTTGATATCGTCAGTTTCTTCCCAAAAAACTCACAAAAAGAAGTTCTAGCTGATTGGTCTAAATACGTAGTCAACTGGCAAAAGAGCCCAACTAAACAGCTTGAAGAGCGTCAAATTCATACTATCGGTGAGCTAGCTGCTGCGCTTAGCGATCGAGACGAAGCCGCGAGCAAGTAGTACGGCTCGCCAATCACGTCGCAACTCACGCTCAAGTTTTTCTCGGATGTCGTGTTTTTGTTCGGCTTGGAATTTACCAGGCAAATAAAAGAAATTGTAATAAGCTAAGTCTTGTTGCGCAAAACCAAAACCTTTTAACTTTTCTGAGTAGGCAATTGGGCTTTCCATCTTCATTGTTCTCTCATCATCGAGCGCATTATTTGGGTCACTTAGACAGGAAGTAATTTTTTCCGAAGCAAGGTTGCGCTCAGCCGCAGATAACGTCGACAAAAACGTATCAGTGATGGCTGACACCGTCCACTTGTCAAAAGATAATAAATTAAAAAATAGGTTATAGTGCGCACTAAGCAAAATTGTCTGGGCGTGTGAGACGGCTCTTAGCTGTTCAAAAACTTGTGGTTCTTCCTCGACAGCTACATACGGCAGAACGCCGTTCAGCATTATGTAATCAAATTTCCGATCCAGTTTAGCGAGCTCTTTTAGGTCGCAGTGAATAAAGTTTCCGCTTAGTCCAATCGCTTTAGTTTTTTGCTCGGCAACCGCGAGCATCTCTTTTGAGTAGTCAATCGAAGTAACGTCCCACCCTCTTTTTAGTAATTCTCTGGTCATCTGCCCAGTCCCGCAACCAGCATCAAGTATTGTGCCTTTCTTAGCGGTCTCAAAGAAATCTAGTAAAATTTCGCTTCGGTATTTATTAGCCGGATACAATCCGTCTTTGCCGCCGTACGACGCTTCGTCGTATTCACCAGCAACGCTGTCCCAAAGTTCCGACGGTGTAGAAGAGAAAGTGTTAGACATACGTCGTATCTTAACAGATGTAACTCGAACAATCCAGGGAGATACTTTGACTTAAGGGTACTGTTAAACTAATAGTTGAGTATGGAATTAAAATTAACTCGTTTTCGTAACAACCCGATACTAATGCCAACCCACCACAAATGGGAGAACAAGGCTGTTTATAACTGCGGGGCGACCCTTTACAACGGTCGGGTCGCGCTATTGTACCGAGCCCAGGGCGAGGATATGATCTCACGTTTCGGGCTAGCTTTTTCTGATGATGGTTACCACATCGCCGAACGTCTCTCTGAGCCAGTTTTTGTTCCGGACGAAAGTAGCGAGTACGAGACGCTGGGAGTAGAAGATCCTCGTATCAGCGTAATCGACGGAACGTATTATATTGTTTACACCTCGGCTTCGCTGTACCCGTCGATAACAGGGAAGGGATCAGAGCACCGTGAGACAGGCGAGACGCCGTGGCGCGTTCGAGTTAGCATCGCTCACACCTCCGATTTTCGGACTTTTACCAGGCACGGTGTCGTTGTATCGCACATCGACAGTAAAGACGGGGTTCTATTCCCTGGCAAGTTTCAGGGCAAGATGCTACTGCTTCACCGAGTTATCCCTGATATGCGTCTCGCAGTTAGCGAGCACCTACCAAATTTTATGGAACGCGGACCGGTGTTACGCCCGAGCGATGACGGCTGGGACAGTGAACGAATCGGTGCTGGCGCACCGCCGATCAAAACCCAATACGGCTGGGTGTTGATATACCACGGCGTCGGAGAGAATAAGAAATACAATCTTGGTTTAGCACTTCTTGATCCGCACGATCCGATGAAGGTTCTAGCGCGAAGCGACGAGCCGATACTTACACCGTCACAAGATTACGAAAAAGAAGGACAGGTTAATAACGTGGTTTTTACGTGCGGCGCAGTGAAACTCGGCGACGAGTTACTCGTATACTACGGTGCGGCAGATTCGACAGTCGGCGTTGCCAGTATAAAATACAGCGAGATCGAAAAATGGGCAGAGGGCAGTTACCGCCACTCACATCGGAGTTAACCTCTCAAAAATTCTGCGGCATTTTCTGGACTCATTACGTCAACAACGACTCCGGAACCTAACTCGTAACCGCCGTACGTACCGAGTCTTGGCGTAATCTCAATGTGCCAGCGGAAAAACTCGCTGGCCCCAACTGAATCTGGCAAGTCGTGAAGGAAAAAATTTAACGCCGGCTGCTTTAGTACTCGTGAGTAGCGACTCATAACATCCCTCATAATTTGTCCTAGAGAGTGAATAAACGTTTCTGATGCGTCTTCAAAATGGGCTGACGGCTCTTTCGGCAACACCCAAACCTCAAACGGAAATCGAGCGGCGTAAAATGTAAAGGCTATGAACTCATCGTTTTCGGCGATGATTCGATCCTTCTCTTTTTTCTCGTGAAAAATTAAATCTTCAAATACATTCTTGCCGTTGTTATTGAAATACTGTTCAGCGCCGTTCATCTCCCGAACAATTTGATTCGGGATAATATTAGCCGCAAAAATTTGAGCGTGCGGATGCGCGATTGAGGCTCCTGCTTTCGGGCCGTGATTATAAATAAGCATCGTGTGCTCGGCGTTACAATCTTTACGCCAATATTTGAAACGACGTTTTGAAACCGAGAAAAGTTCGTACCATTGTTCGATCGAGAACGTATAGATGCTGTCGTCTGCTTCTTTAACGATCACTACATCGTGACCGCCGGTTGACGGTCGGGCGGCGTAGAAGTTGCCCTCTAGTCGGTAAGTCCTAGGAGAACACGACGATGGGTCTTCAAGAAAAACCGGATATTTATTCGGAATAACGTAGACATGTTTCGTGTCGTATTCTTTGTGGCGTTCTTTTCTATAAGCAACGCCATCGAGCGAGAACGGATCGTTAACTTCAGACTCGGGTTTTACAACCTCTGCGCTAATAAAATCCGAAGGGCGTTTCGAGCGCTCCGGCGCGATCACTACCCATTCGCCGGTAATAATATTCTGGCGAAGCTGCGGCATACATCTATTGTGCCACAACTTTTGCTTGTGACGTCAGATCGAAAATCAGTTACGATAATTTCGGAGGGAAAATATAGCAAATTACGGAGAATTTTCGCTTTCTGGCGATGAGTACAGCGTTAATAAACCCGACACACCTCGTCCGTGGCGGAATTTGCTATACAACACAAGCTATTCGCTAGTGATCGCCCAAAACGGAATCGGATTCTCTACACAAAAAAACCTTACAGAGCCCGTAACGGTTGCTAGCCGGCAGTCGGGTAGATATTTATATATTCGCGATAACGACACTGGAGAATTTTGGTCGGCTACTTGGTATCCCGTAGTTAGCGAGCTCGACCAGTTCCACGCCACTCATCGCTTAGGTATGACTGCAATATCGACCGAAAAAAATAAAATATTATCACAAATCGCGTTCAGCGTTCATAATTCTTTACCTTACGAGCATTGGCAAGTACAGCTTACCAATATCGATAAACGCAAACGTCGACTAAGCGTGTTTGCAGTCGTGGAGTGGGGACAAGAAATTCGTGACAGCCAATTTCACGATAACGCGATCATTGCTACGACCACTCAGAACGAGGCTAATCTTCTTGCCCGAATTTTTACACTCGACCACGCTGCCGATAGCTTTGACTGCGACTGGGATCAGTTTGTCGGCCGATACGGTAGTTTAAGCAAACCGAAAGCGTTACTCGACGGTAAATGCTCAAGGAGTTTTGGGGGTGATAATCGTGTTGCGGTCCTGCAAAAAAACTTTACGCTCGGCGCAGGATCTGAGGCTAATTTTGCAGTTATTTTAGGGGTTTCCATTGTCGAAACTGCTGCACAAGCGAAACGCATAGCAAAAAAGTGGGGTAAGAGTTTACACAATCCAACTCAACCACTCCCGGAACGAGTCGTAATCAAATCGCCCGAACATAATTTGAATTTGCTCGTAAACTACTGGTCAAAATTCCAGGCGCTCTCGCCAATTTCTGATTACGCCGGAACTGGCGAACGGCTAGATCGTTTATCGCAGTTATCGACCCACGCACCAGAACAAACAAAAATAGAATTACTAGAAGTCCTATCACAACAATATCGAGACGGATCGCTCATTCGTTCGATTACTGAACCGATTCCGGACGGATCAGTCGCAACCGTATCCAAATTCCTGGAAGTGCTTTGTGGCTACTTGGCCGAAACTGGAGATCTTTCGCTTCTCTCAGAACATGTGTCGTTTTTCGATAGTGGCACGGGTTCAATCACCGAACACCTAACTCGCAGCTGCAACTCATTACTTGAGAACCTCAATAGCGATAGTTCCGCAATCGTCGAAAAGTCCGTAGCTGTGTCGGAACTTCGGAAAGTATTACCAATTTTCATGCAGATCGGTGAACACCAGTTTGTTCGTAAAATTGAACGAGCTATCGACGATCAAGGCTCACGAATAAACCGGCAATGGGCAAGAAATCCAAAGCAACACCTAACAACGATGCTTCCTATTCTTGCTTCACACACCCTCACCAAGCAACATCGGCAGTCGGCCGTTAGTAATCTACGATCCGAATTAAAAACTATCACGCTCTCGGAAAATGAGATTCTACTGATTACAATTATCAGCTGTGTCGAACAGTTAGCAAAGTACGATCACGCCGACGATGCACTTGAGCTGCTTGAGCACTTCCTACCAACCACCCGATCAAAATCTGCTGAGCAGTATCAAGCCGAGCCGTATCTCTTTCCGCGCTCTATTCTCGCAAGCGCCCAACGACGCGGACAGGCGGATAGCAACTTGGACAACGCTGCTGCAGCCAAATTCCTATCGATTATCACCGAAACCGTATTGGGCATCCAGCCGACGATTGGAGGATTAAAGATCGATCCGCACATCCCACGATCGTGGCGACAGTACGAAGTTAGTAGAGAGTTTCGAGGCGCCACCTACCACATTCGTGTTAGCAATCCGCTTAGGGCAACTAGCGGAGTCAGTCGTCTCAGTGTGAATGGACTCCACATCACAGGAAACGTCATTCGGCCGTTCCAAACCGGTAATCACTTTATTGAAGTCACGCTTGGTTAGTTCAGAATAAATTTTACGTCGTCGATTTTTGGATTCGGCTGATCAGAAAATAACGCTTGTATCCGCACTTGATCGTTAAGGGCAAGATACGCCACAACTGTTACAGCAGAAAAGATAAATAAGGCGTAAAGGATTAGGTTTCGGTGTCGCTTGTCGGTCATGGTTGTTCACACTACAGTGTAGCAGATGGAAAGCGCCTCAATTGAGCGATTAGTTAAATCGCGAGCCTACTCAACGAAGGCAGCCTTGGCGAAGTTGAATATAAGAACGCTCCAAGACGCCTTAGAGTTTTTGCCGTTTCGCTACGAAGACAGAACCAACGTCGTCGCGATCGCCAAACTCGATTTCGATATTGACTCGGTTATTATCGGCACAGTCACCAGCGTTTCCAGTCGAAAAAGTAAGCGCGGTGTATTGATGATTCAAGCTAAAATTAAAGATAAAAGTGGTACAACTACCGCGCTTTGGTTTAACCAGCGCTACTTATTAAAAACGTTACGAGAGTACGACGAGATCACGCTCTACGGCGCTCGCAAAAGAATTCCAAGTCTCCAGAACCCGTTTATCGTAAAAGGCATAATTGCAAAGCCCGAGATCTGCCCGATATACCGCCGAACAGCCGGGATTAGCCAGGCGACAATTCGAAGTGTCATTAATCGGGCAGTAGAAGAGATCGATGATATCCCCGATCTACTACCGGCGGAGATTTCGAAGCAGTTAAAACTACCGAACCGAAAATCAGCCTTGCTGCGCGCGCACCGACCAGAAGCGATGGAGGACTTACAGATCGCGCAACAGTTACTCGGTGCTGAAGAATTACTGCTCTTAGCCTTGCGAGCCGAGCGATCGCGACTCGAGCGGCTCGCAAAACGCCGACCAACTTTAGCTATAGACACGACGTTTTTACAGAACTTCGTTCAAAAACTGCCGTTTGCGCTAACGGATAGTCAGCGTAAAGCTGCCTGGGAAATCCTCAACGACCTCCAACAACCGTACCCGATGAATCGGCTGCTTTATGGCGAAGTCGGGTCGGGAAAAACTGCAGTTGCGGCCATTGTTGCAGCAGCGCTTCTCCAGAACGGCAAACGAGTCGCAGTGCTTTGTCCGACGCTCTCGTTAGCGGAGCAACAATTTCGAGTATTGTCAGCAGTTCTTGAACAGTTTAATTACCAAGTTGGGCTGAGCAGTTCGACCGAAAGTAAGAATAAACAGGCACCAGTTATTGTTGGAACGCACGCGCTACTGAAAGCTCATTACGGTTTCGACATGGTAATTATCGACGAGCAGCACCGTTTCGGTGTCGACCAACGGCAGTTTCTACTAAAAGCTAATCCGAATTGCGATGTTCTAATGATGAGCGCAACCCCGATCCCACGATCGTTTGCCCAAACACTACTCAGACATCTAGACATCACTTACCTATCGCAACGACCACTGCATCAAAAGCCAGTGGTAACAAAAATTTTTTCCGAGAGTCAACGATCAATAATCGAAAAAGAGATCGCCAAACGGCTAGAAAACCGTGAGCCTGGCTACGTCGTCTGTCCACGAATTAACGAAACGACTGAGTTAATCGACCAAATGTTTGACGATAAAAAGTCAGTCCAGAGCGAGGTAAAAAGATTAGCTAAAGAATTCCCGAAAGCTCGGATCGGCGAGATCCACGGCCAGGCTGAGAGCGCAAAAAATACAAAAACCCTCGAGAAATTTCGGCAGGGCGAGATAAATATATTGGTGGCAACAACCATTATCGAAATCGGGATCGATAATCCGGACGCAACCTGGATACTAATAGAGAACGCCGACCACTTCGGATTAAGTACGTTACACCAACTTCGTGGGCGAGTGGGGCGCGGCGCAAAGGGATCAGTTTGTTACGTCGCCAATACTGACACAACCGACTCTTCAGCTAAAAGACTGCAAGCGTTCTCACAAATTTCGAACGGCTTAGAACTTTCCGAGATCGACCTAGAGCTCCGTGGGCCAGGCGAGCTAACTGGCTTTAGTCAAAGCGGTGAGATCGCGCTGAGGTACGCTTCTTGGAACGATAAAGAACTTCTTGAGACGATATTTGCGCTGGCGCGTAAAATTATGCACGATGGTTTGGAAATGTACCCGCTGCTTCAAAAGCAACTAAAAAGCGATGGGGAACGGTCGACGCTCTAAGACAAGTTTTGAGCCGAACGTCTCGAATGTACTCTTTTTAGTGCTTGTCGCCGCCACCGGTTTTATCGTCGGCAGTCAGTATCGAACAAACAGCTCAGCGGTTCCGCCACCGAGTGACGCCGTTGATCCGGTGCCAAACGAAGTTATCGCTCAGCTACAGTCGGCGCTTACTGATCCACAAGCTACTCCTAATAACACCGCTATTCAAACCACTGAAGAAACGTCGTCAGTAGGATTGGTTAATATCAACACAGCTTCATCTAGCGAACTAGACACACTGCCAGGAATCGGACCAAGTTACGCCAAGGCTATTATCGACTACCGCACTAAAAACGGGCCGTTTGTCCGGCTCGAAGATATTCAGCAAGTTAAAGGTATCGGTCCTAAGACATTCGAAAAGCTCAAGGGTAAAATTACGCTCTGATCTGTATTTACCCGCAATATATTGATAAAATTACTGGGTAAATTTGCCGGGATGGCGAAATCTTCCGAAAGGTCGAATTCTTATCCTGGCATTTGCCGGGATGGCGAAATGGTAGACGCACTAGCTTTAGGAGCTAGCGGGGGCAACCCCATGGAGGTTCAAGTCCTCTTCCCGGCACAATGAAGCGTCGTCGCATTTGCGACGGCGTTTTGTTGTATTGAGAACGGCGACTTGAACCGAGGTTCACTGCGAGCGAGCTTTGCTCGCGAGAAGGAGTGTAGTAAAACGGAGCGATTTTCCTCTCTTCCCGGCACAAAAAGAACTCCCAAACCCTTGAAAAATCGCTCATAATAGAGTAAATTCCTCAAACAACCTAGGAGGTGTACCTACAAATATGGGAGCAATTACCGAAGAAGGCATTGTCTGCACGCAGACCATTACCATGTCGGATATCGAAGCGTACGCCGAAATGTCCGGCGATCGAAATCCGATTCATCAGGGACCAGATGCGATCGCACATGGCGCACTATTGATCGGAAAAATCTCAGCAGCTGTGTGGCGAGCTTACGGCGATGGCACAGTAGCTCGAGGGATTGATTCCCTCAAGCTGCACCGACCTATTAGGCCAGGTGAGGATTTCAATATCCTCATCACCTACGGAACTGAAATTCCCGGTTCTCGTTTGAAAGAAAAGGCGATCACTGTTCGTGTTACTAAGTGGTGTGGAAGTAACGAAAAGCTGATCGCAGAAGGTGCGATCGTAATTATCCCACCCAAGACTGGCAACGGAATCCTTAACGGCGGTGGAGCCTAGTGCTCCAGCCGCCTTTTTCTTACCCTAAAAATTAGGTAAAATACTCAAGTATAATTAGCCGAAGTAGCTCAGTGGTAGAGCACGCGCCTGAAGAGCGTGGTGTCGTCAGTTCGATTCTGACCTTCGGCACGAGCGACAATGTCGCGAGTTGCGAAGGTCAGAACTGAGCGTAGCGAAGATTCTTGACCTGAGGCACATTCGCAGGTTGGCTGCCTCGGCACAACAACTAACTATGAAAGAATTCTTTACAAGCCGGTTTCAAACAATTGAAGATTTTTTCTCAACTCAGAAATTTCCGACCAGCGACTGGAAAAATATTATTAGTTGGGACTATTGGACTGAGAGCGGACTGCCAAGTAGCTCCGCTTACACCGCCGTTAGCCTCGCCGGTGTAATTCTATGTATCGCCCTTATCCTATTCTGGCGAGCTTATTTAAAGCGTGCGCACAAAACCGCCCCTGTTTACGAGTTCGAGATTCAACAGCTTTCGAGCATCGTTACGTTTGTAGTAATTATGTCGTTGTCGTACTGGTTTTTTCGCGCTCAACAGGTCGCTTTTGCTTCAAGCCGTCTCGTCTTATTGGCAACCGGCCTAACAGTAGTTGGCTGGTTAGTAGTTGTAATTGTGCATCTAAAGCGAAACACCCCAAAGATGCGGACTAGTTATCTTGAAAAAGAGCGGTTTTTCAGGTATCTTCCAAAGAAGAGAAAGTGAGGATTTTTTAGTTTATGTCTACTACTACCAACCCGCGCACCATGGCCGAGCTCGTTGAGCTCATGGGTGACAAGCTCGTTCCGTTTGTACAGGGCGATGTTCTTGATGTAACCGTACTATCTACTTCGAAGGAGAGCATCATGGTTGATGTCGCCGGTGTTGCAACTGGTATCATCCCCGAAAAAGAGTTCTCCGCCCAAGCAGCAAGATTGAAAGCTGGCGACACCGTTCGCGCTTACATTCTGAACGCCGAAAACGATAACGGCTACGCGATTATGTCGCTAAAGCGCGCCGAAAAAGAGCGTCTCTGGAGTATGCTCGAGCAGCGTAACACCGCTGGCGAGATTATAACTGTTAAAGTTATTCAAGCTAATAAGGGCGGTCTCGTTGCTGAGTACGGCAACATGCAAGGATTCATCCCGGTTTCACAGTTGTCGTTTAAACACTACCCGCGAGTTGATGGCGATCGATCAAAGATTCAGCAGAAACTTTCTGAACTAATCGGGCAATCGATTCCGGTTAAAATCATCAGTTACGATAAGCCAACGAACAAGATCGTCTTTTCCGAAAAAGCCGCTGGCGACGCTGATCTCGAGGAAAAAGCTAAAGATTACCAGGTCGGTCAAAAAGTGACCGGCAAAATTACCGGTATTGTTGATTTCGGCTTATTCGTAAATATTGGTGAACTTGAGGGATTAATTCACATCTCACAGGTTTCATGGCAACGAATTAATAATCTAAAAGACCATTTCCACGTCGGTCAGGAGATCGAAGCCGAGATCGTAAACGTTGACGGCGGTCGCGTCTCGCTCTCGATTAAGAAGCTACAACCAGATCCGTGGCAGATTGAGGTAAAAACGCTCGAAGTGGGCGGTAGGGTTGAAGGCGAAATAACTCGTGTTACACCGTACGGCGCTTTCGTTAAACTCTCCGAAAGTCTCGAAGGTCTCTTCCATGTTTCTCAAATGGGCGAAGGTCGCAAGCCGGAAGAGATCGTTCAAGAAGGTAAGTCGTACACCTTTGAAGTTATTTCGATCGAACCCGAACTTCGAAAAATCTCACTAAAGCTCGCTGACGCCTAGATCTAATGCTTCAGATTAAGCTTAACGCCAATAAGTACGAGATCACCGATAAGAAAACCACGGCGATACTCGAAGGCTCAAATATTGTAGTACAACAACAAACGATTGTATCACCGGGAGAATACGAGGCCGAAGGCGTAGAAGTTATTTACGGCGAACGGGCAGCGCTTTTAGTTTGGGAACGACTTCAGACTGTCTACGTTTTCTCGACCGAATCCCCGAAGGGTTTTGATAAGAGTCAGTTTGCCTCCGCGGACGTAGTTATTATCGGTACCGAAGTTACCCAGCTAAATAAAGATTCGATTTCGGAGCTACTTGAAGCGTACGATCCGACAGTAATTATCGCTAGTAGTAATACTGCGATCGATGAGTCGTTGGCTGCAGCGATGAAAGTTCAACAGGTTCCGTTAGTTAAATTATCCGAGCAGGCGCTGCCGGTGGAGGGTCGAGACTTTTACCAAATCGGATGAGCCCGGCCGAGAGCGCATCGACTATCCTGCGTACGGCTGCCTCAGTTTGCATAATTGTTCACCATCGTCCCGACGGCGATGCGATCGGTAGCGCTGTTGCCTTGCAGAGGGCTCTTAGTAAACACTCGCAAGTCGAAATAATATCAAGTAGTACCGTACCGTCTGTGTTTACCTCGATATTAGGACCGATCGAAACCCGACCGTTACTACCAACAACTGCTGACGTCTACGTTATCGTTGACTGCGCCGAGTTACACCGAACTGGTTTCTCGAAGCAGATCGAGCGATTGCGCAAGAACAACAAAACGCTGATCGTTATCGACCACCATAACAGCGGAGACTTAGAAAGATTAGCCACAACACATATAAGCAACCGGTCCGCAGCCGCCACCTCTGAGTTAGTGTTTAGCCTACTCACAGAAATGCGTATCCCAATTACTCCCGATATTGCGACGCCGTTACTGCTTGGTGTCTACACAGATACCGGCGGTTTTCATCATCAAACCACCTCAGCTGCAACATTAAAAACTGCGAGTCAACTCGTACGGCTAGGCGGCGAATTAAATAAAATTAGCCAGGGGTTCTGCCGAGAACTCTCGCGTGCGAAACAACGACTTTGGGGCAGAATCTTGTCGGAGATTAGTATCAATAAGTTTGGTATCGTCGTAGCACAAGTTAAGAGCACTCATCTAAAAGAGGCTGAATCGACTGTCGACGATATCGCCGGCCTTGCTAACTTGTTGGCGCTAACACTTGAAGCGAAGGTAGCGTTAGTACTTGTAGAAACAGAAAACGGTTGGCGGGGGATACTTCGCAGCCGACACCCGGCGATAAATTTGGGCCGGTTAGCTCGGTTACTCGGCGGTAGCGGACACAAAAAAGCGGCCGGCTTTCTCGCGACAAACGACGTCTTTTCAGGTAAAATTAAACGTAGTTAATAGTACGGGCGAGTGGCGGAACGGTATACGCGGCGGACTTAAAATCCGCTGCCGAAAGGCTTGTGGGTTCAAGTCCCACCTCGCCCACACGGGCAGTTAGCTCAGCTGGTAGAGCATCTCGTTTACACCGAGAGGGTCAGAGGTTCGAGTCCTCTACTGCCCACCACAATTAAACTTTTGCCGGAACAGTTAGTGCTTCCAACTGTTTTTGCAGCATTACTTCCTTTGAAAAGTTGCTAGTTACGTAGTCTTTGGCGCGTTTGGTTAGGTCTTTACGCAACGGTTCGTCGTTTAAGACTTCAACAACCATCGAGGCTAGTTCGTTCGTAGTATCTGCAACTCGAGCTACATTTTCCGGATAAACCTCAGCTTGGATCGGCGATCGCAGCGCTACAACTGGGGTATTAGAAATCATAGCCTCACCGATCACCAAACCCTGTGTCTCCGACTGTGAAGCGAAGACAAACACGTCAGCACCAGCATAGCAGGCTTTCGCGTCTTCGAGTGGCAGTTGCCCTGGGCAGACTACGTGGCCACCGATTCCCAGACGATCTGATTCTGCAAGTGTCTCTGTAATGTCACCTGGCCCAATTAGGACCAAAACTGCGTCTGACTCTTTTTTAACGACCTTTTTAGTCATATTAATAAGAGCGCTGATATTCTTCTCTTTTACAACTCGACCGACGTAGAGCATAACCTTGGCGTTGGACGGTAAACGAAATTTCTTCGTTAACTCGCTGTGCGACAATTTGGTTTTTGGCTCGGTGATTCCTGTCGCTACAACACTAATCGGCGCTTTTACGCCCCAGCCAACGAGCTTCGATCTCATATACTCACTCGGAGTAATCACAGCGTCAACGCTGTTTGCTACTTCTTTCGAGCGTAGTATCATCGCCTGCTCACCGAGTTTACCCAAATACAATCTCCCGTACATATCCAACATCGTGTGATACGTTAACACCTTCCGTGATTGGCTCTCGAGCATAATCTTTTCAAAGGCGTTCTGTGCCCAGCTGACGGTGTGCAGCCAAAAAACGTCTGGCTCAAACTCGTCGACGATCGCTTTAATTTCAGCGGCAGCGCCCAGTCCGAACATTCGTTCTTTTTTGCCGAAAAACCGAACGAGCGCCCTGCCAAACACCGAAGAGGAAACGGGAAAATGCTCTGGACGCGCCTTACCCTTACCGTAGTCTGGAGCTATAATCCTCACCTGATGACCGGACGCGATTAATCCGTCAACACTTTCGTTAATTGAGCTAGTAACTCCGTTTGGGAGCGGGTAGGTTAGTGAGCAAACCACTACTTTCATACGTGTTACGCTCGACGTCTGGCAGCGTCTGGTAGAAACGTGTCTTTAATTACTTCCCAGTCCTCAGCAATTACGCTAATCGCTGCTGCGAGCGGTACCGAGAGTAGAACACCAAGTAAGCCGTAGAGTTTACCGCCAATTAAAATCGCGATAATAACGATTACCGGGTTCAAACCAACAGCCTTGGACATGATTTTTGGCACCAAAATATTACCCTCTAGCTGCTGAATAACTGTGTAAACTAACAACGCCAAGAATCCTTGAAGCGGTGATTCGGCCAGACCGACAGCAACGCCCGGCACGGCTCCAAGCCACGGACCGACGATCGGAATTACTTCGGTTAAGCCGGCCCATACACCGAGTGTTAACGCATACGGCGAACCAATAATTAGCAAGCCGACTGTCACTGCAAATCCAATAATCGCCATCATATAGAGCTGGCCACGTAGCCATGCACCCAATTTGCCCGCAATTTTTCTAGTGGTCTCAGCCAGTGCCCCGTGCCAGTTGCCCGGTATCATACCTCGGTACATCTTTTTGACGCCTTCTTCTTCAATAAGCAGGTAGAAGGTTAGCACTAGTACGGTCACAAAAGCCACTAAACCGTTCACTAGCCCGAGTGTTCGAGTTAGAAGCGTCCCGCCAAAGTCGCTCAATTGACCTGAAAGACTCTCGATATTTTTAGCGATTAAATTAATAGCGTCGTTAATAAAGCCTGTTTGCTCGCTATTACTTAGCTGATCGGCGTAGGTCGGTAAATTAGCACTAAATTGTTTAAGCTGCTCAACGAACGGTGGGATTAACAGTAGCGAAATTAAACCCAATCCCAAGAAAATGAGCACAAACACCGAGATAACCGCGCCGGGTCTGGTGATGACGCGGCTCCAGCGTTCAACGGTTGGCGAGAGCCCAGCAACAATAATAATCACGAGAAATAGAAGTACCAGAACGTCGCGAATTAAATAGATAAACCAAATTCCAAGCAGAAGCAGAATAAAACGCAGTAACGTCGAGGTACTAATATCTATCTTCTGAACCATAGACACAGTGTAAAAGATTATACCGTTTCGTCAAACAGTTTGTCGGGTTGGGCGGACTTGAACCGCCGGCCTCGTCGTCCCGAACGACGCGCGCTACCAACTGCGCCACAACCCGCAACGGTCGGAGTGACTGGGCTCGAACCAGCGACCTCATGACCCCCAGCCATGTGCTCTACCAACTGAGCTACACTCCGAAATTAACACTCGGATGCCTTGACGTATTCTAACGGATTCTGTACTCTGTTCCAACGCTCGACCACGAGCGTGCCATGGAGGAAACTTTGGTTCGTTGTCCGAATTGTATGGAAGAAGAACCCGATCAGTATCAAAAGCTCGATCCCGAGGAAGTTGCCAGAATTCCAGGCGCGTTGACGCTCGGCCAAGTTGGACCGAACGACACCGTCTTCCGCTGCACGTGCGGCCAAATTCTCGCAATTAACCTTAGAGCGAAAACGTGCTGCCCAGTTGGCAGAGCCGAACTGGTCTGATCCGCGGCGGGCGTAAGCCCGCCTTTTCTTTTACAATATGCATAAGCCCTCGTAGCTCAGTAGACAGAGCAGTTCCGTCCTAAGGAAATGGTCGCAGGTGCAACTCCTGCCGAGGGCACTAGTCAACGAGATCTTTTAGCTTAGCTGATGGGTTGAACTGAACAGTGTTATCGTCGCGGACGTAAAAGCTACCGAAATCAGCGATCACAACTTTCTCACCTTTCTTAAAGTATTCGGCTAGAACAGTACTAAAGGCGTCGACAAAAGTCGTCGCTTGTTCTGGAGTAAGCTGCGACTTCTGAGCTAACTTTTTGGCGAAATCGTCTTTATTCATTACCCCTCCAGCGTCGCACTTCTTTGCCTAGCGAGCAACCTCAGCAAAGCGCGTTTCACGAATTACGTTTACTTTAACCGTTCCTGGATATTGAAGGTCAGCTTCAATTTTATTAGCAACTTCACGTGCAAGTTTCATAGCGGTTAGATCGTCGATCATCTCTGGCTTAACGAGAACACGGACTTCGCGCCCAGCTTGAATGGCAAACGACTTCTGAACACCAGGGAATGAGTTGGCAACGTTTTCCAGCTCGGTCATCCGCTTAATGTACTGCTCAGTCGATTCACGACGAGCGCCAGGACGTGCTGCTGAAATCGCATCAGCTGTCCGCGACAGAATTGCTTCGACCGATTTAGCTTCGGTGTCTTCGTGACTAGCTTCGATACAGTGAACAACGGCTTCGCCAAGACCGTATTTACGAGCGATCTCAACACCGGCATCGACGTGTGAGCCTGGATACTCATGGCTAATTGCCTTACCGATATCGTGCAACAGCGCGCCTTTTTTGGTGATATTGATATCAGCGCCGACCTCACGGGCTAACACTGAAGCGATGTGTGTCACCTCAACTGCGTGCGCGAGTTGGTTCTGGCCGTACGACGTTCGGAATTTCATTGAACCAAGCAGCCGCACTAACTCTGGGTGGAAGCCACCGAGACCAACCTCTTGCAAGGCTGCTTCTCCCGCTTCTTTAATCTCTTCTTCGATTTGGTCCTGAGCCTTTTTGACCAGCTCTTCAATTTTTGCTGGCTGGATTCGCCCGTCTTTAATTAACGCTTGAAGAGCCTTGACCGCTACGGCTCGGCGGACTGGATCGAAGCTCGAAACTAGAACTGTCTCTGGAGTTTCGTCAATCACTAAGTCAACGCCCGTAGCCTTCTCAAAAGCCTGGATATTGCGTCCTTCTTTACCAATAATCTTTCCTTTAATCTCTTCGTTTGGTAGATGCACGGAGTTGACGGTCATTTCAGCTGTCATGTCGGTCGCAAGCCGTTCGATCGCAGTCGTGATTAGCTCTTTCGCCTCAGTATCCCAATGCTTCTTCATTGTCTCTTTCATCGAGCGGATTTTGCGAATCATGTCAGCTGAGTAATCCTTTTCGATCTCAGCTAAGAGCATCTCTTTTGCGTCATCTTTCGACAACTTAGCAACTTTCTCGAGCTCTTTTTCCTGCTTCTGTCGCAGTGTTTCAATTTCTTTTTTAGTTTCTTCGAGTTCTGCGCTCGCTCGTTCGATCGTCTCACGATCGCCGTCCAGCTTCTCAGCTCGACGTTCTACGGAAAGCTCGCGCTCGCGAAGCTGTTCTTCAGTTCTCTTAAGCTCTTTAAGGCGCTCCTCTTCCTCTTTCTTTACTTGCTCTTTTAACTTAAGGGCTTCTTCTTTGGCGTTAAGGAGAAGCTCTTTACCCTTCGCGTCTAAGTCCTCCTGTGTTTTTGAGAGTAAAATGTGACGAACGACGAATCCGACGGCTACCCCGCCCAAACCCGCCAGTATCCCAATGGTAATTGGCGTCATTAGTTATTCCTTTCTGTAAAATAGTTTGAAAATACATAATTATTGTCTGGAGCCAGTATACGGCGTCGTCTTACCTCAGTCAATTTACATTTTTACCGGTATTTACCTGGGGTAAAAAGTTGTTAGGATAAATATACATAGAGAGGGGAACATGCAACTAAACGAAATACACAATCCGAGCGAACATGCGTCAGTTAGTTTGAAAACGATCCTACTGGTTTTTGCGATCGTATTAATCGGGACACTTGGGTATTTAGTCTACCAACAGAATACCGAGATAGATAACACCGAATACAGCGCTAACGTAATCCAAAACTCAGAAAAAACAGCACAGAAAAACACAGCCGAGACAGCTCCAGCCGACCCCTGCGACTTCTCGACCGTCACTGCCGCTGTAATCCCGGGTAAAACCTTCGATATTTTTGGTGGTGAAAACTTTAGCACGATCGTTTGTGGTTATATTCATACCAAAGAACAGAACGTTGGCATGGACGAAGAGATAATAAAAAATGTCGCCTACGTTGCCGTTAAAAAGTTTAAAGACGATGCTTTTAAGGCCAAAATTGAAGCCGGCATTACCGGTGAAGGTAACACCGTCAACGCCAAACTTGGCTCTGACTACCTGCTCGGTTGCGGTTGTTTGGAAGGTGGTAAAATTATTGCCAATCCAGAACCAACTGGCGGATTGATGAGTCTTGCCGATCAGACCAAGTTTATCGCCTCGACGGCCGACAAACCGGTAATAATAAAGTTAACGTACGAAGTACACGGTGGCAGCGGCTGCTCCTGCTGCACCCTATTCGAGAAAGCGGAGGTTTTATAAATGGAGCTCAACGAAATACATAATCCGAGCGAGCACGCGTCAGTAAGTTTAAAGGTAGTACTACTAGTTTTTTCTCTAGTTTTAATCGGCACCCTTGGCTATCTAGTTTGGGACGCCAACAATACCCCCTCAGCAAGTAACGCCGATCCGCTTCCTGTAGCCAAGCAAAAGCAGGTGGATACCAGCTCTCCCGCAGCACTTGAGTGTGGTGACACAGCAAAATACGGATTTTCGATGACATTCGGCGATAAGTGGAACGATTACAAAGTTAAGCAGGTACTACAAAAAGACATGGACCCACAACCTGGCTATGCACTAGTAACTTGCTACTTCCAGATGCCGACTTCATCAACAGAAGAAGTTTGGACGACAACCAGTGTTGATCATGACGCTAAGTACGCTAGTTTGTTTGCCGTTTCTGTGTATACCCCTGCTCAATGGCTGGCTTCTCAGGATGAGGCGAATAAACCAACCAAGCTTGGCGAGACTACAGACTACGTTTGGGGTTGGAGCCAAGCTCAAGCGTTGCCTCAAGACCTACAAGATTCAAAAATTTCGGACGACATTAAAAATGTTGTCGCCACTTTTGCGGTCGTAAAATAACACCCGTTAAGCCTGGTTTTTAACCTTACCTCGTAGTAAAATACTACCTACGGGGTGTAGCTCAGTTGGTAGAGTGCGCGGTTTGGGACCGTGAGGCCGGAGGTTCGAGCCCTCTCACCCCGACCAAATGTGACAGCTGATTTATCAGCGTCACGCATAACCTGATAAAACTTACTAATTTGGGTGTTCAAATAGCCAGGGTAGCTCCACGTGAGTCCAGAGGGGAAAATTGAACACAACAGCATTCTCTTCTGTTGGAGGTTGCTTGTCTCGTAAGTTTTGGCCAGGTCTTTGAACTTTTCGCGAATGAAAGTTGTGACGTCTTCGATATTGTACTTGGTGATCAAGTCGTCGTTTTTCGTGACCTGAATAACTGTAATTTTCTCTTCCAGCAAGCGATTCTGCTCACGAAAGATATCGTCCGAGTATATCCCCGCTAAGTTCTTTTCAATGAGACTCTGACGCGTTTCATAGAGTTTGCGCAGCTCTTCATCGGCCTGTTCTCGTCGCTTTTGAAGCGTCGAAACACGGTGATAATAAGTTTTTCTCAAGAACGTACTGACCAAATCCAGCGCCTTAATAGACAAGCTGACATGTCGCAGCAGTTGTCGGGTTTCCGCTTCTACGTCCTCGACCGGAACCGATTTAGCCTTACTACACCATTTTTGACATAGGTAGTAAGCGAAGCGTTGTTTCTTGCCTTTCGACCACCCGGCAGTTAATGAGAAACCACAGCCACAACATTTGACGATCCGTCGCAACGGAAACTCCGGATTGTCCCGATTCTTTTTCGCCAACGGTTTGGCAATATTAACGTTTCGGCCATCCAGGATCGCTTGAACGCGATAAAATTGCTCTTCCGTCACCATCGGCGAGTGTTGGCCGGGTACTTCCTGGCCGTACTTTTTGGAAACAATCTTGCCGATATAGAATTTGTTGCGAAACATCCGCTGAATTGTTTGACCTTTGATTTTGAATTGCTTACCGGAGCGATAGCGAACTTTCAGATTTTTCTCGTCCAGAATCTTAGCCAGTTCGCGTAGTGATTTTGTCCCCGTTGCCATCAGATCCCAGGCATTCTTGAGCTCGTCGAACATAGCCGGATCTTTGACGACATAACCGTTTTCATTCAAATAACCGATCGGGGTATAACTCATCGGCAACCCGGAGAGAAAACGTGCTCGCAGACCGTTTCTGGCTCGCTCGCCCCGCACATCATTGTCCATTTGAGCAAATCCGGCGAGCATCGTTTCGACAAACTTTTCGGTCGGACTGTTACCGGTCGGCTCACTTGCGGAAATAAGGCCGATATCACACTCAGCCAATTTCTTCCGAATCACTAAGTAGTCGGCCGTTTGACGCGAAATCCGGTCAAGACGATAGACGATCACCGCATCGATTTCCTTTTTGTGCTTGCGGCAATACTCCAGCATTTTAATCAGCTCGGGCCGACCCTTGATCGTTTTGGCCGATCTTCCCTCTTCCCGAAATGTCTCGACAACCGTCATTTTTCGACGGGCCGCTTCTTTGAGGCAAATATCTTCCTGTGTCGCCAGCGAATAGTTTTCAACCTGCTCTTCGCTCGACACCCGAATGTACACAACTGCCCCGCCTGTTTTCTTTGGCGCTTTATCGAACACGGATTGATCCATACTCCTCCTATCTATCCTGCAACAATCGTCGCAGGGTTAAGCCGTTAAATAACTCTTGTTCATACTCGTCCAACCATTCATCGAGCAGGTACTGAAACTGGGTTAAATAAACTGCCAGCTCATCGTCAGGAATCGTCTGAGCCAATTCTCCCAACATTCCTCTCGCTTTCTGGAGCTTGTTGTCTTCTTCCGACGTCGGAAACAACGAATTAAGCGACGATTCAAACGCTTTTCGCTGACTGAGAAGCGAATAGTCCAACACTCGTTCGTCGGCCATTTGTACCTCACCGGCAGTAGCCGTTTCTTGGTTTGTCTGTGCTTGTTCTGATGTGTCCATTTACCCTCCAAACTAGTACTATATACCTAGTTATACTAGGCTTATAAGCCTAGTGTCAAGAGGGAGTTCTATAGATATTGAACACTCGATTCCCTGCCAGTTAAGCGACGATTATCTGGGTACAAAAAGACCCCGTCCCCACACAATTGCCGCTTAACTGTCGTGCAATCTCGCTTAGTGGATCAGGGGACAGTGGGATCGCCAGTCAGAAAAATCCGAGGGTTAACAGGCAGCCGAAAGACTCTAATTTCAAAGTGAAGGTGGGGACCGGAAGATTGACCGGTATCGCCCATCATCCCTAAAAACGTGCCCATCTCGACCTCGTCATCACGTTCAACGTTGAGAGAGTCCAAGTGCGCATACGTTGAAGAAAGTAGGTTGCCGTGATCAATAATCACGTGCGTTCCGAGTTCGCCGCGCGTATCGGCATACCTCACTTTACCTTTCATAAAGGCGTGAACCGGAGTCACCCCGATCCGTCCCTGCGGGTCAGCGATATCAATTCCGGTGTGAAATAAATAGAATGGCAAATTTGGTTCTCCGAATTCCAGTGTGACAACACCATGCGCGGGCCAGATGCGGGGATCTTCAACCGTCTCAATCACGTCACCATTACCCGGGTTATGGATCTCAACGGCACCGGACTGGGCGTCATTGGTTGCTAAAGCATCGGAAACAACATTAAACCCGGCTTGGGTCAGGATAATAACTATAAATATAGGAATCAAACAAATGATCCCGACCGTATAGAATACGAGCTTAACCTCACGTTTCATTGAGAACGCAGCGGCAAGTAGATTCAGGGTGTTGGGGCTCATTGCTTAGGGCGACGTTCGGATGGATCGGTTGTGATCAGCGGATGCTCGGATTCAGATGCAGTCACTTTGACGGCGACGTGGTGGTTGTTGGCGATAATTAGCGCTTCGCCACGCTCGCAGGTTAACAGAAACCGTTGTTCATACTCGCTTAAGCGAAATTCAGAGGCTACATTCTTAATCGTGGTTGTGTCTTGGCGCATTAAGATACGCAGGGCGCTTTGCGAGGCAATGGCACGACCGTAAGCATTTTGTAAGAAGTCGCTGGCTTGCTGGGAAATAATACTGACCCCGAGATAATATTTCCGCGCTCGTCGTACCAATCCGGCGATAAATCTCGCCGATTCTTCGTGCTCGAGCATCAGCCAAGCTTCGTCAATGACCAGAATTCGCTTGGAGGGATCGGATTTAACCTGATTTTGGGTAAACTGAGCGACCACTAAGTGCATAATCTGCCGCAGCGACTCCGGCAGGTCTTTAGTGTCGAAAACGACTAAGCGGTTGGATAGCTCGATGTTGGTTTGCGAATTGAATACTTCCGACAGCGAACCCTTGGTGTATTTTTCTAACCGCTGGCATAACTTCGTTTGTTTCAGCGTCTTTAGCTCTTTATGAAGATCCGAGAGTAAGGGATAAACATGACCTGGTTTCTTGGCCGTTTTCTTTTTTGTCCAACCAAATTTCCTATAGGTCGTCATAATCGCTTTGTCGACAACTGACTTCTCTTCGGCGCTTAAACCGTCTGCCATCAAAGAAATGATTTCAGTCAGTGATTGAACGTGATCGGCGAAGCTATCAGCCTCGTTATAAGCATTAACCGATAAGTCAAACGGGTTAATCTTCTCTTTAGAGTGAACCGACAGCTTTATATACGTTCCCTTAACCGATTCGGCTAATTGCCGATATTCTCGCTCCGGATCGATAACAATAACCTTTGTGCCTTGCATTAAGTGGCGCAAAATCTCGACTTTGGCCGTGTAAGATTTACCGGCTCCGGATTGAGCAAAAAGAATACTGTTCGCGTTTGGCAGACTGAACCGATCGAGAATAACCAGCGAGCTATTAGACTTATTAATTCCGTAAAGTACGCCCGATTCCTGAACTAATTCGGAAGAAATAAACGGGAAGGTCAGCGCTGCCGAGGAACTATCCAGATTACGCTTTTGGGCCAATTGATTGTCGCCGCGCGGTAAAACCGACTGTAAGCCGTCAAGCTGCTGGGACATCGCCGATTTGGTGTAAAAGAGCCGGGTTGCCAGTAACGTTTCGAGAACTTTGACGGTTTTATCCAGCTCAACCAACGAATCGGCTGAAACGGTGATGTAAAGCGAAATCTGGAAGAGATTTTCCTGGCCACGCTGGATCTTATCGCGCAATTCAATGGCCGATTCCAGCGGATCAAGCAGCTCAGCGCCGATAATCCGGCCGGATCGCTCCATCGCCCGCTTAGTTGAAGTCATCTCCGTAATTTTCCGGTTCAGCTTCGGCAAAGCGAACGTTGCCTCGACCGGCTCGATGTGGAAGGAAATATCGACGTTGTGGTTGAAGTTAATCAGGTGGTTCAGCCAGCCGCTCGAAGCGGTGTAGGGATAACCCGAAATATAGAGGGTGCGAATATATCGGCCGTCGATAACAAGATGATTCGGCTGCTCTTCTAGGCCAGAATACGTAACAAAATCGAGCTGATCCTGCTCGCCGACGTGGGAGGATAGCTTCTGGCGACGCTCGTCGCGCTCTTTCTTCCAGACTTTATACCCGGCTTTAACTCTAGAGATAATTGGTGGCATTGGTGTGTTTGATTAGCTCCTGTGTTAAAGGCTGAATCTTCGCCTGTTCCGGCCGGTAAAAACCGTAGAACAAATCTAAAATCTCCAAACTCGACAGCGGCCGAGCGGTCATCCCGAGCTTTTCCAGACCTTTCGCAACAATTTCCTGTTCCAAATGGAGCTGTTCCTTGACGAGTTTGAAGTCGGTGACGGTACGGCTCTCAAACGGAATAACGACATAAAACCGCCGCGACAGAATCTTGTTACCGGCGACCAGCTCGCGAATAAACTTGCCGTACTCTTCCATCTGCTTTTTGTAGATCGGCTGCTTCTCGTCAGCCCGTGCTGTTTGGAAATCCTCAATGTAGCGATCAACGTCGAGTTCGCGGATTCTGACTAATATCTGAACCGGTGTCGTTAAGGAGTTGAGAAACGACTGGAAGTTATCGACGATGGCATCTTGTTCATCGGCACTCTGGAGTTCGAAATTGACCGAAGAAGTCGCTAAGACCGCCCGATAGCGGTTATCCGGCAGGATCAGAATATTATCGCGAACGCCTTTAATCGCGATTTGATTGCGAGCGGAACCGTTAGTCTTTGATCGGCGTGATCGAAACATCGAGACCTCCTTTCTTGGCAACCTCAAACGAAAGCGTTAATGAGGGGTTGGTTAATAATTGATTAACCCGCGTTTCATCGGTGAGCGGGATACTTGGCAACAGCGCCCTGGTTTTCTTCTTCGGCTCCTCGATGGTCACGGCTTGTTTCTTCGCTACTGCGATCTGTTCCCGGCCAGCTTCGTCGTTCTTCGTAAAGACATAGCGGCGCGGTCGTTTGGAATAACGAGAGTAGACCGATAGCCACTCGGCAACGATTTTGCCGTTAATCCGGATGCTTAAGCCGATAAAGACGAAGAACTCGAGCAAGATTAAAGAAAGCTTAAATGAGCCGAGGTGCATCTTCGGCGGAATAAGGACGTAGAAAACGGTGCCGATAATCAACGCTACGATCATCAGGAAGATTTGGGCGAACGTGAAGTTGCCAGCAATGCGGTCTTCAACGGTCGTTATCTGGGCCGGAACGACGGTGGTCTTCATGCTGCCGCTCCTTTCTTAACGGCGGCCGATTTGGCGCGGGAAGAAGCAACTTCGGCCGGAGCCGGACTGACGACATTAAGGAACTGGCCGCCGAATTTCTTAAAGATGCCGGTCGCTTGAGTAGCTAAGGTCAGCTGGACCGTCATCGCCGTGCTCTTTAAGAGAATCGAGAATAAGGCAATGCCGATCAAAATCGAGATGAACGGGTTGGTATTAACCTGGTTCGGGATCGTCAGGAAGGCCGAAGCGAGCTGAATGATAACGACGTGGATAAAGAGGCTGAAGATCATGACGATATAGGTCTTAGCGGCGGCTTCGGCAAAATCGCTCATCTTCGGCATCAGCCACAAAAGACAAAGAAGCGGAGCCATCACTGCGCCGAAAGCCAGGATCATCAACCGGCTGACATAGAACAAGAGGAGAATAACCGCCAGCAAGATAAAGACGACCATAAAGATCAACGTAATCAGCAGCGTCCCGCCGGTTGCCAAGGCGGCCGGATCGAAAGCATTTAGTATCCAGGCCGAGCCGATACCGCCGGTGGCGTTCAAGACCGCATTGATCAGTGTTTGGCAAAGCGTAATGATCCAGTCGATCAAGAAGATCGAGGTGTTGGCCAGTAAGAAGGCTAAGCCGATTCTCGGTAGTAATTGTTTCAACGGCACATCTTCAAATCCGAAGGTTGAAGCGCTCATAACTTGGAAACCTAAAAGCGCGATACCTAAGGCAAATAGTGAATCGGTAATCCCGATCATCACCAGCCAAAAGTTGAAGACAACGGAGTTGGTCGAAAGCATCGGCGTGCTTGTCAGGAAATGAATAATCCCGTCGATGATCGGTTTGGTCGCCGACTGAACGATGTTTTGGAGGAAGCCGGCGATCGCCTTCATAATCACTTGGGCCAACGAACCGTCGTCGGCTTGCGGCTCGATCGGCGCTAAGTTAATGGCCGTACCGAGCGCCGGCGTATTCGGTTCGGTAAAGGCCGACGAGAGCATCGAAGAGAACACGGCCGCCGCAATGACAATGACCAGACCGATTAGAGCTTGGCGGATGGTTCGCTTAGCCTCAGACAGCGCTTCCGGCTTGCCGGTTGAAGTGATATAGACGTAACCGCCACGGATTAAAAAGAAGGCCGCAGCTAACCCGGCTACGGATATTAATACCGTTAAGGTGTCTTGAGTGAATCGGGCGACTTCGCCGTTAGAGGCGGCTAAAGCCGAAGCGGGCGCGAGCAAGACCGTCCCCGCCAGCAAGAGTGCGGTGAACAGTCGTTTCATTTCTTTTATTTACCGAATGCGGTGGTTGCCAACTCCGAGATAGCGTTACTAAGGACAAAAGCCCCGATCGAGACCGCTAAGCCGATTCCCGAATAAATAATCGTTCGCTTTGACCGATCCAAGTGCTCCGGATTACCGGAACTGGTGATGTAACCGATCCCTCCCATTACAAAAAACCCGGCCGCAAGGAGGCCGGCAAACGTCACCAGGATCGTGATAGCGTTCTGAATAAAGTTCTGTACTTTAGCGACATCAGCAGGGGCGGCCATGACCGGGGCAACCCATACGAGAGCGAGCAATAACGAAAGACCGAACGTCCGAAGGCGAGTGGACATACATATCCTTTCTCCCCTCCGCAGTTGTAAATTAATAATTAATTAACAGTCGAGTATGTTAATTTGCCTACGTAATATCACCTCTGGCATATGCTTGTCAAATATTTAGCTCTGAAAGCACTCTTTACTAGCATATGTTGTTTGTGGTAAACCTACCGTAAACAAGCACCATTCCGCTATCGGAGGGGTAATACGGAAGCAAGTTTATGAACGTATTTCCCTCAATCACCATCAGCTTAGAAGCGATCCGTCTGCTTGGGTTGTACGCCCTGGGCGTTATTGGAGTTTGGGTCGTTCTCGCCTGTGTCACCCGGTTAGTCGCGTTCTATCAGCGCTTAAAGCAAGAGTCGGTTTTGCTGGAAGTTATTCCGCCGACTGATACGGAAGTACCGGCAGTCTCGACCGCCCAATTATTCACTCTTGTTTACGGTTTGTTACGCCAGCGATCCTTAGCGGATCGTTTTTTGTTGCGACAGCCGAACTGTTCGCTGGAGATCGTGTCGCACAAAGAAACCGGTATCCGCTACTTATTCCGAGTACCGAAAGGTTTGGCCGAGCCGATGGAACGGAGCCTCAGAGCCTACCTGCCGGCCCTCAAAGTCAAAGAAGCAGACGAATATCTGCCGGATGAATTGCCGAAAGGATTAAAAGCAAAGGTCTTGGAGTTTAAGCTCGCTGGACACCCGGCTCTGCCACTGAGCGACCAGACCGACTTAAAGCGTCACGACCCGCTGGTCTATCTGACCGGCAACATGACACAGCTAAAAGACAATGAGCTATTGGCACTTCAACTTGTTGTTGAGCCGGTCGGAAACTATCGGCAGAACCGCCTCAAGCGCAAAGCCCTTAAGATCCAACCTTCGGCATTGGCTTCGCAGCGAACAGTTGATCGGGTGGCAAATGTTGTCGAAGCGGTTGTCGGGCTGCTGATGATTCCGTTCTTAGTTTTGTCAGAATTTGTTACGAGCCAGAAGACAACACTGCCGAGCCGCAAGATTACACCGAACAAGGGCACTCCTGCTCATCAACCACTGGAGGAACTAACTAATTCCAAGCTCGATCAGCCGCTTTTTGAAACGTCGGTCCGTGCTTTATTGATAGTTGAGAAGAGCCAGCTAAAGACTCGTGAGCGTGGTTTACTCTCGGCTTTTATGAGTTTCGCGCACCCTATTGGACAGTCGCTAACTAATAAGAAAAACTGGCTCGGCAGAGTCGGTCAAAAGCTGCGCCGCTGGCAGTTCAAAAGCCGCTTAAATACGCACGGCTTGATACTCTCGGCCTCGGAAGTCGGCGCGCTGTATCACTTCCCGTATACCAAAACGATTCGGACAGAAGACTTGATTAAATCCAAAAGTCGCGAGTTGCCAGCGCCGCTTTCGCTCAAAAACAATCGTGAGTTAGATACCGTCTTTGCACTCAATCGCTACGGCAACAGCGAAACAAACATCGGCTTAACGGATGACGAGCGCTCGCGGCACATGTATCTAATCGGCCAGACCGGTTCCGGTAAATCGACCGCGATCTATCATATAGCGGCCAGCGACATCGCCAAAGGGCGAGGCTTAGCCGTTATCGATCCGCACGGCGACTTGGCCGAAGACTTACTGGCTACCATTCCGGAATCAAGAATTGACGATGTGATTTACTTTAATCCGTTTGATATTGCTCATCCGATCGGCATTAATTTATTAGAACTGCCGCCTAGCCTGACTGACGACGAGCTGGAGCTGGAAAAGGAATTCGTCTGCGAAAGTATTGTTTCCATTTTTCGTCGCATCTTTAACAAGGACGAGAATACCGATGCCCACCGAATCGAATACATTTTGCGCAACACTATTCACACTGCCTTTACGGTTGAAGACGCGACAATCTTCACGGTCTACGAATTGCTGAATAATCCACAGTTTCAAAAGCAGGTTATCGCCCGGTTAAAAGATGAGAACCTGCGAAGCTTTTGGAAGAACGAGTTCGGTAAAGCCGGCGACTACCAGATCGTTAAAATGGTCGGCGGTGTAACCGCCAAGATCGGTCGCTTTTTGTTCTCGCCGATTGCCAAGCGGATTCTGGAGCAACCGAAGTCGACGATCAATTTTGAAGAAATTCTGAATTCTGAGAAGATCCTGATCTGTAACTTGGCTGAGGGAAGAATCGGCGAAGATACTTCTCAGCTCCTCGGTACGATAGTAATCGCCAAGATTCATCAGGCCGCTCAACGCCGGGCCCGCAAAGCATTATCAAGTCGGACGCCGTTTTATTTATTCGTCGACGAGTTCCAGAACTTTGCTACCAGCTCGTTTACCAAGCTACTGTCGGGCGGACGAAAGTTCGGCTTAAGAATCACGATTGCCGAGCAATCGACGGCTCAGCAATCGGACCGCTCCATCGTCGACGTGATTCTGGCCAATACCGGCGTTGTGGTTTGTTTCCGCACCGCCAGCCCGGTCGATGAAGAATTGATGCTGGCGCAGTTTGCGCCGCTCGTTAAAACCGGCGATATCGCTAATCTGCCGCGCCATAAGTTCTATATGCGCCTAGCCGCAATTGAAGCCGAAGATCCGTTCTCCGGCGAAACCATCCCGATTAATAGTCAACGCGACTTGGCAATGATGGAACGGTTGATTAACGCTTCGCGGACGAACTACGCCATTCTGTACCAAAAACCGGAACCGCAGGCCGTGACTCCGATTACGAGAAGAGAGCCCACAACAGCTCCCGCCAAGCCCGGGAAGACATTAGGATCGCTGAGTAAGAAAAGAGCAGCAGCTGATCCGAATTTGAATCCCGCAACTGGTTAGAGCTGTAAAAAAGTAGAGTCTTTATTAATATATATACTCTCTTCTTACTTCTTTGCTTTCCGCCATGGAACAAACAACATCCCTTCACCTAACCCAACGCCACACCGACATCCTGCTTTTACTGTACCGCTTCCGCTACCTGACCCGCCCGCAAATCCAAACACTTCTTAATTACAAAAACCATCGTCAAACCATCGAACTGCTCAACATACTCACGGCACACGATCACGTCAGAAAGTACTACGATCGAAAGTCAGCAGTCATACCGGCAGTCTATTCGTTAGGAAAGGCTAGTAGAGCTGTGTTAAAGAAACTGGATATGCCGTCATCGGAGTTAAAACGTATTAGCTGGGAGAGAAACTATACGCCGGCCTTTCGCGACAGATGCGTTTTCGTTGCTCAGATTTATCTGGATCTGATGAAACAAACGGGAGGGGCGCTTGGCTTTTGGACCAAAGCCGACCTGAACGGCGTCGAGAACATACTTGCTCCGGCACCGGATGCCTATTTTACTATTGGAGCGAAGCGATATTTCCTGGATGCCCCACTAACCGTGCCTGGCAAGGCGCTCCGCAATCGAGCTAGAAAGTATGCCGATTACTTTACTGACGGGGAATGGCGGGAAGAGGAAGACAGCGTCTTCCCAGAGGTGATTATTCTCTGCTCAAATCCGCGCTTAGCCAAAGGTTTGTCGTACTACATTAAAAAAGAATTCTCGGACGAGCCCGATCTCCACTTTCTTGTGAGTTCTGATCGGTCTCTGGAGAAGCTACTGCCAAAGAAAAAGGCCTGAGGCAGTTAACCCCAGACCCTTCTCTTACTTTTCGTCGCTGATGTATAGAACCTTCTTGCGGTGAAACCAAAAGACGTGCTGGTAGTGAATCCAGTGCGCCTGATTACGCGATAGACGCGATCGATCCCGCATGACGATATATCGGATCTTCGAGTTGCGAAGGCATTTCAACAGCCTTCGAAAACCCGGCCGGTCTTTCCGCATCCCGCTGATACCGCTATCCGACTCAAAGCCGGTCAGTTCCAAGCCGTGCTTCTTACAGTACGCTTCGATCTGCGCGTGTTGCTCGGCCAGCGAGTCAGGATTGACCGTCGCTGAGCGCACGTACCCGATCGCTTGTTTGCCAGCCATTAGTACTCCTCAGCTAACATCACCGTTAGCGTTCGCTTGCAATTTTCCGAGAGCGGATCGCACCAGCCGGAATACGTCGGATTGTAGTAGTCGATCTTCCAGAAGATCTTCTTGCCGTACCAATACAGCTGACCGAAATCATGTTCGCCGTACGGATCGCTCTTTTCATCGAACTTATCATAGTTGCGAACCGCGTGAAGCAATCCGTCGATCTTCGGCAAGGCGTGAACACCCTGCGTCAGGGTAATGCCGAATCCCAGCTCCCGGAACCGATCGTTGAATCGTGCCTGTTTCGATAATACCTTTGTAGTCATTGAAGCCTCCTCTTTAAGTTATGTTTGTGTCGGGCTTGGTCGACCTTCCTGCCCTTCGACAAGAGAGCAAGGACGGAACGCCGGCGGTGTCAAGGTGGAGCCGGCCTTCCTTAAAAGGAGGGGTAAAATAGTAGCCGGACAACCTTGATGCCGTCGGACCCGTCCTTACGATGGAGAGAGTGGGCAGGAGAAAAGTTAACTCCTTTTACTCTGTTAATCCCGAATCGACAGAGTAGTGCCGGAGGTGTAACATATAGCCAATGACAAAAGGCCTCAAAGTCGGAGTGGGGTGCTTAGCTATCCTTGTAATAGGCATCATTATTAGCGTGATCGGTGGCTCAAATAACCAAAATAGTCAGCAGAGCAGTAATGTCTCTGAAGTGAGTGAGCCCTCATTCACCCTTACCGAACTCAAAATAAAGATTGGTCAACTTACCAGCGATGAAAATCAGGCAAACTTGGCAGGTAGCTATGAGTCGCCCGATCAGGAACAGATGAAAGACCCGGAAAGAATTGTGACTGACTATAAAGATGGTGACACTGTTACCGTTGAGGGTGATTTTGTTGAAGTGGTTGCGTCATATACGGGACCACCACTAAAAAAAGAGGGCTTTCTTTCGACCCCCAGCAGGTTTAGTGCAACTGGACCTCGTCATGTTAGTGAATCATCAGTTACACACGCGGGAGGCGGCAGCAGTTGGGTTATTCGTGACGGTAAGGCGAAAGTAACTTTCTTACCGCTCAGCTACGTTAATTATCTTGATGATGGAGAAGTGGTGTTAACGCTTCGGCTCGAGTCCGAAAAAGGACAAATTTTCGAGAAGAAAATAAAGTTCTTCGTTGACGACCACGTACGACGCGAGAAGTACCGTCAGTAAATCAATCTTTCTTGAACTCTTCCTCGGCTTTTAAGAATTGAGTCGCGACTGAGCCGACTACTGTTCCGATCGTACCGATTCCGATAATCATCAGCATCATGGCAACGATCCGTCCGGCTGTAGTGACCGGGTATATATCGCCATATCCGATAGTAGTGACCGTTACCATCGCCCACCAAAAGCTATCGAAAAGATTGTGAATATTTTGATTAACACCGAATTCGTAACTGTGAAAAGCAACTGCTCCCATGAAAACGAGCGTAAAGACGGTCAGAATAATCGAAAGTAACTGGAACTTCGGACCGTCTAAATAAAAATCAGCCACCCTGCGCATTCTAGCCATCAAGCGAATAATTCGTAAGACCCTTAACAATCTAAGGCTTCGTAGAACCTGCGTCGTTGTGTTTGTAATTGGTATGGAGGCCAGGAGTTCGTACCAGCGTTTACGGAAAAATAAAGCCTTGTTTTTAGCCTTCACAAAGCCATAAATAAAGTCGGCCAGAAAAATTAGCGCAATTCCTAAATCCAGCCTGCTGATTAACGTGCTCGTCGATGCAGTTACGTCATGATTTATTTCGAAAACCAACAGTCCCGTTGAAAGGATTGCCAGGATTACTAACCCAAAATCCAAGAAGATCTCGCTCTTTTTCATTAAATTAGTTTATCAATGAGTGCTATTGCCCCATGTGCAGCGATGTTACCTGCGGCATTAATCAGTATCTCTCTTGTGGCTTTGAGTAGCTTCCCTATCTTTGAACTTTTTGGATCTGTCTTCACAGTCTTTTCTAGCTCCTGAAGATTCGAGTCTAGTTCACGCTTTTTATTTTCCGGGAGCTCTATATCGGGCGCAAACTTTCTTATTTGTTCTACTAGGCCCAAGACCTTTTCCGCTGAAATATTGGCGACGAATGTTGAGTTAGTGTTTGTAGCATTACCGATCGTGCCAGAAAAATTCTCAATATTATTAATTGTGTATTGTACTTGCGGGGAGCTAGCCTTCTCCTTATCTTCTTCAGTAAAATCTAAGTCGTGGCCGACAATCCCCATGTCCTCAAGTTTTAAACTCCAGCTAAGCACAGCGTTCCTGACACCATCAATAATCCCTTTAAGCTCACTATGTTGTGTAAAGAAATTTATTTCCGTTTCAAAATCAATTGCTTTCGCGATTGTGTTTCGTGCTTCCGGTCCCAAAGGAAGGTAATACGAGCCATCAACCTTTCCCTCTTTTACTAAATTCTCAACTTCTCCAATCGGCTGAATTACACCCTTTTTTGATACGAGTTCATGGACCTTCTTGTCTTCAATTATTATAGTCTGCCACCCTCGAACAGGATTAAGCGCCCTTAACTGCCCGGAAACTATTCGATAAGCCGGTAAATCTTTCTCGGTGGAATCGTAGCCATTTAACTCACTCTCGATCCAGGCAAGCATATCATCAAGCTTCAGCTTACTGGCGATGACTTTTGCTTTGAGAAGTAAATTAGTTACCGAAACAGTTGGGGTTAGTACGTCTCGTTGTAATTCTTTTACTATTGCGCCCATTCGATCTCTTTTTAGCTCGAGAAAATATCGACGTACTTTTTGTAGATATACGTTCGATCATAGGTTTCGTTTTCATCTTTCGGCTGGAGAATACCAAGCGCAATGAAGCGATCAATAACTTTCTGCGCTCCTGCCCGAGTGTAGCCAGTCCAGTCCATAATGATTTTGGTCGAAACGATTGGCTGCGCATAGAGTTTACGTAGTACCAAGACACCGCTTTCCGACTCGCGCTTAGCGAGTGCCTGAATTTTAAGCATATCGTCTTCGCGAAGTTTAGTAATTTCTTTAGAAATCCGAATGGATTCGTTGGCTGTTTCCATGACACCCTCAAGGAAAAAGTCGAGCCAGCTCCACACCTCTCCGTCATGGTAGCCGTTAAGCCTATTGTAATAGAGTTTTTGGTGTTTTTTGAAAAACGTCGACAAGAAAAGCACCGGCCGCTCAAGTAGGCCGTGATGGCAGAGTAGCATCGTAATCAGCAGGCGTCCTGTCCGACCATTACCGTCGAGGAATGGGTGGATAGTTTCAAACTGAGCGTGCATTAAGGCTGCATGAATGAGAGGTAGGGTTTGATTCTCAACATGAAGAAAAGTTTCGAATTCGCTGAGCGATCGCTCCATTTCCAAAATCGGTGGTGGGACAAAGAAAGCGTTGGCCGGAGAAGTCCCACCAATCCAGTTTTGAGTCTTACGAAACTCACCTGGATCAGCAAAGTGGGTAGCTCGCGCCCCGGTCATCAGCTCTTTGTGAATTTCTTTAATCAGCCGTAACGACATCGGAAAATTCTTTAGTCGTTCGGTTCCATACTCCAACGCTTTGATGTAGTACAAAATATCACCAGCGTCAGTCTCTTGAGTCGCCACACCGCCTTCCTTCTCAATTGCATCAACAATGGTTGCCTTTGTTCCCTCAATCTGTGAAGAAGAAGTGGCATCCTTTAAGACAAACATTTTCAAGAAAAAGTCGACATCTGGCAAAGTGTGGGTGATGCCATCGAGTTTTCCTACCAAACGGCCAGCCTCCGCGGTTTTTATCTGAATTTCTGAGGGCAAATCAAAGATACCTTCCGGCGGAAAAGCATTCGGAACGAAAGCTTCGTAGCCTTGCGACTGAAGGATGTTCTTTCCAATTTCGATATTCATTTAGTTAGTTTGCATACCCTTAAGCTATATATACTATCTTAAGACTTAGTATACTTCTTGTCAAGCCATGCATACTAACTTTTTTGTCAATATAGTGCCGGCAATATGCAGAAATACTCCTACGGAACGTAGTATAGAGAGCTTGAGCCTTTGGCAGTATTCAAATCTTCGAGCGAGAAAGCTATCTTTCCGATTTTTCCGTTGGCTTCGGTAATAACCTGAATCATTTTAAACGGTTTGATCTCGTCGATATTCTGCCAATACGTCACCGTTCGGCCTTGGATTCCGGGGTTTCCTTCGGGTGTTGCCTTGGGCTTACTGAATCCGGTAATTGCCCAGGCGGTAGTCTCGTCAAGCGGGTTAGCCGAAAAAGAATACCCGGCGTAGATCGGCTTGTTATTGGCAACGCTGAAATCAACTTGAACATTCGCCTGATTCAAATCAAAGCCGGTAATTTTTACTTTCTTGGACGGCGTTAAACTTCCTTGGCTAAAGTCTTTAGCAATAGCCGCGTAATCCGCTCTGATCTGCGTTTCGGTTTTGCCGAACAGCTCAACAGCCGAAACCGTTTGAACGCTCTGTGGAGTCGGAGCGGTTTGATTAACTGCGGCAGTAGAAAAATCCTCAGTCGGAGCTTGAGTATCGCCACCGGCAAACAAGCCGATCAATATAAAGAACCCGACAATAGCGAGAGCAGTAAATAATATTTTCTTGCCTTTCGACATCAGCGCTTTATTTGTGTTTATCAATATAGGTCCTCTAGCCATACCTTAATTATACAGATTAATGTCTCGTCGCGATTTTTTGAACTCCTTCCAAGTTTATCTATTGGAGCACTAGGCGTCGTGACCTAACTGATTTACTTACTAGGCGTTTTCCCTGTTTTTAGATAACCTGAATATATGGAGCGGCTTGAATCCTCACATTTTGGCGACCCTATTACTGCCGAGCTCTCGGAAGCACAACCGCTGGAACTGCCTGAAGAAGCGTTCGCTGAAACCGCGGTAGCCCAGCCGGAACAGCAACCCGAGCTGCCGACGGAACACCAATCCCCCGAACAAGCCTACCAAATGCTCCGCCGGGGCGGCGGTGACAAGGAAATTCTGGCTCGTTTCGAGCCGGACCAGCAGAAGGATATCGAAGATAAGCAGAAAATTCTTTCATCGCTTGCCTATTTTATCGGCAAAGACTTCAAAATCCCGGTCAAACTGAACGAACCCGGCGCCGGATGGCACTGGGATTTCAAAGACAACATTATCAGGGTCGATCCGAAAGACCTGCTGGAAAAACCCATGGATTACCTGCGTTTCGTCATCTCGCACGAAGGCGGCCATCGACGGATTTCCCGAACCGAGTTCATTCCGATGGACGTTTGGGCTCAACCAGGCTTCTCGATCATGATGAACTCGATCGAAGATCCGCGAATCAACAACTTCGTCGCCGAAAACTATCCGAAGTTCCGCGAGCAAATGCAGATGGCTTACCAGATGGAACTTGATCTCGAGAAAACAATGAAGGAGAAAGCGACCGAAGAACTCGGCCACCAACCGCGCTTCATTCAGGCAAGTTTTGAATACATCAAGCAGTGGCTGAAAGAGCAGAACGGGGGCTTCGGTGAAGTCAGCGAAGATCTGCCGGACGAGGTGAAAGAAGTCATCGCCAAAACGTTGCCTTCGGCTCAAGATTCCTGGTGGCGTTACCCCTCACGAAAAGAAGCCGACAGCAGCGAGAAAACTATCAGCAAGTACGCCCAAACGTCGTACGAGATAAATCGCGACGAAGTTTGGCCGGAATTCAAAAAACTCGTCGATCAGGACATTGAAGACGAGAAAATGGAACAGAAGATGCGGGACATGCAAAAGCAATCCGGCGAAGGCGGCGAGGGTGGAGAGCCCGGAGAAGGACAGCCGGACTTGCCGCAGGAACTCAAAGATCGGATGACGCCGGAGCAGCAACAGGAACTCCGAGACGCGCTTCAGCAAGCGATGGACAAAGCCCGCGAGCAGCAAGAGCAGCAACGGAGCCAGCAAACTGAAGGTGGAGCCCAAGAGAACGAACAGCAGGAACAAACGACTGCACCCGTCGATTTGGATTCGCTCAGCGAAGAAACCAAGCAAGCCGTTCGCGATTACATCGAAAGTCTGCCCGAAGAAGTCAAAGAAGAATTGGCCGAACGGGCTCGTCAGGCGCTTAAAGAATTCGAAGAAGCGGTCAACGAGGAACTTCGCGGCAAACTAGTGCAAGAACCCGGCGAAGAAACCAAAGATAAAGCCAGAGGCGAGACACGGCGTTCCGACCGAACCGGTCGGGATGTTCCACCGGAGTACAAAGAGGAAATCGAAAGATATAAGGAATTGGTCGAGGGAACGCTCGAAAAAGACGCCAATGTTTACGAAGAAAAGCGCCGGGAAGTGTTGGAGACGATCAACAAACTCGAAGATGACCTGCGGGCGATTTTCGTCGAGCGTCGGGCTCACATGTGGGAGGGCGGTCATCGCTCCGGCAAGCACATCGACATCAAACGAAGAATCCAGGAAAAAGCCAAAGACATACCGGCCATGGAAAGCCGAGCTTGGGAACGTAGAGAAATGCCGCAAGAAAAAGATTACGCTTTTAGCCTGCTGGTCGACCTGTCCGGCTCAATGACGAGCGGCAACAAAATCGGCGAAACCTTCAAGGGCGCGATCGTTTTGTCGGAAGTGCTCAATCGCCTTTCGATCGACAACGAGATTCTCGGCTTCAACGACCGTCTTCATGTTTTGAAGAGCTACGAAGAAGCGATGTCCGACGAAATCCGCGAGCGGATGGGCGGCATGCTCTCCGAAGTCAACTCGCCTCGAGCCCGCTACAACGACGACGGTTGGGCGCTCGAACAAGCTTCCGAGCGACTGGCCAAACAAAAAGCGGCGGAAAAGTTCTTGATCCCGATGTCCGACGGTCAGCCGGAAGAGTCGCCGCAACACTCGAAAAAAGAGTGGGATCTGGAAAACGTCGTCGCCAAGATTCAAGAAGAGACCGATCAGAAGCTAATCGCTCTCGGTATTGGTCGCGGAACCGAACACGTCGCCCATTACTACCCCAACAGCCTGGCGAACGTCGACGTTAACGAAATGGCTGACAAATTAGCCGACTTACTCAGGGAAGCGATTGAAAGATATGACCAGTTCTGACTTAATTAAAGATATGGCAATTGATGAGCAATCCTTTAACGAATTCATTGAGATCTCCGGTTTTTCCAAGGAAGTGCCGCTGATCATTGCCGAAGACGAAGACGAGCTTCATCAATATCGCGCCCAGCTGCAAAAGGCCGGTTATGAAGAACAAGAATCGGTTTATCACCTCGTTCAGGCTTCCCACAAAGGTTCGAAGAATTACCTGGTACTCGACGGTCACCATCCGTTCACTTTAAAGCAGGCCTACGACTTCGTTGTTCAGTACCCGACCGGCCAAATTGAAGTTTCCGACCAGGTGACGATGCAGAAAGCGATTTTCTCGCCCAATTATAAAGAAAACCGAACCGTTCTGTTGGTAACCAAGCGAGAGCTGGCCGAAATCCAGAAAACCGGTTTAACGTTCTTGTCCCGAGTCGGGGCAACCTATCAACATGCCTGAACCAGGATCACCGGAACACCAGCCAGACATGGAGGCGGAGGCGCAAGCCGAAGTCGTCGCTCCCGACGTTGAAACCGAACAACCGGCCGGCCCGATCGCCGAAACGGAGAACAGCGTTTCCTATCTCGGCGTGGAGCTGAAAAAAGCCGAAGCGGAAAAGAGCCAATTCGTGCCGGATCGAGAACACTATAAAGATTACATTAACGACCAATTCTCGCTCGAGCTTCAGCAGAAGCTGGCCGTCAGTTTTCTCCAAGGCGAGCCGATGCTCTTGGAAGGCGGCACCAGTATCGGTAAGACGACGACCGTTCGAAAGATGGCTTCCGAACTCAATTGGGAAGTCCACTACGTCAACTTAAACGGCGCCAGCGACGTTGAAGACTTGATGGGCCGTTACATCCCCAACCCTCACCGCCAGATGATCGGGGATCCCGAATACATCTTCGCCGACGGCAAAGTCACGTCCGGCTTGCGCCTGGAAGAGGGCAAGCAGAAAGTCGTCATTCTTGATGAGCTGAACGCCGCCCCGCCGAACATTTTAATTCGTCTCCACGAAGTACTCGACGCCTTGGAGCGGGGCACTGAAGTGGTCTTGTCGGAAGACGCGTCCGAGGCCGTCAGGGTTAATCGCGAGCAGACCAAAGTCGTCGGACTGATGAACCCGCCGGGCAAAGGTTATTTTGCTCGTGAACCGCTCGACCCGGCTCAGCTTCGTCGCTGGAACTATCAGAAAGAGGCCTCGACACTGCCTGACGAGACGTTCGCGCACGCTACCGACGTTCTCTTCGGCTTGGCTACGGAAATGGATCCTAACGCCGTACCGCAAGAATCCTATTTAACGACTCGCGATCAGCGGCTAATGCCCGAGCAGTTGGCCGAGATCCCCGGCATTCAAGAAGTGCTCGGCAAATACAAAGAATTTCATAAAGCGGCCAAAGAAATGGTCAATAATCGCACGGTTGCCGCCGATCAGCCGCAGCGCTTTACCTACGACGATCGCATGGAGCCGAGAAGGGTCAAAGAATTCGTTCAACAGTTCTACAACGGCGACATTAATGAAACTTTCCAAAAAGCTCTTCAGTATTACTACTCGAATAAAGTTGAGAGCAAACAAGATAAACAAAAACTCGACGAGCTGATCAAACACGTCGCCTACGTACCGCAAGAGGCGACGCAACGTCGCGGTGCCGAACGTGAAGCGCCCGACGGTGCGGCAGCAACCGCCGCGCCGGACACCCGTATTCCGGAAACAATTACGCCGCTCTCTGGAGAGCTGCTTGAACAAGTCACGGAGGCGCAGAGAATTCTCGGTGCCGAAAACGTTGTCTCGCCGGACAAAGTTCGGGAAATCCTGGGCCTTAAGATTGATCTTGAGAAAGTTCCGGCCATTCCGTTCTCCAAAGAAGAACTCGAGCGAGCCAAGGAACTCGGCCAGTTTCTCGTTTATCGCCACGACAGAGATGATCGTGCACGCCACTTGACGATGGAACGACTTCAGGAACTCCTGCAACCGAAGTTCGATAAAGAAGACGACGGCAAAGTTCTCTACGATACCAGTTGGTACAAGAACGAAGACTTCTTCACGAAAGAAGCGATGCGTTCAGGCTGGGCGTTGACCAGCCGAGAAGTCATTCCGGATTCGACCAGCAAGAACTATCTCCAGCAGACTGGTGAAATAGCGACCTATCTCGGCACGAAAGTCATGAAAGAAATCGCCGATCCGAAATTACGCGCTGAATACGGCGAAGCGATCAAAGAATACGAAGTTAAACGAGTAGCAATTGAGAAAATTATTGACTCAGACTGGAAAGAAGCCGCCAAACAATTGGAAGAACTGAAGCTTAATAAGCTCTTCCGCCAAACGCTGGTCGAAGCGATGTACGATACCGCCATGTACCTCGAGAACCGACCGAAAAGCGAACGAGACGACGCTCGTTTGTTGGAAGACATGTACGGCTGGACCAATCGGCGTTCGTCCGATGGCCACCTGGTGTATGCCGGTGCATTCCACGCCTACGGCCTGCACGTGGACGACGATCGCCCGGGCCGCGCGCCTTCCGATGTCGGTGTCGTCCTCTCCCGCAATCGCTAGTCTCGGACCTTGGCTCTTGGGCCCTTGGATTTATCGGCCGCCGGCGAAGCCGGCTCGCGCGAATTTTTGTAAATCAGCCCTCCCCCTCTTTAATTCCTTTGTAACATATGCTAAAATTCACCTGCCAATGAGGCTGCGTTCACGGACTCAGCCCGGCCGAATAGTAAGAAGATTGCTTGCGTTTTACTGGCGCGGGTGGCAAAACTTTTGCCTGCCGCCGCATTGTTATACGGGCACGGTCTCTATTTCTTAGTGCATCGGTGCCGCTGACTGAATTGGGAAAACGCAAAGGAGCGTTCGTCCAATGGCAACCTGGTGTATGCCGGTGAATTCAACGCCAACGGCCTGAACGTGGACAACGATAACCCGGACAACACGAATTCCGATATCGGTGTCGTCTTCTCCCGAAATCTCACGCTATTCACAAAGCTTAGTCTCAGCTCACCGGCTGAGATTTCGCTTAACGTTCGGTTAATTATTAGCGTTTAAGCTCTGAACGGATTTAATCCAACCGCCGAGCATTCGACCGATTTCCTGCAAAATTTCTTGTAAGTGGATATAAGCTTTCCGGTCGACAGCGCGAAGATCGTAAGCCAACCGAATGAAGACCTTAACCGTTTCGAGCTGAAGACTGGCGTTCTTGAGGTGATTCTCTTTGTCGCTGCCGGAAGTTTCACAAGCGGCGAGCAGGCATTTGAGTAGGTCCAGAGTTTCGTCCTGAAGGGTTTGGCCGGTCGCATAGCGTTCAATCTTGGGAAAACGCTGAACTTGTAGGTGCAGAAGTCTGTAAAAATCATAAGTTTTCTGGGTAATCGGCACGCCGCCCAGCAATTGTTGAGAAAGAATTTCCATTAAGAAACTATTACTACACGAAGGAAGCTTTGACCAGGTTGTCTCAGTCGACAACCTCTTTTTGGCGTGGAAAAATTACCGCCGAGGCAAGCGGAAGAAAGAGGACATTCAGCTTTTCGAGTATCGCTTAGAAGACAACGTCTTCGCTTTGCACCGGGATTTAATTGACGGAACCTATAGCCCCGGCAGTTACCAGCAGTTCCGTATCACTGATCCGAAGTTGCGTCTGATCAGTAAGGCCAGCGTCAGGGACCGACTCGTTCACCAGGCGATCTACCAGATTCTTTACCCCCTGTACGACATGACCTTTATTTCCGATTCGTACGCCTGTCGGAAAGACATGGGAACGCATCGAGCGTTTCGCGAACTGGTCGACCACGCTCGCCGAGTCAGCAAAAACTACACGGCTCCTTGTTGGGCTATTAAGATGGATATTAAAAAGTTCTTTGACAGTGTTAACCACGAAATTCTCAAGAAAATATTAAGAGAACGAATCGGCGACCATCGACTGTTACAGTTGCTCGATCAAATCATCGACAGTTTCGATGTCACGCCCGGGAACGGCATGCCGCTCGGCAATCTGACTAGCCAATTGTTCGCCAACGTCTACATGGATCCGTTAGATAAGTTCGTCAAACATAAGCTCAACGCGTCGCACTATCTGCGATACGCCGACGATTTTCTATTGCTAGGGCAAAATCCGGAAGAGCTGATCGGCTACTTCGTGGAAATTACCCGATTCTTACGTGAACGGCTGGACTTAAACGTTCACCCGACTAAATCGACGCTTCGGAAACTCAATTGGGGAATCGATTTCGTCGGCTACGTCGCCCGGCCGCATCACAGCGTTCCGCGAGCGCGAACCGTTCGTCGGATTGATCGAATTTTAACAAGGCACATGAGGGACGATCCGGATAAGATTAAATACAGCGTCCCGTCGTATATCGGTTACCTTTGCCACGTGCGCAGCCAAAAGCTGATTAAACATTTGGTCGGTATCGCTGCGGCTGCTGACAAGGGTGGTACTTAAACGGGCTTTTTGTAGGTTTCCAGTTTTTCGATCTCTTCTTTGGTTTTGGCTTCGTAATTGCATTGAGAGCAACGAAAGTAGGTATCGGTTTTAATCATCGTACCTTTGCATTTCGGACATTTTCGGTAGAGCATTATTCTTTACTATCATATAAAGCCGCTTCTGATAACAAACGCCTCTATTGTAGGGTCATGACATTACAGGTTAGAATCAATCTATGAATGAGCAAGAGCTAAAAAAAGTCTTTCTAAATCCTTTTTACGCTATCCAATTTGCTCCGTATCTGACGAGTGAGCACGAACCAATGGTCTCAAAAGAGGAGTGGATTGCCGCTAACATCAAGCTTATGGACGAACTGGGCAAAGAAGAGTGGCTTCGACAGTTGTTAGAAGTGCTTGAATCGAGCAACCCACCGTCAGCCGAAAAGTAGTAGCTAGTATCTATTTACTGGGCTTATAATACTATACGTGTGATACAAAAATGGCTATGATACGACCATGAAAAATCAGAACTCCGCGAAAATCCGTAAAGAGCTTGGCGAAAAGATCCGCAAAGCCCGCGAGAAAGCCAAGCTCACCCAAGCCGATGTCGCTAAAGCGGCCGATATTGATGTAACTTACTTTTCTCGGATCGAGCGCGGCGAAGCCAATCCCTCCTACGAAATTCTCCACAACATCCTATCAATCCTTAAGGTAGACTCCTTCAAGATTAAGTAGTCTCCTCCTGGTACACTTTCATTATCTGGTCAACCCATGACAAAAGGTGTTCTAAACAAGTTGCATTAGGGCGACAGTATTGGCGAGAACCAGGTTCGATTTCGACGGAACGAAGTGGAGGAGAAACCCTGAGCGAAGCGAAGGTATGCCTCTCACCCCGACGGTATTACCGAGAACCAGGTTGTGCGGAGAGAAAAATTAGAATACAACAAAAATATGATTACATTCTTGCGACAAAACGCACTCCGGATCGCCTGGGTTATCGCGCTAGCCGCTACGATCGGCTCACTCTATTTTAGCGAGGTGGCAGGATACGCGCCGTGCATCCTTTGTTGGTATCAACGCATCACGATGTATCCGCTCGTTGTTTTCTTATTGGTTGCGATCGTCCGCAAAGACCAAAACATCGCCGCCTATGTGCTACCATTCACTATCATCGGTGGGTTAATTAGCGTCTATCACAATCTGTTGTACTACAACGTGTTAGAGGAGTCCGAGGCGTCGTGTCGTTTCGGCGTTTCTTGCACAACAAAATTTATTGAGTGGTTTGGGTTTGTGACGATTCCGCTTCTGTCGTTACTAGCGTTTGCCGCTATCACCGGCTTTGTCTTACTAGCACGTAAGTTCCCGCAAAAGTAACTACTCAAAAAACGTCAGCAGCCACATCGAGGCGATTCCGATACTAATAGCACCAAGCTGCGAAATGGTTTTAGACACTGTTAGATCTTCGCTAATTTTTCGAAGGAGAATCACGATCATGTAGAAGAAGCCGCCCGCCGTAAATGCAAGCGTCTTAATTGCAAACTCATCGTTATTAAACCCGTACGTCACCGCTAGTATCATGCCGACGATCGCAAAAAGTCCCGAAAGGAAGTTCCAAAGCAGCGCGCCCCATTTACTAAAATTGGCCTCGCGCAGAATTCCGTAGTCGCCTAGTTCTTGCGGTATCTCGTGCAACACTACCGCCATCGTCGTAGCGTAACCGGTAGACGGTGAGATTAAATACGAAGCGGCGATCAATAAGCCATCGATCAAATTATGCAAACCGTCCGCCAGGAGATTGAGCCAACCGATCGGCTCTATGCGCTCTGATTGATTCGGGGTATGGCGATGTCGCCAGTGCAAAAGCTTCTCGAAAATAAAAAATAACGCGAAACCAGCTACGGTGTATAACCCGGCAATTCGTCCCAACTCTTCGAAAGATTCGGGTAATAAGTGAAAAATAGCGTCCCCGAACAGCGCGCCGACTGCTAGCCCGATCAACCATTGGATCGGATTCTTGAGTCGCTCTTCGCTTATTGCCAGCGTTACAACACCGATCAATGAAATAGCGCTGACGATAACGACACTAAGTAACGACTGCTGCCAAACTTCCATGGAATTACATTGTAGCCAACCAGCGTAGAATAATACACCGAGCTGTATTACTATTGCCTGGTGAAAAGAAATATCCCAATACTTACTGCGTTTATTCTATTAGTCGTCGTTGGCTTTGCTGTTCATAGGAACCAAACGAACGAATCGCCGCTCTCGTTTGAAGCCACAACTAATAGCTCGTTAACTGCGGTGACGGTTAACGACAAAACGTTTACCGTCGAGATCGCACAAACGGAGGAGCAAAAAGCCCAGGGGTTGTCCGGCCGCGAAACATTAGACAAAAACAGCGGCATGATCTTTGTTTTTGTACCGACGACGATCCCGACGTTTTGGATGCGTGATATGAAGTTCGCGCTCGATTTTGTTTGGATTAGTGAGAATTTAGAAGTAGTTGATATCACACGAAACGTCCCACCGCCCGAACCAAACACGCCGCTTGCAGCGTTGCCGCAATATTCACCAAAAAGCGAGGTCAAGTACGTTTTAGAGATTAATGCCGGTCAAGCTGATGGCATCTCAATCGGTGATCGCGTTACGATACTTAATACCAGCGCCTTATGAATAGTTCGTTTGAGCAGAAGGTTCTAGGCGTTATTAAGCTAATACCTAGCGGTAGGGTTGCAAGCTACGGCCAGATCGCTGCTATGTGTCGCTCGCCTCGAGCTGCTAGAACTGTGGGATGGATCTTGCGCCACTCTCAACAAGAGCTGCCGTGGCACCGCGTCGTTGCTTCCGACGGCCGGATCTCAATTTCGAACATTAACATTCCAGCTAGTCAGCAAGCAGCGATGCTCGAGCAAGAGGGGATTGAAATCTTAGAGAAAAAGGGTCACCTTTGGGTTGATAAGAAAAACTTTTGGGATGGAACCAACTCGTAATAATTTGAAAATCGGTGAGTGGGCGTTTTTGGCTGGGATCGTCTTAGCGGTAGCACTAGCAGTCTTCCCCGGACCCCACGACTTTACAACCCCTGGCCTAGTGTTGGGTGTTCTCGGGTTAATTGTCGGGCTTGTTAATATAAGTAGCAACGAAACACAGCCGTTTCTGGTTGCCTCAATCACTCTTCTACTAGCCGGAAGTGCTGGTCTGGAAGTATTCCCAAGTCTCGGTTGGGCAATTAGTAATATCTTGTTAAACATCAGCCAATTCGTGGCTCCTGCTGCGATGATTGTAGCGTTGAAAACCGTGCTGGATATCGCCCGTAAAGCCTAACAATTATCGGTTATTTTGGTAAAATTACAGGGAACCGCGGGAGTGGTTCAATGGTAGAACTCCTGCCTTCCAAGCAGGTGACGCGGGTTCGATTCCCGTCTCCCGCTCAATGATTATTGCTACAAAAGAGGGAACCGAGCGCTAGCTCGTATTCCCGTCTCCCGCTCAATGAAAAAGTATTGGTTTGTGCGCAAAACCTACGGCTGGGGTTGGACGCCTGGCTCCTGGCAAGGCTGGGCAATTATGGGTGTGTACTTTGGTGGGGTTGCAAATATTGTCTTGAAAGCCGATCAATCAAACGAATCGACAGAATACATAACGAACAACTTACTCATTCCAATTACTGTTTTAACGATCGCTCTATTAATTATTACGTATCTAACTGGCGAGAAGCCGAAATGGCAGTGGGGAAAAGAGAAAAATGAAAAACAAAAACATTGAGTTAATCGGTTGGATCGGAGTGGTTATGATCGTCGGCGCGTTTGCGCTTAACACGCTCGCAATCTCCGGACCAGATTCTCTCACATACCTATTACTAAACTTTGTTGGTTCAGTTGCAATTATTATCAGCTCTCTTTCAAAAAAGGATTACCAACCAGCTACGTTAAATATAATTTGGGCGGCAATAGCAATTGTGGGAATAGTTCGGGCATTACTTTAACTAGCAGCTCCAGACTAGATTTTCTCTATAAAACAAGTATACTGCCGATAGAATGTCACGTTTACTAAAAATAATTTTGATCGGGATTTTCATTGTATTTATGGTTGGTACTGTCTGGGCTTTTCTTGCGTTGCGCCAGCCAAAACAGGAACAGAAGGCTAATAACGATCCAAATATTCCACAGACGTCCGAGCAGAAGAAAGAGTCGCCGACACAACCAGCGCCTACTATTACTACCAGCACTACAGACAAGGGCTTTGCTGAAACTCCAAAAAGGAAGAGCACCCCAGCGACCAATCGAACGTATACAACGTATACCACTACTTACTACTACGAGTATTCCAGTGATGCTTCTGCATCAGCGTCCGCTAGCGCTAGCGCCGGCGGTAGCTCGGCTCACGCCGAAGCACACGCGGAATAACGCAACTTACAATCAGGAGAAGCAACATTGGCAAATGCAAGTCGATATTTTAGTTTCGTCCTCTCGCTCTTCCCGATAACACTCTGGGTCGAGCGCGGCGAAGATCACCCTTCGTACAACTCCCAAAGAGACCAGAAACGTCTCAACTGGAAGACTCGTCGTTTTCTCAAAAAGCGCGACAGGTTCCTGAAAGCCGAGGAAGAATTGCGCGATGCTCGGAACCGTTTGATGGACGAGGTAGGAGAAAGCGTTCGCTATGTTGAGATCGTCATCGACGGTCACACGTACCGAATCTTACTCGGATACTCTGAGCTTGAAGGTGACCCGGCCGCGGTGGCAGCCGCACTTGGTAATGAAAACCGAGCAATCTTTGACAAGGCGCTCGAGCGAAACTTCGTCGCTACTGTGACTATTCCATACAAGTTAACGTTTAGCGTCCAACGTATCGTCGAAGCGATTCAGGCAGTAGTCGCCAAAAAAGGTGGTCGCGTCGAGTATGACCAGCGTGAACCGATTAAGCAGCGGATCAATCGCGGCATTCTAGAATTCTGGTGCGACACTAAGTCGATTCCGTTTCCAGACGACGCATTCCCAGATCGTCGCTACGCCCGCACCTACGTTGATCCGGTCAAGAAACTGGATTGGTAGCGCCAAACCCCTCTTCGGAGGGTTCTTTTTTTACCTGTTTTCCGGTAAAATATTGCAACGTCTGATCTTTAACATCACGACATCACGGAGGAAACCATGCAATTCATCGGTCGGTATTACCGACCCCTCATGAACGTAACGCGCGCCGGCGCGATCGCATCTGCTCACATGATGGGCTACAACGACCGGAAAGGCGCAGACAAAATGGCTGTCGAAGCTATGGAGCGGGAATTCAACAGCCTGCCTTGCTGCTTCAATATCGTCTGTGGGGAAGGCGAGCGCGACAAGGCGCCGCTACTGTACCACGGCCAACGACTAGGCGAAGGCGCGCAAGATGCACGCTTGCCGGTTGTTGATATCAGCATTGACCCGCTGGAAGGCACGAACCTCTGCGCGAACGCTCTACCAAACGCGGTCTCGATTCTCGCCGCAACCCCCGAAGGAGGCCAACGTCCGATACCCGATTGGTACTTGAAGAAGCTGGTCACTGGTCGCGACTCGAAGCAACACGTTGATATCACCTTCGGCGCGTTAAGAAACGCACGGGTCGTCGCGGAAACGCTCAACCGAGAGCCGAAAGAGATCACTATCGGTATTCTCGACCGACCGCGCCATGAGAAGGACATGCAGTCGCTCAAAGACGCTGGATTTCGGCTGAAGCGAGTCCAGGACGGCGACATTCTGCTAGCACTAGCGGTAATGATGGGCGAGAGCAACCTTCACATGCTCTGGGGAATCGGTGGCGCACCGGAAGGTGGAATTACCGCCATCGGCGCCGAAGCGTTGAACGGCGGTTTCCAAGCAATGGTTCCGCACGACGCTGAGCTCGATGAAAAGGATCTCTCGAAAAAGCCAGAACGACTGGAAGAGCGACTGCTGGAATGCGACTTTAAACGCTCAGAAGTATACGGTATCCGCGATTTCGTTCGATCGAACGAAATGCTGTTAACAGCAACAGCTGTCACCAACAGCGACATCATTCCCGACCTGCGAGGCGTTCGCTTCTTCTCGCACGGTGCACGCACATCAACAATCGTGATCGGTAAGAGTTTCGGCGTCCCTTTCAAGGACATGGTCGAAAACGTCACCGGCGACGAGAACACACTTTTCCGTCTGTAACCAGACAACACCGGGCTTCGGCCCGGTTTTTTTATTGCTTCAGCAAATCTATAAAGACTTTATTAGGTATTTCGACGCGACCTAAGTTGCGCATTTTTTTCTTACCTTTTTTCTGTTTTTCTAGCAGTTTGTTTTTGCGGGTAACATCACCGCCGTACAACTTAGTGGTCACGTCTTTGCGAAAGGCAGAGATAGTTTCACGAGCAATAATTTTACCTCCAATCGCCGCTTGTAGCGATACTTCAAAGTTCTGACGTGGTATTAACTCTTTTAGTTTTTTCACCATTGCTCGTCCGTACCGCTCGGCCTTTGAACGAACCATATACTGGGTAAATGCATCAACGCGCTCGTCGGCGATAACCAAACCAACCGCAACTAAGTCTGCTTCGCGATAACCGATTAACTTGTAATCCATCGAGGCGTAGCCAGCGGTTACCGATTTAAGTCGATCGTAAAACTCAACAATGACTTCAGCGAGCGGTGCCTGGTAACGGCAAATAACGCGATCACCGATGTACTCAACATTTTGAAATTCTGTTCGATATTGAGAGGTTAGTTCGCTGACCGTACCGTAATACCGTTGCGGGCAGACGATCTCTAAATCGACCCATGGCTCTTGCTGGGCGTTTGGTTCAAGGATGTAAGCAACCGTTGGTGTCGTAACTAAAACAGATACATCGAACTCCCGGGCTAAGCGTTCCTTGATAATTTCCATATGCAACAAACCCAGAAAGCCGATATTGTAGCCCGGGCCGAGCGCCTTCGAGTTGACTGGCTCGTAGTCGAGCGAGGCGTCGTTTAGCTTGAGTTTTTCTAATGCATTACCAAGTAGCCGTTCCTCGCCCGGTTCTGGATAGAAGGAAGCGTAAATCATCGGCTTTGGCGTTTGATAGCCTGGTAACGCCGCCGTACTATGATGTGCCACAATTGTGTCGCCAACACGGCAGTCTTGAACTGTTTTTAAACCAGTTGCTACGTAACCGATCTCGCCCTCGCTTAGCTGATCGAGCGTGTATCGCTTGAGTTGTAAATAACCGACTTGGAGCGTTTCGAACTGCGCTTCAGTTGCTTTCATTTGTAATTTTTCTTGCTTGGAAATTGAGCCGCTAACGATTTTAACGTACGCGACAACGCCCAAAAATGAGTCAAAGAACGAGTCGAATACTAGAGCTTGCAATTCGTCTCCCCCCGTAACTTTTGGTGCCGGGATGTCTGTTACAATTTTTTCAAGTAACTCATCGACACCCTCGCCCGTTTTACCAGAAACAAAACAGATATCTTCGTACGGACAGTTTAGTAAGTTCATTACCTCCTCAGCTGCTTCTTCTGGTTGTGCCGTTGGCAAGTCTATTTTATTAATCACAGGGATTACCCGCAGATTTAGTTTTTGCGCTTGATAGAGGTTAGTCAGCGTTTGCGCTTGGATACCTTGGCTCGCATCAACTAACAATAGTACCCCCTCGACAGCAGCGAGCGAGCGCGAGACTTCGTACCCAAAATCGACATGACCGGGCGTGTCAATAAGATTCAGTTGGTACTCCTGTCCGTTACACCGATACAACATTCTGGCTGGGTTGAGCTTAATAGTAATCCCTTTTTCCTTCTCGAGATCCATCGTATCTAGTAGCTGATTACCACTCCCCGTTTTAACCGAACCGGTTTTTTCCAACAAGCGATCGGCAAGCGTCGACTTACCGTGATCAATATGAGCTATAATCGCAAAATTACGGATATTCATACCTGTTAATTTTACCTGATCTGAGGTTGATACTCTAGACGAAGCGCTTTAAGAAATAGACCGCACCAGCGACTAACGCCGCCAGTATGACAATCGAAATAAGTACCGATACGCAGCCGCTAGCGTGGCGCGACTTATCTACGTCTGAGTAGAACGTCTGTTGCGGATCATCTGCCATTGCTCTAGATTAAACACTTTACTCCAAGCAAAGTAAAACAGTAGTCCTACCGCTAATCCAAACAATAGTTCAATTAGATTCTGCGCGGACGGACTATTAGTAAAAAGTGCGCTAACAGTCGGTGAGACGACGTAAGCAACAGTAAAGACTGCTGTCGTCATTAGCCCACCGACTAACACCAGCAGCACGTTCTTTTTGCCGTCTGTATCGTAAAAGAAACTTCGCAGTGGGACACCTATTGTCGACCATAGTAGTAAGGCGTTAATTATTGAACCAATCGAAAAGGCGAGCGCGAGCCCAGCCACACCGAGCGTGGTTGCGCGAGCGCTCCACCAGGCAAAAAGAAGTGCGACCGCAATCGAGCAGACGCTATAGATAGTGGGGCGCATCGTGTCTGAGCGCGCAAAATACGCTCGCGCCAAAAGTAGTACGGCACCTTGAAAGAATATTGAAATTACGAAATACGAAAAGGTCTTGATCGCCATTATTGTTTCAGCTGGGTCGATACTATGACCGATCGAGATATATAAACCGATAATTTGTGTTCTAAACAGTAAAAGATATATCGTCGCGGGTAGAAAAATAAATAGGAGTAGACGAAGCGCCTTGCCGACAAGTTGTTGGTACTCTTCCTTTTGATCCTTAGCAAATTTGCGCGTAAAGTCCGGTAAAATCGCCATCGCTAACGTATTAGCGAGTAGCAACACGGGTGCGGTTTGTAGATCGTCGGTCAGGCGATAAATAGCGATCGAACCAGCCGAAAAATCTGAGGCGATGCGATAGAAAGCGATCAACAACAACTGCGTACTAGTGAGAGCAATTGTTCTTGGGATCATTAGTTTAAACACCTGACGAACTAAACCGCTGCCAAAACTAATCTCAAAACTAAAACGCCAACCTAGTCGCAGTAAACTTGGAAGCTGAACGAGAAAATGCGCCGCTGCCCCTAAGATTACTCCAAAAACGAGAACCGGTAAGCCGAATCTGGGGATAAGCAGGGCGCCCGTAATAATTGAGACGTTGTAAACGATCGGCGCTAATGCCGGCGCAAAAAACATTTTCTTTGCCTGCAGTGCCGAGGTTGAGAGCTGGGAAACAGTAAAGAACAACGGGCTTAACAGCATCGCCTGCGCTAACTCAGTCGTCTGCCGGATATCAATATCTGTAAAACCTGGGAACAATCGCGGCATTAACCAGGGCAGCATAAAATATAGCGCAGCTAGACCGAAAATAATTGCCGTAAATCCGGTCGAGAGTAGCGTATTAAACGTCTGCCAAAATTTCTGATCGTTCTCCTCGGTATCGATTTTTACCAGTAGCGGGAGGATTGCCGAGCTGAGCGCACCGACGATTAAAATACTGTAAAGAAAATCAGGTAGAACAAAGGCGGCGTAGTAATTATCGAGCGGACCTATCGAGCCGTAGGTTACGCCAACCCGATTGGCGATAATAATATTACGAATAAGCCCCAGCACGTTGCTAATTAGTACCGTCACAAACAAGATACCGACCGCCTGCTTCAAGTTGTGCGACTGATAGAACAAGTTGGTGATGCGGCGGATTGGCGACATTATTTACTTCTTGCCAGACGGATAAACAGCATGCCGAATAAAATCATCCCCGCTGCCACCAAAAACAGTAGAGCCGCGTTATTCGGCGTGATCTGAATCGGACCCGGGAACTTATACATCGGCTCGGTGTGATCTGCGATCGAAGGATCGAACGTAAGTTTCGCCTGCGCAACCTCCCGCTCGCCAGCACGAACAGATAAGGCAACGCTTTGATTGGTTGTGATAGTAGAAGAAACGGTCGCGACCGTTATTCCGTTCAGTGCTCGCTGCTCAATAACTTGTGCGCTTCCCGACACTGGCACAACAGTTAGCTGCTCACTACTTACTTTCCCCTGATCGTCACGAGCGGCGATCACAACTTTAGCGGTCTTAGTAGCGACTTCCGGCAACACTGCCACGCTCGTCAGTTTCTGGTCAGCAACACCGCCGCCAGCGCTTGATGTGACAAAGCTTTTCGTTTGTGTTTTTAGAGAAGTTTTTTTGTCTTCGGAGTAAACTACAAGCTGATAATAATACCGTGTCTCTGGTTCGAGAGCTGAGAAGTCGATTAGATGGTGCTGCGATAGCTCGCTTGCTTCAATCGTCAGCGGTAAGTCGTTAGTATTGCCAAAACGAACGCTTACCCCACCAACGTACTTCAGCGAAACAAGCAACTTCGCAGCGACATCGGAAACAACTGGCTCGTTACGCAGCACCTTTTGCGCCGAGAAAGTCGGGAGAACTTCGGCAGACTTCGTTAACGTTTCGGTTGGCTTCGCCGCCTCCCCGTTTCGCTCAGAGATAATTCCGCTACTATCCTGGATTGAAACAATTGCGTTATAAAGCGCCGGCGAACGACTCGAATCAATCGCTGTGATACTGCTGTCGCTCTGACGGAAACGAACTGTCGCTTGGCCCTCGGCTATTGTTTTGAACGTTACCGAACCAAACGTTACCTCTCCGCTCAACTGTACCGTCGTGCCGAATTCCGTAGACGGAAGAAGCGTCCAAGCCACCACCCCTTCGTCAGCCACGCTTTGCAAACTAGTAAATGGGGGAGTTACTGTTGTTTCAGAAAACTCCAATAATGACTGATCGTATTCCAAGTAAAACTGTGCCCCAGCAATCACTGCCGCACCCTGAATATTGGCTTTGACTTGTAGGGTGACGTTGGAGTTAGGTTTGCGCGAGAACGTCGTCGGCGAGATAAAGAGTGACGAATCAACTTGGTCGGCTTTAAAATAAACGTTTTGTAACACCATCGATCCAAAGAGCAGTACTGCAGTAATAAAACTTAGAATAATAAACACCGCTCGACTCGACAGCGCTCGTTTCATTACTCAATCTTCCCCCAGGGCTTACTGTCCGGTCGATCGGCGCCAACCCCTTTATTTATGCGCACAGTCACAACATCATCAACCGAAACTTTACCGTCCCCTGTGATGTCGGCTAGGCCGCCGATGGAGTACAGCGCATCAGTAACCAACTTCTCGTCAGCTGCGTCGATTGCGTTATCTTTAGTTACATCACCGAGGCGGATAGGTACGGTGATAGACCGAGTGAGGGGAGTGCTTACGACTACTGAGCTAGCGAGCGACGTCGGTAGCTTCATGAAAACTGCGTACTCACCAGACGACGCTGGAAGATAATTTTTGAGAAGTACTGTTCGGCATTCTCTAACTGGGACCGACCGATCAACTAAGGGTTTCGGGTCGTTAACAGCCGCAACTAGCAGCCATATTTTCTCCGGGCAGATGTCGTTAGGTATCTCTGAGAGCGTTAAAACCGGAGTCGCCGTTGGGGACGACGCGGCGAGCGGCTGGTAATAAAACGAGTAGTAACCAAACGCGATTAGAGCGATCACGATTGTCCCGAAGAAATACTTCATTCTTGTTTTAGACTATCACGAACCAGTTACGACGGTCTATGCTCGTAACTACTTATTCGTCTTCATTAGTAATCTGGCGACAAAGTAACCGAATATAAAAAGTATGAGAACGATGGTGTTTATTCCAAGAAGCGGCAGAAGAATACTCGGCTCGTTTACTGACCCACTGCAATTCTCAGTACAAAGTATCGCTGCGTCGTAAAAGAATTGCCGACCGTACAAAAGAATAAATACAAGATTAGCCAGCAGCGTCACCACAACTATTGCAAATAGATAGGCAGCCGCAAATCGTTTCATGTGTTTAGCGTACTCTAATCGAGGAAACTAGGCTACGATAAGGTCATGATCCGAATTTTCCAAATATCGCTCTTTGCGATACTGCTGTTGTGCCTAGCTGGGCAAGCACGCAGCGCCGCGCCGATGCAACAGCTCAGTATTGAGACAGTTCTAAATCAGAACGGATCGGTTCAGGTCGCACAGAGATTAACGTACAACACTCCTGTTCAGCTCGAATGGGAGGTTTTTTCGAATATCAGAAAACTTGCTGTTAGCGCCGACGGTAGTGACATCGACGACTCTCGCTACTCGGTTGGTAAGATTGGTAACCACCACGTAGTCCGCGCAAAGCAGCTCGCTCGAGAATGGAAAATTACGTATACAACGACCACAACGCTAGTTAGAAACAATAATCGCGATCAAATTTTTATAAAAATTTTTCAGGAGATTCCTGATCCAATCTATAACGTCTCTGTCAGTTTCTCGTTGCCGACTAAAGATATGACCGAAGGACTAACTGGAAACGCATTTGCAATTTCCGGGGTTTCAAACCCTAAAACGACTGTCCGAAATAATACAGTTGTGTATAGCGCCGAATACGCTGCTCCGGGATCGTTGTTTACAATCAGTGCTAGTTGGCCGAAACGAGTTCTTTCATTAACTAAAGTTCAGGAAATACGACTATATCTAACAAATTTAGAGGTTTTACCGTGGCTGACGCTTGGAATACTGCTACCAATTATCGGCCTGTCGATGTTGCTACTACTATACAGACGTCAACGCCTCGACCGTGTGCCTGTTACTTCGGTCCTCGACCGCCCCCCGAGCCAGCTTTCAGCGCTGTTGGTCGGTGTGCTTGTACAAAAGAAGATACACCCCCGGGTAATTGTGGCGTTGCTTGTAGAACTTTGTCGACGCGGCTATATCGTTATTGTTGAGCGAACGGGGCAGTATTATCTAAGCCAACGCAAGCCGTTCGATGAGCATCTAACAAGTTGGGAGCGCAATATCCTTGAAGAGCTTTTCCCAGATCACGGCAAGCTCGCAACTGAGGGGCTGCAAGAGATCACAGATAGCTCGCTGTTTAGCCCAAAAGTCCGAGACGCGTTCGGACAAGTGTATCAAATCATTACCGAACAAAACTTTTTCTTAGAGAACCCACACTTGACCCGAGTTAAGTATAAACTTTTCGGTTTAGCGCTATACTTTACCAGCGCCATCGGGCTGCTTTGGGTAGCGATTGTCGGTGCGTCGCCGTATTTAAGCATACCGCTCGGTGGCACGATGCTAGTCTCGTTTCTGATTATTCGATTGACGCCCAAGTTAGTTCGATACAGCGAAGCGGGTATTACAACCCGCAGAGACTGGATATCGTTCGGTAACTTTTTAGGGCTAAAGGAACCGTTACCGCTAGAGAGTACTCGTAACCACACCTTCGAGTTATATCTCCCTTACGCTATTGCTCTGAATAAAACTAAGGAATGGGCCGAGCGATTCGACCGATCGAGCACTACTATTATAAAACCCGATTGGTTTATTACGTACAAAGAGTCCTCAACTACTCAATTCGTTGAAGACATCACCGAGTTAACCGACTCGATCTCAAAAACGATCACGACCCTCAGGGGACCGTTGGTTTCTTAAGGACGACTCGGTAACTTTGCGATATTTACCAACGCTTTACCGATTATAAACGACTCTGGGACCGCCCCCCAGGCACGCGAGTCTGAGCTTGCAACTCTATTATCTCCAAGAACAAAGTATTCTCCCTCGACTAATTTTCGCTCGAGATTCGGGATCGTGAGTAGCTCTGGACTGAGATAACCTTCAACTAAGAGCGTGCCGTTTACGTAAACCAGCCCATCAGCAATTCGAATCGTCTCGCCGGGCAGCCCGACAACCCGTTTGATAAAACGTTTCTGTGTCTCGCCGGGAAAAAACATCGCGATAACATCGCCGCGCTTCGGTGTTGAAACGATGTAAGCAATTTTGTTAACACCAACTACATCGCCGTCGACGTAGTTCGGTTCCATACTCTTGCCTCGGACAATCAGTACCGAAAAGAAAAAATAATGGCTCAATAACCCGATCATCAGAAAAATCGTCGCGATCTTGGTGAAATCGTATGTCCAACCAGAAACCCAGAATAATTTCTCTAAAACCGTATTTTTCATCCCCTCCTTCGGGTTTAGCCTCGTACTGGTTTTAGTGTAGCAAAGATGGCGGCAAGCTCAGCGTCCTCGAGCGTTTCTTCTTTAAGTAACGCCTCAGCCATAACTTTTAAAGTCTTAAGCTCTTTACTTAGAAGTTTTAAGGCAGTCTCCCAGGCATTGGTGATAATTTTCGTAATCTCTTCGTCGATGAGTGCCGCTAACTTTTCCGAATGGACTCTATGCATTCCCATCTCCCGACCAAGAAATACCATCTCTTCGCGCTCGCCAACCTTAATCGGTCCGAGTCGGCTCATACCAAACACGGTTACCATATTCCGTGCAATAGCCGTCGCGCGCTCAAGATCATTGCTGGCACCAGTTGTTACGGTGTTAAAGATAATCTGTTCGGCTGCCCGTCCACCAAGAAGCTGTACAATTTCCTGCTCAAATTTTTTCTGTGGGATTAGTTTGCGATCTTCGTTAGGCAGACTCAGCGTATAGCCAAGGGCCATTCCCCTAGAAACGATCGAAACTTTGTGAACGTCATCGAGCTCGGGAAGAATATGACCGAGGATTGCATGTCCGGCCTCGTGGTACGCGACAGTTTTGCGTTCGCTCTCCGTCATTAGGTAACTCGTTCGCTCAGGACCGAGTAACGTTTTATCGATTGCGTGTCGCAAATCTTTCTGATCGATTTTCTTTTTACCGTCACGTGCTGCCAGTATCGCCGCCTCGTTCATAACATTGCGCAGATCTGCTCCGGACAAACCAGGTGTACCTTTAGCGACTTCTTCTAGATCTACTTTTGAGTCGAGCGGTTTGTTAGCGGCGTGGATTTTTAAAATTGCTGCGCGTTCGGCTCGATCCGGCAAATCGAGCGAAACTTTTCGATCGAATCTTCCTGGTCGCAAGAGGGCTGGGTCAAGAACGTCAGGACGGTTAGTTGCCGCCAATACAATTACGTTAGCGTCGGTATCAAATCCGTCCATCTCAACTAGAATTTGGTTTAACGTTTGCTCACGCTCGTCGTGTGAGCCGCCCAAACCAGTACCGCGCTGTCGCCCAACCGCGTCTAGTTCGTCGATAAAAATAACCGTGGGCGCAAGACGCTTCGCTTTGGTAAATAGATCGCGCACGCGCGACGCACCGACCCCGACAAACATCTCGACGAATTCAGAAGCAGATAACGACAGAAACGGGACGTTCGCTTCGCCGGCTACTGCTTTCGCCAAAAGCGTCTTTCCAACGCCAGCTGGGCCGATAAGTAGTACGCCTCTTGGGATCTCCGCTCCGAGCGCTTTAAACTTGGCCGGACTTTTTAGAAACTCAACTATTTCAACTAGTTCCTGTTTAGCGTGTTTCATCCCCGCCACATCAGCGAACGTGACACGCTTCTCTCCCATGTACGATCGGGCAGTGGTTTTACCAAACGACATCGCTTGCATATTGCCGCTTTGAGCGCGGCGAGTTAAAAAGTACAGTAACGCCGCAATTAGAAGAAATGGCAGAAAGATCGAGGCTAGCGTCGACCAAACCGCGCCGGAATCCGGGTTTTTAATGTCAACAATCACTTTCTCAGAGGTAATTCCGTAGTCTTTTAACCCCTGGCTAGACTCTTTATAGCTCACAAGTTCTGTTTTATCTTTTTTGACAGCGGTAACTTTATTACCCTCGACAATCACTTTTTCAACAGTTCCGGCTGCGATTTCGCTACTTATTTGAGAGATCGGGACATCTTGAGGTTTCTCTACCGATTGAAAACTAAATAAACTCCAAACAACGGCGATTAAAAATACAATTGTTAAAGCCGAGAAGATTTGGCGCCATAAACGATTACGTGTATTCATTTATTTGTAAACTTTCTTATGCGCGTATTCTGAATGCCTGCTCGATGATTACGATTTGTCATAACCAGATTGTACCGAGATAGAGAGCGACAATCAACGTAAGAACCTCGATCGGCGAACCGAGGGTGGTTTTTTGCCCTAGATTGCCTTATAATGCCTAATTAGCGGGGTGGAGGAATGGTACCTCGAGTGGCTCATAACCACTAGGCGCACGTTCGAATCGTGCCCCCGCTACTATGTAAAATACCTCCAACTGGAGGTATTTTGCTTAATACGGGCAAGATTTGAACGTTGTTTTTCGTCAGAAAAACACGTGCGACTGCGAGCGAACAAGTGAGCGAGAAGACGAGTGCGTAGCACGAGTATCGTGCAACGTTTTGAGCCTATTGCTCAAAATCGTGCCCCCGCTACAAGAACAAGTGGTCACGTTTCTTACGAAATCGTGCCCCCGCTACAGGTAAAGAAAAAGCCCCGAGAAGGGGCTGGTTAGTCGCGAAATGAGATGCGATTTTTGATGTAGTCGGTGAACTCTTCAACGCGAGCAATAGTGCTACCGCGTGGTCCAATGAGAAGGCCGACAAGATCGTCTGGCACCTTAACGGCGATGCACCATTTCTCGGGAACTCCGCGCACTTGGTAGCTCGATTCCGGTCGAAACTGCCACTTCCCGCCGCGACACATAGCTCCCGACAGATCGACAAACAGGAACGAGAGTAAATCGAACGCAGCTCTACCAGTTAACTCGAACGGCTGACGCCGAATCATCGAGAACAGCCCAAGAGCTGCTGGCAGCGGTAAGTGCGTCGAGAGAACATCCCTAAACGCCAGCCAACGCTGTTTATATGTGAGGAAGCTCACGTAAACTCGCAGCAATTGTGTTGAGCCGACGTATTCAGTCACACAACCCCGCTCAATTATCCACGTGGCGTCTTCGCTGCTTAGTTGCGCCCATTCGGCCTGACTAAACTCAAATACCACGCACTCGCTGGGGAGTTGTACTCTTTCGCTAGAAAGATGGTCTACGACGATCGTTTCTTTTGCACGAAATATTCTCATATAAAAGTGCTCCGAATGTTCTGCAAAGTATGACGAAAAGTATCGGTTAAATCAAGGGATTTACCTTTATTTACTCGAAGAAGATTGGTACAATTCTTCTGTTAATACAATTAATGCCGGTGTAGCTCAGTGGTGAGAGCGAAGCACTCATAACGCTTAGGTCGGTGGTTCAATTCCACCCACCGGCACTCATAGCGAACTACTCAAGTAGTGAGCAACGAAGCAACGCGAGATAACGCCGAGGTCGTGGGATCGTTCCCCACCCTTGCCACTAAAACAAATACTCCCACCACTTCTGGAAATTTGTTTTCTCCTCAACCTCTATTGTGGCGTGCTCTTGATAGACCGCATCCTCCAAAAGGTTAAGTTCTTCAGCACTAAGATTTAATCCCTTTACCGTCAGTACTGTCTCTTCGGGTCTTTTTACTTGCAACCGCCGGCGGGCTTCGATTTCTTGATAGGCAGGTGTTTGATAGTAGGAGAGGATTAGTCGTAATTTTTCGTTACGCGTTTGCATTTGATTCACTTCCGCTCGGACAATTTCAACTCGCTTTTGCAAGTTATAGTTACGCACGATCAATCGGATATTTGAGTAAAGCGCAAATAGGAATAGCGCGACAACAGCTGCGTAGGTCAGAAATTTTTTACTCTTCTCTACTACCATTGCCTCAGACTAGCATACTCGCCAACAAAAAAAACGATCCCTTTCGAGATCGTTTTTCTGCGCGTTTAGCGTCGTCGCTTTTTATTCTTCGGTTTCGTCGCCGGTTTCGTTTTCGACTTCGAGGACTCTTCCTTCTTTTTAGCTGCAACTGGGAGAATCGGCTCGTCGGCCGGAACGTCACGAAATGTTCGTGAGAGCGAGTAAAAACCGCCGGCTACTATTAGTAGTAGAAGAATCACAATAAAGATCCTCGACCAGTCTTGGTCGTTGGCGTCTTTAACTGGACTCGACTGGCTACTCTCGTCGCCGTCAACCGGTTCTGCCGCTTGCGCTGGTGGAACGATATTTAATCCGTCACTAGAAGGCGTGGCTTCCACAACCTCTCGACTACCTGGAATCGCTTCCGTCACAGTGCTTTGCGAGCCAGAGTGATAAGTGGCTGTAGTTTTTACACCTGCTGTTAGCTGGATCGAGATCACGTTACTCTTAACCGATTTATTACCGTACTGATCGAACGCGTAAACCACGAAGCTGACGCCCTTACCGGACGGTAAGTCGAGCGCGATTCCTGTTGAGCTAGACGATAGCGTCAGTTTTTCAACGCCGTCAATCGTGTAACCAACTTGATACGTCGCAGTGTCTGGACCGTTATCGATCCAGTGCAGCTCAACTCGACACGTCTCGCTTTGGCACGTAGCCGTCGCGCTGTGTAGCGTAGGAGCGTTCGGTGCAACGATATCGTTTTGAAGGGCTACGGCTGGCGTAGGGTTACCGGCCAGATCGATCGCCTGCAGATAGACGGTTGCGTACTGATTGTCGCCGATTGAGATACTTGCAAACGAGCCGTCGATATTCGTCACAACAGAGCCAAGTAGCACTGCTCCTGGCAGCGACGGGTCACGATCGAAAACGCTTACCGTCGAGCTCTCGCTTACTGCGCCAGTAATTCCAGAAACAGTGTCGACTGTTGTTGGCTTGTTCTGCCCAACAACAATTTTAGAAACCGCTAAGATTGGCTCTAGGTCGTCGAGTGCTTGTCCGATTTCGATTGCGGTTGGCAACGAGTGACGGTTACTAAAGTCGATCGCTTCAACCGTGAACTCATAGAATGTTGGTGCATTCTCTAAGCCGTTAATCTGATGCGACAGGTGCATACCGACCAAGACGCTTGTCCAATCGACAGTACCTTGCTTACGATAGTTAACCTGATAGGTGATCTCATCGACTGAAATTGATGCGTCCCAACTCACTACGACGCTACCGCCGTTGTCTGCTGGTACGTCTGTAACTACAACGTTCGTTGGAGATTCAGGATTAACGATATCAATCGTATAGCCGTCGCTCGCAACGATACTCGAAATTCCCGCGCCATTAGTGACGCGCACAAGAGCAAAGTAACTACCAGAGCTGATTTCAACTGGATAGTTAAATGTGTGCGATGTTGCAAGTCCAACGTTTATAAACGGCATAAAGTCATCGGTTGTTGGGGAAGTCCCTAAACCAACCTCGTAGTGGGCGATTCCAGACTGATCATCGGAAAAGCCGCTCCAGTTAACATCGATGCTGTTGGTATCGTCGGTCCAGTCGATGTCGCTGCTACTACCATCGTTAACGATACCGGCAACTACTTGAGTGCGATCGTTGATTACCAGTGGTGTGGCAAACGTGTAACCCCTTGCGTCAGCCTCCATATTCACGAATCCAACTGAGGTGTGCCAGAGTTCTTCGCTATAAGGGAAGCTTCGCTCCATCGCTCGGCGCTCATTGGTATTCGTCAGCCCCGCCGGCCAAGAACCACCGAAACAGGTAACTTTATCGATTACTAACCCGAGACTGTCCTTTAATTCGACACCGCCAACTGGGCAACTATCCTCACCGGGTAGGTTGATATCTGGATCAACCACGCTTGGAATACCCGAGCTTAATACGCTACTAGCGTTTCCTGGGACGTAGTTACTAATAAGTAAGTATTCCCCTGGATTAATGGTTTGACCATCAAGCGTATCTGCATCTAAGCCAGTATTTGTCAGTACCCAGTCAGTTAGATCGACCGCTGCGTCACTGTTGTTGTAGAGCTCAATCCACTCGTCGGCGCTATGGTTGCCGCCAGAGTCTTTTGAACCCATCCACATTACTTCGTTAATTACTACTGTCGGAGCGCCATTTGCAGCTTGCGCTGCAGAAAGGGTGAAAAGTTGCGCAGCAACCAATCCCTGGAACGCCAGAAGTACAGCAGTAAAACGAACAAGAAAATTCTTCATGTTCCTCCTTATATATTGTTAATGAGCTCGGAAGTGTGCATTCTCACTTCTTCGCCCCTCACTTTTCCCCTCGACTGACGCTCCCTAGAAGTTTTCCCCTAAGGTGCCTGGATTTACGTAACCATAGCTCGGATTTGATGTCAAATCTGTTTTCTCGGTTGAGATAACTTCCTCAAAACCGTACAATACAATTTGTGATCTGGGGGTGTAGCTCAGCGGTTAGAGCGCCAAGCTTATACCTTGGTGGTCCATGGTTCGAATCCATGCACCCCCACATTTTAAGAAGAATTGGGAGTTGTAGGTATTCCATTTGATAATTTTATTAAGGCCTTACTTGATACTGCAAAATATAGTAAACAGAAAAAAATCCCGTCATAATTATTAACGATGAACCAAGGGCTAAAAAGAAAGTTATTAGTAGGTCTGTTTGGTTTTCTTTCGGTTTTTTCTCTTACTTCGGCTGTTGCTGCCGGGACTACGCTTCGTTATCACAATCTCGTACTACCAAACACGCACCTTGCCGGTGTCTCAATTGGTAACAGCACCCCCGAGCAAGCTTTAAATACTTTACGAGCAAAAGCCGAAACACTGTCCACTGAGCCACTATCGCTTCAGCTTGAAGAAAAAGTGGTTAACACGTCGCTTAGCGAACTCGGCGTTAAAATTAACCCAGAACAATCGAGCGCGCTTGTAACCGCGTCAGACGATATCTTCCTTTGGCTTAAACCCCGGTACTGGAAGTCGTTCCTTTCCGCCAAAGCCGAACCGCTTCCTTTTACCATCGACGAAGAGCGACTACGAACAGTACTTAACGAAAAGTTCGCCGTTAGCAACACCGCCAAAGATGCGGTAATCGTAATCGAAAATAACAATCTCGTTGTCCAGCCAGCTAGTAACGGAATCTGGCTCGACTTCGCTGACATCGAAACACAGATAACCGAACAAATAACGAACGGTTCGTTAAGGCCAGTAATCGCTAAGTACACCGAAACAGAGGCCGCGATCAGCACTGCTGCTGCCGAAGCAACGAGAATGGTCGTTGTGGAAAGCTTAAAGCCAATTACCCTCCAAAGTGACAACCGGAAGTTTACATTAACCGCTGCCGATCAATACACCGTCATCGACTACTCCGCCAATAACGGTAAGTTGGATTGGTCTATTTCTAAAGAAAAACTTAGCGCGCTGCTTAACACGAAAGTCGCTTCAAAAATTAATCTGAAGATGATTCAAAAAACCATCTTGTCAGATACAGGCGAAGTCACAAACCAGGGGAGAGACGGCAAGGAAGTAGAACTAGCAGCGCTGACTAATGAGGTAACCCGAATAATTACCGAACGCGCGTTCGAGCAACCGGTTCCTATCCCAGTACGCACAGTTGCACTAACAGAACGCATTATCCATCCCGACTACGTCGCTAACCTATTTCCGGGACTCTACGTTGACATTAGTTTAAAAACCCAGACGCTCTATATAATGAACGGTCCAACTCGAGTAAACCAGTTTTTAATTTCTTCCGGTCGAGCTGGAACGCCAACGCCGAAAGGGTTGTTTTACATTAAGAACAAAATCGATATCGCTCAATCAAGACTGTATCCGGGCATTTGGATGCGAAACTGGAACGCATTATCCAGAAATCCTGACGGCTCTGGCTACGAAGGCTACGGTATCCACGACTTGCCGGCATTTAACGCCGCCTACACTATTATCGAAGGATCTTCGCATTTAGGTCGCCCTGTTTCGCACGGTTGCGTCCGGCTCGGACACGAAGCCTCGATCTGGTTCTACCAGAACATCCCAATCGGTACTCCGGTTAATATTCACTAACCCCTTTTAATTAGTCGCTCGATTAATTTTCGCTTAGTAGCTGGATCGGTAGTTTCGTCTAAAAGCCAGCTATACACAAACTCCTTTTGAATTCCCTTGGCAGCAGCGATAACCGCCTCAATTTGTGTAAGCGGCAATAGGGGATCGCGATCTTGAATCTGTTTTTCTAAGGCAGTCACCTGCCCTAATAGTCGCCTAACTCTGTTGCGTAACGCGCGATACTCCTCTTCGCTTTTCCCCATCAGATACCCTCCTGTTTCCCCAACATACCCCCATTGGGTATTATTGGCAATAAAAAAATATTAAAGCTCAACAACTTGATTAAGCTGAGCGATATCAATCGCAGCTTCTGGTAACTCCTCGGCAAGATTACTCTGGAACAGGTTGGCGCGCTCAGGATCACTATGAACGATAAAAACTTTTTGCTGCCGAGAATTTGGCTTTATGCTTTTTACCCATTCGATCATGTCGGTGTTGTCAGCATGGCCAGAGAAGATATCGACCACCTTAATTGTTGCCCTAATAGGAATACGATCGCCGTTAATGGTTATCTCCTTGTCGCCATCAACAATTCTGCGTCCGAGCGTCCCTTCTGCTTGGTAACCGATTACTAACAACAGAGTATTGCGGTGCGATAAGTATCGCTTGAGATGATGAAAAATCCGTCCGCCTTCCATCATGCCAGAGCCGGCGATGATTACTTTCGGTGGCGGTTGATCGTTGATGTCCTTTGAGTTCTCGACTGTTGGTGTCAGTACCAAACCCCTGAACGAAAAAATCTCCGGATCCTTTTTCTCGACCTCCTTGACCTGGGCTGAAAACTGTTGCCCGTGCTTCTCAAATACCTCGAGCGCCTCGATCGCCAACGGACTATCAAAGAAAATCGGTATTTTCGGAAGTTTTCGGGTGTTGAATAATTCGTTAAGCAAATACAGCAGCTCTTGGCTACGTTCGATGGCAAACGCCGGGATGAGCAGCACGCCGCGGTTTTGGATCGTCCACTCGATTGCGTCCAGCAGTACCTTCTCGCGATCTGTTTCGTCGTTATGCTCAACGCCGCCGTACGTTGCTTCGGTAACTACTACGTCAGCTGTCGGCGGAGTCTCGCTGTGCGGGAGTAAAATATTCGGCGCGTGACCGACGTCACCCGAAAAAGCGAATTGTTTATCGTCGGCCTCAACCAACACAGAAGCGGATCCGAGAATGTGCCCGGCATCGTAAAATGTCACCGAGTCTTTCCCGTTTAGCGGTTGTACTGTTTTATAGCTCACAGCTCGGCAGAGCGCCATAGTTCGGCGGACGTCTTCTTCCTCGTAAATTACTGGTTTGCCGTCGCGCTGATTGCGGTGATCCATTAGTTCAACTGCGTCTTTGAGCGTTAAACTCATTAGCTCAATCGTCGGCTGAGTTGCGTAAATTGGGCCGCGAAAACCGTCGCGAACAAGCTTTGGGATTCGACCGATATGATCAAGATGCGCGTGCGTGACGATTAGCGCATCAACAGAGCTCGGTTCGTAACTAAATTCGTCGTCGTTAAATTGTGTTAAATTCGGCGAACCCTGAAAAAGGCCGCAGTCGACGACGTATTTATGTTCTTTTGTTTCAATTAAAAAATTTGAGCCGGTCACCGCTCCGGCAGCGCCGAAGAAGCTAAGTTTAGGCATTAATCTCGACCCTTCAAACTCTCCTTGGCCATCGCCATTACTTTTTCGACTAACCGCTTCGGGTCGTGATCGAGAACGATATTCTTACGACCGCGCTTCGCAACCGTAAGTAAGTGGTCAATTTCCTCGGTAATTCCACCAGTCTCTGTTAACACGCCAATCGGTTTCTTATCTTCAAAGGCGATCGTAAACTCGTTTAATGTGCCGATCCGACCGCAGACGAAAATCATCGCGTCGGTCGAGCGAACAAACAGCAAGTTTCGACCGGAGTAACCAAAGCCGGTGTACATTACAAAATCGGTGTAGCGATGCGGAAGCTGGTACTTGCGGACGTGTTCGACGTACGAAATCGCAGGAGAAATTCCTACGGTGAATCCACCGGCGGCTTTTGCGCCTTTGGCTGCTTCGTACGGCATCCCGGTTGTGTCACCAGTTACTAAAACAGCGCCTTGTTTAGCGATGTATTTACCCATTTGTCGGCATTTATCAGCAGCGCCAGGAAAACATATATCTACCGCCGAGCCGGAAATACCAATTTTTAGCGTCTGAATTTTCTCCTCCTTATATCTTTATTACTGTAACTCAGCCAACCGGTAATAGTCTACCTACCTTGTTGCTCAATCAGGTGTATTTCGGGTAAAATGACGGAGTATTCTGGAGTAGCTCAGCGGTAGAGCGATCGGCTGTTAACCGATTGGTCGTCGGTTCGAATCCGACCTCCAGAGCAGACAAGATTACGGGTTCAAAGCTAGTGATGACGCGTAGACGTTCGGGCTAGCTCGACATCCCCAGGTTCAGAGGTACAATTGAGCTATGGAAAAACTACATTTCTCAATTGTCGTTAACGCTCCACGCGAAAAAGTTTGGCACGCTATGTTAGATGACAAGCTGTATCGAGAATGGACAACAGTATTCAACCAGGGTTCGTACTACGAAGGTAGCTGGGAAAAGGGATCAAAGATCTTATTCCTTGGCCCAGATCCTAGAACGGGCAAAATAGGTGGAATGGTTAGTCGAATTGCAGATAGCCGACCCTATGAGTTTGTTTCGATTGAGCATTTGGGCTTAGTAGAAAATGGTGTTGAAGACACCGAAAGCGAAGAGGCGAAAAAATGGGCGCCCGCATATGAAAACTATACGTTTAAGGAAGTTGATGGCGGTACCGAAGTTTTGGTAGATGTCGACTCGGAAGAATCTATGGCCGAAGAATTTAGTAAGCTGTGGCCTGCTGCCCTGGAAAAATTGAAGACAATAGCGGAGCGATAATGACTTTAACTTGATTATGAGATAACTATGCAAAAAATTACCCCAAATTTATGGTTTAACGGTAACGCTAAAGAAGCTGTCGAATTTTATACTTCGGTGTTCCCGAACAGCAGGATTATTTCTATCGTGCATTACCCCAAAAGTGCCGAAGAAGGTTTAGCTGATTTTCAGAAAGATCTAGCCGGCGACGTGCTAACGATCGAATTCGAGTTGGGCGATCAACGCTTTGTTGCTATTAACGCCGGACCGGAATTCAAATTCACAGAAGCAGTGTCTTTCGCGATCACTTGTAAAGATCAAGAAGAGATCGATTACTATTGGGAAAAACTTTCGAGCGATCCCAATTCCGAACAATGCGGCTGGTGTAAAGATAAGTACGGTTTAAGTTGGCAAGTGGTGCCGAGCAATATCGATGAGTTAATGCAAAAACCAAACGCTTTTGCCACTATGATGCAGCAAAAGAAGATTGTAATTAGCGAATACTAATCGCATATTACGCATAGTTCGAATTACTGTAACTACTTACTCGACAACCTGTTTTACAGTAGTAGAATATTCCTATGGAAATTAAAGATATATTTGCGGTGAACGGGCTGAACATCGGTACCGACAAAATGGTGATTCTGGTACTGCTGGTGATTTGGGAGATAATCTGGAAAGGGTTCGGACTTTGGAAAGCTGCCAAAAATAATCACACTGGCTGGTTTATAGTGATGCTGGTGTTTAATACCATCGGTATTCTGCCGATTCTTTATATCAACTTTTTCGCACCCAAAGACCCAGAAGGTAAGTAAACTGGATATCTAGACATTGATATCAATCAATACGACACGCACACATACAACTATATAAAAATGGCTGAACCAAAAACCAAAGCTACAAACAAGAGCGTTGAAGAGTTTCTACAAAGTATTGAGCCTGAGCAAAAACGACGGGATGGTCTTACTTTATTGGAGATGTTTAAAAAAATCACCGGCGAAAAACCAGTGATGTGGGGACCGACTATGGTCGGATTTGGGGTATATCATTATAAGTCAGAGCGGAGCCGACAAGAGGGAGACTGGCTGAGAACTGGCTTCTCGCCGCGCAAGCAAGCGCTGACGCTGTATGTCTTAACAGGAGAAAGCGACGCTCCATTATTAGAAAAGCTAGGCAAGCACAAAACTGGTGTTGGCTGTTTATATATTAATAAGCTCGCCGATGTTGATATAAAAATCCTAGAGAAGTTAATTAGCCATTGTTGGGAGTATATGGAAAGACGTTATCCGAATGCCTAAAGAAATATCGGGAGGGACGGTACATAGTTTATCGCCGGAACTAAAAAGAGTCCTAGCTGCCAATAAAGCCGCCCTAACGAAGTGGGAAACTCTAACGCCACTCGCCCGCAACGAATGGATCTGTTGGGTTGAGTCGGTTAAAAGGTCTGAAACAAGACGGGATCATATCAACCGAATCTGCCCGGAGCTGGTTGAGGGTAAGCGTCGGCCGTGCTGTTGGCTGGGCTGTACACACAGAAAAGATAAAGAGCTCAGTCCGTCACAGAAATATATACTGGGCAATAGAAAATAATGAACAATATTTTGAAGATTACTCTCGGAGCCGCAGCGCTGATGTTACTACCGTTAATCGCGATGCAGTTGAACAACGGGGTAAGTTGGACTGTCTCGGATTTTGCCGCTGCCTGGGTGATGCTCGTTGGTATTGGAGTAAGCCTACTAACTGCGTTAGACAAAACAAAGAGTCTTGGGCTCCGAGCCCTCAGCGTACTCGTTGCTGCCAGCATCTTTTGGCTTTGGGCTGAGCTTGCAGTCGGTGTTTTTACTAACTGGGGAAGCTAAAGATTAGGCTCGATAAACTCTGGTGATTTGATAGAATTTGACTGATATTGTACCTGAGGTGGAATTTTGGAAGAATCTTCGCGCCGTTGTGAGAAGTGTCAAACGCCAATCGAGGAGTGTATGGGTTTCGTCAAGGCTGGCGACGTCCTAGAATTTTTGTCAGGAGGAACCAGACTACGCGAGCTTTGTGGGCGCTGCATTCTAGCATGGTGCTGGACAAAAGATGGCCAGCTCGCCCAAAGAGGCCGCGCTTAGCCACCCAGGAGCCTCACGGCTCCTTTTTTAATTGATCTACCTAGACACGATAGTACGAGACCGTTAGCCTAGCATTATGGAAGCTGAAGAAAATAAGCCAAAGAAAGAGAGTTTTGAATCGCTATCCAAGGACGAACAAATGGAATACCTGGAGAAGGGTATTGTTTTTGGTGACCACAAACTAAAGAAAAAACGTAAAACCAATGGCTGAGCGTAACTTTATAGTTGGCTCTTCCTTCGAAGGCGCTGAAGGAATGTTTGAACAGCCAGAAGAACAGAAATCTGAGCTAACTGAAGAACAATACCGTGCCGCTCGAGAAAAGAAAGAGATTATTCCGGATATAAAGGGACGGTTTGAACAAACGCTTACTGAAAACGGTTGGGAGCTCGTTCAGGATATCTCTGAGGATATACACTACCCAAGTATTGAGGAATGGCTCCGATTTAGAATCGAGCATAATCGCGGCACAAAGTTCTACCCTTGTTTTGTGCGCGATGCAAATGGTGAGGTTAGTTTTGTGAAGTTTCAGGTATCAACCGACCAAAATGCTTTGCATGGTCTGGCGCAGGAGCAGCATGTTTTTGCAGCAGGTATCCCAGAAATAATTGACTCACCTGCGATGATATCCGATGCTGCACCGGACGAATCACAGCTTGGTTATATGGAATTCGAGGCAATTCCTTACGAGGAGGGACAGGTACTAAAAACTGAAGATATTTCGCTCGAACAGTGCGATATAGTTGCGGTAAAAATTAATACGTTAGAGAATTACCCGATCGATCAACTACCAACCGAGTATCATATCCCCGATTTGCTCGGTGACAAATCGATCCAAGAAGTATTCAACGACGAACTTGCCACTATTACTGAAGGACTGCAATCATTACCCGAAGATTGGGGAGTCTCCGAGCTTTTTACGCCTGAGTGGCAGCAGTCAATGAATGACTTTGCTTCGAGACTTTCGACAAGGAAAGTATTAGTTCACGGTGATGCTGGGAGAAAGAATATAGTATTTTCACGCGACGGAACGGGAGTAAAATTTGTAGACTGGGAGTTGGCAGGTATTGGCTTTCTCGGACAAGATGCAGGAAAATTTTTAAACGGGTTAAATGACGGCTCCCAACAACGACGACAGTTTATACAAACGTACACAAATCCGGAGAATCAATTCGATTCCGAGCGACTACATGGAATGTTTGGATCAGTAATGTTAGAAACACTGCACTCATTTTCATACAGAATGGCTAGGGTTGATCAACTTCTGAAAGGAACTGATGCTCAGCTCCAAGAGTTAAAAGAGAAGATTTACGGGTATCATCGCTCAATTTCTAAAAAAATTGAGGAGTTTAACAGCTTTATGCCGCCCGAAACTACCGAGGAACAATAGACAGTACAAGACCTCTTACGAAATCACCGATGCGCGAACCATCCGGTAAAGTGTCTACTGTATATGAAGCTAGACATACCTGCGCCAGACCGTTAGCGTAGAGGTATGAGTAAAGCTCGAAAGATATTTTTCTTTCTTGTGATCCCACTTGTTCTAGTTTTTGCAATTGCCACAGCAGTTGCTGTCAAACGAACACCGATTAACACCACAAATAGCCAGACAACCACCGAAACTAAAGATAATGAGAACGAGGCATATAAGGCTGGTAAAGCGATCAGTCGGGGCTGTGAGGGCGAAGGTTTCCCTTACAAACTAAGCAAGTTACCGATGGACGAGTCAGATTTTTCCGTTGTTATCCCGTACGGCCTAATGGTTGGTGGACACGTAACGCCGATCGATCATCAGTATTTCGCTCCAGCTGATTATATGTCGAAGCGAGACATCTACGAAGTTTACGCCATGGCCGACGCAACCATCACAGATATCGGCGAGCGAACTAACGAACGCGGTACTGAATACCGTCTCGTTTTCTCAATTACCTGCAATTATTTCTACTACTACGATCTTGTTACAAGTTTAACGCCGGAAATAAAAAAAGTTTACGACGAAGCTAGAGGCGGCTCGCTCAGAAAGCCAATTAGCATAAAAGTTAAAGCCGGCGAACTGATCGGACGAATCGGTGGTCAGACTCTAGACTTTGCTGTTTGGGACACAACTAAGCCGCTCAAGGGTTTTATCTATCCCGAACATTACAAAGCCGAAAACTGGAAACTCTACACTGCCGATCCGCTTGACTACTATACCGATGAGTTGAAAGCAAAAATACTTGCGCGTTCTCCAAGAATAGCTGAGCCGGTTAGCGGCAAAATCGATTACGATATTGACGGAAAATTGATTGGAAACTGGTTCGAAGAAGGCACTAATTGGTATGGCGGCAAAACTAACGGTACCGGTGGAGAATATTGGGGTGGCCATCTTTCATTTGCCCCTGATCACTACGATCCGACATACTTTATTATCTCAATTGGAGATTTTGGTGGAGAAGCGAAACAATTTACTACCGTAGCTAACACACCAGACCCTGCTATCGTTAGTCCTCAAAGCGGTTTAGTTAAATACGAGCTAGTCCAATGGGAGTACACAGACGCAAACGGCGCGCCGTGGTCAGGTAACACACTTATTAAGGGTCCAAAAGTTAAGCCACAATCGGCAGTCCACGGGTGTGCGCTTGTTCAAATGAAAGATAACCGTTCAATCCAGTTTGAATCATCCCCTAAACAATCCTGTTCGTCCGTCGTTGGGTTCTCGGCAAAAGTTAAAACTTACCTCCGCTAATCACAGTTATAAAAAACCGCTGGGCGAACCATGCGGTTGAGTCGGAGCGACTTATCCGTCGTACTCGACATTGGCGTTGACGTGGGGGTAGAACCTGAGCACCCCCTCTTCGTCGCGCATCAGCGAAACGTTGCCGAACTTGTTGACGAAGAGAACTGTCACCTCCTGACCTTCTCGAAGCGGCGGGTCGAACCTCTGCACAGGGATCTGTGAGTTACTGTGCTCGACGTGGTAACCGGCAACTTTGCCGTGTACCGGGACAAACGACTTGATCTCGCCAAGAGCGAGACGACGTGCCCAGTCTTGGGCTTCCTCGAAACTAGTCTGTCCGGGTCCGAACAGACTAGCGAAGTACAATTTGTGCATTTGCGATCTCCACTAACTGAGCTTGCTCAATTAGTTTACGTAGTTTAGCAAAAGTCTGAGGAAAATGCAGCGCCCTGGGCTATGGCACTTCGGTTTATGCAGTTCTTGACAGCCCTATCCGATAAGCGTGCAATGACCTCAAAGGAGGCGCAATGGATAATAAACTTGCGTTGGATATCGTCAAAGTGTTTGCGGTGATCGGGTTACTTGATACGTTGTATCTTATCTATCACAAACTGCGGGGAACCGACGTTTGGTGTCCGTTTTTTCCCGACGAGTGGTGTAGAAAAGTTCAAACAGCGCCTCAAAGTAAAACCTTTGGCATTCCGAATCCGATTCTCGGCTTCTTTATGTATGTAATTCTTCTTGCGATCGTTTTCTGGTACAGCGCCAACGCGCTCGGAATTGCAAAAATTGTTATCTGGATCGGCTTTGCGTTCTCGATGTACTTCACCTACGTCCAGGCATTCGTACTACGAGCGTTTTGTACTTGGTGCGTTCTATCAGCAGTCAATTTTACCGTCATGTTTATCGCCAGTTTCTACTTAGTTTCGTAAATCGAAACGCTGTTCGAGCCGCATAATCGGATCGTACCAGCCGTTATCGAGCACGAACGTTTGGAAGCTTTTGTCTAGGCCAAGTACAACAGCGACACCGGCAACAACGAGTAGTAATCCTATCCCTTTATGGAACCAGCCGTGGGGATCAGCGGCCCAACCAAGTTTCGAGACAATCGAGCGACCAAGCAGCGCGATCAGCGAGAGCGCGACCGCCAAACCTAGGGCGTAGAGAATTAAATATAACAATCCCTGGGTAAACGACGTTGGCAAGATTACGGCAACGATAAGCGCATACGTCGGACTACAGCTATTAAATACTGGCCCCAGAGCCGCACCGAGCAAAAAATCTCCCCATTTATTCCGCTGACCGCCAGCTGATTGCAACGACTGCCCAGCTTTTGCACTAAGTGGCGCTGCGAGTTTTTCCCAAAGGCCGGGAAAAAGCATAACCAGACCAAAAAACACCAACAACACTCCGGAAACGACTTGCCAGAATTGTTGCGGCACGCCTAATAAAGCTGTGGTTGCTTTAAGTAGAAGAGAAAAGACGACAACAGAGATTGTGAGTCCGAGGATAATCGTGAAAACTCTCGCGGTCTTCGATGTACCGTTCGTTGTACCAACAAGCACAACCGGGAGTAGCGGTAAAATGCACGGCGCTAATACCGTTAAAAACCCGGCAAAAAACGATACGACTACTAGCGAGATCATAATAGGTTGCTTTTAACGGAGTCGAAGTTAGGCTGATCGTACGCAACGTACTTCTCAACAAGGTTACCTTGTGCGTCGAGCCGAACCACCGTTGTTTGAACTGTTACGCCGTACTGTTTTCTTAAAGCTTGGTTTGAGTCGTAATCGACTTTAAAGATAGTCACACCGGATGGGATATCGCTCTGTTTAATGCTCGCATCGAGCGCTCGACACTGTGGGCACCAAGATGCATGAAAAAACAACAGCCGAGTTCCCTCGGTAGCGCTAACTGCCTCGGCGGAATAGTCCTTATACTCTCCCCCAGCAGCAGCGGTGTCCGTAGCGTCGGCTGAGCCCGAGTCTGTCGGTACGGTCGACTCTTGATTAGTCGGTGCTGTCGCGTTTTCGTCTACTGATTCTTGAGAGTTACTATTTTTGATGAATATAACCGCAGCTCCAATCACAACTAACCCTATAACGATACCAATAATTATTTTCATTCTTGAACTATAGCAGGAATGAGACTCAAATTGTTGAGATGTTTCTATTGCCCCCAATTAGGTGTACATAAATACTATGAGCGAGCTTGAACCGGGCTATAACCCAGAGAATAGCGAGGCTGAGCAGAAACAAGAGTTTAATCTGCCTAAGATTTTGGAGCTTCTCGGATTTCACGAATCCGAGGAGATGCAACACACGCATCATCTGCTCGCCGAAGCTATCCGAGCGAACAACGAAGAAGACCGCAAGCAATTACACAACGAGTACAGCGACCAATTAGAGGCGTTAGTCGAAAGTGTGGATTCGGCCGAAGTACGGATTGGCGCTCAGATCGCTCGAGCCAGTATTTATAAAGAAGGCGGAGATGTTAGCAGATACGTCGAAGATCTCGAGGATATTCCTGAAGCCTTAAATAGTATCGGACTGACTGAACTTGCCTGGGAGATCGAAGACGAGATCGATTCGTATAAATAATAATTAGTTAATTACGAGTTGGCCGCGATCGCCAGCAACAGTATTCCTAGGGTATTTAAGACAAAAGCTATTAACGCAAGTGAGTGAACTTTTATTTTTGTGATTCCAAGAAGCGTCAATCCTAACTCATCCGGTAGCGGGGACGCGATAATCGCCGCCCCTAAGACCGGGGCAAACCAACCAAAGTAGCGAGAATTAACAATATTGATCCTCCTGTACAGATGTAATGCTTTTAACAGTGGGTTTAATTCTGCTAGTAAGCGCTCGCGAACGAAAATAAATCCGATCAAATCTCCGATAGTCGCCCCTAACCCGCCGATAATTGCCACAACTACTGGATCTGTTGTCTTGGCAAAAACAAATAATACTGCAGCCGCCGGAACAACGGTAAAGGTAGAAACAAACAGTAACCCCGCAACAAAAATCCCAAGATACCCAAGATAACCCAGTAAGTCGACAACGGATTGTAGAGAACCGTTCTTCAGCCCAATGATAGTAAGTAGCACGCTCACTAGTAGGATCGACAGGTTAGGATACTTCCAGTGGAACTCCTCACGAAATAAACGCATACATCAATATTAGTTTAAAAACTCCTCGTTGCTACCGATTTGTACTTTACAGATTCATATATATCGCTATGATTACTGTTGTAGGTTCGAGAAGGTAATGAACTATTTGCAATATTGCGGGTCCATGACCGTTCGACATCAAGGTCGTCCTACGGTGAAAGTGTAAGAAAGGAACGTCATGGAAGAAACAAACAACCAAGAACAAGCCGCTTCAGGCAAGCGTCTTTTTATCGGTAACATCAGCTACAACTCGACCAACGACAGCCTCAAGGCTGCCTTTGATCAGTTTGGTACAGTTGAGTCTGCCGAGATCAAATACGATCGCGACAACCGCTCAAAGGGTTTTGCTTTCGTTGAGATGAGTACCCCAGAAGAAGCGCAAGCTGCTATCGAAGGTATGAACGGTAAAGAGCTCGACGGTCGACCGCTCACGGTCAACGTTGCTCGTCCAATGCAACCACGCGACAATCGCGGCGGTGGCAACAGTAATTGGAGCCGATAAACAAGTAAAATTGTAGAACAGAACAGCTCCTGTTGCTTCACAGCCGGGAGCTGTTACTGTTATATAAAAGAGAATAGGAGGGGAAATGTTTTGGAAAAGACAAGACAAGTCGTTCGTAGCAGTAGCATTAAGTGTTATTTTTATCGGTGCGGCAATTTTTGCGTTCGGTGTGAGCGGTTGGTTGATTAACTTCGCTCAAGAAGAGACGATCGTTGCGTTCCCATCGATTAAAGTAATGGGTGGACTCATTATTATGAGTCTCGGCTATATCCAGCTCGAACTCGGTCTACTTCGTAACAAGTAACCGATGCGAAAAAAACTACTGATCATCGCCGGGTTTTTAGTGGTAGTAGGTATCGCCGCTTTTGTATATTTTAATCGCAGCGAAGAGAGCGGAGAGTTTGAGGCGGCGTCTGTAACAACAGATGTTAAAGCGTATCCAGCTGACTCATTCGTCGAGTCGTTTGGTCTCAACACGCACTTTAGTTACGCCGACTACAACACTAATAGTTACTTCACCGATGTTTACACTTCTGTTGTTAAGCCAAAACTAAAAGAATTAGGCGTGCGTTATATCCGAGACAGCCATGGCACGATGGGAACAGGCAATAACTCATTTAAGCGCTACGCCGAGCGGCTATCAGAACTGAGCAACCCGACAGACGGCAGCGCACCGATTGCGGTTAACTTAATAGTTTCTAACTCAACCACATCAACCGCTTTCCCTGGAAATAAATGTTTCCAGGTTAAAAATAAACTACTACTGCAAGGTGGGGTTATCCCGAGCGGCTGTGGAGAAGAAGTCGGACAAACCGTAACGGCTGCAGTTAAGATCGCCGCGCTTGAAGGACCAAACGAGCCCGATCACTGTTTCTCTTGGAGACCGGAGTGCCAGATCTCCGGCACTTGGTACGATAAAATTACCAACAGAAATCCAACCTGGATCGAAGATACGATCAGCGCGATGCGATCGCTGTACGACGGGCTAAATGCCGATCCGTTAACTCAGTCTATTCCGATCCTCTCACCGTCGTACGTTCACCTCGAAGAATTTAGTACCGCAAAAAAGACTAATCCTGATGGTACTACAACAGACGTTTCGGCTGAGTTAGCGAAACTTGATGTGATTAAACCATTAGTCGACACGGGTAGCTTTCACCCGTACTGCACCGGTAAAGCTCAATCTTCTTGTTTGGGGCCAAAAGTTCAAGCCTGGCAAGCGTACTTGCCCGGTAAAAAACTAACTGCGACTGAATTAGGTTGGCCTGCCGCTACGCCGGTTCAAACCGGATTAGTCTCAGAAATCCAACAAGCTAAATATCTTCCGAGATCGCTCTTCACTCACTTTACGACTTCAGTAGACGCTCAAGGTCTTTCAGCGATCGATAAAAGTTATAACTACGAACTGCTCGACGAAGTTAGCCAATCCGACACTAAACAAAAAAATTTCGGGATCGTACGCGCCAACGGCACACCGAAACCGGCATTTACTGCCGTAAAGAACATCATCTCTCTACTAAAGGACCCGGGCTCCAGCTTTACAACTGGAAACTTAAACTACTCGCTAGCCAACAGTAGCACAACGCTCCGACACGTCCTGTTTCAAAAGCGAGACAAGAGCTTTTGGCTAGTCGCCTATAACGACGTCGCAAGCAGTACCGATACCGACTCGATTGTTCCGGCAACGCTACAGCTCGGCACAATCTCAGATGTTACCGTCTACTCGCAAGATAGCGTCTCCCCAGTTGCGAGTTACACCAAAACCCAATCAGTAGCGCTTTCCATCCCGGACAAAATTGTGCTTATAAAAATCGTTCCGTCGGTAGTTGAGGAACCGCCTCCAAGTATTTCGATGCACGTCGGCGATATCGATTCGAGTACTTCTGCAGTTCAACGAAACGGGCGATGGTCCGGGTCGGTTACGGTGACTGCCCACGATCAAAATGAAGTAGCGCTTTCTGGTGTGGTCGTACGTGGAACTTGGACCGGCGGGTATTCTGGGACAACAAGTTGTACAACAATCAACGGTAAATGCGTTATGTCGTTCCCAACAATAAAGAAAGCCTCTGTTACATTAACTGTAACTTCGCTAAGTAAGTCTGGTTACGTCTACCAGTCTGTCAGTAACCACGATCCAGACGGGTCGAGTAACGGCACGGTTATTACCGTTCGAAAGCCAAACTAAAAAGAGGGGTAAAACCCCTCTTTTTAGTTTTCGCAATTGCGATAACGCGAACTACATTGGCTTTTGACCGCCCATGCTATTGTCGCTTGAGCCACCCTTACTAAACATAGAGATGAGGCTCCACAGCGCCGCTAGACCAACTAGGCTGTAGATAACGCGTGAAAGCATGGAATCCATGCCGCCGAATAAACTTGCCACTAGATCGTATTGGAAGAATCCAACAAGACCCCAGTTAAGTCCTCCGATAAACAGTAGGACCCAAACTAACATTCCCATTCCACTCATTTTCATACCACCTCACCTCCTTCCTCATTTTTGTTAAAACTACTCTTGTCTTTACTTTTACCGTTATTTACTCCGAGCGCAATACCCACTTGAATCGTTCTCGAATGAGCGTACGCTACAAGTATGTTAAAAACACTCTACGTTATCGCGATCGGTTTATTATTTGCCGCTGTTGTTGGGTTAGGAATCGAAGCGTTCTACCCCCAACCAAAGTACCCTGAATACCCGAGAGAGCTAAATTACCCTGGAACTAACGGGTACACCGAAGAACAAAAAGCAGTACAAGATAAATTCGACGAAGAGAACAAAACCTTCATGAAGCGTATGGACACCTATAACCGAGATGTCTCACTAATACTTATCGGATTTGCGCTAGTAATTCTTGCTGTCTCGATTATCTGGGTCGGTAGTATTGAAGTGATCGGCGACGGGTTAACACTTGGTGGGGTCTTCACTCTGTTATACGGTCTGGGGCGAGCGTTGGCTGGCGGCGATGAAAAAGTCCGTTTTCTGGCTGTTGCTTTTGGATTAGTAGTGCTGGTCTTCCTTGCTTACTGGAAATATATTCGGCCGAACCAACAAAAAACGACTCCGCAGTCCTAAGACGTTGGAGTCGTGACGGGCGGCGATCGCCCTCAGGCGTATGCCGGGATACGGGCAGTCGCTCTGGAACCTTGGAGAAGGCGGGTGTGTCGGCGAGCGACACGAAGATGGTGATGGCGCTCGATCCAAGCGCGAATCGCATCGTAGCCCTCGTAAACCGAGTTTCCGTCGACCTCAAGTCGAACCGAAACGATCGGTCTCATGTTGCGACCATCAGGCTCAGGCTGGTCATCAACGTACTCGACATTCGCGCCGTCAATGAGCTTGAGCTCCGCTTCCAATTTTGTCGCCGTAGCGACGCACGTTCCAGAATAGATTCTAAGGTTCATAAGCATTCCCTCGCTTCCCCGCTGGTTGCGGGTTCTAATATTCTCCTGCTAATTTATTCCATTGACAAGTACTTTTAGCTAATTTTCTGGCATACTAGCGAAATGAACGACGTCTATTTTCTTGCCGGTGGAGTGGTGCTTGGCGCCGGTATAACCTATTTTTTACTCAAAAACAGACAAAATGACTTTAGCTCGGTAAGCGAACAGCTCCTCAACTTAGCGAAAGAAAAGCTCGGCGCCGAGAAGGAAGTAATTAAGACGGATCTCGAGGGCAAAAAAGACGCGATAAAAACGCTCGTTGACGAGATTCGCCTTCAACTCAAAGAAACGGACGAAAAACTAAGACGAAGCGAACAAGATAGAATTTCTAGTTTCTCAGCGCTACAAGAAGAGCTTAAGGCACACAAACAACTAGCCAGCGAACTGCGAGGCTCGACCGATGGATTAAAGAACGTTCTTTCAAACAATCAAACCCGCGGTCAATTCGGCGAACGGATCGCTGAAGACCTGTTAAAAATGGCGGGCTTTGTAATCAACCAGGATTACTTTGTTCAGCATCAATCTGGCGAAGGTCGCCCGGACTTTACAGTGGTGCTGCCAGATAAAACTAAGATAAATATCGACGTAAAGTTCCCGTATCAGAATCTTCAAAAATCAGCGGAGGCGAAAGACCCAGAGGAGAAGAAGCGGCATTTCGCTCAATTTCAGCGTGATGTTCGCAAGAAAATTGGCGACATCGCCAATCGTAACTATATAAACCCGGACGACAACACCGTCGATTTTGCCGTAGCCTTTATTCCTAACGAAATGATCTTTAGTTACATCTACGAACGTTCGAACGACATTTGGGAAGAAGCGATGGCTAAAAAAGTGGTATTAGCTGGTCCATACTCGTTTGTGGCGCTCCTAAGACTAATCAAGCAAGCCCATTCTAACTTTCAGATGCAGTCAAATATTCATAATGTTATCTCGCTGGTTCAAAAATTTCGCCAAGAGTACGAGAAGTTCTCGACCGAGCTAGATGCGCTTGGAACTCGTCTCGAGTCTGCCAGTAAGCAGTATCAAGTTGTTAGTAGTACCCGCAGCCGTCAACTCGGGCGTGTGATGGATCAAATCGAGAACCAGCACGTACTAGACAAAACCGAACAGAACTTATTAGACAATTAGTTTCTTGAAAGGATCTCCTAATAATGGGGGCTTTCAGGTAGAATCTTGGTATGAGTCAGAACAAGCCTGAGGCTGAGATCCGATTAGACAAGCTAAACGAACTTAAAAAGCTCGGCATCAATCCGTATCCGAGCAGAACGCCAAGCTTTCACGTAATCGGCGAGGTTCGAAAAAAGAAAGAAGGCGAGAAGATAGCAACGGTGGGTCGGATTACAGCGATTCGAGAGCACGGCAAGTCGACCTTTTTTGACATCGAAGATCCAGAAGAAAAGCTGCAAGTTTATTTTAAGCTCGACGAAGTCGGCGAGAAGTCGTATGAGCTCTTGAAACTTCTGGACGTTGGCGATTACGTATGGATCTCGGGGGAGATGTTTATTACCAAAGCTGGCGAGCTTTCGTTAAAAGCTAAAGAATTTCAGCTACTGTCAAAATCATTACTACCAATTCCGGAGGGCTGGCACGGCCTGACGGACGTCGAAACGCGTTACCGATCGCGCTCTTTGGATTTTAAGATTAACAAATCTACCCGAGAAATCATTAAAACCCGCAGTAACATTATTAGCGGTATTCGCGACTTTCTCGATCGCCACGGATTCATCGAAATAACCACGCCGGTACTACAGCCAATCCCAGGCGGTGCCACCGCTAGGCCGTTTATTACCCACCACAACGCGCTTGACGCCGATTTTTATCTCCGAGTTTCCGACGAGCTGTATTTGAAACGCTTAGTCGTGGGTGGCTTCGAGCGCGTCTACGAGATCGGCCCGGATTTCCGCAACGAAGGATTGTCTCACATGCATAATCCAGAGTTCACGATGTGTGAGTTCTACTGGGCGTACCAAACGGCCGAAGGGTTGCGCGGTGTTACTCAAAAACTAGTTCAAGAATTAGTCGAAAAAACAAACGGTACGTTAACTATTGAGTACCAAGGTCACAAACTCGACTTTAGCGGTGATTTCGTAGTTAAAAAATATCGCGACCTTATTGAAGAAGAGACCGGGATTAATATCGACACCGAGAACGATTTTAAAAAGCTTAACGCCGCTGTTAAAGCAAAAAAAATTGAATTCAAGGGCCAAGATATTAAAGTGTGGAGCGAGTTAGTTGATGAGCTGTTCAAAAAAACCTGCCGACCCAAGATTGTTCAACCTACATTCGTTATCGATTACCCGATCGCGACCGCGCCGCTAGCCAAACGTTACGAAGATCGGCCAGAGACTGCACAAAAGTTCCAGCTAATTGTGGCGGGTGGGTTTGAATTAGTAAATGCGTACTCAGAGCTAAACGATCCGCTCGATCAAGAAGCGAGATTCCGTGAACAGATGGAGATGCGCGAAGAAGGTTGGGACGAAGCGCAGATGCTCGACGAAAACTACATCGAGGCTTTAAAATTCGGTATGCCGCCGACTGCCGGTTGGGGAATGGGAATCGATCGGATGACGATGATTTTGACGAACCAATATTCTATAAAGGAAGTTATACCCTTTCCTACGCTAAAACCTATCAAGAATATTGGTGAGGAGAAAACGAAGTAATGCTGAGTATTCTCACTAACCAGCACTCAATTAAAGAAGTAATTCCGTTCCCGACGCTTCGCCCAATAAACGAAGGAAAATGAGTACTATGGAAGCGTATCGTTTCCAAAATCTCTCGAAATTCCCCGAATTGGTTCACGGCGTCGCCACCGCTGCCTTTGGTAATATGTCGTTTCTGTACGGGCGAGACGACGAGGTGATCGCTAACCGATATAAGTTCTTCACCTCGCTTGACGTTAACCCAGAGAAAGTTGCTGTCGCCCAGCTCTTTCACGAAGCTGATGTTCTCGAAGTAACAGAGAAAGATCGCGGTAAGGGCGTCGAAGAGACAAGATCACTCCTGTCGGCCGATATTCTAGTAACCAATAAACCCGATGTTTTTCTGTTCTTTGTAGTCGCCGACTGTCTGGCGCTTTTCTTCTACGACCCTGTTACTGGTTGCGTAGCGCTTGCTCACGCCGGGTGGAAAGGCGTTCACCGAGAAGTTCCTCGAGTAGCGATTCAAGCTCTTCGAGAACGTTACGGCGCCAAACCTGAAAATATCCTTGTAGGTATGTCTCCGAGCATTAAGAAGGAGTCGGCTAAATTCAAAGAGATAAACCAGACAAAGTTCCCTCAGTGGCAGCCGTATATATATAGGTGCAATAAATGCACCTTCTCTGACAAAAATATTGTCAGAGATAACGAGGTTGAACACTACCATGTTGACGTTTCTCGATTTGCTTACGATCAACTACTTAGCACTGGGATTTACGAGGAACATATCGAAGAATCGCCGATCGACACTCGTACTAGCTCAGACTTTTTCTCACATCGGCGCAGCGACGAAGAGAATATTCCCGAAGCCCGCTTTGGCTGTGTAATTGGCATTAAGAAATAGTTTTACCCTACCCCTTTCTAAAAAATTACTCTGTTAACCAATTAGAAATTATTCCAAAAATTCCGTCTAAACTTATTGACATTTTGCAATGTTTCGGGTATAGTTAGCGCCGCATCGTGAGAGTTCAGAAAACAACCACGACGCACATAAACATAACGACATTGCTACGACGGCCGGCGACGGCCCAAGGAGACACGCACCAATGAAGACTCTGAAAATGCTTCTCTTCGTCATTGTGCTCGTCGTCGGCTCAGCTTCTGCGTTCGCGCAGAGCGTCGACGAACTCGGCGGAGCGAACCCGCCGGTCACGAGCACCGACCCAGTCGGCCAAGACCCCACGAACTTGCCGAGTCATCAACCTCCGCCCTGGGAAACTCGGGAGGGAGTTGAGGTAGCGGCTCGGAATTACTTCGAGGCAAAAAACCAGTACAACGAGTGTCGGCATCGCGGCGACAAGCCGGGCATGGCTCGCGCCGCGAAGCGGATGCGCACTCACTCGAACGCCCTGGCTGCCTTTAAAAAGCAGCAAGCGGCGCGCGACAAGGCGCAAGACGCTAGGCTCGATGCTCACAGCAACCTCGTGTGGAAGCACGAGTCGCAGTTGAACGGCAAAGGCGGTCTTAACGACCGACAAGGCAAAACCGAAAAGCGCGTAAAAACGCTTGAGGAAGAGATGGACGCCGTGACGCCGGCAATCGCCGGCATCAACGGAAAGTTCGACGGACTCACTTGGTGGGTTCTGATTCTCACTCTCATCGTTCTGATCGGCTTTGGCCGACGCTACTGGATCCACCGCTAAGGAGTCGGGAAGAAACCATGAACATCAGTGACCTCATGCTGACCACGCCCCTCGGGGCGATCCTCATCATCGTCTTGCTCGTCCTGGCCGCCATCGCGGCTTGGGGGGCATACGCAAACCGTCCTACCGCCAGGCTGGAGACGGCACCGCCGACTCCGCCTCAGCGACCGACCCCAGCTCCGGAGCCTCCGAAGAAGGAGGAGCCGAAGCCAATCGTCGAGCAACCCCTCCCCAAAAAGGAGTCGGAACCTTGCACTTGCAAGGAAGAGGAACCGTGCGCCAAGGAGCGCGAGGAGATTAGGCGCCTAGAAGGCGAGCTGGAGACGGCGAGAGCCGACAGCAACACGAAGGAGGGTGAGAACAACGAACTCACCAAACGTCTCGCCAACGCCAACCGGCGACTCGAGGAGTCGCAGACGAATGCGAAGCTGGCCAAGCCGCAGAAGGTGACGGCCAGTAACATCCTTCCGTTGCTCGATGATCTCGGCAACATCAACTTCAGCGCTGCAAAGCAGCTTCGGGCGGAGGCCAACAAGCCTCAGCCTGAGTACGCACGGATCGAGAAGCGACTCGGAGTTTTCGCGGACTACTGCGAGCAGCGCGGCTTCGAACGCCCCGACCCCGGCACTCTACTGCAGCTTCTGCAGGAAGCGCTCAAGCAGTAGCGCAACAATGAATCCACAACGGACCGTTCTCAATGGCACCAGCCAACGAGACGGTCCTCTTTTTTTATCTAATTTTTATTTGATTAATTTAATTAGCTCCCGGAGCGAGATAGTATGATCGTACTGTTGGTCACCTTCATCACGCATTAAAGTAATATTAAAGTCTATGGTCTCCGGTTCTCCAACGCCTTCTGCCATTAGTATTGAAAGCGGAGTCTCCGATAGTTTTTGCGAGCGAGGGATATTTAATGCCTCTTTAATCTCTGCTGCTTGTTCGCTGTTATCCGCTGCTTCAGAAAAATTAATTGACTGGCCCTCGGCGAAATCGTCTGGGGTTTTACCCGCCTCTGTAATTAAATCGTACAACTCCTTGTCGGGCTCAGACTCTGACTCCGGTTCTGGCTCGGGAGCTTGGGTTAGCTGCTCTACTTGTTTTTCAGGTTGTTGAGTATGATTTGGATTTTCTTCTTCGGTTGGGGACCGATCTTGTTCTGTAACTTCCTCCGATTGAGATGATTCTAGATTTCGCCCAACTACCATTGATTCGATCGTTGAATACACAAATGGTTGAGCAATTTTGCCAACCTTAGTAACGATCGTTTGACGCTTTGAATCGACTCGATCTACGGTGATTTTTACCAAACCATTTTCTTTCTCACCGCTTCGCAGAACAGTAGTGCCGATTCGGCTTGAATCACCCTCAGGAACTCTCAAGAAAAGTACGTCACCTTGGGCTATATCTTCAAACTTTACGCTCGCTTCGTTCTCCTCAACGCTCTTATTTGCTTCTACCCTTACAGTATTAATATTAGGCTGGCCGTTAACAGTGATGGGCACCGGTTCTTCCTTTTGAAGCTGTTTCTTGGCGTTAGCATCTTCAAACCGGTCAACAATCTCGTTAAGCAGAGCTGTCACTTCTTTGCTTGATGGGTTTGTTATAACTTTCCAACCATCTTTCTCCCGTGAATCAGTTCTACCAAGAACAATCTTAGGCGGGTTCGGCAACGGCCGCCCTTCGCGATCGTACTCTGGCTCCGGATATTCTAACTTAATAGATTGGGAGAAATTGTCTTTGTTTTTCAAGAAGATCGACGTGACCGAACGACCGTCTGGTGCTGGAGTCTTGCTCATTGTGATCCCAAATGTGTTTAACGTATCTTCGTCTAATTCAGAAGCTCCAAACGAATACAGCTTCTCAACATCTTCAACTATCGACGCAGCGTCACTACTTTCTGGTTCAACTTTCTTATCGCCTTTTTCGTTATAAGCCTCCAGGAAAGCCTTGCTAATATCCTCTTCAACACCTTCAAGGATTTCTTGATGACCAGTAGTGTCTTTTTCGGCCCACCGAACCGGTAAGTTCTTGCCATTTTCACCAGCTGGTAATTCTTTTTGGTCACGGGCGTTAAGAGCTGCTTGCTCGCCATCCGTTTTATCAACGCCCGATTCTTCTGGTTTTTTGCGCATCGGTAACGCTTTAGCTTCGCCGCCCGGTAATGCTAGCCGATTATCATCAGATTTTGATTCAGTTGCCTTGGGTTCTCCGCCACTCTTTTTAACAGATGAAAAGAACTCAGCCAAGAACTGCAGCTGTGCCCCAGCTATTGGCACAGCTTCTTTCCAGAACGATCCGGCTAACGCAGCAGCGCGCTCAGCAAGTTCGGGATTATTTTGCACTATCAAGTTGCGGAAGATACTATCGTTGAGACCTGATAATACGTGAACTTCGCTACCATTATTTAACACGGCTGTTGTAACTTCGGCAGCCTTATTGACGCCAAACTCAGCCGCCGCAGTTCCACCGTTGTAGTTAAAGACAAAACCTCCTGTTTTTTCGAGTTGTTGGGCAAACCCTGGATCGGCGCTAGCGATATCACTCGGGTTAATTTTTTCGACAAAATGTTGTATTCCATCTTTATCAAAATCTGCCCATACCCCACGAACTTTATCAATATCGGCATTAAGCAAGCTCTCCTGAATTGCATATCCTCCCAGCCCACCTAATATTGAACCACCTGCTGCAATAATGTCAGCTACCTTCTCTCGTTTTTTTTCAAGACGCATCTTGTCATAGCCAAGTCTTTGCGTTTCAGCTAAACCACTGAGTTCCTTCTCCACTTTATTTTCCGCATAAAGTGCCTGGTAGCTTTCATAATGAGTGAGGTCAATAAAGTATTGATGGAGTTCTGCAAGTTGTTTGTCGATTTCCACCCTTCGTTCTTCGTCGGCCTCCTCGCGCTCCATGACTAGATCCACAGCTTGGTCTTGAAGCCTGGCTGCCTCGGCAAATACCTTAGAGCGAGATTCGATAACTTTGGTTCTACCCTCACGTTCATCCTTCTTAAAATGTCGGTAAAGCTCGAAGGCCCCTCGCGCCGCAGCACCGCCAGCCAACGCCGCTAGAAAGACAGGCGAGCCGACTGTCCCACCGAGTATTGCGGCAATACCTGCACCGATACCACCAGCAACACCGGTTTTTACACCAATTTTGCCGAGACGAAGTGCGCCATCACGACCTAATAATCGAAATGCTTTTTTAAGTTCTTTGGCTTGCTCTTCAGGCTTTGCATCAGCAACTCGTTCAGAGATTTTTAAGTCAGAGTATTCACCTGCAAATACAGCTTTGGTTTGCTTAATAAATCGGCTAAGTACATTACCCTCACTAATTTTATAACGCTCCGCGATCTCTTCGATACTTCGCTGTCGGGCCTGCTCAACGTAATTAATAGCGAATTTCTCGCGTTCCTGTTTATTATCGACAACCGTATCGGCGTTCTCGGGTGAAATCAGTGGAGCAGGCTCTTCCGGGGTTGGTTCGCTTTCTGGTTTTTCGGCTACTTCCTCAGTGGTATCTTTCCACTCGTCGGGGCTTAATTCATAAACTTCCGGATCTTGGCCAGCATCAGCGCCCCTCAGCTCCGACATTTTAGTTACTCTGGTGCTGACCGCGCAGCGTCTCAGAGATAGAAGCCATCTCTACCTTATACGCAAGTGATTCTGTCGTGGCAATCTGATCAATATCAATACCGTTTTCTTCAAAGAACGCCTGAACAGCCTTGGCATCACCAGCATTAATCAGTTCTTTTAATTTATCTAGACCTTGTTCATCGAGCTGGTCGGCGACTCGCAGCATTACTCGATTCATCACCGTCTCATACGCTTTCTGAAAAACGTCTGCCTTTTCTTCCTCAGACAGTCCCTCAAGTTCAGAAACCTCAAACAAGCTCTTCTGTAATACGTCTTCTAGCCCAATATTACTCATACTACGAGCGTAGCAAATTCGAATAACATTACAACGCTAGTTTAAGTAGTCTTTGAGCTTTGAGGCTTCTTCGTGTTTTTTGAGTTTTTGTAATGCTTTAGCTTCTATCTGTCGGATACGCTCGCGAGTAACACCGAACTCTTTTCCGACTTCTTCCAACGTATGGGTACGAGCTGAGCCTTCTTCAGCATCTAATCCGAAACGCATTCGTAAGATTTTTTGTTCGCGTGGCGTTAAAATCGAGAGCGACTCCTCGACGTGACCCTTCATCAACTGATAAATCGCTTGCTCTTCCGGTGAGATCGTATTTTTATCTTCAATAAACTCGCCTAGGCTCGAGTCGCCTTCGTCGCCAACAGGGGATTCAAGCGAAACTGTTTCTTGTGAGATTTTCATAATGTGTTCGAGCTTATCGAGCTCGACGCCGAGTTTTTTGGCTAACTCTTCGTGGGTTGGCTCGCGACCGAGCTCCTGTTGAAGTTCGCGTTGCGTACGCATATATCGGTTGATGGTCTCGACCATATGAACTGGGATACGAATAGTGCGAGCTTGGTCGGCGATCGCTCGGGTAATTGCTTGGCGGATCCACCACGTGGCGTACGTTGAGAACTTAAAGCCTTTTTTGTAATCGAACTTCTCTACCGCCCGATGCAAACCAAGATTTCCTTCTTGGATTAAATCCAAAAGCGACAAACCGCGACCGATGTATTTTTTGGCAATCGAGACGACTAATCGAAGGTTAGCTTCGGCTAGTTTTCGTTTGGCCGCCTTATCACCACGCTCAATCCGTTTGGCTAATCGAACCTCTTCGTCACCAGTTAAGAGCGGGTACTGACCGATCTCACGAAGATACATACGGACCGAGTCTTCGCTTAGTCCGGTAATATCGTCGTCTTTGACTACTTTTTTCTTGCCGGTTTCTATTTCGGGAATGTCGAGTAAGGGTTTTGGTTCGCGTAACTCAACCCCGATCGTATCTAGGTAGCGCATAAACTCATCAACTACCTCTAAATCATTTTCCGGCTCGGTGAAGCTCTGCAAGATTTCTTTATATGTTACGAATCCGTGCGCCCGGCCTTTGCGAATGAGATACATCAGCTCCTCAGGAAAATTAAGACCGACGTCTTGTTTTATTTTTTTCGGCACTGCTTTTGTCATACGTTATTCTCCTTAGTCTGTTTTGATAGTTCGTTTAATTCGTTCATTAACCGCTTCACTTCTGTTAAATCGCCGGCCTGCTGCGCTCGTTGAATACCACTAGCTAGCGCGGATTTTTGCTGATCGTATTGTTTTGTTGAGAGTTGAGAAAATTTTTCCTGTAGCAGCTCTTCCGTAAGCGCCGGCGAAAGCTGCTCCCATTGGGAAGAGAGCCAAAATTGCCACGAGTCAATCTTCTCACTTATGCGTGGGTCAAGATCGGTTTTCACCTGTGAAGAAAAGCGGGACGGGTTCTTCACCAAAGTTCCATCAGTATACCACTTCTTGATTGAAGAGGCAATCAGCTCGGCGTCCATGCTCTGCCAAACTACGTCTTCAATTTTTTTAAGATGACGCTTAATCCCAGACGGGTTAGAGAGAAGTAGTGCAAGTAGCTGCTCCTCATTGGTTAGCGTGGGCGGCTTTTCGACTACTCTTGAGCTGCCAGTGTCTGGAGTTTTTGGTTGGCTCGTTTTTTTTAAGGTTGTGTATAAGCTTTCCGAGCTAACTTGTAACAGTGAGGCAAGACGCTGAACGTAGTAGTCGAGTCTTGTGGCGTCTGGAACCAGCTGCAGCGTCGGCAAAATCATGGAGGTTAATTTCTTTTTGTTCTCGATAAATTGGAGGGAACCAACAGCTCTAACTTTCTGGTTAATAAGCCAATCGACCATTTCTGTAGCGCTTTTTAGTGTGTCTGCCCACGTCTTCGGCGCCTTTTCAAAGAGCTCGCCGGCATCTTTATACGAACCAAAACTTAACACCCGACCGCTCAGGTCATTCTTGAGTAGTAATTGAACAACTTTCTCGGTCGTACTGACGCCGGCTGCGTCGCCGTCGAAGCCGAGGACGAAATTTTGAGTGTATTTAGAGAGAATCTGAAGCTGCTGCTCGGTTACAGCAGTCCCCGAACTGGCAACAACTTCAGTAACACCAGCCTGATGCAGCGCGATAACATCCAGCTGGCCCTCAACTAAAATCACTCGATCTTCTTTTTTAATACCAGCCTTTGCCAGATGCAGTCCGTATAGAACCCGGCCTTTTGAGAATAATTGAGTTTCAGGAGAGTTGAGATACTTTGGCTGGGCGTCTCCGAGCGAGCGACCGGTAAAGGCAATAACGTTCCCAAGTACGTCGTAGATTGGGAATATAATTCGATCGAAGAATTTCTCCGGAGAGCCAGCGCGCTGTAGATCGGCGGCGGTTACCCCTTTGCTAGCCATCAATTTTTGCAACGAGATGCGTTTCGAAGCAAATCCGACACCAAACTCCTTTAACGAATCTGTTGAAATTTGACGCGACTCTAGATACGCCAAAGCCGCTTTACCTTCTGGTGTCCCAAATAAAACTTTTTGGAATATCGCTGCTGCCAGTTTATTTACTCGATAGAGCAGCTCCTTGCGACCCTGGCTTTGATGCTCAGCCGTAGTTCGCGGCTGCAACGTAACCCCAGCTTTCTGTGCTAAGAGTCTAAGAACGTCGCCGAACTCAAGGTGTTCGGCCTCCATTACGAACGTGTAGTGATCGCCGCCCTTACCGCAGCCGAAGCACTTCCAGATCTGTTTTTGCGGGCTAACCATCATCGACGGCGTTTTCTCCTGATGAAACGGGCAGACGCCTTTGTAGTTAGTACCGGCTTTCTTTAAAACGACGTACTGACTAATCAAATCAACAAGATCCAGCCGTCCCTTTATTTCCTCAACTTCGTTCATCGCTTACACGGAGAATAACAGATACGGGACCAGAAGAGTATACCGAGAAACTACTGGATCTTTCGGACATTTTTTAGTATCATTCTAAAACGTTTCCGCAAAAACGGAGGCGAACATCGGAGGGTAATGCACATTGCAACTCAGTAACTGTAAGAACGAACGGCAGCTCATGGTAGCTGCTGCCCAACACATCGGGGCAAACCCGAGAAGTAGGACCATCAATCAGGTCTACCGCGCCGTGCAAAGGTCGGGCCGACTGCTCGACAAACCGCACAAGACGCTTCAGCGGATCGACGCGACCCGGGAGGGAATCGCCGAGCTGAAGAAGGACGGTCACGACCATCACATTCCGCGCTACGTCCGACGCGCTCTGGTGGACGGGCAGCCCTGCCCCAAGAAGTTCTTGCAATCCGTCGTCGGCTAATTGCCGACCTGCCCACTCGTGCGATGAGTGGGCATATTTTTTTGCATTTTTCAGGTAAAATTACCAAGAACATAGATTTAGGAAGAGTCGCCTAGTGGCCTATGGCGCCGCCTTGGAAAGGCGGTTTATCCGCAAGGGTATCGTGGGTTCGAATCCCACCTCTTCCGCCAGTTTTAGATAGACAAGTTGTTAGACATCCCTTATCGTATACAGGACTAACTAACTACTAGCGAGGTGAGCTAATGAGTAAAAATAGAGTTGTCCATTTCGAAATCGGCGCAGAGGATCCGGAGAAGTTGTCTGAGTTTTATAAGAAAGCCCTGGGTTGGGAGATTAACTTGTGGCCAGGCAGCGACTATTGGATGGTTGGCAAGACAGAAGATAGAGCAGAGGGAGCAATTTTTGGCGGCATCATGAAACGTTACGAGAGCGAAAAAACCATCAACACCATTGAAACCGAAGATATCGCCGCCACAATTAAAGATATTGAGGCTAACGGCGGGAAGGTTGTTAAACCGCTGGCTGATATGCCGATGGGGCCAGAAGAAATTATGCGCTGGTGCTACTGCGAAGACCCACAGGGCAATATCTTTGGCCTGATGCAAGCCATCAAAAAGTAAAAAATTGTTATCTCGACCTGACAATCTCTATAGCTTTTGCTATGTTGGCTTCATGGATGAATTGCCATCCCCGAACCAACAAACGGTTAACCCAGTAGTAGCCGAGAGGCCAAAGCCTAAACGATTCTGGCTTATAATAACTGTGGTTCTTTTATTTCTTGTCGGGGTAGTAGTAGTGTTATCATATGGTAAACAAGATCGTGCTGGCCAATTGGAGCTGAACAATCAAACAATGACAGTATCTACATCAGGGGATGTTAGTTGGGCAGATTTTTTTCCTAGACTAAGTTCGTATGGTTCACTAGTAAACAATCGGCCAGCAATACCGAGCGGTTACGAAAGATTTGCTATGCCAGCCCAAGCTGATCCGCTGCAATCGATCATCTGGGGTATGCCTGCTGATATCAAAAAATTATCTGATGACCCTGAAGGGTTTAGCTACTCTGAATCAAGTGCGGGGATGTTTGAGGTTAACATTTCTATGAACGTCGGCGTCAACGAGCAAGGCCAATTTGAATCATCAGATGGGACACTTTCCGAAGAAAAGCTTTCTAAGCAAGACGGAATAACTGATGTACGGCTTATCGAAGGGACACTCGCTGGCACTTCCAACATACCGGTAGCCGCTGTTACCGCAAATCTGTCGGGAAAGCCTATTTACCTTGCCTACGTCGGTATTGGCAAAATAACAGACGAGAATACCGTGATGATGATTTCGTTCAAAGGTGGGCAAGCATCAGACAAGAACACTATTTGGCAGGAATTTACTAAGAGTCTCGGCATCTCTAATTGACTTAATGGAGCGGTGTAGCTGGCCGGGTAAAAACGAGCTGATGGTTCGTTATCACGACGAAGAGTGGGGGGTGCCGTGCTATGACGATCAAAAGCTGTTTGAGTTTGTAGTTCTCGATACATTCCAAGCTGGCTTAAGTTGGGCAATTGTATTGAATAAACGAGAGGGTTTTCGCCAAGCTTTCGATAACTTTAACCCTCAAAAAATCGCCAATTATTCTGAGAAAAAAATTGAGGAGCTGATCCAAAATAAAAATATCATTCGGAACAGATTAAAGATCCGGGGGACAGTTAAAAATGCCCAGGCATTCCTGAAAGCTCAGAAGGAGTTCGGCAGCTTCGCTAGTTATCTTTGGGGATTCGTGAATGATCGGCCAATTATTAATCGTCATGTTCAAGATTCTGATATTGGCGCAACCAGCCCTGAGTCTGACGCAATGAGTAAAGATATGAAGAAAAGGGGTTTTACGTTTTGCGGCTCGACCGTTTGTTACGCTTTTATGCAGGGCGCTGGTTTGGTTAACGACCACGTTGTTAGTTGCTTCCGATATAAAGAAGTCCAGGGTATAGTTTAAGTGATGATTCCTCGAGTAACTATTATTTGTTCAACACTACTTGTGCTTACATGTAACGTTCTGGCTAACATACTGCCATTTAACGGCATAACCACTGCTGCTGTTTCTGATTCGTTTGACGTCTTTTTTGTGCCGGCAGGATACGTGTTCAGTATCTGGGGAGTGATATATCTACTATTGATAAGTTTCACGATCTACACCTTCTTAGATCGATCCGACGACAATGGACGAATTTCTCGAATAGCACCCTGGTACCTGTTAAGTTCTGTCGCAAATAGTGCCTGGTTATTAAGCTGGCACTACCAACAATTTGGATTGAGCGTAGTCTTAATGGTGGTTCTGCTACTCTCACTAATTCGAATCTATATGCTATCACGACCCGCCCTAGATAAACGTGAGTATTGGATGAGCAGTCTACCTTTTAGTGTTTATTTGGGTTGGATATCAGTGGCTACAATTGCCAACGTCGCTGCGTACTTGGATTACGTCTCTTGGAACGGCTTTGGAATTATCGAGTCAGCTTGGGCTTCGATAATGATAACTATTGCTGGACTACTTGGCATTATCTTTGCATTACGACTTAGGGACGCCGCCTACACACTGGTTATTCTTTGGGCGATCGCTGGAATCTGGGTGAATTTTCCACTTCAAAAAAGTATCGTCACGGCCGTACAGGCTGTCGGCATACTGCTAGTAGTTGCTGTCATCTTTGCGGTTACTAAACAGAAGCCAACCAATGCAGCAACTAACTGAGGATCAATGGAAAGAAAGTCTAACCCCCGAGCAGTACGAAGTATTGAGGCTAAAGGGAACTGACGCACCGTTCTCGGGAGAGTACGTCGATTTTCACGAAAACGGTGATTACGTCTGCGCAGCCTGTAACAATAAGCTATTTAACTCGGAAACAAAGTACGACTCACACTGCGGCTGGCCGAGCTTTTTTGATATTGCTAAACAAGGAACCATAGAATTACACGAAGACCGATCACACGGAATGGTTCGCACTGAAGTAACGTGCGCTAATTGCGGTGGTCACCTAGGACACGTTTTTGACGATGGCCCCAAAGATAAAACCGGTAAACGGTACTGCATAAACTCCACTTCGCTAAAATTCAAAGCGAGATAGCATGAAAAAAATTGTGTTGTGGGCTGTACTCGTCGCAATACTACTCGTGAGCGCATTAATTCTCTTTAAAAGAGCGAAACAACCTAGTGCAAATACAGAAACAACCATAAGTTACGACCAACAGAGGTTAAGGGGCGTAAGTTGGTCGCCAAAATCAAGTAGCATGGCCGACCTCAATGCTTTCTTCCAACTCGTTCCAAGCATCGGCAACGCGCTTAGCTGGGCGGGGAATTATCAAGATTTAGCAAAAACAACCGGTAACGCCGCCCGAACTGTCATCGAACAATCTAGGAAGTATAATATTACCCCCATCATTATTACCGGCCCGAACAACAACGAAGTGCTCGATGGCATCGGTCAAAAAAACTTTCGGAATGCAGTATTGAACTTTGTTAAAGAGAACGACGTTCCCTATATCGGGTTAGGTAACGAGATCGATGAGATATATTTAGAGTCGCCAACTCGTTACGAGAATTTGATCAGAATAATCGAACAGCTGGCAGTCGATGTTCGGGTTGCTTCACCCGACACTAAAGTATTTACAATCTTTCAGCTGGAGCGAGTAAAGGGCATGCGTGGCGGTCTATTCGGTGGGAAAAACGATCCCAGTATAAATAGTTGGCCCCTAATTGCCGAGATCAAGAATCTGGATTTCGTGGCGTTTACCAGCTATCCGTGTTTAATTTACAAGAGCCCTGCCGAAATTCCCGACGAGTACTACTCAGAAATTGCTAATTATACGTCGCTACCAGTCATTTTTACTGAAATCGGATGGTTCCGTGAAACTCCGACTACCGGCTGGGAGAGCTCAGAAGCAGAGCAGGCTCAGTTTGTACAACAATTTAAACAATTGACCGAACGCATTGCGCCAAGCATTGTAATCTGGCCGTTTTTGTACGATCAAGATATCGCTACCCCATTTAAACAAATCGGACTACTTGGGCAAGAATCAACAACTTCACTCGGCTACGAAGCTTGGAAAAACTACTAGTATTTTGCAAATATTGACTCAATTCGCTATGTATTAGAAATAATGCATGAGATACAGCAATACGTCATTAATCAGTTAATAAAACAGGACTTCTGTCGGTACCGAGACATTAAGCCGAAAGACATCGAGGGGAACTTATTTATGTATCACCTGCGGAAACTAATTCGTGACGGATTTGTCGAGAAGGTAACGGCCGGTTACAGGCTCACTCGAAAAGGGTTGCGTATGGTCGATACGTTGAGTCTAAAAAATATGCAGCCCCGAATTCAACCAAAAATTGTTACGCTTATCGCTTGCCAAAATGAGCGGGGAGAGTGGCTGCTTTACCGCCGGACTAAACAACCGTTCTTCGGGCTGATCGGCTTTCCGTACGGTAAAATTCACCTTGGCGAACATATCCAAGACGCCGCGAACCGAGAGCTTGAGGAAAAAACTGGACTAACCGCCGAGCTCAGACACGCGGGAGACGTCTATCTAACCGTTGAAGACGAAGAGTCGTTGTTAACTCATATGCTCTTCCACGTTTTTCACGGCACACAAACTACTGGATCGCTCAAAACCGACTCTGTCATAGGCGAATGTTTTTGGATGAGAGCTAACGATATTAAACCCGAAGAACTAATGCCCGGTTTTGCGGAAATTATCGAGCTGATTATGACTAAAGGCAAACACTTTTTTGCTGAATACAGCTTTTTGCTACCTGTTAACGAAGTTCGTACGTGATTGTTATCGAAAAACTTACCTCTTGTTCGCCGGGTAGAATAATTGGGGAGGTTACCGCGTCAGCGCTGCCGACCTTGCCTTCTAACGGAATAATTCCGCCGCCCCACTGAACTTCTGAGACTTTCTGAACTTTTCCGAGTTCTACGCCGAGGGTATCGGCTGTTTCTAGCGCTTTCTTTTTCCCGTCAGCTAGGGCAAGCGTTCGTGCTTTCGCTTCAAGTTCTTTACGAGTCTTATTACTGAAGCCGTATTGCGGAGTAACTGTGTACTGTACCGGAGTAGTGGCAATGTAATCGGTCACTTTCTGAGCGAGCGTTTTATCGTTGACAATCGCCGTTAGGGTGAAAATCGCCGTTAGCGAAGAGTTGTCTTTTCGCAGCGTATCCTCTGAAATAGGCATACCAGGCTCGTAGTAACCGACGCCGGTACTAATATTGGTGGTGATCTTCTTCTCTTCAACTCCAAGTTCTTTTAGTTTTGTCACAACATCGTTACCGAGCGTGGACACTGCCGCGATCGCTGTCTTTCGTTCTGAAGCCGTTTTCTGATACGTGGCGTTAAATGTAAACTCATCTGGCTCAGCAGTCAGCTCTGCTTGGCCGGTCACTTCGATCGTTCGGGTTTTTGTTTTTTCCCAGGGCCGCCAGAGCCCAAACATAACGAGAATCATAACCACCAGCGCTATTACCAGGAGCTTTAGATCGAGCTTAATTGTCATACAAGAATAATACTACTTCACTTCCGTTGATTCCACTGGTGTATTTACCTATAATTGAGCGGTCACGTTTTCGGTGCACCTACTATCATGAAGAGAGAACATATCGGCTTTCTTATCAACATCCCCGCTAAGGGCGGGCACGGCGCAAAAGAAGCGCTAAAGCTACGCAACGGCCTACTTGGAAGAGTTATCCGAGAAGATACAGCCGAACAGTTCGCGATCGGACTCAAGTCGTCGCAATGCTACTTCGGTCCTTCCCCGGTAATAACTTGTAGCGACGGTGTCGAGATTGTGGTTCACATTCTCGGAGTTCCGGCAACTTCTGCAGCGCTACTCGACCAAAAACACCCGCTGCATCACCTTGCTATCGACCGTCTGCTAGCGGCACCAGAGGAACTACGCAAGCTCGCCAAAACCAGCTTGAGCGTACTTGGTCTTGGGGCGGCAACGGCCATTGCGGCTGGGCACGGCCGTTCGGTATTTCAGCAGGCTCGTTCGCTACCCGATCCGTACCTCGTCGTTACCTCAGGCAATACCGTTACAAGCGGGCTCTCGGTTGAGATTGCGAAAAAAGTTGTGGAGCAAGCGAGAATCAGCTATCCGTTCTCGATCGGGGTATTGGGCGGATTCGGCTCCACAGGTTCTCGGGTTGTCACTATGGCCGCTGAGGCTTTTAAACCACAGCGTATCGTAATAACCACAGGAACGTCAGAGCAAGACCACAGCAAGGAGTTATCCCGATATCGCGAGTGCCACCCACACACCGAGTTTGTCGTTGGAGATCTCTGCCAAGCAGTTGGCTGCCGGTTATCGTTTCTAGCGACTTCGAGCGTCTCAGCCTTAGCGATTAACCCAAACTGGGTTGCTCGTAACGCGATAATGATCGACATCGGTAAGCCGCTAAACACCGAGCTGTCGCTGGCTCTTGCCCGACCCGACGTCACAATCGTTGACGGCTCGCTAGCGCTACTGCCAGAAGGCACCTATTGGAACGACCTTTGTCGACAGATGAGCTTAGTAGCCAACATTGTGTTTGGCTGTTTAGCCGAGACAATCTTTCTCGGACATGAAGAAGCCGTCGGCAAACTCCTAGACTTTCACGGTAAAACGACGTTCATCGGTCGTCCCGATGGAGAGTTGGCCCGGTCGATGGTCGATGGTTTAAAGAAGATCGGTCTCAACCCGCATGTTGTTCCCGCACATCGTCCACACTAACCCCGCTTGCGGGGTTTCTTTTTACCCAACATGGGACTAGGTATCGATCGCCTGTGCAAGGAGAATTTTCTTTTCAACTGACGCGATTAGCTTGCGCGTAGAAACAGCGACGTCGGGCGCCACCGAAACGCTAGTAGTACCGGCCTTCACCATCGCCTCGGTAATTTCTGGGTAGACGCTTGGCGCCTGGCCGCAGATCGAACAAGTAACGTGACGCTTGCGACAGGTTCGGACGACATGAAGAATCGAGTTTAATACCGCCGGATATCGCTCATCGAACTCAGCCGCTAATTTCGCCGAATCTCTGTCGATGCCAAGCGTTAGTTGTGTTAAGTCGTTTGAGCCGATCGAGACGCCGTCGATGCCTTCTTTGATATACTCTTCGAGTTCAAGTACTGTTGACGGCACTTCCACCATGATCCAAAGCTTAAAGCCCGGCCCTTGGCGCAAGTTATTCTCATGCATCAGATCTCGGACCTTACGAAATTCTTCGACAGTGCGAACAAATGGAATCATTACATGAAGGTTTTTAAGATCCATTCCGTCGCGTACTTGCTTGATCGCTTCGATCTCAAGTGCAAACTCGTCCGGCTCGGCGATGTAGCGTGACGCACCTCGATAACCAATCATCGGGTTATTCTCTGGCTGCTCAAATTTTTCGCCGCCCTTAAGCGACTTGTATTCGTTGGTCTTGAAATCAGTAAAACGATAGACGACCGGTCGCGGATGAAACGCTTGGGTGATAGTAGCGATACCTTGCGAGAGTTTCTGAACGTATTCCTTACTACGACCAGCTTCGATCATCGCTCGCGGATGTTCACCGATACCAGCGATAATAAACTCGGCTCGCAATAACCCGACGCCATCAACTGGTAATCCGGCGTACTCTTCGGCTTTTTCTGGCTCTGCTAGATTCAAATACACCTTTGTAGCCGTAACCGGTACTGTCATAAGTGCCTGTGAAGCAGTTAATTTAGTTGGAGCAGCTGCCGACACCTCAGAAGAACCGACCTTACCTTTGTAAATTTTACCGGACTGTCCGTCGACTGTTACCACTTGACCGGTTTTAAGCGTTGCGGTGGCGGTACCGGTACCAACAACACACGGAATGCCAAGCTCCCTGGAAACGATCGCGGCGTGAGAGGTTCTGCCACCAGTGTCGGTTACGATCGCCGAGGCGCGACGCATCGCCGGTACGTAGTCGGGAGAGGTCATCTCTGTCACCAATACGTCGCCCTGGAGTACTTTATCGATCTCGCTCGGTTTATGGATAACTTTGACCGGACCGCTCCGCAGCCCAACTGACGCCGCGGCGCCGCTCAACAAAACTTCAGCTTTACTTAAATCCGTTGCTGGCTCCGAACTACTCTCGGGTGTTATCTCGTTAGCTTTTTTCTCGCCAAGAGTAGTAACTGGTCGGGCCTGGACCATGAAAAAACTACCGTTCTCGAACGCCCACTCAGTATCTTGTGGCTTACCGTAATGCTTCTCAACCTGAGCACCAATTTTCGCTAGCGCAATAATCTGCTCGTCTGACAGCTTCGGATTCTTTTTCTGTTCGTCCGTTAGATTCTTGTGAATATTCTTGCCGTCGGTATCTCGAACAAACATCCAGGCTTGCGGCTGAATCTCTTTACTGACGATCTCCATTTTTTCTTTATCGACGACGTAGTGGTCGGGGGTTACGGAACCAGAAACGATCGCTTCACCTAGACCGAGCCCTGCGTCGATAACGATCTTGCCGGTGTCCTCACTAACTGGGTCGACGGTAAACATTATCCCGGAAACCTCGCTCTGAACCATTTTCTGAACTGGCACAGCGATACCGACTTTCATATGATCGAATTTATTAACTGTCCGATAGTAGATCGCTCGTGCTCCAAATAGCGACGCCCAACACTCTCGGATAGCTTTAATAAGCTGCTTTTTCCCCTCAATATTCAAAAATGTTGCTTGCTGCCCAGCGAACGAAGCATCAGGTAGATCTTCGGCGGTTGCGCTCGAACGAACAGCAACCGGACCCTCGTGCATCTCTTCGTAGGCTTTTTCAATTTGCTGCTGCAGTGCCTTTGGTAACTCGTTCTCTTTGATGGCCTTTTGTAGCGCTTCGGCAATGACATTTAGTTTCTTTGAATCTTCAGGATCGAGATTTTTTGTCTCTTTCTCGATAAAACTATCAAGTTTATGATCTTTGATGAAAGCAAAATAAGCGTCCGCTGTCACAATAAATCCTTGTGGCACCGGTAGGCCAGCTCGGCTCATCTCGCCCAAATTTGCCCCCTTACCTCCAACTAACGGAATATCGGTGCGGCCGACTTCGCTAAACCACACCACTAATTTTTTCTTTTCCCCTCCAAGCATTCTTCTATGATACCCAGCTACTCAGGTTTCGCCTAGGGTCGTGTGGGAATTTTTAGCGCGTTATTTCATTCATACGCCTTTGCCAGCCAACTGTGCAAGTCGACTCTGCTCGACTTGAACGACTCTACATCTCGGCGCAAAACAGTAATGCGGGAGGGGTACCTTACATGCAAAATTATTCAGATACGATCGGCCTATTTAGGCTACCAGACTCGCGAGCGAGTCGTGCGATTACTGCTATGGTTGAGGAGATACAGCAGATGGGCGACCAGCCGTCACCGATCGTGTTTTTCGGCCGCCAGAAGCAGAACGGGATTTCGATCCCAACGATGTTGGTGGTCGATCTGTATAATCGAGCCACGTACGTTTCGTTAGACGGGTTTGCACCTGTCTGCTCACACCTCGCTCCAACTTGGGCGATCAAGCGAGCTAGACGGCTTAGCAAGATGCTACTTAGGCAGTATCTCGCCAAGAACGGTCGACGAAAGGTCTCGTGCGCGCCGCAACACCGGATCGAACCAGCCTTTCAATTTGCCTGCTCGCCCATACAGGCCTAGGACGGGCCAACTCAAATTGCCACACGGATGTGGCAATTTATTTTTCTATGGCTTGACGAATAGTTGCTCCGCTAAAGCCTCGTCGTTGGAGTAGTGAGACTGATCGCTCAAATCGTTGCCGATCTGTTAATTGTCGCCATTGCCGGGTCTTACTCTCCAGCAGGCTTCGGGCCGCCTCTAGTTCGACCTCTGAGTTAATATTTTTTGTTACTTCCTGAATCAGCTCTTTATCGATACCTTTTTGTAGCAGCTCAAGCGCGATACGATGTCGGCCTCGACGATATATCCGTACCTTATCCTCAGCGTAAATCTTCGAGAATATTACATCGTCAATTAAACGATTCTTTTCGAGTTGAGAAACTGTAGCCGCAATCTCCGACTCCGGATACTCTTTGGCTCGCAATTTCTCGACAATCTCGCGCTTAGAGCGCGCTTTGCGACCGAGTAAGTACAGCGCGTAGGCGGTAGCGCTACGCTTGGGCATCAAACCTCTTCCACTGAGATAGTAGTGAGCGGCCCTTCGGCGGCGCTGCGGATTTTAGCTTCGAGCTCGTTCATTAGCTTTGCGTCAGCACGGAGAAAAGCTTTGGCAGCCTCCCGTCCCTGCCCAAGCTTCTGTTCTCCGTACTGAAACCATGACCCAGCTTTTTCGATCAAGCCTGACTTTACACCTAACTCTAATAGGTCACCTTCTTTAGATATACCGGAATCAAACATTAAATCAAACTCAGCCGTTCGAAACGGCGGCGCAACTTTATTCTTAACTACTTTTACTCGAACTCTATTCCCGATCGGATTTTCACCGTCTTTAATTTGCTCGCTCCGACGGATATCCAATCTTACCGAGGCGTAAAATTTAAGCGCATTACCGCCCGAGGTCGTCTCTGGGTTACCGAACATAACGCCGATTTTCATACGAATTTGATTAATGAAGATTAAACAAGTTTTCGACTTAGAAACTGCGCCAGTCAGCTTGCGTAACGCCTGGCTCATTAAGCGGGCTTGAACGCCGACCATCGCGTCGCCCATCTCGCCCTCGATCTCTGCTCTTGGTACTAACGCCGCTACCGAGTCGACAACGATAACGTCAACAGCATTCGAACGAACTAACGTTTCAACAATTTCCAGTGCCTGCTCGCCAGTGTCTGGCTGTGAAATTAATAGCGAATCGAGATCAACGCCAAGTTTGGCGGCGTAACTTGGATCGAACGCGTGCTCAGCATCAACCAACGCACCGAGCCCGCCGCCCTTTTGAACCGAGGCGATCGCCGAGAGCGCTAACGACGTTTTCCCAGAGGATTCAGGGCCGTATATTTCAACAATTCGACCTCGAGGGAAGCCACCCGCACCGAGCGCGATATCAAGCGAAAGCGAACCGGTCGAGATCGTCTCGACTTTCAAGTGGCTTTGTTGCCCGAGACGCATAATTGAACCTGCGCCAAATTGTTTCTCAATCTGAGAGAGCGCGGCCTTTAAGGCCTCTTCGCGTCCAGAATTCTTTTCGGGAGCCGGAGTTTTTTCTTTTGCCATCTCTCCCTTTCTACTGCCTCACGGCTAGTTTTGCAAGCGACTGGTTACGGAGTAATTTGTGGCGCTGTAGTACCTAAATCTACTTTGGCAACGTCTTGTTTATAGAGAACCTTAACTGTTGTGCGCGACTCTTTCTGAGCGCGATTGCGCGCCATTACAACAATTTGATTTAACCCAGGAGAGAGCTGAACTTCTTGAGAGAAGTCGCCCGCAGAGCCGACCGAAATCGGTTCGGTGTTCATCGATACGATCACGCCTTCGTCCGTTCGACCGTTAATCGTAACGGTGTCCCGATTGCTCGTGAATTCGTTTGGCACATTCATAACCAACTGCGGCGGCTCGGCAAATTTACGAACTTGAAGATAGATATAACTAGCGATACCACCAAATAACAAAACCATTCCTACCACCGCAATAAGCTTGGGGGTAATTAAAAAATTCCAGTCGCCGAGCGTACGCGGACGCAGCTGAACGGTATCGTTACAATCGGTAAATCGGTGCTTCGAGCGCTCTTCTCGATACTGGGCAACGATTTTTTCGGGGTCGAGTTTCAAAGTCTCGGCGTACCGACGGACAAACCCAATATTGTAAGCCTCAGCTGGTAGTAAATGATATGCGCCCTGTTCGAGCGCCTGTAGATGCTTAGCTGGGATGTGGGTCTGCTGCTCGACCGCTTCGAGGGTGAGGTCGGCTTTTGTACGCGCGGATTTTAGTATAGAACAAAGCGATCGCGCTCTGCTTTTTGAGATTTTTTTCGTGACAAATCCAGTCATGCCCTGTAATTTCCACCGTACGCCAAACGGCACGTACGGTCAATTCGAGTATATACTACGACTTCAAGCAATACTTACTTATTGTTCGTTTATTTGCTCTATGGCCCCAAATAATACTCACTACTATTCACTTACTTTTGGCCTACGGCCCCAAGTAATCGTCAGGCTGGATCAGGACGTCTCGTGGTTTTGCACCATCAGCTGGGCCGATAATACCCTCAGCTTCGAGAAGATCAAGCAATCGCGCGGCTCGCGCGTAACCGACTTTCAGTCTTCGCTGCAAGAGCGAGGCCGAGGCCTTACCTGCTTGGATTACCAGCTCGCGAGCTTCGTTAAATAGTTCGTCGTCGTCACCGCTACCGGCTACACCGGCGTGACCGTCTTTAATTCCGCCTCGATACGACTGGATCGAGTCGTCGTACGCTGGCGGCGCTTGTTTCTTCACAAACTCAGTCACAGCACGTATATCTTTGTCTTTTAAGAATACCCCTTGAACGCGTCTCGGCTGCGGTTGGTCGGAGCTAAGAAAGAGCATATCACCCTTACCGAGTAACTTCTCAGCGCCACCCTGATCAAGAATTGTACGAGAGTCGGCCATACTTGGCACGGCAAAAGCGATACGAGCTGGGATGTTGGCTTTGATTAGACCGGTAATTACATCAACTGACGGTCGTTGTGTTGCGACGATTAAATGCATACCGACCGCACGTGCCATTTGCGCAATCCGGACGATCGACGACTCAACTTCATTGGCGGCTTGAGTCATAAGGTCGGCTAATTCGTCGATAACAACAACAATATACGGAAGCTTGTCGAGTCCTTCCGGTGGATTATCGTTAAACGCATCGATATTCCGACGGTTGTTCGACGCCAGAACTTGGTAACGACGTTCCATTTCTGCAACTGCCCAGCGAAGTGATGAGATTGTTTTATCTGTCTCGGTTACCACGTTAGTTAATAGATGGGCGATCCCATTGTACTCAACAAACTCTACTCGCTTCGGATCGATAAGAAGTAGTCGTAGATCGTTCGGTGAGTTCTTGTACAAAAGATTCACTAAAATTGCGTTCATGCAAACAGACTTTCCGGAACCGGTCGCACCAGCGATTAACAAATGTGGCATTTTCTTTAAATCTGCTGCCATCACCTTGCCAGCTACGTCACGCCCTAAACCAAGTGAGAGATTGGATTCTATATCTTTGTAGTCCGGAGCTTCTAAAACTTCCCGCAAACTAACTGTGGCAGAGACTTTATTTGGTACTTCGATACCGACTAACGACTTACCGGGGATCGGCGCCTCGATTCGTATCGGGTGAGCTGCTAGAGCCAGGGCGATATCGTTGGAACGTGCGGTTATTGTGTTTAGCTTAACGCCCTCTGATGGCTTTAATGTGTACTGCGTTAACGTTGGGCCGACATTGACCTCACTCATCGCTACTTCAATACCGAAGTCCTTAAGCGCTTTTTTGATCGTCTCGACGTTCTTACCAATATCGCCCGCCTCAGCACGAGTCGAGCTGCTGTATTCGATTAGGTCGAGCTGCGGGAACTGCCAGTCACCGGACGCCGAGACCAGTGAAACTGGGTTGACGCCGCCCTTCTCTTGTTTCATGGTTCGAATCGGTACGCGCGGCGTATCGTTGATTTTAACTCCTGCTTCACGCTCGCCGAGTCTTAAATGACTTAGCAGCTCTCGGACCGAGGCGTTAAACGCAAGGAGCAACGCAATAACAACTGTGCCTAATATCGCTAAATAGCCGGCGACGGTTCCAAGTACCGAGGTATACACATTAGCAACGCCGCCACCGATTGAGCCGCCTTGAGCGCCGAACATCGCCGGCACAACAAAAAAGAGCAAAAGCACACCGATCATACTACTTGCCCTAATGAACTCGCTCTTTAGAAAAAGAAGCTTAACGCCGCTGTAGATAAAAACAAACGGCACAACGTACGCCAGTAGCCCAAATAGCGTTGTTGATAATTTAAGAAATGTCTCGCCGAACGACCCAGCTAACCGGAAAAGTCCGAGAGCAAACAATAACCCAAAAATAAGCAGGAGAAACGCGAAAATCTCCCTGGCGGTGTCTGGCTCAACTGCCCAAACCAGATTATCCCAGAATGTTTCTACTCGTCTTCGACGGCGAGAGCCGTAACGTCGACGGCGCTTTCCAAAGAGTCCCATGTGTTTACTCTAGCAATTAGGGGGTTATCTTGAAAGCAGCTTGCGAATAATTATTTGCCGTCTACAATCGGCCTGTGAGGTCCATATGCACATTCAGTTCAGAAAAAGTCGTAACCACCCCAGCGACTGGGAGGCGTTCTTTGTCGGTAGCGAAGAGATCTACTCGACGGGCAAAACGATCCCCGAAGCGATCGGGTCGCTAATGCAAGAGCACGGCGAACACTTTGGTGTGGTGGTAGAGGACGTTACGCCCTCCGATCAACTCGTTCCGTTCCCCGGCTAAGCCGGGATTTTTATACTTGGATCACCGCGCTGATTACCATTGGAGTGCGTTGCGTTTTCTGAAAGAGAAAATCGCTCATATCGTCGCGAAGAGCCTTCTTGAAGGCGTCCCATTTAATCGGGCGCTTGGCGGTAAACTGACCGTGAAGTTTTCGCGAGAGCGCTCGGGCGCCACCGATCAGTTCTTCAGACTCTTTCATATAGACGAACCCTCGAGAGATAACGTCAGGCGAGCTCACGAGGCGACCGGTTTTACGATCAACCGTCAGGATTATAAGAAAGACGCCGTCTTTAGCCATCGTTTGGCGGTCTCGCAAGACGATCTCACCGACATCGCCAACACCCGAGCCGTCGATAAGCACTTGACCAACCGGTACGCGCTCGTCAGAGATGCGACCGCCCTTCTCATCGAACTCTGCGACGCTACCGTTCTCGAGAATAAGACAGTCTTCGTACTTCATTCCAGCGCTAGTAGCTAATTTCGCGTGCTCAACAAATCGCCGATAATCACCGTGGATCGGGATGAGATACTTTGGCTTAATCAGCGAGATCAACAATTTCATTTCCTCGCGATTAGCATGTCCCGACGAGTGAATGTCCAATTCCTTATTAGTGATTACTTCGGCACCGAGACGGTAAAGGTTATTAATTGTCTGATCGATACCGCGCTCGTTACCTGGAATCGGTTTGGCTGAAACCACAACCGTATCACCGGATTTAATCTTAATATGACGATGTTCGCCGTTAGACATACGAACAAGCGCTGAATACTCCTCGCCTTGCGAACCGGTACACATGACAACAACTTTATCGTCGGGCGCGCTATTGATCGTTCGAATGTCGCTGATAACGCCCTTTGGCGCCTTGAGGTAGCCGAGCTCCATAGCGATGTTGGCGTTACGCTCCATCGAGCGACCAGCTAGCGCCAAGCGGCGGCCGGTATTAGCACAAGCTGTAACGACGTGCTGAATTCGATCGATTCGACTAGAGAACGAGGAGACAATAATTCGCCCCTTAGCATTTAGGAAGATCTCTTCGAGAGTTCGGCTAACAACTTGTTCGCTCATCGTATAACCAGGCTCAAGAACGTTAGTTGAGTCAGAGAGAAGTACGGTAACACCGCGCTCCGCTAGCTCAGCCAACTTGGCAAAATCGGTTGACTCGCCGAATGCTGGCGTAAAATCAAATTTCCAGTCGGTGGCGTGATAGACCAGCCCCGCCGGGCAAGTAATAGCTAGACCAAGAATATCAGGGATTGAGTGCGTCATACGAACTGGTTCGATCATGAACGCACCGATCTGAACTTTATCGCCTGGCTGGATAATACGAAATTCGTAACCCTGGATACCGTGTTCTTCAAACTTAGCTTTAATCAGCCCCGCTGTTAGCGGAGCGGTGTAAATCGGAACCTGGAATTTTGGCCAGATGAACGGAAATCCACCGATATGATCTTCGTGACCATGGGTAACAACAAACGCCCGGATTCGTTCTTTATTCTCCTCGAGATACGTTGTATCGCAAATGACGTAATCGATTCCCGGCATCGAAGCATCAGGGAATTGAATACCGGCGTCGACAATAATAATGTCGTTGTCGTATTCGAATACCAGCATGTTTTTTTCGCCGATCTCTTTCGAGCCGCCGAGCGGGATAATCCTTAAGTTTTTACTCGGAGCGCGTCGGATGACTGTCGGCCGCGGGTCTTCCTCTTTGGCTCTCGGGGGACTATAGCGAGGTCGGCGTGGTAGACGATTTTTTTTAGGACGCGGTCTATCTTCTACTGGGTTCGCTACCGTCTGAGGCTCTGGGGTGCCAGACGTGTTTTCCTGATAACCGCGATTACGACTACGGTTCCGATTTCTTCGGGGACGGCCGAACGGTTTCTGGTTACTCTGTGGGTTACTGTTTGGTTTTAGTACTGAACCAGCGTCTGATATATCGACGGCTTCGCCTCTGAAAGCTTCCGCTCTACCATTTGGCAAAGAGTCGCTAGCGATTATATCTTTCCGAGCTGGAAGGTTGTTCTGATTAGGAGTTGGCGCAGTGTCGGGCGAGTTGCCCGTTGAATTTTCTGTCAAAGTAAATCCTTTCTATTTTTATGAATTCTGTTGTTCGGCTGCCTTAGGGGAGTTCGGCAATCGAAGATTTATATACAAATAGTATACCGGACTCTGGTAATCAGGTCAACGACTCGGTCGAGATCCGATCCATGTACTCAGGTATTTTCTGAAAATCGTCAACTAACGTTTGGCGCATCCCGCCGTTGTAGAGAGCGGCAGCTGGATGGTAAAGCGGTAGATACCACTGATTATCTTTTCGGATGAGTTGGCCGTGAACCTGGCTTATAGTGAGTGGCTTGCTGTCTAGCGGTAGCTTGTCGCTACTTGTTGCCTGACTATAACCGGGGAGTAGAGCATTATATGAGTGGCGCCCCAGAAAGCAGATCAATTTCGGCTTAATAATCGCGATCTGTTTAAGTAAGAAAGGTAGTTGAAACTGAATTTCTTCTGGGAGTGGATCGCGGTTGCCTGGCGGCTGATATTTAATAATGTTAGCGATAAATACATCCTGACGCTCGAGTCCGATTGAGTTAAGCATCTCCTCTAAGAACTTACCGGCAGCGCCGACAAACGGCCGACCGGTCTCGTTTTCTTTAGCGCCAGGCGCCTCGCCGATAAACATAATCTGGGCGTCTGGGTTTCCTTCCCCGGGTACCGGGTTCTGATCTGGGTAATACTTGCACCGCTCGCACTCAGCGATTCGTTTTGCGACAGCAAGAAGCGCTTCCTCCTTGGTCATATCAGGTTATGTATACCAGATAAAAGAAAAGGACCCAAGCGCTTGTGCGCGAGGGTCCGATAGAGTTTGGCGAGATCATGCTGCCAGGATTCTTTGGAGAAGGGCGGCTTCCGGCCGGAACGAGAACAGGATGCCGTTCTCAACAGATTGCGCCACTTCTTTAAGCGTCAATTTGGTCGGTTCGACGCCGGTGGCAGTCAGCGAGCCGTTCAAGCACATCCCGGTTTCCACCTGGAAGTGCCACTTCGGCATCCCGGAGATCGCCGCCTCTCCAAATAGGCGAGGATCCAGCGGCTCGATGGCGAGCCCGGCAAGCTTGGCCTCAGCCAGACGAATCCGGCCAACGACGTGCGGCATCAGAGCTGCCAGATCTTGGCGCGTCGGCAGGACCTGAATATTACCGCTGGAGCGCTCGATAATCAGGATTGAGATTCCTCGACCGTGTTTAGCTGAGCGCGCCACGCTCAGTAACTGATCGTTATCGCTGCGAATCGTAGCGATCCGCAGCTTTCTGCCGCTTGGCAGCTTAACGACTTGAGTCCTGGCTCTCGCGAGCTCGGGAACTGCGCTAGTGTGAAACCGGCGCTGTGCCCGGAGATGGGTCACAATCTCCTCGATCGCCCACTCCAAAACTTTCTGGTCGCTCTGGCCGTCCTGGTACTTTGTTCGCATTGAGTGCGCCAAATCCATCATCGAGCTCCGACCCTGCAGGTCGTTTGCCTTAATCCAGTTAAGGACGTAGGCAACTTCCGGCCTATTGGCGACGCCGAGCGCCTTAGCGACCAGGGTCGCGCAGGTCTCGTTTTCGGTGCGGGCAGCAGTGTCGGTGGCGTGCTCGTTGAATCGTCCCGAACCGACGCCGACCTGTAGAATCCCTTGAGCTTCGAGCTCTTTAGGATCTTTGCCTTGGTAGTTCTGATACCCAGAGTCGATGAAGACAATCTGAGCATCTCGAGAGAGATTGAGTTGGTCGCCGCCGTACTCGCGCAACAGCGCGATCGCGGCGGCTTCGTCCGGGTGCGGACGACGATGAGTGACGATGTTATTGAATTTTCTCAAATACTTCTCCTGTTTCCCTGAATAAAGGGTGCGAATTGGGCGAACTGTACCAGAAAAACCTGGAAAAATCCAGGGTTTAAGCTCTTAATCTAGCGGTAATTAAACGCGCACTAACGAGATCCGACCGCGCTCCGGGTCGACGTCCTTAACGCGAACCTTCACAGTCTCACCAACCGTCACAACGTCAGAGACGTTTTTAACAAACTGGCCGTTACCGAGTGCCGAGATGTGAATCATTCCGTCACGATTCGGCGTTAGCTGAACGATCGCACCGATGTCTTTACCGGAGTTGCGATCTTTCATAATCTGAACGACTTCCCCAGTAAACTCTTGACCAACCTCGATCGGCTTGCCGATACCTTCAACTATCGCTTTTACCTGAGCAGCCACGTCAGCATCCACGGTCGTAATCATTACAATACCGTCGTCGTCGATATCAATAAGCACAACGTCTTTACCGCCGAAACTATCGATAATACCGTTGATCGTTTTACCGCCCGGTCCGATTAACTCGCCAATCTTTTCTGGATCGATTTTGGTTGAGATGATTTTCGGCGCGTACTTAGACAATTCTTTGCGCGGCTCTGAAATTACCTTCAACATTTCTTTCATGATTAGCTCTCGACCCTTCTTGGCGTCAGTAAAGGTTTGGTGGATCATCTCGGCGGTTAAACCTTTATTCTTTACGTCAAGCTGAATAGCAGTAATACCTTTTTCGGTGGCTGCGATCTTAAAGTCCATCTCGCCAGCAAAATCCTCGAGTCCCTGTAGATCGGTTAGAACTTGGAAATTATCGTCGGATTCGCTAACTAATCCCATCGCAATACCCGCGACTGGGGCTGTAATCGGCACACCTGCGTCCATCAACGCTAATGTCGAGCCACAGGTTGCGGCCATCGAACTCGAGCCGTTCGAACCGAGCGTCTCTGAGACGAGTCGGATCGTGTACGGGAATACTTCTCGAGGCGGAATAACGGGAACGAGCGCTTTTTCGGCAAGTGCGCCGTGTCCGATCTCGCGGCGATTACCGCCGCCGAGACGCTTAACTTCGCCGGTTGCGTACGGAGGAAAATTGTAATGGTGGATGTAGCGCTTCTTACCGATCTCTTCGACTGTTTCGACCCACTGCTCTAAACTCGGTGCTCCGAGCGTAGCGATCGTTAAAGCCTGCGTCTCCCCGCGATTAAATAAACCGGAGCCGTGAACACGGGGAAGTAAACCAACCTCGATCGAAATCGGACGAACCTCATCCATCTTGCGACCGTCTGGTCGTTGCTTCTTCTCCAAAATCAGTGATCGGACTGCTTTAAGGAACACAACATCCAACGCTTCCTTAACTAACGATTCTTCAAATTGTTCCAAAAAATGGGCCGTGGTCTCTTCGGTCAGTTTTAGTAAAAGTTCGTCTCTTTTTTGCAGATCGATTTCTGAAACAACGGACTCCATTTTTTTATAGGAATAGTCTTTGACAGCGGTCCAGTGTTCGGGTTCAACAAAGTCTACCTTCTCTTTATCTGCTCGGATCAATGCCCGTTGTGGCTCGATCGCTGCAGCGATCGCTTTCTGAGCAAATGCCAGCGCCTCCTCCATCTTCTCTTCGCCGATTTGGTTTGCTAGTACCTCGATCATGGTGATCTTTTTCTCGGTTCCAGCTGCAAGTAAGTCGAGCTCACTACTCTCCATCTGCTCGACTGTTGGGTTAAGGACGAAAGATCCGTCAACCAATCCAACCCGAACAGCAGCGATCGGCCCTTCGAACGGAGCGTCTGTTTGCAGTAACGCTGCCGAGGCACCGATTACCGCAATCGCAGTTGGATCGTGAGACTCGTCGTAGGAAAGTGTTGTAATAATTACTTGAACGTCGCGACGGAACCCTTTGGGAAACATCGGTCGGATTGAGCGGTCAACGATGCGACTCTTGAGAATGGCTTCATCGGAAGGTCTACCCTCGCGCTTCATAAACTTAGAGCTAGAAATTTTACCGGCAGCGTACATTCGCTCTTCGTAATCAACTGTGAGAGGGAAAAAGTCTGTTCCTTCACGCGGTTCTTTTGCTAGCCCAACCGCAACTAGAATTACCGTCTCGCCGTAAGTAACTAACACGGAACCCGCCGCTTGTTTAGCGAGCTTGCCAGATTCGATTTTTAGTTCTGTCTCACCAAAGGGGATTGCTGCAGATAAGAGTTTGGCACTCATCGCCGTTACTTACGTAGTCCGAGGCTGGCGATTAGTTTTTTATATTGTTCTGGTTGCTTTCTCTCTAAATAACCAAGAAGGCTGCGACGATGGCTAATCATTTTTAGTAAGCCCATACGAGAGTCGTTGTCTTTTTTGTGAGACGAGAGATGGGAAGATAATTGAGCGATCTTCTCGCTTAGAACTGCCACCTGTACCTCTGTTGAGCCGGTGTCTTTGGCGTTTCGCTGGAACTTCTTAATTGCGTCGCTCTTTTTTGATGGTTTTTTAGCAACTTTAGGCTCTGCTTTAGGTTCAACAGCAACAACCTCTTCGGTCTTCTTAGTTTTCTTAGTAGCTTTTTCGACTACCTCAGGAGTTTCTTTTGTAGTTTTCTTTGGCATTAGTGATAAAAGTTTACCAAATTTGCTACTTCTGTTCAAGGATCGTCTCAGGGAGTATCAGCGAGCCTTTCGCCGATTTCGATCGAACGAACTCGGTAATCTTGCGAATAATTTGCTCTTCCTGTTGATCGAGCGTGCCGTTAAGCGCGAAACCGGCAGCAGGGACATGGCCGCCGCCGCCGAAAAGTTTTGCGATCTCAGCAACGTTATAAGAAGGCTTAACTGAGCGTAAGCTTCCGTGAATCTCTTCACCTTTCTCACTTAACAGAAAAACGAAGTCGACGTTGGCGATACTCTTTAGTAGCTCATCAATAAGACCGCCCTTTGACTCATCTGGATCTGCTCCGACTTCGCGCATCTCGCTCTCTCGAAGCGTCGCCCAGGCAAATCGGAGTTCACGGTTCTCTTGGATATTTGACAGAATCTTTCCCCAGAGTTTCAACGTGATAAAACGCTTTGTTCGGTAAATCTTCTCAACGATCTCTTGCTGGCGAGCTCCGGCTGCGATCAACTGCGCGGCGACCGTTAGAGATTTCGGTGTCGTATTCATATTTTGGAAACTATCGGTATCGGTAATGAGGCCGGTTAGTAAGCAGGTGGCGATATCGGCATCCAGCAGCGTCTCTTGACGACCGAGCGATTCGATAAGTGAAACCAGCATCTCTGCCGTGGAGGTCGAAGTCATATCGACCCAGTTCACTTTGGCAAAGTACGAATTTGTTGGATGGTGATCGATAGAGATCGTTGGTGTTTCGTATAGTAAATCGGGAAAATCGGCGAGAATATCTCCCAGCAAGCTCAAATCAGCGGTGTCGAGAACGATAACCAGATCGTACTTAGGTCCGGATCTGGTAATAGTAACGTCTTCCGGCACCAACGTACCGCGTTGCGGCGAGATAATAATAGTTACCCGATGGTCTTCTGCCGACTTTTTATGGCCGAGTCGCAAATCTTCACCGGTCGAACGCGTATCAATTGTAAGTAGTAAGTCGCTGCTGGCTTCAAGCTTCTTTGATAACAAACTCACCCCAGGCAAAAACTCGAGGCTTGGATTTAACCGACCTGAGATGGCGACATCCGCTGTTTTTTCGATTTTCTTTAGTGCCGCTTGCAGAGCCAGTGCCGAGCCAAGAGCGTCGCCGTCTGGATCTTGGTGGGTCAGGATGAGGATATTCTGCGAGCTGCGGATCAGTTCAACTGCTTGGGCTTTCGGTGTTAATTCCATCGCGATGCTCCAGGGTTTCTGTCGACTTTCATACTGGGGACAGTATACCGCAAACGCTATGAGGTTCAAGAAGCTAACCGCCGTCTTTACCGAGCAGAATAAATCAGGTACAATTTGCTTCGAAATGCCAATTAGTAATAGCGCCAAAAAAGCCTTGCGTAGCGCAGAGCGAAAGACATCACTTAATCGGTACCGTAAAGCTCGTCTTAAAGACGCGCTTCGAGTTACGGAAGACAAACAGGTTAATACCGCTGTTTCGCTCATCGACAAAGCCGCCAAATGGGGGATTATCCACCCAAACAAGGCAGCTCGGCTAAAATCGCGCCTTTCGAAAAAATTCAGCTCAACAAGTACCGCCGAAACAAAGAAAAGCGCGCCCAAAAAACCTAAAACTGCAGCCAAGAAGAAATAACGCTCGTCAGAGCGCTTAGTTCGTCGTAGACTAGTCGTATGGGCGAGTCACGATTTTCCGGATTTTCGATTAATTTATTTAGCTTAATTCGAGCGGCGCTGTTGGTGGTAATCGGCGCAGCGATCTTTGTTGTCTTTATCGGTTTACCGTTGTTTGTGAGCGGCCAGAGCATGGAACCTAACTTCGAGTCGCGTGAGTTAATTTTCGTTGAGAAGCTAAGTTACGCCAACGACGGTGAGATTAGACGATTCGACGTCGTCGCTGCCAAGTTTCCAGCCGACCCGGACAAAACCAGACTCATTAAGCGAGTTATCGGTCTACCCGGAGAAACAGTTCGAGTTAGTAACGGAACGTTTACGATTAATGGCACGCCACTAACCGAACCATACTCGATAACATTAGGCGAGATGCCGTATACGGAGCTTGAAGAGGTTGAATTAAGAACTGGTGAGTACTTTCTAGCCGGCGATAACCGACCTGGTTCGAGCGACTCAAGGCTCTGGGGAGCGGTGCAGCGAAGCGACATTTTAGGACGAGTTTGGGCGATCCTTCTGCCGATGAACAAGGCCCGGGTGCTAGTACGTTAGCGCGCTGCAGGTTGAGAGCTTGAGGCTAGTATATGAGATAAGTAGCCAAAAAGCGGGAATACTTTATTAGCAAACTGGTCGATTGTGGCGATATTTGCGGCGACATACCAATTCGGTTGGATAAACGGCAACTCATAAAAGCTCTGTGTCCATTCTACTTCGACGCCGAAAATAATTGCGTACGGCAGATAGCTTAAGTACTTCTCCTGGCTATGCGAGGCGAAGTTCGCCGGAGCCTTACTGCTAAGATACCTGCCAAAAGCGAGCCATTTAGCCAATTCACGATCACCAAAAACGGTGCGACTCGGTAGCGATTTCGCGAAGTGGGTAACAAACATCGCTGAGAGAATCATGCCGATCCAAAAGAACAGAAGACTCGGGATAGCGGTAAATACAAACAAATTACTAAAGAATCCGACCACCCCAAGCAGAAAGAGGAAGATACCAGCGTATTGGTAGCGTCGATGCAACCGCAGCGGATTGGTATAGAAGAACCCAAGCGCGTTAATTTTTCGGTAGGCAAGAATAAACGATTGACTAACTCGCTTACTAAAAACCTCTTGAGCTAGCGAGAAACTAACCTCGTCTGAGCTTGCCCGATTCGCAGACGGCCCGAAAATTTGCTCGAGCAGTACCTTCTCGAAGTCCTCCAGTTTTTCTTGGCTCTCAAGCCGCCGAAATCGATAATCGTCCACCGAGTAGTGGTGAATCGCCAAATGACCGCGACGCGCTAAATCTAATAGCGTCGCCGCTAGCTCCCTACTTGTGAGCCGACCGCGCAGCAGAATACCGACCAACGCCGGAGCTAAACGGCTCGGCGGGGCAGTCACCTCCTCTTTTAACGGACTTACTCGTCTCGATCTGGCGACCGCGAGTACGAGCAATAGTAAGATTGTTAGCGCCGGTAACGCAATTGAGACACTTGTCCAAAGCGCGCTCGGAAGTTCTGACGCGCGCTCCTGTAGGGCAAAAAGCGCCGATCTCTGAATGAAATTCTTCGGAATCTCAAACTCGATCGCTAGCTGTGACTCTGTACCGACGTCCAGCGCCGTGAAATATATCACCTGTGATTCGATTAATTCGCTACTAGTACTTAAGGCGCCGCCGTTATTAATAAAACGGTGTCCGATCGTTTCTTCGGTACCACTTTCTGGCAACCAAACTGCAGCAGCAATTTCGCTAGTAAACTCGGTTGGTCGGTTCACTACCTGCAATCGGTAACGGTACGTGGTCTCGGTACTAAATACTTCTGGCGATTGTTTGGTTTTGCCGAAAATTAACGATCCGTCTTTCGTTAAGGTGTAAAGCAAGAGCGAGTCGCTTTGGAGTCTCGGATCGGCTGGTAGCACCGGATCCTCTGCCCGAAGCGCAGAGCTCTGCAGGTAAACTCCGCCGCCAAGAAGCGTTAAACCGATTATTAGGAAAAAACCGGCAGAACGTCGGTACAGACCGATCTGTCCTAATAACTGAAAAAACCAGTTCGGTTGTTTAACTATGCGTGTATCTCCTCCCATACTTGTTCCCATTGTAGCCGATAACCTGTCGGATCGGGTAGGTAACGTCGTAGAAGCGCGATCGCGTCTTCCTCCTCAACAAGACCAGTTTTTAGCGCCAAATCGAAGTCAGCCAAGAGCTCGACTCTTTGGAGTCGATCCTCGATATTAGCTCGCGACCGCCGCAACGCCGAGGCGATGGCGCCGATAAGCATCTCGATCGGCTTACCCGAGCGATACTCCTCAACCAGAGCGTCGGCGACACTGCCCCATCGTTGTTGGTCGACAAAACGGAAAAGGGCAAATCGTTCCAATTCCCGACTATTACCACCCATACTTGACGCCTTCCCACCGCTAATTCGCGTGAAGATCGCGCTCTCAAGCGCCCACAAATCCGAACCGTTTTCTGCGATTAACTCTTTGTAGACTCCCAGCTCAAACGGCTCCGCACCAAGTTCTTTAGTAATACTTCGTAGTAGTGCCATTAGTTCGCGCTCATTCGGGTGATTGGCGAGAACTACTTTCGAGGCGCTATTTGCCACCGCCAACAACTGCTCGCCGAGTTTTTTACCGTCCCAGATCGCCACCACAGTAGTCGGTGGTAAAGCTTCGAGCGTTCGAGCCAGGCCCTCTTGTAGTTCGGCTGAGAGCAACCCGGCGCGCTGGATAACAACCAAACGGCTGGAGGCAAAAAGAGGGACAGCCAACAAATCGGCCCAAGAGGTAATGCGCGAATCGCTGTCGAGCTCTAGTAACTCTGCGTCGCTGTTTTTTGCTAAATATTTAGCTTTAATTTGCTTGATCGATCGCCTGGCTAAGTACTGGTTCTCGCCCGTTATAAAAATCAGCATTAGTTTTGTTTTGAATCCATATCCGCCCAATTCGGACCGTACTTAATATCCACTACCAGAGGCACTTTAAGCTCGGCGATCGTACTCATAACCGCTCGGATGTGTTCACCTGTTTTCTCCACTGCTTTTGCATCAACCTCAAAAAGTAGCTCGTCGTGTATCTGTAATAGCATCGCCGCTTCGCTTGGTAAGCCATCGACAATTCTGATCATCGACATCTTCATTAAATCGGCGACTGTTCCTTGGCACGGCATATTAACAGCCATGCGTTCAGCGGCTGAGCGTAGCATCATGTTCGGAGCGTGTATATCTGGTAAATACCGACGACGACCAAACAGCGTCGAGACGTAGCCTAAATCAGCAGCTTCGCGTTTCTTAGCCTCAATAAACGCCCTAACTCCTGGGAACGTTGTGAAGTACTTATCAATAAATGTTCTGGCTTCGGTTGACGATATATCTAAGTCGTTCGCTAACGCGTTAGCGCCGAGTCCGTAGATAATACCGAAATTAATTGCTTTGGCAGAGCGGCGATCAACGCCAAGTTGGGCGGCGACAGCGGCGTGAAAGTCTTCGCCTTGCTGGAAGGCGTCGATGAGACCCGCGTCTTCTGAGAGATGCGCCAGCACTCTAAGCTCGGCCTGTGAGTAATCGGCTCCGAGTAGCACTTTACCGGGCGCAGCGACAAACGCCCGCCGAACGCGGTTACCGAGTTCGGTTCGGATCGGGATATTTTGCAAGTTCGGCTCAGTTGAGGCTAACCGGCCGGTAGCAGCACCGATTTGGACAAACGAGGTATGGATACGGCCGTGCTCGTCGGTTTGTTCGGGTAACGTCTCAACGTAAGTGTTAAGTAGTTTTGCTAACTCTCGGTACTCTAGGATTTTTTGAATAATCGGGTGCGCGCCTTTAAGCTTGGTTAGCGAATCGGCGTCGGTTGAGTAACCGGACTTGATTTTTTTGATGCCGGTGGCTGGCAACTTTAGGTTGGTGAATAATACCTGCTGCAACTGAGCAGGGGAGGCGATATTAAACTCCCTGCCGGCGAGTTCGTGTGTTTTCTTTTCGATCGATCGCAAGTCCTCTCGTAATTTCTCCCCCAAACTTCTTAAGTACTCTCGATCGAGTTGGATACCGACGCGTTCCATCTTTTCCAAAATCGGCAGCAGCGGCATTTCGATCTCATAAAATACGCGTTTAATCGACGGCTCTTCTAGGCTCGGCATAAGCTTATCGAACAGCCGCCAAGTAACAATTACGTCTTCGCAAGCGTAGGCCGCCAAATCGTTAACCGGTGCCTCGGTCATAACCAAACCCTTATCACCCTTTATTAGTAGTTGTGATGTGGGAATTTTTTTGAAGCCAAGCTCCGAGAACGCCAGCGCATCAAGTCCGTGGCTGTAGAGCTGGGTGTTCACTAACTGCGACGCGATCATCGTGTCAGCCCAAATGTTCTCTACCTCGAACCCTGAACGCGCTAGCGCTGTCAGATCGTACTTAATATTATGGCCAACCTTCTTTATCGCCGGGTTGCCGAGAATCTGCTGGACTGTCGTTCGTACTGTTTCGATGTCGAGACCGTCTTTGTAGGCTGGGGCGAGTGGCAAGTAGGCAGCGTCAGTAGCGCTCCAGCAAAAGGCAATGCCTATCAGCTCACCGTTAACGTCAACTGTTTCGGTGTCAATAACCAGCAACGGCTGCTTATTGAGAAACACGGCCAGCTCGTACCAACGCTTAATTGTAGTTACTGCCTCCCACGGCAGCGTTGGCTCAACCTTCACTGCTTCTCGCTTGGTACTGGTTGAGCTAAACAGCTCTACTTGAACTGATTGCGCCGATTGCGGCAGTTTACTGAGAAGCGACTTAAAATCTAGTTCATGAAAGAGCGTGACTACTTTTGAGAAATCAAAGTTCGCGATATCAGCCGCCTCAAGATCTAAGTCGATCTCAAGATCGCACTTTATCTGAGCTAGCTCTTTACTCATATACACCTGGGACTTGTTATCGGTGAGTATTTGTTTAGTGCGTTCTTTGAGTTCGTTTAGATGCGCGTAGACGTTATCAAGCGTCTGATACTTTTCGAGAAGCTCGATAGCCGTTTTCGGTCCGATGCCCGGTGCGCCTGGGATATTGTCTGACGAGTCGCCGGCGAGCGCCTTATAGTCGACGATCTGCTCGGGATACACACCCATTTTTTCTTTTACAGTTGTTCGATTGTATGTAAGTGTATCAGTCACCCCTCGTCGCAAGCTGTAGACACTCGTTGAGTCGTTCACAAGCTGCAACGCGTCGTTGTCGCCGGTTACGATCACCGATTGAATACCTTTCTTCGCAGCGATCTTAGTAAGCGACCCAACTAAGTCATCTGCTTCAACACCTTTCTGACCAAATAGCGGGATATTCAGCACTTCAACGATCTCACGAACCCGAGGGATTTGGAGTGTTAATGCTTCGTCTGTTTCTTTACGGTGTGCTTTATAGCCATCAAAGATTTTATTGCGAAACGTTTCGCGCCCGACATCAAAACATGCCACGACGTAATCCGGCTTTTCGTCTTTGATCGCTTTTAGGAGCGTACTAGCGAATCCGAATACAGCGTTTACCTGTTCGCCTTTCGGCGTCGTTAACGGCGGGAGAGCGTGGTAGGAGCGGTGAATTAGGGCGTTCGAGTCTAATAGTAGGATTTTCGGTACTCGGCTCATGTGCCGAGTATACCAACTTTAACGGACTTGGTATTTAACCAATAGCTCTTCAAGAACGGCTTTATCGCTCCACGGCACCAATCTATCACCGACAGCCATAACTTTTTCGGCGCCCTTACCAGTAACTAGGACAACGTCTTGCGGCCTCGCCATCGAGAGTGCCTTAGCGATCGCTTCACGACGATCTAGTATCCTCCACCACCAAATGTCCTCGCCGGAGTCTTTGTATTTGAACGGCACCTCAGATTCTTTATTAACTTTCATCCGACCACCGCGGTTCGGTCGCCCGCGCGGAACGCCGGCGGCAACGGCATCGATAATATCGCCCGGGTCTTCGTCGTACGGATCCTCGTTAGTTAAAATTACAAAGTCTGCGTATTTACCTGCAAGCGCCCCCAGAATCGGTCGCTTAGTTTTATCGCGTCTGCCGGTTGCACCAAGTACTGAGATCAGTTTGCCTCGAACAGTTGGTTTAATCGTTTCGTAAACCTTTTGCAGCGCGTCCGGGGTGTGAGCGTAGTCAACGATAACGGTAAACGGCTGACCGACTTCGATTACTTCCATCCGTCCCGGAATCGGTCGGATATTGCGCAGTCCTTCAATTACGTCTTCGATACTGATGTTAAGCCCGATACCGACCGTCGCTGCCGCTAACGCGTTATAGACGTTAAACATTCCCGGTAACGGCAGGTTAAGTGCCGCCTGGCGCTGGCCGACCACCAAGATAAAGTCTGTCCCACCCGGTCTGGTTAGTACTTTTTTGGCAGCGATAAGCGAGCTGTGTTTTAGACCGTAGGTCAGCAGATGGTCTGCGGGATACTTAGCGAACTCCTGAAAAGCCGGGTCGTCGCTATTAACAACCGAGAAGACCGGATGGCTGGCAAATAGCGCTTCTTTAGCAAGCCGGTACTGCTCCATCGTTTTATGATAATCGAGGTGATCGTGAGTAAGATTAGTAAAAACAGTCGTGTGAAAATCAATCCCCAAGAGCCGATGTTGATCGAGCGCAATTGAGGTCACTTCAATAACCGCGTCCTGACAACCGGCATCAACCATCTGCCGAAGCATTTTTTGCAGTAAAAACGGGCTGACGGTCGTCATCTTTAGATTATTCTCGAATCGACTCTCGCCAACCTGGAAGTTAATAGTCGTGGTCATCCCTACTTTCCGCCCCGAGGCTTCGAGCACTGCGGTAATCATATGACACGTCGTAGTCTTGCCATTTGTCCCGGTTACACCGATCACTCTCAGCTGTCGTGACGGAAACCGATATAGCACGTTAGCCAGAATCGCCGTGGCTAAGTGGTAGTAGTTAATGGTTTTTTGCGAGAAGACCTTTCGACCGAGTTTTTTGAGTATATTCATCGTTATTAGCTAGCGCAGCGCCTGTCTGCGTCGACGCTCTGCGAACTGGTATACGGTATACCAAAACGGTTTGCGGATAAAGTCCCAACTCCCGAGTAATCGCACCGACTCGCCTCCAAACTGCGTTTTAAAACGGGTGAGACTGGCGTAAGAATGGTTCGGTCTGTCTGGCGGAGCGATCGCTAATAAGTCGTAAATCCGACAACCCCTCTCTCTCGAGCGTTTCATCGCCGCCCAGTGCATTAGATACGGAGCCATTAAGTTTCGATCGCCGCCCGACGCTCCGTACAGAAAACTACCGGCGCCGCCCCAGTACAAAAATATCCCGGCAGAAAGCGCCGTACCGTTCTTTGAAACAACGAGCACCTCGCCGACGCCTTCTTTGGCTAAAAGCTTAACTAGCCCCTCAAAGTAACCGAGCTCGCGACCCTGGAACCGGTTTCGCTCCGATGTCTGTTGATACAGGCCGAAAAACTGTCCGACGGCCGATCGGTCGGTTGAAAAGTGTATTTGCAGATGATTGCGCTCAGCGACCTTGATGTTATAGCGACCTTTCGGTTTCATCTCACTTAAAAGTTCCTCGTCGGACCTATCAAGATGAATCCACTGTCGGTATTCTGGCTGTACTTCCTCAAACGACTTTCTCAGGCCGATGCCTTGCAGTTTCTCTACCGTCTCTGGCGAGTATCGTTCGAGAAATTCAAATCGAGTGAATATATCTGGTACCGCAGCCGCGCACTCAGCCTTAACTTCCTGCAGTACTTCTTGAGAATAAGGCAGTTCCGGCCAGTACTCGAGCGATAGACCGAGCGGTAACTCCTTACGCAGGGCTAAGTGCTCGCCAACACGTCGCGGTCGCCAGCCACTTTTTTGCTTAAAATTCGCCCAAGCATCAGTCTGAAAGAAGGATGTAATCACCTTATTAGTATACCCTGCCCGAAACAGGCTAATCCAGGTAAAATATAAGGGATGAAGATACTTGCCATCGAAACTAGTTGTGACGCTTGCGAATCGTCCGAAGGACGCGGGAACATCCCGAGCAGGAGAATACCATGAAAATACTAGCCATTGAGACCTCCTGCGACGAAACAGCGGCAGCGATCGTTGAAGATCAAAATTACCGTCCGGTTGTACTAAGCGAAGTAGTCGCGTCTCAGATGGAGGTTCACGCCGAAACTGGTGGCGTCGTTCCCAATATCGCCGCTCGTCTTCACACTGAAGCTCTGCCGCAAGTACTCGCTCAGGTCACCAATAAGAAACGGCTGGACTTTGATGCCGTCGCTGTAACTGTTGGCCCGGGGCTAATCGGCTCGCTACTAGTGGGGGTTGCTGCGGCCAAAAGTATCGCTATGAGCAAAGACCTACCGTTTTTCGCGATTAATCACCTCGAAGGACATATTTACTCGGCTTGGCTTAACGAACAGTTGCCAGAGTTGCCGGCGATTATTGTGATAGTTTCTGGCGGTCACACCGAACTTGTCTTAATGGAACGACACGGAGTTTATCAGCACCTCGGCTCAACTCGCGACGACGCCGCCGGCGAGGCCTTCGATAAGGTTGCCAGACTACTCGAGCTAGGGTACCCGGGTGGACCGGAAATCGCGAAACTGGCGCTTCACGGCGCTCGTGACGCTTACCAATTCCCAATCGGACTCGACGAGCGCGACAGTCTAGAGTTTTCGTTTAGCGGTCTAAAGGCATCTGTTTATTCGCTCCTTCAAAAGTTACCCACACCGCTACCAGAGCATACAAAAGCCGATATTGCAGCCAGTTTTGAGCATACCGTTGCAGCTACGATCGCTCGCAAAACCGTAACAGCAGTCGGCCACTACCCAGGATTACGCTCGGTCTGTTTGGTTGGCGGGGTCGCAGCCAATCGCTATTTGCGAACCTATCTCGAACAAACACTCAACCAGCGTCGACCGGACGTTCGCTTCTCGATCGCACCGCTCAACTACTGCACCGACAACGCAGCGATGATTGGAGCAGCGGCTGTCTATCACCATCTTTTTGGTAAACCTGATTCTTGGTATGCTAGTCAGGCTAATCCAAGCCTAGAGCTCTGATGAAAGAAATACCAACTCGCTACGACCACACCACCGAGCCTGCAACCTACGACGAGTGGGAGAAGTCTGGATTGTTCTCGCCGAAAGGCAAGGGTGAACCGTTTAGTATGATCATGCCACCGCCTAACGTTACCGGCGACCTCCACCTCGGTCACGGTTTAACTTATGCAGTTCACGATACCATTGCCCGCTACCAACGACGTCTCGGTAAAGACGTTCTAATTCTGCCGGGTGCCGACCACGCAGCGATTGCCGTTCAGGCCCTAGTCGAAAAGAAAGTCCAAAAAGAGCAGGGTATGAGCCGAACACAACTAGGTAAAGAAAAGTTCCTCGAAGAAGTTTGGAAATGGATCGAGTATTACATGCCTCGTATGAAAGTATCACTTCGTCGATTTGGCCTATCGGCCGACTGGACTAAATTTCGTTTTACGATGGACGAGCACTCCCAATACGCCGTTCAGACAGCGTTTATCGAGCTCTATAAAAAGGATTTGATCTATCGGGGCAATTATCTGGTTAACTGGGACCCAAAACTACAAACCGCTATTTCCGACGATGAAGTTGTCTATCAAGAAGTGCCCGGTAAGCTGTATTGGATAAAATACGGGCCGATTACGTTGGCAACCGTTAGACCCGAGACAAAATTCGGCGACACCGCCATTGCCGTTCACCCAGAAGATCATCGCTACAAAAAATACGTCGGAACAGAAATTGAAGTAACACTGGTAACCGGCGAGAAGAAGAAAATCCCCGTTGTCGCCGACGAAGCCGTCGACCCCGAGTTTGGCACCGGCGCGGTTAAAGTTACACCGGCTCATGACCCGGCCGATTTTGAGATTGCTAAGCGCCACAATCTGCCGGCGATCGAAGTGATTGACCAGTACGGCAAACTCACGGCCGTTGCCGGTGAGTTTGTTGGCCTTAAAGCCAGCGACGCTCGTGAAATCGTAGCGAAAAAATTAGAAGAGATGGGCCTTCTCGAAAAAACAGAAGACTACACGATCCGCCAACCGATTAGTGAACGAAGCGGTGCCGTCATCGAGCCACGTCTTTCGACGCAGTGGTTCATGAAAACAACAGAACTAAAGAAAGAGGCGCTAGCGGTCGTTCGATCAGGTAAAATTACGTTTTTCCCAAAGAGTATTGAGAAAACGTATGAACACTGGCTAAGCAACCTCCACGACTGGTGTATCTCACGTCAGCTCTGGTGGGGACACCCTATCCCAGCATACTACGACGAGAAAGGTAACATTTTCGTAGCTGATTCGCTCGAGTCAGCCCAAAAAGAAGCTGGCAAAGACGTCAAATTAACTGCCGATCAAGATGTTCTCGATACCTGGTTCTCGTCAGGGCTCTGGCCGTTCTCAACGCTCGGCTGGCCGAACGCTGAGGCACCAGATCTAAAACGGTACTTTCCTACTAGCCTACTAGAAACCGGCACAGATATTCTTTTCTTTTGGGTGGCCCGGATGATTATCTTGAGTCTTGCCTTGCAAAAAGAAGTGCCCTTCAAGCAAGTCTACTTTCACGGTCTTATTTTGGACGAAGACGGTAAAAAAATGAGTAAAAGTAAGGGTAATGTTCTTGACCCGCTGATACTTATTGATAAATACGGCGCTGATGCGTTCCGGATGAGCGTAATCGGTGGCAATTCGGTCGGACAGCCGCAAAGATACTCCGAACAAAAGATCATTAAGTATCGAAATTTTGTTACAAAAGTGTGGAACGCAGCACGGTTTGTGGCTATAACCGCCGACAACACTAAACCAGTAAAGCCAACTAAACTCGACCGAACTGAAACCGAGTTTTGCCAAAAACTAGAGCGTCTAACTCAAGACAACCAAAAGTTCTTCGCTAACTACCAACTCGGAGTGGCGTTAGAAGAATTGTACGAGTTTTTCTGGCACGAATTCGCCGATAAACTAATCGAATATGAGAAGAAAGTGATCCAAGAAACTACCGACGTCGAGCGAGCCAAGGAGGCCAAAGCCTTCTTAAGTTGGGCGCTGCAAGAACAGCTACCGCTCCTTTCCGACTTTGCGCCGTTTCTTGTTGATCGCATCAAGAAGGAGATGTTTCAATGACGCCGAGAGCGTTGTTTTGGATCGGCGCGCTCATCGCCTTTAGCGCAATTGTTAGTTTGTACTCAGCCGAGCGCGCAAAAATTTCCAGAGAATTACTCCAACAACAAGAACAGTTCCAGCAAGCTCAGGTAGAAAGTATGAAAAATTTTCTACAAGAACAAAAGGACGGCAAAAAACTTATTGGACTTGCTAAGCGCTTACCGAGCGAAAACGCCGAGTTGATAAAATTGGTGGTGCTACGCGCTTACGAGCTAGAGCCAAATAGTCGAGATATCGCCGTGCTTGCCAGCGCTTACGACCCCGGCGCTAAGGCTCGGGTTAAAGAGATCGACCCGCTTTACTCCGAATAAAAAATTGGGCCAAGGTTGGCCCAACGAGTTATTCCCCCTTTTGCCAGAGCAGGGGTTTTGCTCTTGTCGTATCGTCCCAGACGTGGAAACGTGCGAGCGCCTCTTTGAAGTCTGCTGCGAACATCGGTTTGCCAGCTGAGACGGTAAGAGAAATTGGTTGTGCGCTTTTCCAGCCGGTCTGATCACCCCAACAGAGTAGAGTCGCAGTACATCGAGGCGATGTGACGCTCACCGACCAGTAGGCGCCGGGCCTAACCGTCTCTGTGAGGTACTCAACGGATCGCTGGCTTTCCTGACCGAAAAGACGCAATAGCTCCTCGGGTACCGGGACGCTTTTTGTGAGCTCTATGAAACCAATATTGAGCTCGGGCTTGGTTCCAGTCCCGCTTTCGACCAGGCTAACCACGAGGTTCTCTCCCTGTGATTTATTAACAGCCAGATCCACTGTCTTGAAGCGGTAACGACCAAGCAACGAGTGCAACTCAGAGTTGCGACGAGCTGACGGGGCGTCGGTCTCAACCGGCTTTCCACCAGCTAACACAGCTTCGTTTTTCCCCTGTAGGAAGTCAGCTACTCGCTGCTCTACTAGGGTTGTTGTGGCTTCGCCGAGCGACAAGCCAGACATGACAATTGCGAGTAATGCGCTATACATAAAGCACCTCTGTTAATGAACTGGCCACAGTATATCACGAAATCCGGCTAGTTAATTAAAAAATCCTCCGAGAATGCTATGCTAAAGATATGCGCGCGAGGGGAAACTTGGCCTGGTTACTAGCTCTGTTTATGTTGCTCCAATTATTTCCTGTGCCTGTCCTAGGACAGGCGGGAGAAGTTCGAGAAGGGGCTTTCGGCCAGGCTTGTACCGCAGATTATTACCGCGAGGGGATCAACGTTACAAAAAGCACGTTTAGGGTGGAAGAGGCAGAAAGCGGATCAGTACCGAACAAGATCTACCTCTTTATGACCACCAACCGCGGCAGAACTTGCCGTGATATTCTTAGACCAAAGAACGACAACATCCCTCGTAGCGAGTTTGAAAACCCGAGTAGCCTAGGCAGTGGGACTCGGTTTACGTCATTTCAGAGTGGAATAATGCCCAAATACTTTGTGTTGCATGGTCGCCGCGCAACTGGACAAAGGATCGAAAAGAATTTTGAAGTTTCCATCATAGTTGATACCGACCCTAACTCTTCTACGTACGCGTACACAAGGGGTGTTTACCTGAGAAATGAAAGTAATGATGTTTTACCTTGGTTGGGCTTGGGCGGCTTTCATGAGGTAATTAACGGCCCGTATATGGATTGGCCCACTTTTAAGAGTAGGTATAACGAGAACAATATGGCTAACGATATCTCGCGCGAGCATTTCCGAACTTTCAAACCGATACTTGACGGCTTGCACTCGATGACGGGAAGGCTTGTTAAAGGGCTCACCCTCGGGGAAGAGACCACTAATAACGTTAAGCTGGAGGGTAACCTAGATATTGACTTTACTGGTTCGGAGTTAGAGGCAGCCAACGTCCGGGATGACGTTGGCCCATTTAAGGGATTACGGGATCGGCTGCCAAACCTCGGCGATGGTGAGTTAAAAATCGCGCTTTGGTTCCGTAATCCAGATTACTTCCTTGGCTACTCATTAAAGGAAACAATAAGTATTCCTCTTCGAGCCGGCGAGAAGTCGACTGGAAAGTTTTCTCTTAATAAAAAACTTTTAACCGGCGAGTATTTCGCAACGGGCGCTGTAGACATAAAGACCGATGCAACCGTCCAAGCAGCTGGGGAGACTCTATTAGTCGAACCGATTGGTAAACCAATAGACCTATCGCAATACGAACGCCAACTTTCAGAAGTCGAAGCTAGTCTGACCAACGATAACGTCTCTCAATACTACGTCGGGATAACAGGAGAAGGTCGTACAGCAGTGTTCTTTGGTTTAGATAAGTTCACCGTCGAGAAGGAGACAACTCAGATTACCACTAACCCAGTTATGAAATTACTAAGCGAAACCCCTTCGGACGGCTCCTTGACTGTTGGGAATGACGAGTGCGGTATCTTCAGTATTATCGCCGCGGGTGACATCGGGGAAATTTTCTCAAAAATGATCGACTGTATGTTCAAGAGAGTCTTTAGACCTATGATCGACTGGGCAGCTGATCTTGTTCAGAAAGCGGCTGGTGTTTCTTGGGGTCCAGAGCCTGCAATCCATCGAAAGCAATTATTAGTATGAAGCGAAGTGTGACTAAGCCATACATTTTTTACCTGGTATTTTTCATTTTGCTAATCTTGCCTATCACCGTGTTCGCCCAAGATTCTGGTGGTAGCACTACTGGGCCAGCAGGGTTTGGGAGCCCGCTCGGTGCGTTAATCTCAGAAGAAACCGGCTTCGTTTACCAGGCCTGGCGAGTAACTAGAAGCGTCATCAATATATTGCTTATTATCGCCCTATTCGCGATTTCTTTTTCCAACATTACTCGTATCAATATCGATACTTACACTATTAAAAAAGCGTTACCAAACTTAATTATTGGGATAATTCTGGCTAACGCCAGTCTATATATCATCAGGTTTATGTCCGATATCACCACCGTAGTTACCTACTTTTTTGTTAACCAAGTTGGATCAACGACATTTGCCGATTTCATTGGTGACACAGCCGAGTTAATAGGAAGAAACACCCTCGAGACAATTGGTTGGGGAGTCGGATTGCTCGCACCGCTGTTAATATTCTTGTTCGCTCTTGTTACGATTATTGGTTTATTATGGCTAGCGTTTCTGCTCTACTTCCGGCTAGTAGCAATCTACCTGCTCACAATTCTCTCTCCGCTAGCATTCGTCTCTTACGGTATTCCTGGTTTCGACAAGTACTTTAAACAGTGGTGGCAGCAGTTTACTAAGTGGTTATTTATCCTTCCGGCAATGTCGGCCGTTTTCTGGCTAATGCTGGTTATTGGGGAGGCTGGGGAGAACGAAAGTATCGCGCGTCTCCTTATCATGTATGTTCTGTTTTTCACCGCTTTAACGTTGCCAAGCAAGATGGGTGGCGCTGTCATCGATAAAGCTTCAAAGGCGTTTATGAAATATACGGGTGCCGGCGCAGCAAAACAGGGGGCGATAGAGACGGCTGGGCGTACTGGGCAACAGCTAGCGCTCCGAGCACCGCTATACGGTCGACTTAAAAAGTCGATGGAATTTGCAAAAAAAGCGCAGGAACAAGATATAAAAAATTTACAAACATCTGCTGAAAGTAAGGCAATGCGGGGGCGCAATTACCGGAAATTCGCCCGTACAACCAAACGCGGCGAGGAGTTATCTAACTACTTGGCAGCCGAACAAGCTAAGGCGAACACAAAGGCTGGGGAGGGCAAGCTTGCCAACTTCTTAGACCGACTGCAGCGCCGAGGCGGTTCTCTACCAGAGCGCCAAATATCCTCTGCCTACAACAAAGGTTTGGAAGAGGCTCGAGAAAAGATAGAGATGAATCGAAAAAGAGTTGCCTTTACCAAAAACGATGACAACAAGAAACTCATGGAGCAATTCGCGGCAGCAAGTTCTAAAGACAAAGCATTTGCTGACGCAGTACAGAGCGCTGAGCGTGAAGTTACTGGCATCTACACAACGGGGCGCAAGGACGTTATTAGTAAGCTTCGAGAGGCTGGCGATATCGCTGGAGAAATCGACAAGATCGAGAAGAAACCAGAGTCCGAACGAACCGATGAAGAAAAGGGCGATTTAACTTTCTGGAAATCTTACCACTCCGAGTTATTAGCAGACCTAGAGAAGCTTAAGGTCGGTCACGACGACTTGGCCGGCATGAGCGCCGAAGATATGGTACAGAAATATCAAACCGATAAAACCTTCTCGACTCTGGTGAAGGCTGAGGAGAAACGGCAGGCCAAGGCCTTTAATGAAGGGATTAAAGCTCAGAACGAGGACACGCTCGCCGATGGGAGCGTTAAAAGTATCCTTAAGGATATCAACGAAGGCCTTAAGGATCTTAACGAGACTGAACGCGCTAATCTTAAAAAGAAGTTCTTTAACAGCGACACAATTGGAATGGATGCAAAGTTCCAAAACACGTTAATTAAAAACATCCAAGCGCTAAAAGATATCGGCAAAAATCAGCGCGACACCCGAAGCCCAGAAGCACTGCGGGAACTCGCTAGCATGATTATGAAAGATGGCGAGAAACCAATCGTTGTTAAGAGCAGAACAACTGGCGAAGAACACACGTTTGATAATTTTGATGAATTCCAGTCGAAACTATTTAGTGGTGATAAGGATAAGAAGCTAACCACACAAGATATGAAAAACGCCGTACTATCCCACGACTCAGTTTCTGGCACCCCGGCTTCACATCTAGGAAAGGTCCCAAAGAAAGATGACTGATCGAATTTGGAACGAAACCGAGGATCAGGTTATCCTACAAATCCAACAACTGCTTTACTACGGCGACGGAGATATTTTTACTCAGGTCCAAACGCTATTGGGTTCGGTTGGCGACGAAGTCAGACAAGAGCTGTTTGAGTCCGCGTTGTCACAAGTTAGATATGAGCAGGCAGAGCGTAGGAGGTTTATTTGCGAACAATATCTATTTAACAGCGAACAACTTAATCGAACACAACAGGAAGGATTTATTAGAAGTTTATACGGAACCGGGATTGATCAGCCGATACCAACAACAGAATCGAATATTGTAGCGCCAGGCGGCCAATTAAAACAAAGCACAATAACAAAAAATGTGTTTGAGCAGCTAGCGTTATATCAAAGGGTGGAAGATAACATCGCGAACTACTACCAGCGCAAAAATAGCCTCGAGCTTGTTGCTCCCTACTATAACTCTCTAAAGCAGGCAACAAAGGAGCAGCGCCTCGCTCTTTACGGTGGAATCGAACAATTCTTTTCTGGGTTAGCAGCCTACGGCAACAACCCGCCATTTAACCATATCACCATACCAAATAGTTTAGTGGCGATGCTAGAATCCTTAGGTTTAGCAGGCTCCCTCGAACGATTTGAGATGTTCGGTGAACAGTTAAACTTTTTAGTTCGGCTAAAACGCATTATTGAAGCGCTTGATGCGGTAGAGAATAAACAAGTCTCCGAGGAAACCGCAATCACCGCAACTGGTCTCTACTTACAACAGTACGGTAGCTAACTGGCGCCTAGTATACTGATACGGTAGATTGTAACTATGGGGGGAAATGCAATTTAAAGTTCCTCAGAATATAGATATGCAGGACCGAATTATTGGTCCGCTAACCTTGAGCCAATTTTTCTACTTACTCTTTGGCGGACTAATTATCTATATTTTATTTAGCAAATTAGTTCTAAGCGGCTTCTCTTTTCTCTTTTGGATTTTAGCCATCCCGATCGGGGTATTTAGCTTCTGTATGGCGTTTATAAAGATACAAGACCGGCCGTTCCCTGTTTTCTTTATGGCGATGGTTCGCTACATGTCTCAGCCTCGAGCTCGAGTTTGGCAACACTACACCCCGGCGCAACAATCTCGACCAGTAAAACAAACTAAAAAAGTTGAGCAACAACCAAAGAAAGCGCTTGATCCGATTCGGGTTAACGAACTAGCTAGTGTTTTGGACGATCCGGAGACTAAACAATAACGATGGCGAAAAAACCACAAATCGCTCCAACACAGAAGTATCTACAGATCGAACGAATTCGAGACGGTATTATCATCCTTAAAGACGGGCGCCTGCGAAAAGTAATTAAAGCCGTACCTGTTAACTTCGATTTGAAAAGCGAGAACGAGAAAGAAGTGGCGGTTTATCAGTATCAAAGTTTTTTAAATTCGCTCAAGTTTCCTGTGGAAATTGTCGTGCAGTCACGACGAGTCGACTTAGCGGCGTATATCGATAAAGTTGAACGCGCTAGTGCCGGCGAGATTAATGAGTTACTCCAAAGACAAGCTAAGGACTATTTAGATTTCGTCAAAACTCTAAGTGAGCAGATTAACATTATGGAGAAATCGATCTATATCGTTATTAGTCACACCGCTAAAGGCGCTGTCGAGAACGAAACGCTTATCGACAAAGTACTCAAACGAAAGAAGGTCGGCGTTACTGCGATCAGTGACGACGAATTTAAGGGTTATAAAGAAATACTCGAGGAGCGATCGCGCACAATTAGCGGTCGTCTGAACTCACTCGGCGTCACTACTAAAGAACTAGATACTAAAGAGATTATTGAACTCTTTTATAACACCTATAATCCAGAAGAATCGTATACCCAGCACCTAAAAGACCCTGAGCAGTTTACGGCCCCAATCTTGGAGCACGGCCAAAAACTGCTCGAGGAAGCGACGAATAAAAACGCACCGCAATCCGACGTTAAGTTACAACAAGCGCAAGCGGCACCAAACCCAGAAAAAACGGCAAACGCTCCGACTAAGGAGGAGATCGAGCTAGCTAACCCGTCGGCGATGAAAAAGACCACCGTCAGCGAGATATTCGGCAAGTTGGGCGTCAAGCATAGCGACCCAACGAGTACCGATGAGGTGTTACGTCAGGGTGTAGCTAGCGTGTTAGACATTATCGCACCAGGCGGTATGAATATCACGCCGAACTATATCCAGCTCGGCAGCTTCTTTGTTCGAACGCTTTTTGTCTACACGTACCCACGATACTTACAGGCAAACTGGCTTTCACCGATTATTAACTACGACGCAACGCTCGACATTAGTATGTTTATTTATCCGATCGAGACGAACGTGTTACTCGGACAGCTTCGTCGAAAAACTACGCAGCTCCAGTCGAGCTTACAGATAGAAGCTGAGAAAGGACTTGTGAGAAATCCTGAGCTTGAGACTGCCGTCGGCGATATCGAAGAGCTTCGCGACACATTACAAAAAGGTGAGACTCGGCTTTTCCAGATGAGTCTTTACTTCACTTTGTACTCCACCTCGATCGACGAACTAAATAAAATGTCTAAGCAATTCGAGGCGATCCTAGGTGGGCAACTAATTTACACCAAACAAGCGCTCCTACAGATGGAGCAGGGCTTTAATTCGACGTTACCGCTCGGCGACGACCAATTGGATGTTGTTCGAAATCTCGACACCGCTTCACTCTCAACAACGTTTCCGTTTACCTCAGCTGAGCTGTCTCACCACGACGGCGTACTGTACGGCATTAATCTCCATAACAGCTCGTTGGTACTATTTGACCGCTTCAAAATGGAGAACGCTAATCAGGTTGTCTTCGCCAAATCCGGTGCCGGTAAATCGTACGCCGTGAAGCTTGAAGCGATTAGATCGCTGATGCTTGGCTCTGAAGTAATCGTGATCGACCCAGAAAATGAGTACAAATCTTTAGCAGAAGCTGTCGGCGGCACCTACATTAACCTCTCGCTCAACTCGCAGCAAAAAATTAACCCATTCGATCTGCCAAAGTATCGAGAAGGAAGCGACGAGACCGGCGAGCAGCTCCTGCGTGCCACAGTAACGTCAGTTCATGGACTGGTTGCGCTAATGGCAGGAAGCCTATCCCCAGAGGAAGACAACCTACTGGATAAAGCGCTCTACGAAACGTACGCCCTTCGCGACATCACCACCGACGCCGCCACCCACTCAAATACTCCCCCCACACTGAGCGACCTTACGACAGTCCTACAAAATATGACGGGTACCGAGTCGCTCGTGAACCGGCTCGCTAAATACACCGACGGGAGCTTTGCCAGTCTCTTCAACGCCCAAACTAATATCGATATGAACAATAAAGTCACCGTCTTCTCGATTCGGGATATGGAAGAGGAGCTGCGGCCGATCGCGATGTATATGGCGTTAAATTACATCTGGAGCCGCGTTAAAAGCGATCTCAAGAAACGGATGATGATTCTAGACGAGGGCTGGATTATGATGCGCTACGAAGATTCGGCGAAGTTTGTTAATGCGATCGCTAAACGCGCGCGTAAATACTACCTTGGTTTAACTGTTATTAGCCAAGACGTTGAGGATTTTTTGAGCTCCAACTACGGCCGGTCGGTCGTTAACAACTCTTCGACGCAACTACTACTCGGGCAATCTACCTCCGCCATCGATAAAATTGCAGAGACCTTCAAGCTTACTGATGGCGAAAAGTTCTTTTTGACCGAAGCTGAGGTTGGGCAGGGGTTGTTCTTCGCTGGCAATAATCGCGCTGCCATTCAAATCGTATCGTCGTACACCGAAGACCAGATTATCACCACCGATCCAAAGCAATTATTAGAGCTCTACGGAATAAGTGAGTAAAAATGGCCGGAGGGGATCCAAAAACACTACCACCACTAACACCAGAAGAGGAGTTCGACGATACCCCAGAGGAGCTCGTCGGACAGCTTAATGAACAAGAAGAGTCCGAGCCTGATCTTCAACAAGTCTGGGACGAGATTAGACAGCGCCGCAGCACTGAGTCGCCTACTAAAACGGACCCGATAGAAGCGACTAAGCGTCAGGAGTTGCATCAGAAGGAACTAGAGCGTTCTCAGCAAATAGCCGACAAAGTGAAAACCGGCAAGCAAGTTGCCCAGAAAACTGTTACTAAGGGCTCGGAGCAGGCCGCTACTAATGCTGTTAAAGAACAAGCTGTGAAGGCAGGTGAGCGAAGCGCCCGAGCAGCGGCTCGAGCCGCTGGCGAAGCAACGAAAAAGGCCGCCAAACAAGCAGGTAAAGCGATCGGTCAAGCGATAAAAAAACTAGTAACTCAGCTTCTCGCCAAAAATCCGTATGTGTGGCTAGCGGTTGGGATTATTTTACTGGTGATAATAATTATCCTCATCGTGGTCGCGCTCGCTTCGTTTAGTAGTAATAGTGGCAAGGGACCAGCGCGATACCCAACTAGCGTCTCTCAACAAGAACAGGCTACACTGCTCTCAGCGCTATCGGGCGATAAGATCGCAAACGATAAAACAGTAAAAGAGGTTGTTGAGGACGAGAAGGATCGCTATCAACGGATTAAAGGCAACGCTCAGAAGCACTCCGCGGATAAAGTCGCCGCAATTGATGCCAAGATCGTAGAGTTCACACCGATCTTAGACTCTCTCCTTAAAACCTCTAATAAAGTTGAGCGGATGAAGATTCGCGACGATTTGCAGAAAAAAATGTTGGAGTTCGAAGGCACTTTGCCGTTTGGAATATGGATCGTAGCTAATGCCAAAACCCATGTTGGCGAGCCTACTGGTAACTTCTGTCGGATAACTGGTGCGCCAGATAAGCTAGCCTGTGCCTCGTTCTCGCCCACAACTTTATGGGAATCTGGCGTACCAAACGCAATTGTCGGGACCACTACCGCTCTTTGGAACAATAAAGTATTAAGACTTGTAATTGACCGGGCCGAGACTGCTAGTAACGAGCGGATCAACGAGGGCGTGATGCGGCCAGGGGACATCGTCTGGTTTGGGAACGGTAGTCGCGCCCAACGACGATACGCTGGCGCCTTATTTGATCATGTCGGAATCTATATCGGCAACGGTAAAATTATCGACTCATCCTCTCAAACCACAACAATTAAAGAGCGGCCACTAACTACTCATAAGTTTAACGGCGCCAAGAGGTACGGAGCAGACTAATGGTAAGGGCTTATAAACTATTAATTGGCGCTATTCTTACTTTAACGCTTGGGTTCCAGCCGATTCTTGTTACGAGCACGGCTCTAGCGCAAGCGCAACCAAGCGAAGAAGAACTTGACTCGCTAGAAGACGTCGCCCCAACCGGGGTTACCGCCGACGCCGACTCAATTCTCGACCTTGAGTGGATCTTCGACACGGAAGACAAGATTCAGCTCTCGCCACAAGATCGAGCGGCGATCGAGGAGGGTCGAGTTGACATTCGGGTTACTGACTACTTAATTTATCTGGTTAAGCCAAAGGAGTTCGGTGGTGCCGGGCTACCGTACATCAAGGCGCAGCGGATACTTAAAAATTACGATACCGACGGACGCGGTAAGTACGATCGAGAATCGCTCGACGCGATCGAAGAAGATGTTGGCATCGTCTCGGCGCACAGCACTGGCCAAGCGGTCGATATCTCTGAAGTCGGTAAAATAACGTGTAAACTCGTTGAGCGACGGCATCTCGGTGGTAACAAAACTCGTTTTCAGCGCGCTAAGCCAATAAAAGTGGCCTGGCAGAGCCGTGACGGTATCGCTCGAAACCCGACGCCACGCGGACCAAGCTTAACTGAGATCGCCGGTACGCTCGGTACCGACGGAATTATGCAGATGTTAAACGAATCTGGCGAGATGGATTTTCTCGCTGAGTTCGGTAAGGGCTTGCGGTTGGAAGATGTTTTACTGTACGTCGGCGCTAATATTTTACTTAAGGAGCTTGGCGGCGGCTCGATTACAAGCGACCCGTTAGCAGATTCACTTATACGCTCGATTGGTGCTAGCTACTTACATAAAATTATTCCTGGGCTACCCGAAGGCTTCTCGATCGCCGACAACGACCAAGACACTCGCATCGCGATCGCCCGCGCTAATATCGAGATGCTACTCGGCGTCCCGCCCGGAACACTCCGAGGAAGTGGGTGGCGACAAATATTGGAAAGTGCCGGTAAACGTACAATCGAAAACGCTGCCGGACTACCGACGCTCTTTCTAGACACCCACTCACTCGAAGATATGAACAAGATCGAAACGGTTAAGGGCGTCTTCAGCGCTCTCGAGAAAAAAGACGCAGCCTTCGGGGTAATAACTGGTACGATCGATAAAATCCAACGAAACGATACCGAGGGACTAATTTGGGCCGGCGTTAACGTTTTATCTGATGCTTTTCGCCTAACCGATCAACAGCGTCTAGCGTTAGAATCTGCAACTAGAGCCAGGGCTACGCCGCCTATCACCCTCGAAAACGCCCCGATCGATCGAAGTGTCCCGATCGCCTCTTTGGCTAAAATTTTCGCTGAAGATAAAGCTAAACAGCAGGCGGCACTAACAGAGCTACGCGACTACGGTTACAGCTTTCTTAGAGAAGCGGCTGTTAAAGGAATACCCGGTCAGTACCGAGCGATCGGCAACGGCGTAATACGTGACCTGCTAGCCGGCAAGGAGATAACTCTTGGATACTTGAAAGATAACATCGCCGCCAGCGTTATCGCCGAACAAACGGGGTTGGATTTCTCAAGTGCCCGCGATCTTACTCGAGGCAAGTTTAACTCAAAGTCGATCGGCGTTTTAACGAATTTTATTAATAAGGAGCTTGAACTCGACCCACAGAACCAGCTTTCGGCGCAAGATGTCCAAGCCGTTGTTAGGGGCGATGGCTTAAGTGTCTTGCAAAAAGTCGGCGGCGCCCAAGCTGATAAGATTATCGGCTGGAATATAGGCACCGGTTACCAAGTGATTAAGGGTGAGAAGAAGTTAGAAATCGCGCTGCAAGAGGTGTTTGGCAACTCGATCACAAGCCTACTTGGTTTAGACCGGGGCACAACTATACCGCTAACAGGAGATCTTCAGGGAAATTACGGACAAGCTATTGTTGAGCAGCGCCTTGGGCTACCTACTGGTTACCTCAAAGATCGGCCAAACGCTGGCAGTTTTTCTGGTAACGATCTGGAGCGGTATTTTGGCAGCGATTACGAAGAATGGGAGTACACCGACTTAATTCTTGGTGTCCCGATCGGTACAACCGAGCAGTTCGTGAACGGCGCAATCGACACTAAGAGCCTAATTAAAAAAGCCGGTAGTGAGAATCTTATTAATATCGGCGTTGACCAAATTTGGAACTATTTCGACCTTGACGAAGCACTTAGAATCAAAACTCAGGAGGCGCAGTTCCTGCTCGATACGATCCGTAACTGGGAGAACGCCCCCCTGGAAGATAGGGCGAAAGCCTTAAATTTCAGCGTGACGCTCGTGGGACGGTTTCTTGATCGACAAGCTAATTTCACTAGAGATACGTTCCTAGCATTTGCGCTTGGCGATACACAAACCGGCACTAAGTTGTTGATCGCCGAAGGGATAAAGCAGCTCGCCGGCGCGCTCGGGCTTAAACTCGATGGCTTCGACGAAGATGCGCTAAAGACGCTAGCCAACCAGATCACGCGGGCGTTTAGCGGAGATTTAAGTGATTTTGAGAAACGAGGCTTGATCGCAAAGTTAGCAAAAGCGACCGGAATTCCAATAGAGTACGTCAACGACATTGAGAACTTTATCGACGGCGACTACCGTCAAGCTTTGGAGCACTGGTCTTCGGCGATGTGGAGTGAGTTCGCTAATAAATATCTACCAGAAGAAGGCAAACTCTCATACGAAGAGCTTCGAAACGCACTTGATTTTGCCGACAACGACGCGATTAACGCCGCAGCAGTTGCGCTCTTCAATGAGCAAACTGGGTCGAATATGGAAGTTAACGAGTTTATACAGCTTTCTGAATCGACCCGAAAACTCTACCAAGACAGTGCTCGAAAGGAGCTAACCCAAACCGCTCGTGACAACACAAAGTACAAGATCTCCGACGCTTTTCTCCGTCAAGCCGGCATACTTGTACCCCTAGACTTCTCGCGAGTCATGTTCAGCGGCTCAGACAAGGAACGGGCGGCAATGTTAACAAGCGCTGTCTTTGCCTACCTAGATCCAGAATTAGCGACGCTCGTGCCAGGCTATCAAACGGGCATGCTCGAGAAGCTGTATAAGGGCGAGTTAACTTCGCGTGAGGTTGACGGAATAGTCGGAGCCTTCATCAGCCGGCTCGATATCGGCCTCGGTCCGTTCACGAGCGACTTCGTAAAGACTTTCTACCAGTTTGTAAGAAACAGTAACCGAGATAACTTCTTTACTGGCAGCGAGTATCAAGGGATGTGGAGTTATCTAGACTCATGGTTCTCTAACACCCTCGGGATCCAGGAACTGCCAAGCGGATTTGTTAAATCTATCTACTACGCCTCTCAAAACGGGTTTGATTTTAATAAGGGTCTGGTAATTGACGGTCGCGTCGTCGTCCCGTCTCTTACGGACTTAGGAAGAGATTTTGTCATCGGGAAAGTCACGCAGTGGGCTGATAAAGCGCTTGGACTACCAGCTGGTTCGGTTTACCAGCTTTATCAAGCAGTTAACGGTATTATTACCGCTTCAAGAGCGCTAACCGCCGCTCACGCCGCAGCTCAGGGTATTAACGTAACTGTCCAAGCACTTACCGGCTTAACTGGCACCGGCGACGCCCTGGTTAATAGTGCTAGAACCAGCCTAGCAAAAGCGCAAGCAAACCTGACTGTTCTAGCAATCACCATCGCCCTCAACGCGTGTGAGGCTTGCCAGGCGTTCTTCGCCTCGATCGATCAGGCCATCCAAGCGCCACCCGGGTTCACTAACGCCGCCGTCGCCGGCGCAATCGCGATGGCAGCCGGACTCGGACCGGCTGGGTTAATTATCGCTGCGGCTATTTACCTATTTGGTACGTACCGTGTTGACTACCTTTGCCCGATTCCGCCACCAGATCGATTCGCCAACGCCCAGTTTGATCCAGATTACGATAAACTGGAGTACGCCTACGGCGACTACTACAACGACCCAAATAAACCAATTAAAGACACGCCGGCTGAGGGCGAGAACCCGTTCGATTGGGACGATGGAGTACCGTTTAAAGACGGGAATGACCCGAAGCTTTGGATGGCATGGTCGCGCTACTTCACTGGGAAACTTCTGGAAGCGACTATGGACTACGGCGCGTCGCAGCAAGGTGCAAATAAACCAGTACAGGTTATTACCTTCCGACAAGCTAACGCGGAGTACTTCTACCCACGTTCACCTGAGGTGTTTGGCCCAGGTGAAGCTAATAACCCACGCGTCGGCCTTGGCTTCACTCAGCGTTCAACAAAAACCACCGATTGGGTTCACGCCGCATTCGGGGGATTTTTCTAATGCAACGCCGGGGTAACGCCGTTGTTATTGTTATAGTAGCGCTTGCTGTAATTCTCTTAATCGTCGGTAGCATTATGCCGTTTATCCTCTTAGCAACATTCCTGGGGCCAAAAATTGATAAACCAACTGGCTCATTCGGGGGTAACGGTTGCTTCCTAACCGATAGCGCTTTCAGCGACACCTCGATTAGCGCTAACCCTAGCCAAGTAATCGCCACCTTAAAAAAAGATTCGTACAGATTAAGCCAGATTAACAAAATGCGTTCAGAAACGCCGGACGCAAAAGAGTTTGAGTATTACATTAACAATATATTGGAGCGCGGTAAGAGTGAGGGGATTAACCCCGCTATCGTAATTGCTATTTGGTGGGGTGAGCAGGAGTTTAAGCACCCAGAAAAAGCCTTTGGCTATAAGCATTACGACAGTGGTGCTAGTTCCGATGTTTTGAGTGGTTCAACTGAAGAGCGCTGGCAGAAGCAGTTAGAAGGTGTTTACAAAACAGTCCGAAGGGCGATGCAAGGCGAAGATATGTACGCCAGCCCAGCTGGAACTAACATTAATACTCGATTATTTTACAATTATGCTACAGCCATGAAGACCCAGTACGACGAGAGCGGCAAACGGTGGGAGGAGTCTTATAAACATCCTTCTTACGGTAACCCTTACTACAAGAGGCTAAATATTGTGAGGCTGTTGGCCGAAAATCAGGTACAGTGCGAGTCTTCTGGTGGTGCTGGTGTAGCTACGGGTAACTATGCCTGTATAGCGGAAGAATCAGCTGCCCGAAACGCTGGTCGCGGTGGTTGGGGTGATGTAGTGAGCAAACGTACCTATAAAACTGGTACCTACGCCGGTCATGAGGGTTACGACTTAATGGCTCCTGTTGGAACCAGGGTTTTCAGCGCCAGCGATGGAGAAGTTGTTAAGGTTTCAATCGACAACGACGGTGACGGGGAAAGCTCAACGTCAGTAACTGTGAAAGAAACGAATAATATCTTTTGGTACTACACCCACCTGCAACGGCCGTCAGTCAGAGAGGGACAACAGGTAAAGAAGGGCGATAAGTTGGCGGAAGTTGGTGTTTACATACGCAACTCGAACGGCGAGCAGGCACATCATCTTCATGTTGGTGTCTCAAAACGACTCGATAATAGGCCAACGCTCGGCGGTACGTATAATTGGGACGCGTGGTATTACCCGTACGAATTCTTGCGCCATATTCCTTGCTTACAGCCGCCAGCCGCTACGGAGGTAAACTACCCATGATTAGTAAAAAAGTGATTATTGTCTTGGGTATCGCGGCACTTGGGCTACTTGTTTGGCTTATTATTTGGTACAGCCGGACAGTACCGTTTAGTATTGGCGTAGACCCAAGTAGCCAAATAAAAACCGGTTTAGTAGCAACTACTAGCAAAGACTCTCATAAAAAGAGTCGCTCGTTACCGTATAGCACTAGGGTGAGACCGGGAAACTACTCAGTAACGGCTTGGGGCAACGGCTCAGCCCCTGTTTCGGTGAGCTACAGTGTTGAACGAGGGAAAGATAATAAGTTATTGCTCTACTTTCGTCCGGTCTCAGGAGACGATTTCATCAAACTCTATCAAGGAGACCCTTCTAAAAAGATTCCTTACTTAGAACTGTTTCCACATGAAACAATCGATTACTTAATATCAGCTACCCATAATAACGAGTCAATCACAGCAATTACTGTTTCAGTGAAACATCGCTTCACCACCCCGAAAGACGGAAAAAGCTATATTGAAGAGCGCGATATAGTCGCGGCTGCCGCTAAGAGCTGGTTGAAGGAGCGAGGAATCCCGGGTTCCATACCAGTAACTATTATTGATTTCACGACGAATAATTAGATCGTTTGAGTCGGAACTGTAATTTTGGACGTTCTGTCCGGTAGAGTTCGGGCGTAATGCGCTTAATTTGGGCGTATATAGCCCGCTGGTGAAGTTTTAGCGCCTGTAAATACACTGACGACGTTCCTTCTATTACGAGCGTCTGGCTCTTAATTATCACCGTACACTCACCGGGGACGATTTTTTGAATCTGCTCTTGCAGCTTTTGAGCTAGATATATTTTTTGTAGGTAATTCCTTTTGTAGTTGTTTCCTAAAAAATTACTTAGTCGTTCAAGCGTCATTTTGTACTGTAATAACCTCAAAATTATTAAATTCTTTACTTTGTTCGACACTCGTAGCGACTACTTGGAAATCTCTGGAGAAATTATTAAGCACAAACTCAGTATTAGCCCGATCAAGTTCAGACAGAATATCATCTAACAAGATTACTGGTTTTATATTCGTATGCTCTTTTAAGAACTGTGCCTCGATCACTTTAATAGCCGCGATAATCGTTCTAGACTGTCCCCGAGAAGCGAATTTTCTCGCCGGACGATCTTGAAATACTATCTCGATTTCATCGCGATGTGCCCCAAACAGATTTTGCGCACTTTCAATTTCTTGAAAAATTAAGTCCTCGGTTTCTGTGAAGGCAGGTTTGCTAACTACCGTAACCACTAGATCTTCTCTGTAGAGAAGATCGGTACCCATTTTTTGTGAGATATACTCAGAGAATCTTTGTCTACCAGTGCGCACTATCGCGGTTTTTTCTCTTAATAACTCGCTCCATGGCTCGAGTTCATCTATCTTGGCTCGTTTTGTTTTAATTAAAAATAACAGCGCCGATCTTTCTTTTAAAACGCGTTGTAAATCGAGGTGAGCCTGTCTAAATTCTCGATCAACCTGCCAGAGAACGCTGTCAAAATATCTTCGACGCTCTGACGGCGCTCCTAAAATAATCTCGAGGTGTTCTGGAATAAACAATACCGACGGGAAGCGGCCGATATAATCGATGTATTGATCTTCTTTCTTATTAACTTGAAGTCTTCTTTCCTTAATCGGATTCTCTGTGAACTGGGTGCCGTAGAAGAAATCTAGCTCGGCGTCGTTCCAAGTAGCCGTCACTTGTAGATACGGTTGGTTAAAGCGGATTACTTCGTCAAGCCGGTTCGAACGAAAGCTCTTCCCAACCGACAAAATCCTAATTGCTTCGATTAAGGTAGTTTTTCCTGATCCGTTACGCCCCGTAATAATAACGAGTGGTTTAGTAGTAAAGGTGGCACTATCGTAACTTCGAAAATCTTTAACCGATAAGGTTGTGAGCATCTATTCATTCCTAAGTGGCATTACAAGATATAAATACGACGGCTCATTAGGGATAGTAATAACAACTGGGCTCTTCTGATCAATTACTCCAAGGGTGATGTCTTGATTAATTACTTGGAGTGCGTCAATTAAATACTGCGCATTAACAGATAAAGAGAACTCATCCGTACTCTCAACTATTAATTCATTACTACTCTCACCCACCTGGGCTGAAACCGCGCTAATAACTAATTTTCCTTTTTGAAGCCCAATTTTCGTACTATAAGCGGAGTCCCGAGAAAAAATACTAGCGAGCCGAAGATTTTGCAATAAAGCCGACGACCGAAGTTGGAGTTTAACGCGCTGATCCTTAGGTAGTATTCCTTTGTAATTTGGGAAAGCACCGTCTAAGAGACGTGTTGTTAATACAGTACTACCTGTTACTAACCTGGCTTGGTTTTCTCCGATAATAAAAGTAACCTCGGCAGTGGAAGTAAGCTTAGCTAATTCAACCAACGCCCTTCTTGGAAAGATGTACTCCGATTCAACTTCTTGAGAGAGTGGTATCTCATGCATCGCTAATCGGTATCCATCTGTTGCAACAGCGGTAATTTTATTTTTAGATAATTGGAATAACACCCCCGTTAATATCGGTCGAGTATCGTCTTGGCTCGTGGCGAAAACGCAGCGCTCAATAACGTTTTTAAGTGAGCTTGCTGGTAGTTTAAAGGAAGTTTTTTCTGTAAATACCGGCGGGGTTGGGTAGTCTTCGGCTGGGAATGATTTAATCCTCGCCTTGTGGTTGGCAGAGGAAATTATGAGAGTAGTATCTTCAAGTTCAAGAGTAATAGTAGTGTCGTTATTATTCTGAAGAAAATCTGTAATAATCTTACCCGGAACCGCGACCGCGCCTCCTTCTTGTATTTCGGATTGAATCTCCACTTCAAGTGCTTGCTCAAGATCTGTTGTTCGTAGGATGAGGCTGTTTTTCCCTGTTGTAATAAGGATCGCCTGTAGTACTGGAAGGGTTGAACGAGTACTCACTAAGCGACTTGTAGTATTAACTGCTTCCCTTAAAGTTTCTTTTTCACAAATACATTTCATATTAATTTCTTAGTGTGAGAGTTTATTTTTATTTCTTTAATTAAGTAGTTAAGAGACTAAGTAGTTGTTATAAGTGTTGTGGTTTTGTGGAGCTATTTGGTTGTCGAGCGTGGAAAACATTGGTGTTATTGTGGAAAAGTTGTGAAATGTCTGTGAATAGAAATCTAAACCAGTTATCTCAAGACAGTTATCCCATGTTTGTTTGGTTTCAGCAATATTTACTAACATCTTATCCACAATTATTCATATAGTAGGTTTAGTATATTTTTTATATCTTTTTCTACAGTAGGATCCTTCTTTTTTTGGTTCTCAATCTTTGTCACCCCATACATAATCGTTGTGTGATCCTTTCCTCCTAATATTTCTCCAATTTGTGGGAACGACTGTCGGAGTTTATCTCGTAAAAAATACATAATTAACTGTCTCGGGTAGACTAGCTCTTTAATTCTCTTACTACCAAGCAGATCGCTTTCCTCTAAACTGAAATACGTAGCCACGACTCGCAAAACCTTCTTACTTGAAATTACTCCACTAGGTTGTTGTAGTAAGTCTTTTAAAACACGTTGGGCAAACTCTCTTGTGATTTCCTCGCCCTCAACCAACGAAGCGGTATGAAGCTTAATTAACGACCCCTCGAGTTCGCGAACATTAGAAGTGATAGTGTTAGCGATATACTCTAATACTTCCTGAGGAATAGTAATACCCTTTTCTTCCGCTTTCGACTGCAAGATAGCAGTACGAGTTTCAAAGTTTGGCGACTGGATATCAGCAATCATTCCCCAACCGAATCTTGAGATTAGGCGGTCTTCTAGCTCAGTCATCTCTTTTGGTACGCGGTCGGAAGTTAGGACGATCTGACGATTAGCTTGGTGTAGGATGTTAAATGTGTGAAAAAACTCCTCTTGGGTCCCCTCTTTGTTGGCTAAAAACTGAATATCGTCGATTAACAACACATCAGCGGTCCGGTACTTACGCTTAAATTCGGTGATGGTCTTTGTTTGTAGGGCGTTAATAAATTCTCCTGTGAATGTCTCACATGAAATGTAGATAATTTTCTTTTTTGGGGAGCTCTCTAATACCCTATTGCCGATGGCATGCATAAGATGTGTCTTACCTAGTCCCACGCCGCCGTAGATAAACAGCGGGTTATACGCCTGACCGAGTTTCTCGGCTACAGCTTGGGAGGCAGCGAAGGCGAGGCGATTGTTATTGCCCACAATAAAATTCTCAAATGTATACCGAGAGTTAAAAGAAGGTATTTCCACGTTTCTTTTAGCTACGCCTTCAGTTTCAGATTGTTCTACCTCTAATTGATTTGAAAGCAGCGGTAATTCGGTATAGTCCTTTTTTGGCTCTGGTTCTACTAAAACTAATTCAATATTCTCGATCTCTGGGTGGTGTTGCTGTAGCGCCAAGAGAAGTTGCTTTGTTGCGTTCTTCTCGATCCAGCTTTTTGCATAATGATTTGGGATTGAGATACGCGCCAAGTTATTTTTTAGCTCAAGTAGGTCAGTTGGTTTGATCCAGGTAATAAAGTTCGGTCGGCTCGTGGTAGCCTCAAGGGTGTCTAAAACCTGTTTCCACAAAATACTCGACATCTGTGGGTAAAATACAGGAGTTTTCCACAGGGGTCAATCAGAAGTACGGGAGTTAATCGTTGCTTTACCTCTCGAGAAATAGTACAATTACAGAACAATAATAATCGAATAAAATCAAATGAAGCGGACATATCAAGGAAATAAGCGCAAACGCAATAAGGTTCACGGTTTTCGTGGTCGATCTGTTGTAGTACTCCAGCGCCGTCGCCGCAAAGGGCGCACTCGTCTAGCGGTTTGATAGTGTCGCCATGCTTAAACGCCAGCACCGCCTGAAAAAACAGGCCGATTTTTTACGCGTCTTTAAAGAAGGAAAGCGTCGTAACTACGAATCGATTAATGTTACTCAACTAACCAACTCTTTAGGCGTTCCTAGGTTTGCAGTAGTTGTTTCTAAAAAAGTCAGTAAAAAGGCGGTTGTTCGCAATAAAATTCGACGAAGTGTTTTAGCGATCCTTGAGCCCTATCAACAACTACCACTTAGTGAAGACGTTGTGATAACCATTACTCGACTACCAGACGATCAATCCAGCCCGTATCGATACTTTCAGCCAATTATTAAACAATGGCGATCGCTGTAGTCTGGTTAATCGAGCTTTATCAGCGGACGCTTTCACCAGATCACGGTCTGTTAAGAATTTTCTTCCCATCTGGGGCTTGCCGACACCATCCAACTTGCTCTGAGTACACAAAAGAGGCGGTAAAACGCTACGGGCCGTACCAAGGATTAACGCTAGGGCTGAGGCGAGTGTCGCGATGTCACCCATTCAATCCGGGCGGATTTGACCCCGTACCCGAGAAAAAGTAATATTCCACCATATGGTTAAAGAGTTCTTCAAGACGATTCTGTACGAACCGTTATACAACCTGCTCATCTTTTTCGCCTGGCTCGTGCCGGGGCATAGTATCGGTTGGGCGATAATTCTACTAACAATTGTCGTAAAAATTCTACTTTGGGTACCGTCAGTTAAGGGTATCCGTGCGCCGCTACAAATGCGGGTTCATCAGCCAGAATTGAAGAAGATTCAAGAGCGATATAAAGACGACCGAACAATGCAAAGCCAGGCGTTAATGGCCTATTACAAAGAACACGGCGTAAACCCGCTCGCGGGCTGCCTACCGCTCTTAATCCAGTTGCCGGTTATCCTTATCCTTTACAACGTGTTTGTGGCTGGCTTGAAGGACATTCGACCAGATATCATCTACTCATTTACGCCGCATCTCGATACTATTAACACCCACTTTCTCGGTTTAGATCTCTCCAAACCAGATCGGATTTTTCTCCCATTAATAATCGCCGCCCTACAGTTCTTCCAGGCCCGCCATATGCAAAAGATAAACCCACCGATGTCGAACGATCCGAAAGATCCGATGGTGATAATCTCGAAGCAGTCGGTTTTTCTCTTCCCGTTAATGACGTATTTCTTCGCGCTTGGCTTCCCGGCAGGCGTCTCTCTCTATTGGGGAACATCAACGCTGTTCCAATTACTCCAACAGCTCTATATCCAGAAAACCTTTGTTACTCCAAAGCCGAAAGTGGCGGTGACAGTTCGTTCAAAAAAGAAGTAATTTGCGCGCTCGACAGGAATCTTCACAAGCTCGGTTCCTGCCAAGCTCCCCACAAAAATATCCCCTATTAGGGGGATATTTTATAGCGCTCGACAGGAATCGCCCCAATGGGCGTTCCTCCCTTGTGCACTCATTACATGCGCGCGCTCGACAGGAATCGAACCTGTGGCCTCCCGGACCGCAACCGGACGCTCTATCCGCTGAGCTACGAGCGCTGAAAACTGGTTAACACCAGTAGCTCAAAGGACAACGGCGTTAGCCGGTGATCCGCTGAGCTACGAGCGCATGAGTGAAGTAATGAACGAATGCGTTAGTAGCTTGGGCGGAACGAATATTTGCAGTATCCGCTGAGCTACGAGCGCAATACGGAAATTTTATCTAAACTTTACTGATTAGTAAATCAGTTACTAGCCGGTTCCATCTGGTTGTTAAGTAGGTATTGTCTTGTAGGCACTAGGGAATTTCTGTTTTGAGGCGGAGTTTTATATAAATATTCTTCATTATCTGTGGTTAGAATATAAAGCCAGTCGTAGCTATTTGGTGTTGGATACTTAACTACATAACCCTTAGAATTTGAATGAATTCTTCTTAGAGCAACTTGCCTTGAACCACAATAACGAACTTGCACCCTTTTTATACTTCCCAGGTAATCAACGGCTAGGTCGTACGACGCAGACTCGGTTAACGGAATTAATGCGTCGTAACCAAGCCTTGTGAAGGTAGCTATAGCCTGTGCTACAGCATAATCACCTTTCCGCTGCGTTGTTCTCATAAAGTCATCCTAACAGTAGGGGATACTGTTTCCAATATATTTGCGGAGATGGTAGGATTCGAACCCACGAGGAGCTTTCACCCCTAACGCTTTTCAAGAGCGCCGCCTTAAGCCGCTCGGCCACATCTCCAACAAGAGCAAGGCACTCGAGTATTGTACCGTAAATCAGGAGTGGGGTCACTACTTTTTAGGTTAATCGTGAGCAAGAGTGATCGCCCAAATGCGTTTTGCGCCCGCCTTTCTTAACGGTATTACTACAGCTGATAAAGTACTCCCGGTGGTAATAACGTCATCGCAAAGCACAATCTCCTCAGGCGGCTTATCAACAACTTTAAACGCATTCTTTAAGTTGGTCCTCCGTTCAGCTTTTGTTGAAGTTGCCTGAGCAGCGGTCTCTCTTATTTTCTTAATTCCCAGAAATACCCTCTCGTTGGCAAGTAGTCTAGTAATAATCTCCGACTGGTTGTACCCACGCTTTGCGGTTCGTTGCTTGGTTTGTGGAATGTAAGCGTAATACCAATCTCCTTCTGGCAGTCGCCGGACTATCTCTTCGTACAGCGCAGCTGACAGGCAGGTAATAGCGTCCCACCCGCCGTCGTACTTAGCAGTGCTTAACGCCTGTTTTATTAACGGGTTCTGGTAATCGAACGGCGCGATAACGCCGTCTAGTTGGGTTGATTTGCGGCACTTATGGCACAGCCCGCCGATCGCTGCTTTTTTACATATCGCGCAGCGACGATCGCTCATAATCTCAAGCTGTTTTAGGCACTGCGGGCAGATCCAGTCTGATTCCGAGCCACAGCCCAGACAATAAACAGGAAATAGTAAACGCTTAAACCAATCGAGTACCGACCGACTTTGACGAGCTCTTAGCATATTTTTCCTTGACTTACTTGTACGCCCAAGTGGATAATATATCTATAATGGCACGTAAAGAAGAACACATTACTGAGGAGTGGCTCGAAGACGAATCAGAAGAAGGTCAGCTAGCAATCGACGCCTATCAAGATGAGGACAACGTTGTCCTAAAGGCACCGATCGCCGGTGTTAGCATTGAAGATCTTGAGATCTCGATTACTGATGAGGTCGTAACAATTAAAGGGCAGCGTCGTAACGAGGCAGACGTTGAGCGCCAGAACTATTTTGTTCAAGAGTGCTACTGGGGCTCGTTTATGCGCTCTTACATCCTGCCGGTATCTGTAGACGCAGCTAAAGCCGAGGCATCGCTTCGAAACGGAATTCTCACAATCAAGATTCCAAAACAAGAGAAAACCAAAACCCGAGTACTTAAGGTTCAGGTTGGGTAGTCCCGTTGCCGAGTAGCGGTATTCGCTCTACACTAGCTGTATATGAAGCGAGGGGTTTTATTACTACTTGGTCTTATCGGAGCCGCTGTTGTAACGGCGCTGATTATTTTTCTAGTGCGGAGCGCCGGCGACTCTACACCCAAAGACAAAGTACTTAAAATTTGGTCGCCGTTTGACGAAAAAAAGATTTATCAAGAGATATCGAGAGACTTTACGTACGCCAACCCGGGCGTTGGTCTGGAGTTTGAGTTTATCGACGCCAAAGATGCCAAGGAGTACGAGGCGCGTGTAGTTAACGCCATCGCCGACGGCGCCGGCCCTGATATCTGGTTAGTTCGAAACGATTGGATTCCGAAACACGCACCAAAGAGTTTGGCGGCAGTGGTCTCAAACCCCGAGGAAGATCCGATCGCGCTAGCTAAAACTAAAATCGAACCAGCGCTGGTGGACCTAAACGTGTTTGAGAATAAGTTGTACGGTATCCCGCTCACAGCCGATTCGCTGATGATGCTTTATAACTTAGATTTTTATAATAACGTCGCCAACGCCGCTGATGAGGCTGGAAAAAAGACTCTCGGGGTTACACCGACCACTTGGAGTGACCTATCAAGCCAGAGCGCAGTAGTTAGCCAGCGCAAGGAAGCAACGATTCAGCGCTCAGCGATCGCACTCGGTACAGTTGACACAACGTTCGCACCAAGCGACGTGCTAACAGCGTTTATGACTCAGGCCGAGGTAGCTATTCTAACCGAGGACAAGAAGAACGTCGGTTTTAACTTGGCCAGATTCAAGGGCGGCGTTGCCGAGTTCCCGGCGACCGACGTACTAGATTTCTATACCAGCTTTGCCAGAGTCGATAAGTCGAATTACTCCTGGAACGATACGATGGGTAATCCGATCGATGCGTTTGTTAATCAAAAAACCGGCGCCCTAATCGGTTACTACTCGACGTTACAGACCATACTTAATCGAGATCCGAACTTTGAGATTAGAGTTGTTCCGTTGGTTCAGCGAGAGGAAAAAACCGACCGAGTTGATTACGCCACCACTTGGTCGTTTATCGTTAATTCAGAAACAACGCAGCCGCAACTCTCGTGGAGTTATCTCTCATATATGGCTAACGAGTTAGTGCAGCAGAAATACTCAGAAAAAACTAATAAGCCACCAGCGACTAAATACAACAATCCGACAATTATTGTGCCATCGCTCAAGCTACCAAGTGAAGCAGCGGAGTTAGTCCGTCTCCAATTTAGAACAGCAAAACAATTTGTAAAACCTGAGTGGCAACAGACAGACGAGATCTTCCAAGACGCGATTCGCCAAGTTGTAGTACTCGGGAAGACCGCTCAAAACAGCGCCGACTCAGCGGCGGAGCGCTTCAAGATATTTGTAACACCGTAATGTTAGACTGGTTTGTAAGTCGGGCGCTAGCGTACGAGATCAACGTACCGTTAACAGGCGATAAGCGAACGTATACTACGTTTAAGGAGTATTTCCTCGATCTAATTAAATTGGCAGTTAATATCGCTGCGGCGTTGGCCGTCTTGATGATCGTCTACGGCGCATTCAAGTACGCAACGAGCGGTGGTGACGAGAGTAAGGCTAAAGATGGCAAAGATATGATCGTTGGAGCGCTTGTTGGTTTTGGGCTGTTATTGTTAATACGAGTTTTAATTCCGCTTCTAGGATTACAATGAAAAAAATTCTTATCGCTCTCATTGCGCTTATTGGTGTAGTTACGCTCCAATTCCCTGCCCACGAAGCGTTAGCAGCGCCGTCGATCCGGATCTTTAAGGCAGCAACCGGTGAAGAAGGGGTAAGTAGTTTTACGGTGCCAAAAGACGCTGGGCAATCGAGCTGGCCAGTTTATATCGCGCTCTCTGAAGCGCCGAGCAGCCCAGTGACGCTCGAAGTCAGACACCAGGGCGCCGCCGTTTTTTACTGGTCTGGCAGTAACGACTTAACTTTTACACGAGACGACTGGAATCGCCGTCGTCGACTTGTTTTAGAGTACCAGGGGACGGCCCAACCCGGGGCACGCGGGCGAATTATTATCTCTGGCAATGGTTTATCGACGCGAGAAATACTATTTACGGTTGAAGGTACTTCTGAAAATAACGGCGGCAGCGGTAATAATAACGGTTCTGGAACTGGCGGCTCGGGCGGCGGCGATCCCACAAAGTTGGCTGAGAATATTACGACCGACGACTTAAAGGGACTTGGTTTCTCGCAGCTAGAAATAAGCGGTCTGTTTGACAGGTTAATTCAACTCCTTCTTATACTAATTGCTCTTGGTGCATTCTTTAGCATTATGTACAGCGGCTATCAGTACATCACATCTGGTGGTGATATGGCGGTTACGGCTAAAGCCCGCAAGAATATTACCTGGGCGATTATTGGCATACTCATCGCCCTACTAGCATTCGCCGCTGTTCGTTATGTTGCAGGTATTGGTGAGCGTGGTTCACTAGTCCAGATCCCTGATTCAGCCAATAACAATAACTCCACAAGTACTACGAACGAAAACACCGCTACCTCTGGCGCTACTGCCGATCCTAACGGTGTCTCAATTTTGGTTTTTGATCCAAGTAACTTCTCGCCAAGCACAGTTCTGCTTCGAGACTTAACTACTCAGATTTCAGAACAGTTCGCCCTACAACTAAGCGCACCGGCCGGAGAAGTAACGGTAACGATTACCAAAACTGGCAAGTTACCGATTACTGTTACCCCAGACTCGTTTACTTTCAACGATCAGAACTGGCAGCAATCGCAAGTGTTTGGCATTAGCTACGCCGGCGACGGTCAAAGCGGCGAAGCCGCCGAGGTAATTATTAAGACCTCAACCGGAGCCAGATATGTTATTAGAGTGGAGGCGCCATGAAAATAATTCTTAGCCTACTTGGGATCGGTTCGGCGGCAGCGCAAGATAGCGGCAGCGGTGTCACAGCTTTAACTGGCGGCGGGCTTATTCCAGAGTGTATTGCCGATCCAGAGAAGGTTCGCACCGCCGGAGCAAGCTGCCTAACGGACTCAATTACTCATTTTACAAGTTTGTTGCTGCTCGGCGTAGCGATCGGCTCGTTCGTTTACTTATTATACGGAGCATTTCTTTATACGACCGCCTTCGGCGATGAGAAAAAAGTCGAACAGGGCAAGAAGTCGATTACGTACGCGCTGATCGGTGTAGTTATCGCAACACTCTCCTATCTGCTCGTGCAGTTACTAAAAAATGTTTTAAACGCCTAACCTTGACAAGGCGAACATTTCATTTCTTAATAAGAGTAGATTAATTACGGGAGGATAAATGAAACTAACTGAATACATAATACCAACGGTGCAGGCTCAGTTTGGTGGTAACAGCGACCCAGCCAAGACCAGCGGCTTTACGCTCGGAGACTTTAACTTTTTACGTCCGTTTAAACCAACTAGTGCAGCTGATGCTGGCAACAGGTTTAATAACTTACTCGGTCAAGTGATCGGTTTAGTGCTAACGATCGCTGCGATCGTCGCCTTCTTTTACTTAGTTATCTCTGGTTTCCAGTACATCACCGCTGGCGGTGATGCCGGTAAAGCTCAGACCGCGCGCCAGGGAATTATTAATGCCTTAATCGGTATTATCATCATTCTCGTTGCGTACTTGGTTCTGCGCTACGTTGGGACGTTCCTCACGGGCGAACGCTAAAATTATACAAAAAGGAAAGAGGGCTTCGGCCCTCTTTTTTGGTAGTCACACTTACTCAGTTACTGATCTAATCTCAGCTTCAGTCGTTAACCCCTGAGAAACTTTTTCCAAACCATCTTGAAGTAGTGTTTTATTGCCTACGGCGGTAAACTGCTGCTCAAATTCGCCAAGCGTCGCTTCTCGTTTAATCAGCTCAACTGTCTGTTGGTCTGGGATGTAGTGCTCAGCGATCAAGATTCTACCTTTAAAGCCTGTGTTGTTACACTGCTCGCAGCCAGTTCCTTTACAGTACTGACAGAGCTTACGGACGAGTCGTTGCGCTACCACCAGCGAAATTGCGTCGGCAAGTAAGTATTTCGGTACGCCCATTTGAATAAGACGGGCAAACGCGGCCGGGGCACTGTTGGTGTGGAGCGTGCTTAAGACCAAGTGCCCCGTCAGCGCGGCGTTCACGGCGATCTCGGCGGTCTCTTTATCGCGAATTTCTCCAACCATAATAATATCCGGATCTTGACGCAACGCTGCCCTGAGCGCTTGTGCGAAATCGAAGGCACCGGTGCTAACCTGCTCATTGGTCTGGCCGTCTTTGCCCTTATGGCTAACACTAATCGTCTCGCCTGCTGGTTCGATCTGAACCTGTTCGATTCCATCTAATCGGTACTCAACAGGATCTTCTAAGGTGATAATCTTGCGATCTGGTTTGTTTAATATCTGTAAGACGGAGTAGAGGCTAGTGCTCTTACCCGAGCCGGTCGGGCCGGTAAAGAGGATGAGGCCTTCTGGTTTGGCGATCGACTGCATAATCGCCTGTAGGGTTGCCGGCGCAAAACCGAGCTGGTCGATCGAGAGCATTTCGTGGTTAGCAAGGAGGCGTAACTCGATAGTTTGGCCAAACGTTGTCGGGATGGCATTAACTCGAATATCGATCGGAGTCTCGCCGATCTTGACCGTCATTCGACCGTCCTGAGCGACTTTCTTAATATCTAATTTAATATGGGCAGCAGTTTTAATTCTGGACGATAACGCGTGATACGACTTTTCGGGAATCTCGATTATCGGCAGTAATCGACCGTCAATACGGAATCGGATATGAACAGAAGACTCCATCGGCTCAAAATGGATATCCGACGCCTCAAGCGCGACCGCACCTGAGATAATCGTATCCAGAAGCTCACTGGTGGAGACCCGACCGATCGCTGCCTGGAGATCTTTAAGGCCGGTAATTTGAGTAGCAAACTCCTCTTTTGTCGATTGTTGGATCGAAGTTGGTTTTGGTTTTTGTACGAGTAACGGGTATCGAGACAACGCGTAAGCGATCGAGGTGTTTGAGCAGATATACGGCTCGAATGTAATGCCGATTTTTGCGCCCAATTCGTTCATCGTCTCGGCCAAGCCTTGTTGGAACGGATCCGGAGTGGCAACGCGCACAGTTTGACCGAGTCGCATAAACGCCACCAGTCGGTACTGAAGCGCCTGCTCTTCGGGGATAATATTTAAGACATCACCGACGAATGGGTAGTTTACTAAGTTAACGTACGGCAACCCCTTCTGCGACGCAAAGAGCGCAACTTGCTCTTCTTCTTGCTGTCGATCGAAGCTTCGTACAACTGAACGTAAATCCCTCGCCATTAGCTTATTGTAGCCTAAATACCCTCAACGAACGCTGTGATTTAAGGTAAAATATCCAGGTACGGAAGAGTGCCGGAGTGGTTGAACGGGACAGTCTCGAAAACTGTTGGCTGCGCAAGTGGCTCGTGAGTTCGAATCTCACCTCTTCCGCGAAAAGTTCGACGACGAAAAAGCGAATGAGGCGCTGAAATTCGCCGAAGGTGAATGAAGATCTCACCCCTTCCTCAGTTACAAAAAAGCCGCCTCCGAAGAAGCGGCTTTTTTGTTTTATTAATCTAATGTACAGATCTCTACTGAGATTAAGTAAAGTAAACAACAGGTTAACCCCGTTGTCAACAATTTTTTAGGGTAAAAAAAGGCCGGTAGGCCTGCTGCATTTCTGCAGAAAACCTACCGGGAAGTGGATTTGAACTCGCGCATCTTCTTACGCAAGTCGTCGAGGGCTCTGGCCGTAGCCATCATACCGCGCCGGAACTCGGGATTGTTATCCCATTGATCCAGCCGGAACTGGTTGCCGATTTTGAAACCGGCAAACAGTCGATCAACTGACAGACCCTCGAGGTTGGTGGAGCCGTACTTAGCCCGACCAACAAACGTCTTCACTCGCCGACCCGTTACCAGATCTTTGAGATGAACAACGATGATCGCCTCGGCCGATCCCGACTCGAGAGCGATGTTAACTCCCCCTAAGGAGAGGTTCATGCCGCGCGATCCGCCACCGTTGGAGCCGCCAGTGGCGATATCCAGGGCGTATTCGCTCGGTTCGAGCGTTCGCTCGCGCAGTCTGGCGGAGTCGGCAACCCAGCGGTTGTTCCACAGCGCGTCGCGCTGGGAGGCCTCGTTGAGTAGTTCGAGCGTACTCGAACCAACTTGCCCACCCCACTCCTGGTTCACCAACTCGGCCACAAGGCCGAAGAGGATTTCCCTTGAGTAGGGGCCGCCGCTCATTTCCCACCCGTTGTCGCCGAGGGCGAGTTCGAACGGGGCGGACCAATTGATAGGCCCGCGCGCTTGCGGTGTCGTGGGGCGAGCGTTGCTGCCGCCCAGGTTGTCGATACTTTGGGCAAAGCCCAAGCTCGTCAAGAAGGCGAGAACGATAGTCGTAACGATCTTCATGTTAACTCCTGTGTACGTTTCGCGTTTTTGAGGACGCGAAATTGTGCCCCGACTATACCAGTTAACTGGTTAAAAGTCAAGGGATTGGGGGGCTATTTCTGGGGTTCTGCTCGCAGGATTTTATCCATCGACTTACCGTGAGCTAGCTCGTCGACGAGTTTGTCGAGATATCGCACTTCTCGCATAATCGGGTCTTGAATCTCTTCTACGCGAACTCCGCAAATAACGCCCTTAATGAGGTTGCGCAGAGGGTTAGGCTTGGGGGCTTGAGTAAAGAAATTTTCAAAATCTGTTCCCTGTTCTAGCTTCGTTTCTAGCTTTTTGTGGCTGTAACCGGTTAGCCAGCAGATAATCTGATCGACTTCCTGTTTTGTTCGCCCTTTTCTCTCGGCCTTAGCTACGTAGAACGGATATACTTTGGCGACCACCATTTTATAAACTCGTTCGTTGTTCATAAGCTCTATAGTACTTCCGTCGCTAGCTAATAAAAATACCTGCGCTAAGCAGGTAGGGAACTGGCGGAGAGGCAGGGAAGACGGTCCCCTAAATCCCTACCTCGTCATAAGTTCTGGCGGAGAGGCAGGGATTCGAACCCTGGGTCCATCTTTCGACAGACAACTCATTAGCAGTGAGCTCCATTCGACCACTCTGGCACCTCTCCAATTTGTAAAGAATTACCTGAGTATTATATCTCGGTTCACCAAGTAAAAAAAGCAGGTTTCCCTGCTTACTGTATTGGAGTACCTAACGGTATTCCGATTTTGCTAAGTAGATTTTTCCCAGTCCAATCTGTTGGTACCGGTATTTCTAGAAGCGAAAGAGCGGTTGCCGCCGTATCCATCGTCGAGATTGATCGCCCCGATAGAACGGAGCTGGCAAATTGATAATTCTGCTGAATCTTGCCGCCCGTTGCTGCCCAGGGAATGGTCGTGTCTTCCGGGCTGTCTGATCCGTGACTCTTACCCTTCCCGCCGTGATCAGAAGTAATAATCACCACAGTTTGGTTCCATAAGTCATCCGATTTTAGTTGAGCCAATAGCAAACCTGTTACTCGATCCACTTCTTGAAGAGCTGCCATGTACTGCTGTGAGGGCGCCTCGTCTTTCGATCCCCCGCCCCAACCGTAGGCGTGCCCCGCCGCGTCTGGTTCTTTGAAGTGAAGAAATAGTAGCCCAACTGAGCTGTCTTTCAATATCTCGAGCGCTCGGTTGGTGGCGGCAGCTGCGTCTCCCTGCTCATAGAAGTAGCGGTCGATAGTTTCTGGTTTATTTAAATGAGCGAACTTTTCCTTAGTTGCCACCATCGCCGTGCCGATCCCCTGTTTGTTGGCCAGCTCAAAGATAGTTTCGCTTTTAACGAAGCCACGCTCTGGCTGATAATCATTCCAGGTAATTTTGTGTTCCGAGATCGGTCTGCCGGTTAGCATCGAAGTGTGGCTTGGTAGCGTCACACTCGGTACAACGGTCTGGGCGTCTAAATCTACATAGCTTCCGACCTGTAGACTCGCAAAAGTTGGGAGCTTACCCTCGTCCATTAAGGACTTCATCACAACAGGTTTTGCTCCGTCCCAGCTCACAATTACAACCCGACTAACCTTAGTTGGTTGCGGCGTTTGCTTCTCAACTGGCGTCTGAGCGCTCTCCGGTTCCCGCTGCGATATTGTCCAGGTTAGATAGCTGCCAAGCCCGAGCGCTATAAGCGCTAAGCTGACGATACTCCAAAGGAAGAATCGGTTTAATTTGTTCGAGTGCATAGATATATTGTTGACCACCTCACCTGGAAAGGCAATGTGGTACGATCAAAGTACGATGAAACCGCGCTCAGAGCACAAAAAGAGCTCAAAACACACCACCCACAGTTTCGCGGCGAAAGAATTCGTCTACCACGAAAAAAACCACTACTGGTACATCGGTGTGGCGGTACTACTGCTTGGCTTTCTTTTCTTAACTATCCAATCGCAAGATTATCTAATGTCGGCCGTCGTTATTGCTATCGGCGTTGCGGTGTTTCGGCTTGCCGGTCTCAAGCCCGGATCACATAATCTCGAAGTGACGTCGAAAGGTGTTTACTGGGGCGATAAGTTTATCGGCTTTCACCAAATAAAAAACTTTTGGGTAGCGGATATAAACGGACAAGCGCACGTTTACTTAGACCAGCTCGGTTTCCGCCCAACGCTCTCGTTTGTAATCCCAGCATCAAAAATCGAATCAGTAGTAATGTTACTAGTTAGCCATCTCCCCCATCACCCCCACCGTAACGAACCGGTTTCAGATAAATTGAACAGGTTGCTTAGGCTATAAAATTATCTCCAATTGTCTTTACAATTTCTGACAATTGCGTATTATATCCAAGCACCTTAACGGAGGAACCATGTCAAAACTTGCACAAGAACTCATCCAAACCCCTGAAGGGTATTTCTACCACGAGTCGGCATACGTCGACGAGGGATCCGTGATTGGCGAGGGCACCAAGATCTGGCATTTTAGTCACGTCTGCCCAGGCGCCAAAATCGGCCGTAACTGCGTGATCGGTCAGGGTTGCTACATCGGCCCGGGCGTAGTCATCGGAGACAACTGCAAAGTTCAGAACGGAAACTCGTTGTACGAGGGTATCGTTCTCGAAGACGGCGCGTTCATCGGGCCTCACTGTGCGTTCACAAACGACCGCAACCCGGTCGCTGTGGACACTAGAACCAAGGAAGAGTGGCTTGAGCACACACTGCTTAAGAAAAACTGTGCCTTGGGCGCTGGAACGGTCGTCCGTTGTGGCATCACCATCGGTGAAGGCGCGCGAACTGGCGCTGGAACACTTGTCGTCAAGGATATTCCTGACGGCGAGCTCTGGGTCTCCAAGGCTCTGCCAGCGGAACCCATGCTCACTTCCTGATCACGGAGGAACCTCCGTGATCGCTCCCCGCTTCGGCGGGGATTTTTTATTTCCGTATCAGGGTAATTAGGTTAAAATACAAGTCATGAATCGGTTCTCCGCGTTAATTAAAGGCAGCGCGGTCGTTACTATTGGTACGCTCGTGAGCGGAGTACTTTCTTACGCTTACAGCTCGCTTATGGGGCGTATGCTTGGCCCAGCCGACTTTGGTGATTTAGGAGCGATAAACGCGTATTTTGTGCTCTTAACAGCAGTTGGGGGTGGGTTGCTAACTGTGACGATGTACTACACTAGCTCACTTTCAGCTAGCGGAAACCTAGTTGGGGTTGCTCGTTTTTATCGAAAACTTATAATAATCGTTTTTCTTGCGTCACTAGTTATGACGATTATCGTTGTTCTAACCGCTCCGCTTGTTGCGGATTTTTTCTCAATTAAAGATTCACGCAGTCTCGCTTTTGCGCTTTCTTCAATTGTTGCCAGTCTACTACTCGTAGTGAACCGAGGGGTTCTACAGGGTAGTCAGAAATTCGGGCAGCTAACTATAAGCAATATCTTAGAGTACGGGATCAAGCTTGTTGTAGCATATATATTGGTGCGAGCAGGATTAGCGCTAGGCGGTGCTACGTTAGCAATACCAATAGCTGCAGTTAGTACTTTTCTAATAACCTTTCTACCGCTTCGACAGGTGTTAAAAGTAGATAGCTCGAAGCAACAGGAAGCGACTAGTCACTTTCCAAATAAAAAAGAGATTGCGCTCTACTTCCTGCCAGCTTTGGCCAGTAACGCGCTCCTGCTTTTACTAATGAATACAGACATTCTTCTTGCAAAAAGATATTTTGAAGCCGAAATAGCTGGCCAGTACATCGCAGTTTCTACGGTTGCGAAAATAATTTTCTACATAACTGGGCCGATCACTTCTGTGATGTTTCCCTTGATCGCTTCTCAGCGTAGTCGGGGCGAGAAACACTATCTAACGCTGGTTGGTTCGGCAATCATTACGGTACTCGGCTCAATGTTAATACTGGCGCTATACACTGTCTTTGACAAAGAAATCGTGACAGCGCTTTACGGCGCTCAGTACCAAGCTCTATCTAAGTACTTGCCCATCAGTGCAATCCTAGTAATACTTCTTTCATTAGTTAACCTAATGAGTCAGTATTTCTTATCAATTCAGCGCTACTGGTTTATCGCTGAGATGACAGTGGTCTCAGTAATTGTTTTAGCCTACAGCTTAATAACGGCTACTGAAACAATCGATTCGATGCTCAACCGCCTTGTGCTTGGTTTATCTGGCTTAATCGTTATTATGGCAGTGGACTACCTAATTATGAAACGCAGACAGATATCGGAGATTTGGCATAGAAATGACTAACCAACCAAAGCTATCAATTATTATCCCAGCGTATAAGGAAGAAAGAAGTATTCGTCAGACAGTTGAAAGAATCGTCGAAGTATACGACAAGCTACCGTACTCGTACGAAGTATTAGTTGTTGTTGATGGTTCACCGGACCAAACAGCTGCAGAGGCAAAAAAAGTTAACTCACAAAACGTAAAAGTTTACGAATACTCGCCAAATCAGGGTAAGGGCTACGCAATTAAATACGGTGTTGAGAAAGCGATCGGAAAGATAATAACCTTTACAGACGCTGGTGGCGATTTTAACCCAGAGCAGTTCGATAAGTATGTTAGTTTAATGGAGCTCTTCGACGCGGATATTGTAATCGGCTCGAAGCGTCATCCGGCCTCTAGGGTAAATTACCCACTCGTACGGCGAATTTATTCGCGCTGCTACCAGCTGCTTATCCGCTTACTGTTTGGGTTAAAGGTAACCGATACCCAAACAGGACTTAAATTCTTTAAGAGTAATGTTGCAAAAACAATCTTTCCTAAGGCGTTGGTTAAACAGTATGCGATTGATTTAGAGCTGCTCGTAATCGCCCAGCAATATGGATTTAAGCGAATCTTCGAAGCTCCTGTCGAGCTAGAATTTAATACCGAAGGTGGTGGAGCAGCGACGATACGAGCAATTTGGAAAATGTTTGTTGATACGCTGGCCGTTTTCTATCGCTCACGCATTCTGAACTATTATCAACAGAGTAACCAGGAGAAGTAAATGGAAAGAAACACTCAGATACCGATTTACTTTTTTATCGGTACGGTCGCAGAATTACTAAAAGTAATGCCGGTTATACAGGAGCTCCAGAAGCGGCAAGTACCGATTAAGATTATTGCTTCTGGTCAGAATGACATTACTACCAGTGAAGCTCTGGGCTTGATGGGCATAGAGTCTGTTGATCTTGTGATTTCCAAGGATCGAATTAAGCAAACAGCACTCGGGCTTATTTGGTGGTTCATTAAGACTTTCTTTCGTGCTATACCCGCGATGCGGAAGGAGTTCAAGGGCATGAAACGTGGTACTGGGTATGTTTTAGTTCATGGAGATACCGTTTCTACGGTTATGGGAGCAGTTGTTGGTAGGATGCTGGGAAGAAAAGTCGCCCATTTAGAAGCTGGGTATCGTTCTCGTAACTTTTTGCAGCCATTTCCTGAGGAGATAGATCGGGTTTTAACTTCGTATTTTGCCAATGTTCACTTCTGCCCATACGAGGAATTACTGAAAAATGTTGAGAGAAGGGCTGGCGATAAAATTAATACGTTTTATAACACTTTCATTGATAGCTTAGATTTCGCAGTAAACCAGCCAACTAAGCCCGAGATTTTAGGCAGGGTTGGCAATCGCAAGTATTTTATTTTTATTCTCCATCGCCAAGAGAACCTCTTTAACGAGGATCTAGTTAAGAGAATGATTGCGCTGGTGAGCGAAAAGGCAACAAAAGACCTCGCATGCCTATTTGTCACCCATGAGCATACTCACGAAACACTCGAACGTTTTGGCTTATTAAGTTTGGTTGAGGGTAACCCTAACATTGTCCTCACCAAGAGACTCCCGTACTTTGAGTTCGTTAAAGTACTCGATAAATCAGAGTTTCTTATGACAGACGGTGGCGGCAATCAACAGGAAACTTTTTATTTAGGGAAGCCGTGCATTATTCTTCGTAATGTTACGGAGGGGAGCGAAGGTTTAGGCACTACCACTGTGCTCAGTAAACTTGACCCTAAAGTGATTGATGACTTTATGAAAAATTATAAGAGGTACGCTCAGCCAAGAATTGTTCCCGAGAAACGACCTAGTGTTATAGTCGCTGACTACCTCTTGTCTGAACAAGAAAGTTGAGGGCGAAAGTGATTATTAGATGGCGCAGCCCTCTTTTACCCCTAGTAATAGTTTTTACTATCTTTATTGCGGTGACACTACTTCGACCAAGTAGTAGATTTTGGTTACAAGAGTTGCAATCCGTTACTGCCCACCATCTAGTTGACGCAGGAGAGATTAGGGTTCACGAGCTTACTGACTTCCAACAAACTACTTGGGCGCCCTATTTATTCGCTGATAACGAAGTCCGACTCAAGCTACGGCTACCAGAGCTTCAGAAGCTTGGTCGGGCCGTGATTGTTCTGGACTCAAGACGCGCTGTTGGTAGTCAGATTCAAGCTGCACTCGTTGGAACAGACGGAAAGGTATATGCACAAATAAACGGTGAAACGACTAAGCCACTGATTTTTGATTTATTATCACAAGACGTAAGAGTCAGCCAGGTTGACCTAATTGTGTCCGGAACAAGTGAAACATATATTGAAATCCAGGACATTTTTCTTTTCTCGGCACATGAGCGAAGCTTGGCTGGCTGGTTACTGCACTCCTGGCTGGTATACCCGCGATCATTGCCCGCTTACTTTTTCTACGCTCTCTTTACACTGTTGGCTGTTGTTATGAGTGGCTTAGTCCTGATCAAAAGATTTGTTCGTGCCACAGAGCCAGTATCGGGATTGGCTTCGTCCTTTCTGGCTGGTCTGGCGCTTTTAGGAGCCGTGGGATGGTTGACTAGTTATATTCACGCGCAAACTCAGTTCAGCCAGACTTATTATTTGACCGCCCTTCTGATTTGGATGATTTTAATTTGGTGGCAAACAGGAGGATTTCTACTACAACTACTTAGAAATACCGATCGTCGGTTAATCTTCACACTAACTGGCTTTCTTGTTATTTTGGTTGGCTGGACCTTTGTATTTGAAGGCGGTATAACAAATCGACTAGCAACCCAACATGATCTCTATTTTGATAACTCTACTCGCTACCAAGCCTCGATTCAGCCATATCAGTCGGATCAGGTTCTTCCCTATAATACCGCCAAGCTTTTTTATCACGGGGATGAGCTGCAAGGTGATTACGACTCAGTCCTCGGAGCTCAGTTAGTAAAGTCACGACCAGCATTGCTCTCTTGGGCGGCCCAGCCATTTTTTCGCGCATTTGGAGAGCGATTTTTTATCTTTCAAGCGCTTAGCCTGGGGCTGGTTTCCTTCTTGGTTTTTGCCGCCTACCTCGTAACTGTTAAGTTTTTTGGTCGTCGCCCGGCATTGTTGGCGTCCACTCTAATCCCTGCAAGCTACTTTCTTATTTATCTCAGTCACCTGATGCAAGTTAAGGCGCTAGCGGTAGTAGTAGTTTCAATTTACTTAGCACTTACAGTACAAGCAAAAACAGATGGTAGGAAACTAAACCGAATATTATTACCAGTAGCCGGCGTTGTCGCACTGTTGACACATTATTTCACGATAGTTTTTTTAATCTCTGGAGCACTCTACTTGTTTGTGACTGCTAAAGACTTGCTAGAGAAAGTACGCTTGGTCTGGCTGGCGCTTGTCTTACCAGCTAGCCTGCTGGCAATCTGGTTCTTAGTGGTGGGCGAATCGACTGGGATAGGACTAGTAGGTGATGTTGCTTCTACAAATACGGCCGCCGGTAGCTTCTGGCAAAGTAATTTTTACGGCCGCTACCAGAACCTAATTGGCCTATTCCAGACCAATCCGTTTCCAGAAGTATGGAACCGAACCACTGGCTTCTATAAGCTTAACTTGATCGGTATGTTTGGGGTCGTGGTAAGTGGGTTGGTATTAATTTCACTACGTGAAGCTAGTCGTAGATTCGGTCGTCTGCTGCTTTGTTTTATTTTAATGCCAATTCTGCTAATTTTCTTGTCTAATGGCGACTTTCACCTGTTTGGTATCCACATTTATTTTGCGGGATTTCTGCCACTGGTTTTGGGGATTGCGGCGTGGCAACTTTTTAGCCTATCGGTCGGTTGGCGAAGGCTATGGCTAAGCTTTGCTCTAACGGAGTACTTGTTTATTTTTGTTTACTACTATCAAGACGAGATTTATTTACCCCTGTTGAAGGGACTTAGTGCCAAACTGCCCCTTGCCTGGGCGTCTGCGGTTGTTTTGGGGCTGGGGCTGGTCGTAATTATCTATAATATCTTTGCAGCCGCCCAAAACGCACCTGAGACCGAAACAAGATCATGAAAATCGCGGACTTAAACGAAAAGTATCTAGACCAACTTATATTGCTCGACATTGATGGAACAATTGTTGAGGATGGCGCCGACCAACTGTCAGCGTCTACTGAAAAGATGGTGGCCAACTTAAGGCAGCGGCACCGAGTTTTGCTTGTCACTAACAGTCGTAACGATAGACGCAATCAGAAGATAGCCGATCAGACCGGATTGATTTTACTCACAACCCCCCATCGAAAACCGAGTCTTAGAGTCATCGAAGAATTAATTGACTATAAGCCGGAAAGTAGTGTGGTCATCGGCGACAAATTTATCACCGATGGTTTATTTGCCCGTAATATTGGAGCAGAGTTTATCCGAGTCGAGAGAGTCCGAGGCAAAAATGAACCAGTTGTGGTAAGACTAAGCTACTGGCTTGATGATCTGATTTGGCGGATACTTACTTTTAAAAGAAAACCTTAGCAAAACGCAATATCCCTTGTTTCCAGGGAACTCGGTGGCTGATGCCGGACTTGTTTTCGAACTCTTTAAAATTCTCCAGGTACCACTTGTAATTTCTTATTAGAGCATCTTTATTAGAGTACTTGGGTTTGTAGCCGATAACTTTCTCGGCTTTCTCGATAGAGACGAATGAGTCTTTGGCCGCTGTCGCGTACACCCAGGCGTAGAGAGGAGAAATCTTCAACTTCTCCAAAATCTTGAGGATAGTAATTGCTGGACCGGCGGGAATTGGCTTAATTTTTTTACTAAAGCCAGCGTAGTCAAGAACCGCCTGATAGTCTTCTTGCATAGTTGTAAACTCCTTGGCGCCTATGTTGAAAACGTCATTAACTTTGATTGTTGGTAATGTGGTGCAAGAGTAGATTGCTTCGCAAAGATCCTCGACGTCAAGTAGTTGGTAACGGTTCTTGCCGTTGCCCAAAATTGGGAAGCCGTGCTTATCTTTAGCCCAATCGTAAAACAGGGCAAACACACCCAGGCGTTCAGGTCCGATAAAGGATTTTGGTCGAATAATTGGTATGCAAAGACCTTTCTTGCGGTAATCCTGACAAATTCCTTCGGCATCTATCTTTGCCTGACCATAAGGACCCACCCCTACCATGGGGTCAGTTTCGTAAAGCGGATGGTGGTCGGGCACACCATATACAGCGGTTGAAGACGTATAAACAACTCTCTTAATACCCAGCTTGTGAGCTGCTTCAAGAACGTTTTTTGTTCCGTCAACATCAGTGGTAAAGATATCTTCTTCAGAGTAGAGGGGCAGGGCAGCTGCAAAGTGGAGAACTACATCACAGTCTTTCATAGATTTCTCGAGGAGTTCTGGGTTACGAATGTCACCAACGATGCTCGTGATTTGATTAATCTCTGGATACTCAAATTCAGCGATATCGTAGTTGGTGACCTTGTGACCCCTATTAAGCAAGAAACGAATCATATTAATACCTAAGAAGCCTGAGCCACCGGTAACGAAATAGCGTGTGTTTTGGCTGTTTTTTCTCATTTCTAAGACAGGGTAACTCGAGGGGAAGGGAAAATCAATTCGGAGTCCTTGGTGGTGGCTAGGCAGGCTAAGTTATCTCGTTAACATTGACTCTGTAGCGCCGCTCGGCCGTCAACAAAAAAACTGTGCCGATGGCAACAGCAAACCAAAGGGTAGCGGCACGGATCAAAAGAGTAGCTAATACGGCAATCCCCGTCGGAATATTCAAAAGTTTCAGCAGACCAGTAATTGTTCCTTCAGCAACTCCTAAGCCCCCAGGTAGGAAGGAGGCGGCGCCAAGAACTGTGGAGAAGGCGTAAACGAACAAAGCGGCTAAAAATCCGTTCTCAAGCCCAAAGCCGAGAAAAATCAGGTACAACCCTAGTCCTTCAAGCCCCCAGGCCACAACAGAAATTGGGAGCGCTACCAAAGTCACCCTTGGTTGGAGCAAGCTGTATGAGGTATCGTAAATCTCTCTCAAACTAGTCGAGTATTGACTTATGATGCTCAGCCTTCCCAGGAAACTCAGAATTCGTTCCCCGAGCGGTCGGTAAACAATAACCGTTAAAATCAGCAGGATTATTAGGCCGACCGACCAGACTACCCTTTGCCCGTAAGCGTACCCTAGAACGCCAACAGATGTGAGGAATATCAAAGCAATTAGATCGGTTAGACGGTCGGCAAAGACGATCGGAGCGGTTTTAGATACCGGTTCGTTGAAGCGCTTTTTCAAGAAGTAGGATTTAACGACTTCTCCTAATTTTCCAGGCGTTATTGATAGCGATAATCCGGATAGAAAAATTACTAAAGAATCCATCCTAGGAATATCGATTGCTAGTACCTTCAGATAAAACTGCCACTTCAAGAAGCGAAAAAAATAGTTGATTAACGCCAGGAGGATAACAGCAGGAAAGAATTTCCAGTTAAAAATTTGAGCCGCTTCACCTAGCCCTTGTGAGCTAGCCCAAACGCTCAGGGCAAGATAGATAATAAGGGCTAGGACTACGGAGTAGATAACTTTTGTGGCTAAGCTAGGCCTAGAGGTGGATTTCATTAAGTGGTCCCAAGTAAACCAATAGAACAAAAATCAGCCAGACAATAACACTACCAATCAGTTGTCGATCGCGAGCTATGAGGTTAATTGGATCTCCGCCTTGGTTACGGTTATACAAGAGGAAGAAATAGCGAAAAATACCGAAAACTACAATTGGTGTGCTATAAATAAGATTATCGCCTCGAAATCGCTCAACAGTACTTTGGTCGATTGTGTAAAGAGCATAGAAAACAACGCTAATACCAGCAGTTAACGCGAGCATCTGGTCAATAAAACCTTCTGTATACTCGGCGATTGATTGGCGGTGGCGATTTCGACCAATACCCTTGCCCAGAACTGACATTTCATTTTTTCTTTTTCCAAAAGCAAGAAATAGAGACAAGAAGAAAGTTGTTAATAGGATCCAATGTGACACAGCCACCCCGATGGCAGCTGCTCCAGCAAAAATTCGAATTACGAAGCCAAAAGCAATGATTAGCACATCAAGGACCGGGATGTTTTTAAGCCCAAAGGAGTAGCCCAGGTTCAAGAACAGGTATAGCCCTAGTATGTAAAGTATCTTGTAATCGACAAGTAGCGTAAAACTTATCGAACCGACTAGCAATAACCCAATAGTTACCTTGGCAATCGAAGCCGATACTGCTCCAGATGCGATCGGTCGCCCCTTCTTTAGGGGATGATGACGGTCTCGGTCGGCGTCCAGTATGTCATTAATGGTATAGACGGCGCTAGCAAGTAAACAGAAGGCCAGAAAAGTGAGCGTAGATCTACCGGCAGCTTCAGAGCTAAAAGAAAAAGAAAAAAGGAGAGGGGAAAAAATCAGTAAGTTTTTAATCCAGTGCTTGAGCCTGAGCAGAAGTAGAAAATCCATTATTTGACCACATTGTGCTCGAGCCGGGGAATAAAAATGTAAGTAAAAGCTGCTAAGGCGATAAACTGGCTCCAATGGTACTGTTGTTGGTCGAGCCAATTCAGGTTGGCGACGGCGTAAATCAGACCAATGATTGCTAGCCAATGGCTATTTTTGAAGACTAGTTTGAAGTTCAATTGTAGATAACAGGCAATAACCGCAATCGCCAAAGGTATGCCAAAAGCTATAACGCGACCGCTATCTGTTGCAAAGATTCTTAAGAAGATCAGTGCTAAAAACAGGTAAAGCGAACTGATTGCCAAGGCTCTATAAAGTCCCTTTTCTTTAATTAGTGCCGTCACGGCAAATCCGTAAACTAACCATAAAAATCCGAGAACTTTATACACGGGTATAAAGTCTTTGAAGTAGGTCAATGAGAAACGAATATTATCACTAATTGTCTGGTGTGGCCCGGTGAAAAACGAGTAGTCGCCGCCCTGAGGGTTAATGCGACCAATAACGTACTGACGGTAAAAAAAGTAAATCACAATGGCGGCAAGACTAAAGATGTAAACCTGACGGCGATCGGAGCGATAGTTCTGATCGCCTAAATAATTGATAATAAAATACAGAGGTAACAGTAGTAACGCTGACTCTTTATTTAGGAAACCGATAACGACAGTCCCAATGAAAGCGTAAATATTCTGCCGAATGGCGAAATACAAACTAGCGATCAGCAAAAGGTTCGTTACTGGGTCAATCAGCCAAAAATTTAAAAAGTTATAAAAGGTAAAGTTATACGTTACTGCCATGGCCAAAGTAGATGCCAAGGCAATTGATGGAGTAACTTTTAAGGGCTTTATTAAAACTAAGTAAAAAAACAGTAAGGATAACCAGATAGAGATCGCTGTAATCGTAAACCAACTATTATTAACGTCAAAGCCGATCTTCTGAAGCTGATGAGCAGTAATCGGGGAAAGCTGCCTAAGACCGTAAGGATTAGGGACGTCGATGAAAGTATTCTGGCTCATTGAAGCGTATATTGCTGCGTCACCTGGGGTAGGGGGAGCGTTTTTAACAAAAGTACTGTAACTAATGGCGCTAAATAAACAAACGACTGCCAATATGAGTGCCACCCAACCAATTTTCATATCTGAAATTTTAGCTCTTACCTGTCATTGTGGCAAATGTCGATAATTAATTTAATGGATAATCAAAACCAGTTCAACTTCAGGGTAGACGCTGGTAGAATGTCGAGAGATGGAACCGTCCAAAACTGCTAACGCGCAAGTGACATTAAGTGTGGTTATGCCGACCTTCAATTCTGCTAAGACTTTAGAAGATAGTTTGGTTTCAATTCGTGCTCAAGATTACGGGCAGGATATGATTGAAATTCTGATAGCTGACGGTGGATCAACTGATGAAACTCGGAGTATCGCTGCTAGGTATGGAGCTACTATCTTGGAGAATAAGCGGCTTCAGCCGGAGTGTGGCAAGCAGATTGGTATACAAAACGCCAAAGGCAAATATGTTGTTTTTCTCGACTCGGACGAAGTCTTACAACGTCAGGATTCGTTTCGGCGAAAGGTGGAGTATCTGGAAAAGGGGTCTGTTAAAGCAAAAAATTTTGTGACAGCTGGGCTATTAAACCCCAAAGAGTATCCTGATATTAACGATTATACGAACCGCTACGGAGACCCGTTCTCAGCTTACATGTATGGCATCGATGGGGGAGATTATTACTCATCCCTAGAGAAGAGATATAGGATCGTGAGTCGTGAGAGCGACGTGTTGGTAGTGGAGTTCTCTGAGGATGACTTTCTCCCGATCGTAGACGGTGGCGGGCATATGTTTGATCTGGAATTCATCAAAAAACACGCCAACATCGATGACTTAAACACTATCCCTAATATTTTCAATATTGCCGTTAGCCACACTCGGCAGCTGGGAGTATTGCGCGGAGATTTTATTGAACATTACTCGACTGTGAGTCTAAAAAAATACGTGCAGAAAATCCGTTGGAGAATCATTTCGAATCTATTCTATGCCGATAAAGTTGGAGCAGGGTTTCAAGAGAAGCAAGCGTTTCAACCGAAGTGGTTTAAGATAAAAAAATACTTGTTTATTCCCTATTCTCTCAGTTTGATATTGCCCGTTCTGAGAAGTCTTACACTACTTGCTTCACATAGGAAGCCAGTATACCTTCTACATGGCCCGCTGTCGTTTATCACGGGAATAATGATTCTTTACTATAGCGTGCTGCATGTTATCGGTATTAAGCCGCAGCTTAGTGCATATGGTAAAAAATAGTAAGGCTAAATTTTGGTATTTTTTAGGGTTAACTCTGTTATTGTTACCAATTTTATATAACGCCATCTACTATCGATCGAGTATTGTGTTTGAGTCTTCTGTGTACTCGCTGGACTACCAAAAGTATTTTAGCGACTTATTCGTGGAGAATAGTAATTTCTTTACTGGGGTACATTCCATCCAGTTAGTCAGTTATTTTACCTTGTACGCGCTGTTCTTCGTCGCAAGCCTTATATTTGGGAATGGCCTAGGCTACTTCCTTGTACTCGGGCTCTTTTACGTACTTGGCTACCACTATCTAATACGACTTCTCCAACACCTTCGCATAAAACTTACCGTCGTCGATTTAGGAGAGAAAGACGTCCTTCTCCCAGTACTTATATCCCTGACGTTCTTTAGCTCTTTGGCTGTCTTTAATTTTTTGAAAAGTAATATTATCTTTCTGCTCCCTTACTTAACCCTTCCCGCTTTTCTGTATTGGGCAGTTCGATATATGGAAACGAAAAAACCACATTACCTTTTACTACTGCTTGGCTTAACAATTATTGCAACGAGCTTTAACTTCACTCACTTGTTAATAGTTTGGCTCTTTACTGCTATATTCTCGATCTATTACGGAAAGGTTGTCAGTCAACAGTTAACCAAAGATACTCTCGCTCGGGCTGGTACGATTATAACGCTTTTTTTGCCTAGCCTTATTTTTACGGTAACGGTTATCGTGACGAATTCACTATACGGCGGTTCTGTTTCTGAATTCGCCGGCGTAATAACTGAAGATTTTTACAGTTTTGGGGCAAGATTTCTTAGAATCATGCTACAGACGACCGACTGGGGATTATTCGGCTCCTGGCAGGGCGAGCTCTACTACGCCTTCTCTCCGTACTATCAACGTATCGCCACTGGGATATTAGGACTTCTCCCGTATGTGGCTATGCTATTACTACTAATACGTCCTGCTAAGAATCGAGCATCGCTCGCAGCGCTTTGGCTGATTGTAATCTCTTTGGTTATTTTTCAGTTCATGCTTGGTTCGAATAACCCCATCTACCGCTATCTGTACGAAAACGTATTTGGCTTCCAGGTCTTTCGAAACATTACCAAGGCTGCCCCACTTCTCCTTTTAACAATATTAATGGGGTTGTTCATGCTTTCGTACTCGTACCGCACCCAACTGGCTCGGACATTAGTCGTGTCAGTGCTTGCAATCTCCCTTCTCTATAACTTGCCCCACTGGACGGCTGCAAGTACCTTCTTTAAAGATAGGGCTGTTAAAAGTATCCCAGAGTATTGGTATGACACCGCAGCGTATCTGACGACTACGCTAGATCACAACGACAGAGTGCTGGTATTGCCGGCAAGTTATATCGTCGAGCAGTACCGTTGGGGTGGTGCGGTGAAGAATGTTCAGGGGCACCTTCTTGACGTACTTTTACCGAACGAGATTGAAACGTATCGGATTGGCGAAATTCTTATCGGACCGATCGAGATGCAGAAAGATATGGCTAAACTTTTTACTAGGAGTGATCTGTCTGTTCGGCAGAAAGATATTGATTACGAGTCGTTGACTGCGTTTGTCGAGAAGTACGGCATGAACTACGTCGTTGTTAGTTCAGACTTAGTTAGTGAGTATCAGAAAGATAAGGATATTCGAGCTTGGTTAGATAAATCCGACTATGAACAAGTAGCTACGTTCGGCGAAATTGATATATATGCCAACAACCAATTAGACGATCACTTGCCAGACCCAAGTAGTGTTACAAGAGTTAGTAGTACTGAGTATCGCGTAAGCGTCAAGCCGGGTAATTCGGAGATAAAGGCCGCGACGTATAGCGAAAACTGGAAGGTATTTCGTCTTGATGGTAGAGAAGTGCTAACGGATTCACACATGGTCGGGCCGGGGTATAGGAATGTATGGAAGGTTGATGAATTACTAAAATCAGAAGTTGAGAGGAATGGGCAAGTTGAATTACGGTTATATTTCCAACCCGCTCGGTACCTTCCCCTCGGTGTAGGGGCGAGCTTGGTGCTCCTGCTTGGACTAACAGCTATTATTAGTTACTCTTTATGGAGAAGAAAACCATAATGTTACGGTATTATTACTATCGCTATCGATACATCTTACTACTCTTCCTGTTTCTCTTAGTTTTTGGATTAAAAGTTTCTCCACCTTCCGCGCCTCTTACCGACAGGAACATCTTTCAGTTAAATGAAGAGCAGCATCGTTTTATATTATTCGATAAAATCCCTACAATTGCCGGTAAAAAATACCGTATTACGTTTTCTGCCCGACTAGCTCCAAAGGATGTTTTGCGAACTAGAAGTACATTTATTGAGGAGCCTAAGATTGCGTTGTACCGATCAGCTGAGCTGATCACGACCACCAAGCTACTTACCACCACGCTCCGGAGTGTAGGAGACTGGCAATATCATACTGTTGAGTTTATGGGGAGCGGTTACGAAGAAAATTTTTACGTTGAAAAAGAAAAGTCAGCCGGAGCGCTACTTATTGCGCTCCGACCGTTAACAATTTCCTCACTTTTCGATGAGGGGCCTTATCGGACAACCGTATTTGGTGAGGGTAAGTCGGAACAAATATTTGCAATTGGCGATAACAACACGAACGTTGAGTATAAGGGGGTGGCTGGTTTGAGTAGCTTCGCATTCCAGCCGCTCCCAGAGCGCCTTACAAACATCGCTTCAATCGAATTGTTGGTCTCTCAAACGGGTTTTGGGGGCAGCGGCAAATACAAAATTTCAATTCGTGATATTAGTCAGACAGAGGATCGAATTATAGTTGGGGAAGAAATTTCCGCTCTCTCATTCTCGACTGCAGATTTGTTGAGTTACTCATTGGGGGAAAATTGGTACAGGTTCCCAGTTACGGCAGTCCTTGAGCCAGAAAAACAATACGGGCTTATTATCGACAGCAGCGAAGTTCGAACAAGCCCATTTCATTTCCTATCATTTGGGCTAGTTCCTGCTTCTAGCCCTTCTCAGCAAATGTATCTTTTAAGAAACACGAGCAAACTCAACAGCCCGTTGTCGTCACATCTTGCGATGAAACTATATGCGCGAAAGCCCACAATGCTACAGGGTTCCGCAATGCTTGAAGGGCAGGTACTTGAGGATCGAGGAGAATCCTTATTAATGACATACGAGGCGTGGAGAGAACCAACTCATTTGTTAGATCTAAGTAATATAATGGTAGGGAAAAATTACACCGGACCGCTCTACTCCGAGAAGAATAAGCGAGTTGAGATGAAAGTAACTAGTGACGCTAGTTATGAGTATAAGTTGCCATTAGGCGGTCAGCTAATACGGGCAGAAGTTGCCTACACAACAACCAGCCCGGCTAGCCCAGATATTCGGGTTTCGTACTCGCTTGATGGCCAGAACTGGAGTTCGCTCGATCCCGAGCAATGGGCGCTGAGTGGTTTAGTAAGGAAACAAATTACTGGTTCAGGTTCGATGATTTGGATTCGAGTCTCCTACCTACCCAATACTGACACGGATGCAGTTTTTGGGTTAGACCAGTTGCGCGTGGTAGCAGAGGTAAAAAAATGATTAGAGAAAATTTGAGTAGGCTATTTGCCTTAATTAGTACCTCACTTAAGGAATATCCAGTTGCTGATGCAGTTGTAGCATCGCTCGCGGTAATTCTAGGGGTTTACTTAGATTGGCCTGTCGCAACGGCATTAATTTTCGGGGTATTTATTTGGGTGATGCTGCGCCCAGTCGCGACCGAGCTACTCGCTAAAGCCAGTTTGGCAGCATTGGGTGGAGTTGCGCTGCTGTTATTAGCAGGTAGGGACGATAGAGCTGAAACAATGGCTGCTATAAGTTATTACCTGTTAGCTATAACGGTTGTGGTGCTAATCCGCGAGCGATTTAACTCTAATGACGAAGCAGAGTAAAGAGCGGGGTTTATTTGCTCTAATTTTGCTAGCAGGTGTAGTTGCAACGTGGTTCAGGTTCGGTTCTGGAGCCGGTAATTATTGGGATGGTATATTCCCCTACTGGGGTGAGCAGATACCAACTTGGGTTGCGTCGTTGTTATCAAGTTGGAACCAGACAGGGCTCGGTAGCCCGATTGCATATACAACCGGCAGTCTCGTAACCATATTATATCTTCCACTTTATTATTTATTCCGAACCCCAGAACTTATTCTATTTATTACAGTTGCTTCACTTCTATTTGGTGCAGCGTACGGGGTATTTTTACTTGTTCGTCGCGTCAACCCATTGTTACCGTTTTGGGCTGCGGCACTACTAGGGATACTCTCGGTTGTTAACCCCGCAATTTTTTATAAGTTGTTGGCAGGTCACCTGTATTACTTGGTTGGTTATTTTGGGTTTATCTATTTGCTATTGTCGCTGTTTAGCCAAATAACCTGGACGAAACGATCGACGGTATTATTAGGGCTACTGCTAGCACTAACGGCAAGTCAGATTCAATTTTTCGTTTTCTCAATTATTGCCGTAATAACGTGGTGGGCGCTACATAGGCGCTTTGTCCACTATAAATATTTGTTGGGTGCGTTTGGACTGGCGCTAGTGATTCACAGCTACTGGATTAGTGGTTTCATTTTCGGAATTCACAACATTTCTGGGTTGAGCCAGTGGGCAAGCCAAAACTCGTTTGGCGGTTTAAGTGGTGCGCTCTATCAAAATATCGTTCGACTAAACTTTTCCGACGGCACTTTTATTAATCGATTCTTTAGTGGGCCGCTCTCTCTTGCTGGGCTAACACTGGTTGCGTTATTACCCTTATTACTTAGTGGTACGCGCCGTGTCTCAAAAACCACACTCTACTTTTTAATACTGTTTGTGATTTTCGTTTTTTTAAGTACGGGGGTATTTCATCAATACAATATCCCAATCATAGGGATACTCTTCCCAATGTTGCGCGAAGTTGGCCACGTCGCACCTTTAGTAGTTTTGAGTCTGGTATTAGCAATCGGCAGTATCGGCGTACCACAGCCCAGGATGTTACGAGCCTTATTCTCGGGACTATTAGGGGTAATTATTACAATTAATCTTGTGGTCTATTGGCAATATATCCCAAGAGTGAATTTTGATCAGGCACGAGCAGAGTTTAACGCATTTTACGAGGTTAATAAGCTAGATAGTAGTACGCACCGCCTGCTTAGCTATCCATTTTTCAACCAATATCGATTTATAAATCAAGATCAGACCGTAAAGATGGGCACGCCCATGAGTAATAGTGGCTGGGATAGTTTTACTATATTTTCTGGGAAAGAGTACGTCGATAACGCAATTCAGGCTGATCCGAATATTTTTCAAGAGTCAATCCAGTATCGGTTTATTACCTCATACGATACAGATGTTTTGCGTCCTTATAACGTTAAGTATATATACGATTACTCAAAAATTTACGAATCCTACATAGAGGATTTTAGCGCCAAGTCCGTGTACGGTGGCGATAATAGTGTTGTCCAGAATGACCCAGATTTCATAAAAAATATTTTAAATAGGAATACTAATGCTGTGGAAGTGTCTCCGGGCGTTGTTCAGCTCAAGGATGTCCTCCCAAGAGTAGTTGTTAGTAGTGGTACATTCACCAAAGTTACCCCAACCGAATATAGGGTAACACTGCCAGGTAGTAGCTCTAGTAGTATTGAGTTTTTAACCAGTTTTCATCCGGGGTGGAAGTTGGTTAAGGAGCGTGACGCTAGTAAGGCTGTAACGTGTCAAGATCCCGTTACTTACGAGAACGGTACACGTGAGTGTGTTGGGCAAAAAAAAGTTTTCTCTGGCGATGAGCTAAGACTCTTTCTTGCTCAGGGTAGTAACTCAGGTCGAAGTTCGGAATTCGATTACGCGAACTCATGGTCTACAGCTGGTAACGACAACGACCAAACAACTTATACTATCTTTTTCACTCATCAGGCTCGCTATATGCTCTTTATGCTACTTTCGGCTGCTACCGTCCTTACCTGCCTGTTATATCTTTTAGTTAAAAAAGCCCCAGCTAAGTTAAGCTAGGGCGAGCGCTCGAACGTGACGAGCAAGGGCAAGACTGGCCGTTAGGCCGGGTGATTCTATACCGATTAGATTCAACATCGGTAGGACAGGATGACGCTCGATCACGAAATCACTCTCGATTGGTTCATCAGTGGTCTTCGGTCGGATTCCTGAAAACGCCCAAGAAATATCCGCAGTAGTTATGCTCGGAAGGAAAGACCGAACCGCGCTAAGGAACTTTTCAGGAGGTGTTTTGTCCGACCTGTAGTCGTCGGGGCTTGAGACGCGTTTTGTGTTCGGCCCGAGTAAGATTCGACCATCGGTTGTGGGTGTGAGATGAATGCCAAGCCCCTTACTGTGCCTGGGTGGGAGCGGATAGACGAGACCGTTTGCCGTAATTCCTGCCGATGGCTCGATTTCGTAGTATTCGCCGCGATAGTAGTAGTGCTGGAATTGCACATCAGCGAGTCGAGCGACTTGGTCGGCGTATAAACCTGCGGCGTTAACCACGACACTCGCCCGGAACCGCGAGGAGCCAGCAGTAACTACTAAGCCTGAATTAACCGGCTCGATCGCAGTTACCTCCCTACAGCAGTCTATAGTTGTGCTGCTATTTCCCATGTCATCGATTAAGGCGGTCAGGAAGGCGCACTGGTCGATGATGCGAACACCTGGCACGTGGACACCGAGCAAGCAGCGTACAGATGGTTCAACGGTACGTATCGCTCGGCCACTTCTTACTTCTATGTGAATGTCTTGTTCGCGTGCGCGCTGTAGCAGCCTTGTGAATTGCTTGAGCTGCCCTACCTGTGTGAAGCAATCTTGCGCAGTGACGACGATATGCATTCCAACCTCTCGATTTGGGACGTTGAATTGCTGACAAAAGTCTCGAACAAGCGCGCTCCCCTCACGCGCTAACCGTGCCTTGAGAAAGCTCGGTGGTAAGTGGATGCCTGAGTGGATGACGCCGCTATTATACCGACTCGTTTCCATTCCCGGGCGCTCTCGTCGTTCTAGAACCAGTACTGATCCGTGCACCGAGAGCTCTCTTGCGATAGCGCAACCAACTACACCTGCGCCAATAACGATGAAGTCGTAAGTTTTCATAATTTCTAGGTACAAACAGTGGCAGTATAAACCTGTAAACATTTTTTTCAAGCTTTGACTCACGCGTGGATGATTGGTATGAACGTATTGGATGATAAAAATTGTTCAACCAATTATCGAAGCCGAGGAGGTTGACGGTGTTGTCGCTGTACTCAAATCAGGAATAATTGCTCAAGGGCCAGTTACGAAAGAGTTTGAAGAGAACTTCGCCAAGCAGTGCGGGTCTAAGTTCGCAGTTGCAACTAGTAACGGTACGACAGCGCTACACGCGGCACTATATGCCGCTGGAGTTAGCGCTGGTGACAGCGTCATTACGACACCATTTACGTTTGTTGCCACTGCAAATGCAATTTTGATGCAAGGCGCAAAACCAGTATTTGTTGACGTTGACGAGGAAACCTTCTGTATCAACACAAAACTAATTAATGAAGCAATTAGAGAAGACACAAAAGCGCTTTTGCCAGTTGACCTGTACGGTCAACCATCTGAAGTTCAAGAATTAGAATCAATCGCAAAAAAACATTCTCTTAAATTGATTTTCGACGCCTGTCAGGCCATTGGTGCAACGTATAACAACAGACCAGTTGGCTCATTTGGTGACGCTAGTTGCTTTTCTTTGTACGCAACAAAAAACATCACAACTGGTGAAGGTGGGATGATTACCACTAATAGTGAGAAAATATTTGAGCTAGCTAAACAATTCAGACATCACGGGCAATCTGAGAGTCAGCGTTATGAGTATTTAGATTTAGGCTATAACTATCGGACAACAGATTTTGCGTCTGCGATCGGTAACGCTCAACTTAAGAAGCTAGAGCGGTTCACAAAAGCTAGACAAGAAAACGCCGCCTACTATACGAAATCATTCAATAATATCCCAGGGTTGATTACCCCTAGGGTTGCACCAAATAGAACTCATGTTTTTCATCAATACACGTTGCGTATTACCGAAGACTTCCCGATAGATCGAGACCAGTTTGTCGAACGACTAAAGGCAAAAGAGATAATGGTAGGCGTATACTATCCGAAGCCGCTCCACCTCTTCCCACAATTCAAGAGCTTGGGACACCGAGAAGGTGACTTTCCGGTTGCGGAGAAGCTCTGCAAGGAAGTTGTGTCGCTGCCGGTTCACCCTCTGCTGTCAGAGACAGATAGGCAAAAAGTTGTAGAAGAAATTATTAATTTATCAAAGGAGTAGCTATGGCTAAATACAAAGTTGGCATTATCGGTTGCGGAATGATATTTGATCGTCACCTTGAGGCCATTCGTGCCAATAGCGACCATTTTGAGCTAGTGGCACTATGCGACATTGACCCAAAAAAGACTGAGCATAGGTCGAAAGAGTACCAAGTCCCCGGCTTTACCGACTACAAAGAAATGCTGCAAAAGATGAAGGGGAAGATGACTATGGTTACGATTGCGACTCCAAACAGCCTTCACTATCAACAGGCAATCGACTCGCTTCAGGCTGGTTACGATATCTTGGTGGAAAAACCGATCGACTTTATAGAATCCCGAGTACAAGAGATAGCAAATGTTGCTAAAAAGCTACAACGTAACGCGTATGCTGTGCTACAGGTCCGCTACAATCCAACTGTCAGTATGGTCAGAGAAGCACTAGACCAAAAGTTATTTGGTGATATTCGTTCGGTTAGTCTGATCCAGCGCTGGCAGCGGCCGCTGAGTTACTTCGAGTCATGGAGAGCTGATATTAATGTTGGTGGTAGAACTCTTTATGAAGTGGGTATTCATTATCTTGACATCGTACAGCTACTCTTCGGCGTCCCAACGGTCAAAGCTTCGGCAAGTTTTAACAACAAACATAAGCACGTTACATTTGAAGATACCGTCTTTGGGATTTTACAATTTCCAAACGGTGCGTCGGGGTCGCTGGAAGTAACAATCGCTTCTGAGCCATCAAACCTAGAGTGCTCGATCGCCGTGCTTGGCTCAGAGGGTTTTATTAAGATAGGTGGTCGAGCGCTCGACCAAGTTGAGAGGGTAATGTTCTCTAATGATCTAGTTACGAGAAAATGGGAGAAGCTCGTTGCAAACCACGGCGAGTCACTCGAGCCGAATTCTTACGGCACTCACGCCGGTTCGTGCCCAAACCACCCAACGCTTTATCAGGAAATAGGCAGTGGAAACGGAATAAAGCTGGAAGACGCAGTTAACTCGATCAAATTTATCGAGAGTGTTTACGCTAAAGAAGTTGTTTAGCGAAGCCTACGTCGCAGATAGTAGTAGGTGCCGAAGGCGACACCAGCAAGTAGTAGTACATTTCCGAGCGCCAAACCAGTCCAAAGCAGGGTTTTCTTTTTAACCGTTAGGCCGAGAACTTTGATGGTGTCATTTTTCGGCGGCTTTTCTTTATCGGCATCGGTAATAAGGCGAATCGCGCCGCCTTCCGCAACACTAATTTGAATGCGCATTTTGTCGCTCGCTGGTGTTAATACTTTTTCTTTCTGTCCTTGAGCGGTAACGGTATAAAACCCGGCTGGAATCGGTGCGTCAACCTGTAATCGCCAGGCACCGTCCGTGCTGATTTCGCTCGTTAGCTTCGTCTCAGCTGGCAGCGGCGGCATTGGTAGTAGTGTGACGTTGGAGGCAAATCCCGTAACCGTCGTGCCTTCGAATACCACACCGGCAACAGTGCCGTTCTCGACATCATTTGTGTATACATCTGCCAAGCGAACTGAGCTAAGAGTGGTTTTAGCGAGCGTCTCATCGACTTTCGGGTCCGGCTCCTTAATAGTTATTTTAAAGTGGGTCGTCGGTCCCCAACCGTCGCCGTTCAGTGCTCTAATGTGAAAGTAATGTGTACCGATCGCGGCCCCCTCGTAGCGCTTCGTTGTATCAGCTGAGGTTACAGTTGTTGGCGGTATCGTATCGGCGATATCGTCGTAGAGGTAAGAGAAACCAGTTACGCCGGCAGGCTTATCCCAGCTCAAATCAATGGTGGTTGCCTCATACGCGATTGCCTGGTCTGGGTGCGTTGCCGAACTAACGGTAATCGCGCCTGGCACAACCAACGCCCGTGTAATTGTAAATTTAGTGCTGCCGCCCGAGTTACCGACTTCCGCGCCAGATCTAGCTAAGCGGACGCCGCTAACAGAAACCGAGCCCGAGCCTTCTTTGGTGCCCTTAAGTCTAATCGTCGCCACCGTTAGGTTGCTAGTTGGCGAGACAATCCCAACAAACTGCGTGTTGTTGGCTGGAGCCTTACCCGGTAGCCAGGTGGCGCCGCCGGCTGAGAACGAGACGATCGAGACCGGCCCGGACACTGAGATTGTGCCTTGTAAGCTATCGAAGGTGGCGCCGCTCGCACGCACGGTAATTGTAAACGTCTGCCCATTCTGAACACTGGTGCCGCCGCTCGGTGTGATACTACCGGCCGCGAGCGCTGCTTGCGGTAAGAGGCTAAGGAATACTCCAACAACGATAGAAAGCGAAAGGAAAAAACGACGTAGCATACTTCTATCTTACCTCATTATCCTTCCCAAGAATTGGCGAAAATGGAGATATCCAAGAGATTTACTTCATTATCAACATCGGGGTTAAGGTTCATCCAGTCGTCGTCTTTGGTTTTGTACCCCCACGCCCCACCGATTAAAGACAAGTCTAAGATGTTGACGCCGCCGTCGCCGTTGATGTCGCCGTTCTTGCGCTTTTCGATCGTGATCGATTTAACCCCGAGTGTACTGCCGTCGGCAAGTTTGTATGTAAAGTTGTAGGTGTTAGTCCCAATCCCTGGGTCGAATTGATACTCCCAAGAGCCGGAGCCTAACTCGGCGACAATCGTATCACCAAAATACACTCGAGCGTCGGTCTGCTTATAGCTTTTTACGGTATACTTGCCCGATGCGTACATTCGTCCGCTAGCTGAGGACAGATCGTTAACGCCACCACCAAAACTCCCGCCAGTGCCGAATCCGAACCACTCAACGCCGAGCTTCCAGAAATTCCAGTTACCGTAGTATGTGTGTGGTGTGTAACGCATTAACGCTGCGGTCGTGTGATTAGAAAGATAAACCGAACGAGCGCCGTCGTAGTCTGTGACCGTTACAACCTTACCCATGTAGTACGGCTCGATCTGGCGAACCGATCGTTCGTAGTGCAAGCGAAGGTTCCAAGCCGCCCAACCGACCTGATTTGAAAAGCCTTTCCACTGCGGTCGGTTTTCAAACATCCAAGTACAACCGTTGCCGCCCTCGTAGCCCATCGCGCAGTCGAGATCGCGCTGGCTCGGCGCGCCGTTAGTTACGAGCGATTGCTCTTTCTGTAGTGTAATAAGAATAACCTTTGGGCTAACGGTGCCGGTGGTGCTGTTGATACAAATATTACCAGAGCAGCCGACAGCCGCGTCGTACAACCCCTTTGCAGCGTCGTAGATAATCTGGGCTGCTGAGCGGCCAGCGGCGCCGTCACCAAGCTGGCTCGAAGGTGCGACTGCTAAGTAGCTACCTTTTCCGACTAAGAAACCTTGGATGTCGGCAACCGACATCGCGTTGACGTTAATAAAATCGCCGTCAGGGGCTAACTGGTTATAGTATTGGTTATTGAGGTAACTAGTTAAACTAGTATCGATCGCTTTGGCGCTCGGAATCGGTCCGAGTCCTATTATCATCATTGCTGCAACAACGACGAAAAATAGCTTTCGAAAGCCGTTATTATTCTCTTTTTGGAGTCTTATCGTATCTGACAGTTATCCCCCTACTTGATTACAGTATAACAGCATAATCAAGGTTTCTTTGGCATATCAGACAAAATAGGTAGAATTAGCCTAGATTATGAGTTTGGCCACAAAAGTCGCGTACAATACCGTCGTTCAAATCGCTGGGCGCTTACTCGGTCTGGCGATCACTCTGGTAACGGTTAACTTTATCGCTAACCACTTATTGGTCGAAGGCTCGGCGCTACGCGGGTACGGACAATATACAATTATTTTTACCTACGTTTCGATTATCGGTTCAGCCGCGGATTTCGGTTTGTTCACGTTGTTGGTTAGAGAAATCAGCGGCAAAACCCATCGCGAAGCCGGCGAATTAGCCGGAAACGCCTTAGCGTTTCGGTTGCTACTGTTTGCGGTTACCTTAATTCTCTTTCTTATCCTCTACCAGTTCTTGCCGTACCTGGCGATCGTCAAACAGGGCATTATTATCGGCGTTTTTATCGCGTTCTCGATGCTTTGCTCGCAGATTATCGCCACCGTTTTCCAGGCGAATCTACTGGCAGACCGAATTGTTATTTCGGAAACTATCGGCAAGCTTTTTACCGCTATCGGTACGATTGTCGTGTTGAAAATGGGCTACGGGCTGATGTCGGTGGTAATCGTAAACCTGTTCGGCCAGATTTTAATTTTCGGCGTCAGTTTCCTGCTGGTTCGGCGCTTAGTCACGATTAAACTCCGACTAGATTTCTCGCTCTGGCGTCGGCTACTACCGCAGTTTGGCACGATCGCGATAATTAATTTACTAGCGCTCGTTCATTTCAAAACCGATATGCTACTGCTCACTTTTTTCAAAAGCGAGTCCGACGTCGGTATCTACGGCGTCGCCTATAAGCTACTTGAGGTTGTGTTAGTTATCCCGTCGATTTTTGCTACTAACTTGTTGCCAGTACTAAGCGCGGTGATGTTAGAGGGGCGGCGTGAGGATGCTAGCCAGATTTTAAAGCGATCTAGCTCGATACTGTTTGTTATCGCAGCCTTTCTGGTTGTTGCGCTGGTGGCGTTCGCGCCGCTGGCGATCGTCTTCATCACGCAGCCGGACTTCTTACTCTCGGTCGCACCGCTACGAATACTAATGCTCTCGATCGTTTTCGTCTTTATTACAACACTTCTAAGCCAGGCGATCATCGCAAGTCGCGATCAGGGGGTGTTGGTACGGGGATACTTGCTAGCGGTTGTCGTGAACGTGCTTCTAAACCTGTACGCCATTCCAAGATACTCGTACATCGGCGCGGCGACGGTAACGGTGATCACGGAAATTGTACTTCTCGCTTATACGCTTCGCGCCAGTCGCCGACACTTCCAAGATTTCATCCACTGGCCGGTACTAGGGCGTGTGGTACTAGCAGCACTGGCTACCTGGATTATTCTTTACTTCTTGCCGCTTGGATTAATCGAACCGCAGACATTCGCCGACGCTGGCAAGCTGATGCAAGCCGGTTGGCTCTTGGGCGCGTTCACGGCTGTGGCTGGGGTGTTCTTCCTGGCACTGCTAGTAACATTTAAGGGTTCGTTCCAGCGAGTTTTCCAGATCTTTAGTGTTAAATGAATCGGTACTACAGCTTTATCGGGTTAATCCTTAGTGCAGCGTTATTAATTTTGCCGTTTCAATACCTGTGGGTCCGACCGTTTGAGCTGCTAGAAACTTCGGCTCGCTCGGTATTTCTACTCACAAACTGGTACGAGCTGTTAATAATAGTAGCGCTACCTGCTCTTGTAGTACTGTTTCTCAAACGTAAATTATTTTGGTTTGACTGGCTCCTGCTCGGGGTGTTGGCGCTCTCGGCAATCAGCTCGTACTGGTCGCCGGCAACAGGATGGACCGACGTTATCGGTTTGCGTTACGGTGTTGGTTTTATTGTCTTTTATTTTATCGCTCGCTCGATCGCACAGTGGCAGGTGAGTGAAAGGCTTTTAAAAACAGTATTTTATTTGGTTGTTATTATCGCTCTAGGACAAGGCGTATTCTGGATCATTGGAGTTGAAAGTGATTTTTGGGTGCTGGCAAAACGAGATTTAGCCGGCGATCTGCCGCGGCTGTACGGCTCGTTTATCGGGCCAAACCAGCTAGGGACGTACGTTGCCTGCTTGGGTCTCTGGCTGTACGCCAAGCGCCAGATCGGCAACTGGTGGCTAGCGGCAGCCACACTGGTGGTGATCGGAACGTTTTCGAG
>JAJTYJ010000010.1:0-2836 GCA_021463485.1 bacterium
TCGACGACATGGGGACGGTGGCCACGGCGCCGATCACGGTCACTGGCAGCGATATCGGCAAGATCGAGTACATCGAAATCACAACCAACATCACGCATCCGGACTGGGGCAACCTCACCATCGACCTGAAGCGTTCAGGCGTTGATCCGATCACGACCGCGAGCCGCTTGACGCTCAATCATCGTTGTTCGACGGACCCATTCCTGGCGATGAACGTCACCGAAGCGAACTGCGCCGTACCTGGCAATGTGTTCCGTTTCGGGTCGGCCCGTCATTTAGGGGAGCCCGCGGACGGCGTCTGGACCCTGGAAGTCCGTGACGGCGACACGCTCGAGGGCAAGGCCGACGGTCTCGCCGGAACGCTAGCTGGATGGACGATCAAGTTTTATGGGGAATGATGAATGAGAACACTCTCGACTCAACTAACGACCGCACTGGCTTTGATGTCGGCCTCCATGGTTCACGCACAAAGCGCGCCTTCGTCCGTGACCTGGTACGAAAACGGAGTCAGGCAAGAAGCCCGTCTGGTTCCTGGGTTGGTGGCGGAGTTCGGAAGGGGCGCATCCTCGGCTGGTGGCGGCCGGCAAAAACTTTCCTCAGGCGCGATTGTATTGGAAACGCCCAACATGCGGATTTTTAAACCTACGGTGAGCGTGCAGCAGAAAACCGCACTTCCGCTCTCGGCCAACCAATCGCCTGTCTTTTCCACCGGAGTCGGAGCGGGGCCCTTGCGCGCGCTTCCCGGCGGCGTGATCGTCACTTTTAAAGGTGAGCGCAATGAAGCGGCGATGCGCGCATGGTCCGAGGCGAACGGCCTTGAATTCGAAAAGAAACTGCCGGTGACCACCGTTTCGATGGCGCTTTTGAAAACCGCGCCTGGCCTACCGTCATTGGAGATGGCTAATCGTGTGCGCGAACTACCGGATGTGGCGGAAGCCGAGCCCAATTGGTGGACGGAAAAGCGGCGCAGCGATCTCTGGCGCCCCCCCCATGTGAAGGTTGACCCAGCGAAAGCGGCAGCAGGCCGTGCCGAATCCAGTCGCCGCTTCTCAGGCCAATGAGCATTGGCGAAACGCGGGCACTCAAATAGTCGGTGCCCCCCCGCCGATCTTGGAAACTGGAGCTAACACCTTGAAAATCCAAGACTTGGACCAGCTTCGATTTTTTTGAGCTGGACACCATGCCAAACCTGATGCTAAATCCCCGATTCCTTTAGCGTTCCCGCATCCGGAGAGGTGGCCGAGTGGCTGAAGGCGCACGACTCGAAATCGTGTAACGGCTAATACCCGTTCGAGAGTTCGAATCTCTCCCTCTCCGCCACTCTACTCCGATGTCTAATATCGGAATTCAGATATCCGATATCAGTACAGAATCTCGGTTCGAAAGCTCTAGACAGATGGCTAGTAGCAGGTAAACGCCTAGAGTCGGTAGGCCTTATATAATAAAATTATCCTAGTGAAATCACTTCATAAATTTTTAAGTCTATTGTTGATTCTCTTTGCGCTTCCAGGATGCTCTTCTTTAACAAAAAAGGGCTCGCTCCAACCGGGAAGAGATCTATTTACAGATGTCGATTTGAAAAATTATCTGCAGAAAAATGCTAGCGGAATTATTTATGTTTTTTCTCCCAGGATGCCACTCTCGTTGTTGGGGCTAGAGGAGGCTCGTGGCACAGCTTTGTCTCATGGAGTTTCATTTCTTGCGCTCCTTGATCCTATGGAGACCAATAGCCAATCTTCCAAAGACCCTCGTTATAATCATATTCCAATATTGGCATCAAAGGAGCTCATTCGCCGAAACGCCACTCAGCATTTTCCGGCTAAGCTTTTCTATAAGGATCAAAAACTAACGGGAAGCTTTAATCCGGGTTATGAAACTCCGGATATTCTTGGCTCCAACCTTAAAAAGTTTCTAACCTCAAAAACACGCTCCAAAGATATTAATTTCACACAAAAATTTGATGAAGTAACTCGAGCACCAGCAGAGCAAGGACAGAAGCCTCTTGGCTTCATTCGTGAGATCCATTTACCAATTGAGCCCACTTATTTCATCCGCGTGGATACAGACACTAAAAAACTATATATGAGCGGTGACTGTGTTGCTTCATTAATATCAGGGCAATGCTTAAGCACTGGTAGAACTTGGGAGCCATATCCTGTCGCTGGATTTAATATTCTTTCGATCCCTGGCTGTGAAACAATAGGTGGAATGTGTTTTTACGATGGCCTTAGTTATCGAAGCCAGGATAAAAGCGCACCCATTTATATCGACCCTGAACTAAAAGGCTACTATCAGTCGATTGGATTTCTTTCGCAATCGAGAAGTGAAGCTAGGGTTCGCTTCATTACCTATTATGGGTTTATGCGTGATTACATTGTTCGAAAAGGTTATGTCGCCCCATTAGGCCCTATTAAAAAATTCTGTGGAGATCGAAACCTTCTAAAACTTCCTATGTTATCAAAAGACGGCAAGTATCTTTCAGGATGGGATAGCGATATTGAGAAAACGATTATATTTAGTCTATCAGAAAAAGGGGAATGCAAAGAGGTCTATTCGACGGATGTGATGGTTTCGAAAATGGACTGGAGTTATGATGGAAAATTTGTTGCATTTCATATTAGCACTAACAGATCAGGTAAGGTTTCTGAAGATACCTCTGGAGAACTTGTCGATCAGCAAATTTTTCTTATGAATTTAGAGTCTAAAAAAGTCAGACAGCTTTCATTCGGACCAGAGCTGCAAAAATTTTTACTCGCGTTGACATGACTCTCTCGGTCGAGAGGTTTTCTGTTTAGTGGATCGCTTCTTCTGCTGTCACCTCCGTTTTCTCGATCAC
>JAJTYJ010000011.1:0-2242 GCA_021463485.1 bacterium
CTCTCGTACAAGCCTGGGCTCTTCCGGTCCAGTAGGCCGATACAATGTGATCAAGTCTTCGTTCATTCAGCAAACTTCCCCAAAAAGGCCTAACGCCGCGTTAAGCCGCCGCGGCACGGAGCGCCACGGTCAACGCGAAGTACCTGTTCCGCGGTCGGCTTGAACGCATAGTTAGCTTTTAATTGACTTCGCGACATTCGTCAAAAAGGATCCGGAACAGGTGTCCATTTAATTTTCTCTTGAGGAGGTCCCACGTTGAAATTTACGATATCGACGTTGAATTTGAGTCGCCTCAGTTTTGCAATCCGATCGTCTAGTAGTAACTCCGACCGCAACCAGAGCGAATGCGCCAGACCGCGCCGTTCATCCTCCGCCGAAATCGAAATTCCCGCCGCGTTACTAACTCCAATACTGTCAAGGATCATTTCGAATAGACTTGCGGCACCAAGAGTAGCAAAGTACGAAGCAGCCCTTACCAACATTGCTGCAGTCGCGTGCACTTCATTTTGTCTAGCCAATTCAACGACATACTCAGAATCATAAGGAATCGGGCTCTTAAGGCTTTCAAACGCAACAGCAATTCCCCCAAGTGTTAAAGGTAAGTACGGGGAACCGAGAGATACGGGACCCACGATGTCAAAAAGGCGGGGAGAGTTGTTCCAGGCGATGCAGGCACGCTTCACGTCGCCGTGGATACCCGAAAACGTACGGCAAGATGTGCACAAGATCTCGGCCGATCCGGTTCCCGAAGACTCAGTTACCCAAGCTTTCGCCTCGTTACATAGCGGGCAGAGCTGCAGTTTCATATATCTTCCTCAGCCCTTGAGGGCGTCAAGTCTCCGCGGTTAAAAGCTAACGCCGCGTTAAGCCGCCGAGGCGCGAAGCGGCTCGGTCGAAGCCACGGGCTGGTACCGAGGTCGGCTTGAACGCATAGTTAGAACTCATTCTCGCCAAGTCCGAACAAAATCTATTCATTGAGCAAGATCGAGTGCTTTTTTTCGCCATCTTCAAACCATATCTGGTAGTTTGACACTTCCGCAACAATGGACCTCTCCAACTTTGTCCTTCTTCCCTTGGCAAGAGATTCCAGATCAGCATTATCGAAAAGTTTCTCCGAGGCATCGTAATCATCCACCATCACCATTTCAGGAGGACCCAATTCCTTCAGGTATGGGAATTCGACGCGCTCCTTTGGGCTCAATACCAAGAAAACTTCCACTTCTGAATTGTTCAGTACAGCGATAACCGTGCCTTCAAACCTGCGACTTCCGCCAAAATTCCAGAGGCCAATTCTTGAGACTTCTTGTCGCAGAAAGAATTCGCCATTCACTGGCATGACTAGGGCATTTTCGGCTGCACTTTGCCCAGTGAACGCAAGAGCATACAACGCTACGATGCAGACGTTCATGAGTTCTAACGCCGCAATAAGCCGTTGCGGCACGATAATGTCCGGTTTGAGCCAAGAGCCTGTTCCGCAATCGGCTTGATTGCATAGTTAGCCATCATACGCTCACCTTTAACGAGCAACATCAATCAGTGCTTGCAGCGGCCAGTTATGATCTGCTTCATCAACCATCCCAGGGAATCCGCCACCATTCAATGACCTCTCCACATACTCCAGAAACGTCTCCCTGACCTGCGAATTTCTCAGGATCGGATCATCTTCCGCGGTTGGCAATGATATGGAGTATGGCTCCCCACCACTTACGCCCGCCTTGTGATAGAAATCTGGTGCGATTGGTAGATAATCCTTCATCTCCCAAAGAGCAATGCTTGGCGGAAGGACGACCAATTGGTCCGGGTAACGATCATCAATCCAATCAGGGTGAGTTCCAGACAGATCCACGCTTCCGATTCGCTCCCAAAACAGTTTCAGTGCGAGCGGACAAGTCCCGAATTCAGCCTCTATTCGGCGAATGGCTTCAGCTGTGCCCGTCTCCGGTCCCGGGATTACTTTAATGTCATTCTCGAAGTGATAGCCCATTCCCCTTAGCGCTTGGACCAGCGAATGCAGCCTCCTGCCAATTTGAGCGATCCGCGCCTCCATGCGAAACCTCCAAATGATGGCTAACGCCGTGTTAAGCCGCGCCGGCCGCACAGCCAGGTTGAACGAAGAGCCTGTTCCGGCGTCGGCTTGAACACATACTAAGAGGTAAACATATTTACTTCATGATTGATTAGTTCATGCTATACTGAGTGCATGAACAAGATTAATATTTCGAAACCAGTTTTCCCGTCTCGG
>JAJTYJ010000012.1:0-2211 GCA_021463485.1 bacterium
CCCGGCGTAACTTTGTTGGGCGACTTTCACGACGGTTTCGCTTTTTTTAAGAAGGGCGAACGCGCCGGGTATTTTGATACAAATTTGAAAGTTACCATTGAACCGAACTTTAAAAGCGTAGGACATTTTTGCTTCGGACGTGCGAGGGCAACCGCAATTGACAACTCTGAATTTTACATAGACAAATCGGGACGGAAAGTTTTTGACAACCGCGAAGGTAGCGACTTCCAGGACGAACGAGCGTTCTTCAGTGTTAATGGTAAATACGGCTTTATCAATATAAACGGCGAAACGATCATCGAGCCTCAATTCGATGCAGCTAATCATTTCGGTGACGGTTTGGCTGCCGTAAAAGTCAAAAACAAATGGGGCTTTATCGACACAGCCGGTAAATTCATTATTGAACCGCAATTTGACGAAACCGGAGTATTTTCTGAAGGGTTGGCAAGCGTAGCAATCAACGGTAAATGGGGCTTTATAGACACAAGCGGAAAGGTTGTTATTCCCTTACAGTTTGATAAATGGACATATTGGTTTGAGGACGGAGTTTGTGAAGTACATATTGACGGAAAGACTGGTTATATTGATAAGTCCGGCAAATACATCTGGATTCCTACTAAATGACCGTTCTGCGAAAAATTCTCCCGCTACGGGCAGCATATGTGGGTATCCACATTTTCAATGATCCATAAGGCGGATATGATACAGGAGCAATGAAGGTCTCCGTTGTTTTCTTATACTGCATAGTCACATCGGTCGTTCTATTGACTTCGCGTACTTATTCCCAAGAAAAACCGCCCCTTCCTAAGGACTATCCAGTGCGAAAAACCGAGATATTCAAAGGAAAGCCTGCACGTCCATTGCTGGACAGCAAACGCGCCAGGTTGTATCGAACAGTACTGAGGCGGGGCGCCAAAGAAGGTCCTAATTTCGCCGGCCGCTATACGATTGTCACCTGGGGTTCCGGCCTCGGCGTTTTTTCGATGGCTGTCGTCGATGCTAAGAGCGGCAAGGTATATTTCCCTCCCTTCAAGACCGTCGGCAACACCGCTTATGGCCTGCCATTCCTCGACAAGGGCGAGAATCCAGCGTGGAAAGTGGATAGCAGGCTTTTTGCGTTTGTCGGGCGTCCCGATTCCAACGACCAAGGCATGGGCTTGTATGTTTATTTGTTCGATCGGGGCCGCTTTCGGTTGAGGTATTTTGAGAAAGAGGATGAGGAAGAAAGGAAGAAAAGTCAGGAGGCATGGGAGAAGGATATAGATAGGCGTTTAGTTTCTATGTCCGAGATATCTGGATCCTTTCGGAAACGTATCATTGAGAGTTACGCTGATGTATGGTGCTACCAGGGCCCGCCCAAAGTAAGATACCCATGGCCGTCTCTCGACATGACATGCACCGAGGACGATCTTATCGTCGGCATTAATATGGACTACCTCTCAACGCCTGACGACGCCGCTGAACGGATCAAATCTGAACTGCAATTCTCCACCCTTCCCAAGTGGCGTCCCGTCGACGGGTTGGGAGAACAAGGAATCGAAACTGATGAATGCAGCCGCGCATGGGTCAGATTCCGAAAAGGGAGTTTCTACGTTTGGATAAATGCCAATCTAAACAAAGAACAAATGGACGATCCTAGTTGCTCGAATGAACAAAATGTGGACAGTAAGAGATTGGCCGAATTTGCGAGGCGGCTCGCACTCAAGCTTGCGGATGTACTAAATAGTAAATAAAACTAGCGGCCACCGGACCCGGCTGTTTAACTCTGGTGGGTGCGGACACTTGCTCAGCGGCATCGCCATGAAGAGCGCGCAACAGGGCGGTGTGCGCGAGCTAGTTTACGCGCAAGAAGCTGAGATACGCGAAAGTCATTGCAAGTTCAAGTCGAACAAACACGCGCTGAGTTTGCTGGGTTCGAAATAGCAGTCTCTTTCAATCGTAAGGCCATTGACATTTACTCCGTCCAGCTCGCTCAAGGCGAAATATCCCCACTCCGCTTCGAATCCGATCACATAACCGAAAAATGTAAAGTCATCGCCTTCGGGCTGGCCCTCGGTGACAAACCAAGTCCACGCGCTGCCAGGAAAGAAAAACTTCAGGTGAACAATCGGGTCTGATACATCTTGTTGTGTGTAGAGCCGTGGAAGACTATTTTTAAGGTCATCCGGCAGAAGTTCGTTCATGTCAATTTGCGTGAGCACGCTTCACCGT
>JAJTYJ010000013.1:0-2111 GCA_021463485.1 bacterium
ATGGCGCCCATTCAATTCACATTCCTAAAACATCACTTGCACATCCAGGAAATAACTTACAGGTTAAAATGAAGGTTGGAAGTTTTGTGTCGGATACGAAACCAATTGTCAGCTATAAGCCGTAGTTTTTGTTTCCGCGTTGCATATTACATATAATTGCGTTTATGCATCTAGGGAAAATATATGCTGAAAATTGTTTATCAACCATGGCACGCATGGACGATAATTTCCTAGATATGACAATTACTAGTCCCCCTTACGATGATTTGCGCGACTATAACGGTTACCATTTTCCCGTAGAGGAAATTGCAAAGTCGCTCTATCGAACGACCAAGGTCGGCGGTGTCGTGATTTGGGTTGTCGGTGACCGGACAGTGAACGGGAATGAAACGCTCACAAGCTTTCGCCATGCCCTTACATTCCAAGATGCAGGATTTCGGGTTCACGACACGATGATCTACGTTAAGAACAACCCTATTCCCAGTGATTGTGGAAAACGCTACCGACAGGCGTTTGAGTATATGTTCTGCTTCAGTAAGGGCCAACCGGCAACTTTCAATCCTATAATGGAACCAACTAAGTCGGCGGGCCAAAAAATCACTGCTTTTCGAATAACAGGAAAGGGCCGTGGAAATGTTCCCGACGAGGATATTGGTCGCAAGATAAAGAGTGAGCGAAAAGTCACGAATATTTTTGGGTACAATGTCGGTACATCAAGTTCGAAGGACAAAATCGCTTTTAAACATCCTGCGATATTTCCAGAACAACTGGTAGCAGATCAGATTAAAAGTTGGACGAATATTGGCGATATCGTATACGACTGCTTTATGGGTAGCGGAACCACGGCGAAGATTGCTCACTTGCTTGATCGGCAATGGCTTGGCTCAGAAGTCTCTGAAGAGTACGTTGCAATTGCGTATGAGCGCCTAAAACCGTACATATCCCGACTAGATTTGGCCGCAACAGGATAGATTTTTAAACTCGCACTTGCAAGACGCTACTTAAATCGACTGCGAAGAGTTCGGTATCTTGACCCGCCTGCGGCTTTTCGGTAAAGTCAGAAGTTGTTTTCAGCTCCTAAATGTTCAGATTTGATATTCAAAATTGAATAGCTTTCAAATTTGACAGGTGAAGGGTTGAAATTTCATTTTCGGGGACGTAGCTCAGCTGGGAGAGCGCATGAATGGCATTCATGAGGTCAGGGGTTCGATCCCCCTCGTCTCCACCACCATCTTAAGGCAGCCTTCTGAAGGGCTGCTTTTTATTTTTGCAGGCGCTCGGCCGCCGTACGTATCACATTTAGGGTCGATGTGTCGCCGGCAAAAACGCTGTTCAGGCCCTGTTCTTCCATCGGCGGATCGCCCGTGAGTTCATCGCCCTTTTGCCAGAACGGATGTTCGGCGGACGGCACGGCATAACCGCCGAAGGCCCAAAACGCAGCCCCCGCAATATTGTTCCGGCCGATATGCGCAAAAACAGCAGCGTAATAGCGATCGCGAAATGTCGTTGCCGAATGCGGGTCGATCGATCCGCCGTCGCGCGGCAGCCCGAATTCCTCAATGACGAGCGGTTTATTGAGCCGCACGGCGACCGCCGCGTTTTCTGCAATGTACTTTTCGGTCTCTGCAAGGCTATGGGCAAAACCATCGGCAAGTTTGTCCTTTTCGAACCAGCCCCAATTTTTAGGCCAAATATGTACCGTCAGATAATCGATATTTGCGTCAGAGTGAATTTTCTCGAATAGTTCGACCGACTCAGTGCCGATGTAGCCCTCGTGGCCCGTCGTTATCAGATGACGGCTGTCCTTGCGTCGGATGAACTTTGCCGCCGCGGCAATGAACCGTACATACGCATCATTTGATGCGGGGCGCATCGGCCGCGGTTCATTGGCGATCTCCCAAGCCATTATCGTCGGGTCGTCAACGTAGCGACGGCCGTTTACACTGTTGCGGCGTGAGAGGACGTAAGCGACCTGCTTGCGGTATGCAGCGATGCACTTATCGCAGTCGTAAAATTTCGCCGTCAGGTCACGCAGTTCATCCCATTCTGGCCTTTGGGCGAGCCACTTTGAACTGATGGCATTATTCCAGATCAAATACTGCTGCCAGCCG
>JAJTYJ010000014.1:0-1740 GCA_021463485.1 bacterium
AAGATTTTAGAAGCATTAGCTGAAAATCTAAAGTTGTGTCCAAGCGCCTGCGAGTTACGCATTAGGTCGAATTTGCGATGGCTGGACGGGCTACGTCTGTATGCTTGCGATTGCACCAGAGATAGCGGATTTCTCCTAAACTTCTGGACTGATCTTCGCGTCCGAAAGTCTACCCGCAGAGAAACCCTGTAGACGGAAAGAAGCAAATGTCTGCCATCCAAACCGAACAAATCGGGACCGCAATAAGGAAATGGCAGTGGTCAACCTTCTTGGCCGATGCGACCTTATCCGGTAGCGATTGTCACAGATTCTTGGTAGCCTCCGTCGGCAGTCCTTTCATACGTAACGATCCTGCCAACCGCATTCAGCTTTTGGCCAAGGAATAAACCAAATGAGGCTGGAGCAAACAGGACTAGATGAACACGCTTTGCGCGATATTTTGTTCGTGATTCACGAATCAACTGCTTAGCATGGTCGGCTAGCGCGACGGCATCTCCCGCAGTTCTAATAGCCGTCTGCCCGGAACCGCTGTCGGGCTCTGCGTAGATTAGACCGGATGTCGTGCCGCGATTCTCATCGAGAAAATTCTCTGCATCGGCGCGGCCATCGCCAGAAATTGATAGAAAAAGTGCAATGTCTTCACCTTGATCACTCCCGACTAGTGCCTCATATCTAAACCTTGCTTGAGTAGGCGGAGTGTCCGATCGCCATAAATTGGTTTCCGTTCCCGTCGGCTGTTGCGTCCGGAACGAAAAGCCCCCTACATCAGGAAACTCAGCGCCGACAGCCAAGACCGTTGTCAAAGGCAGATTTCCGCGGAAATCGATATAGCGACCCTCAGGGACGTTTTGAAAAACCTTTTTAGCCTGTTGTAACTCGGGAAGAAGTGAGCATTCCCATTCCGCCTGGCTCGGAACGCGTCGAGTCGGACGATCAATATAACCAGTCCAGTCGATCTCAACCGTAGGCACTGGATCGAACAGTTCCTTCGTCCAGCCGTGAATTGTCAGGCTGACTTTAGGGTTATCAACCGCCTGTGCCCACAAGTCGTTTTCAGAAATGAATTTACGAAGCGATTCACGGGTAACTTTCTTCTTTGATCCACCCGTTTTGATGATTTCCCGAATGGAACCTAGCACGATTTTTCGCGGCCCGTCTCCGCTTTTGAGCCCGTAACGCGACATCCGATCGTCTACGCTCTCAGCGAGATCGCTCGTATTTCCAAAGCCCAATCTGAGCCGTAAGGCCCGACAAAACTCAGCTACCTCTCGATCATCGCCATTTAGACTTTCGCACCATCGCTTCCTGGCCTTGCCCAATTTTGAATGTGGGCCCTTGGAATGAAATGATTCATCAAGCTCATAACTTTCACGTATGCATTCACCGAAATCCGTCGCGGCGGGCCAATTACTCACCAGCCAGATCTCGGCCGAACTATCGTCTTTCAATTGTTTCCAGCTTTCGAAGAGCTTTTGGAGCAAGGATGTAACACTCGGCTTTTTGACTTGCAAAAAGTAATCGAAATCGTACTGTCCCGCTGTCGTCCGATGCCACTTCACTTGGTAATATCTCGCGGCGATCTTCCGACCTGGTTTTGGGTGCATCGTGATGTCGTCCGCCGAGCCCGCCTTCGGGTGCTCGATATATACGTGATCGAAGTCGCCGCTATCGTCAAGCAGTTGCAACATCGCGTACCAACCATATAACTGCTGGTAGTCATCCCCACCGATCCTTGCCGCG
>JAJTYJ010000015.1:0-1676 GCA_021463485.1 bacterium
TCTTGATTAATTTGTTTAATGGAATCGATTTGATTTGAGTCTGTCATTTTCGTCTTTCTGTTTCCTGGTCTTGGAAATTGTCTGCAAGTGAACTTCGCAATCTAAGTGCCAGAGCAGATTGAGTGCAATTTTCAGGTGATTTTCCGTTAGCTAACCCCAATGGCTAAAAAATGTTCCATTAGTGGTGCAGGAATTAGCCAATTGGATAAAAAATGCACCACTATCTAAGTCTGCCGACGAGAGTGGTTCGTGCTATTCGACCTGACATGATGCGGGTTTCCGGAGATACGATTACCGGGCCATTTTGGGCGCTCGGTGATGAATCAGCATCTTGATGGCTCAGAACTCGTCGAAGGCCGGTGCGAGGTTCGTAGTAGACGACAATTGGCAGATCGTTAGGCCGATCATCTTCGTTTTTCTGCTTGGGCTGATTGTTGTTGATCTCGACAGACGGGGGCCGACGAATCGGTTTAATTGAAGCAAGTGTGTTCTGTTGTGTGACAAGCCTATTTTGCTTCGTCAGCCACTCGTATATCCTCAGGCCGCTCGTCACATAATTACGGGTTTCTTTGTAAGGAGGGACCCCGCCAATCGTCCGAATACGAGAGGGGTTTATCAACTTTCCGTTTATCAAGAGCGACTTGCCGATCAAGTACGCCGTAACAGTCCCTTCGCCCGAATTGTAAGCCGCAAGGATCGAGTCCAAACGCCACTCGAAAAGCCGCCCCAAAACCTTTACATATCTTGCCGCAGCAAGGATCGAGGCTCTTGGTTCATAAGGATCACTTAGACCGAAGCGTGAAGCCGTCGCAGGTATGAACTGCATCAGTCCCTTGGCATTCTTGGGGCTTGTCAGCCACGGACGAAACCGCGTTTCGTTGTAAGCGATCGTCCACAGAATCAACGGATCGATGCCCTCACTTTGTGCGGCCTCAATGATTGACGGTTCAAAAATCCGCGAACGCGACAGAACATCCATTTGCGAGATCGCTGCTTTGGTGTAAACGATCCTCACCTGTGATCTAAGGTCAAACGGAAATGCTATGAGTACTCCGAAAAGGGCCGATGAAATTAGAAGTTGCTTGATCATGTCGGGCAGACTTCGCAATCAATATGCCACGTCAAAATTTGAAACGGCACGAGCCTTGCAGTGTGACCATGCCGCTGACAAGCAAGTCCTCGAATCACTACCCGAAGAGGACTGGATCAGCGCTTAACTTTTTTCAGAGGACAATATGAAGAACCTAATCAAAAAATTCAGACAAGTTTTCACACAGGTTTTGGTGGTGGCCGCCGTACTGACACTTTCCAATGTCCTGTTTGCTCAGGGGCCTATCTTCACCGGCGATGCGAGCAACCTGTCCAACATCATCCGTGAATCGCTCAAACTTATGGCTATAGTGCTGTTCTGCTTGGGAGCGGTGGGTGTCGCTTGGGCGATCTACAACAAGATGACCGGCAAGGAGTGGGGTAACCAGGCCTTCGGCTCAATCTTGGCATTTGCGTTCGGGACGATCGTCGCCGTTTTCTGGCAGCTGGCGCAAGGCAGAGCAGTAGGCGTTGATGCCAATTTCTGACAGGAGGTCTTTATGCGAAGACGACAAACGCGGCCGAATGTCTTTCGGGAACTCAAACGGTTTGGTGTTTATTCCGCCGATTGGAAATACATCCTTATC
>JAJTYJ010000016.1:0-1530 GCA_021463485.1 bacterium
GAACTGAACAATGGTAAAGAAAATTGCGAGGTTTCTTACAGAAAGGCTGATGCTGTGAATGAAAGGTCAACAAAATTGCTACTTGACCTTGCGTCGCCATGTGAATTTGTTCGTCATCCAAAATTAGGCACGCCATTACATTACTCATATGGAAAGGAGAATAACTATTGGGTGCTTATTGTTGTCGGTGGCCCACCTAATCATGAAGCGCACGACGACCTTATGCCGTCAGGATGTGGAACGGAATTTCAGGCATTAAGAATTTATTCGAATAACATTCAGACAGGATCGAAAGTGGGGGCGGAAAAGAGAATAAACTTAGCTTGCCCGTCGGGCGGTTTAGACGAAATTTACTTTGCTGAATACTCTGGTGGATCTTGAAGAGGCATGCGCACATCTGACTATGGTGCTGACAACCTACGGGCTTTCGATATCATCTCCAATCGGTGTGAAAAAGACGATCACCGCTGCAGTGGGCAACACGACCGCCGTACCCGAGGGCAGGGCTTTCTTCGACGACGCCGAGAACAAGCAGGTGGAAGTTCGCAATGCGTCGAGCACGACCGTCGGGCAGTATTTCTACGACGGCGACGGGAAACGCGTGAAGAAGTACGTCCCGTCAACAGGCGAGACGACCGTGTTCGCATACGACGTCGCCGGAACGCTGATCGCGGAATATTCCTCCGTCAACGCTGCTCCACAGGACGCGAAAGTGAGTTACCTGACCGCCGACCATCTAGGCTCGCCGCGAATCAACACAGACTCAAACGGCTCAGTCACTGCCCGCCACGACTATATGCCATTCGGCGAAGAGATATTCACTGCACTCACAGCCCAACGAACCTCCGGCGTCGGATACTCCGGCGACGCCGTAAGGAAACAATTCACCGGCTACGAACGCGACAACGAGACAGGGCTGGACTACGCACAGGCAAGATACTACAACAACCAGCACGGAAGGTTTACTTCTGTTGACCCTTTGGCTGCAAGTGCCAGCATCAAGAACCCACAGACATTTAATCGTTACACCTACGCCCTAAACTCCCCGTACAAATTCACCGACCCCCTCGGTCTTTTGTCGATGCAAACTTCGGGGGCTTGTGGAAACGGTTGTCCAAACTCGGATGGCGGAATGTCCGGATATGCGGACAATTATGACAGCGGACAACTTAATGGCCCACAGATGCTCGAATTGGCTAGACAACAGCAGGCAATTCGAGCATTAGTCTTGATAGCATTAGGGATTCGCCCGTCGGTCGCATATGAAGTGGTTTATGGGCATCCATTTGGACAGTCAGCCCGCTCGACACCACGCACGACACCACCGCTACCTACTTTTAGAAATTTATGGTATCGACATAAACAGAACCCTCACGATCCGGTCACTGACACGCGATCTGATGGCTCTTTGCTCTACGGTAATCAATGTGCGATCCGCTTGTCTATAACTTTTTTAGATTCCGATCTTCGCGATAAGTTTACAGGCTTTTTTGGCAGTCGCATTAGCAAAACCAAAGAGGGATATGTAAT
>JAJTYJ010000017.1:0-1519 GCA_021463485.1 bacterium
CCGCCCCAACTTGTCTCCCTTCGATTTCTACTCGCGTTTGGCCGATATCTGGATAGCCTTCACGACCCTCAATTACTACCAGCGGAGTCACAACCACAACTTCGGGCGAGTCCGACTCGATCTTGACCAATGCCCCATCTTGTACCGTTTCTGGAATCCGTGCTCGGAGCGTGAGACCTGCCAGCTTGCCACTTTGCACGAAGGCAAATTCTGGCACGAAACCGAAGCCCGTTGCCGGAATCACTGGCGTTTTCTTTCCATCGCCACTAGCACTTGTGCCCTCACCGGCGCCTCCCTCGCCTAGCTCAACTCTTGCAATTTCGTTTAATTCCCGAAGTGCTACACTTAGCTTTTCCCGCAGTCTTTTATTGGTGCTTGTGCGTCGCTCAGCGAGAGCGGCCTTTCGTTCCGCCTCCACCAAGGGCTCAAGCAGAGCCTCAACTTGCGTCTTGAGCGCCTTTGTGAAATTGTGTTTCCAGTTAATACCGTCGCGTGTGGCAGTTAAGACTGGCTCGTCGTTTCTCAGCAGTTCGCGGAGATGGTCACACGAAAGTCTACCATATAGCTTGGACGCATATTCATTGTTCTCGAACTTAAAAAGGGTCAGGTCTAAAACTAGACCTTCACTTACGATCAGCAACCCGCCGTCCGCGTACTCGTGGTCTTCGCACGGGGTTGAAAGGGGCTCATCTGAACGAAAGAGCTCAAGGGATGCACGCTCCTCCGAGCCCGGTACTTCGAACTCTTCATTGAAAATTCGCTGGCCAACAGGTTGTTTGTAGTTGAGCTTTAGATCCTGCTTAACGTTACCCCGTGAATCGATTTCACGCAAGAAAACACTCCTCCTGTCGTCTGATAGAATCGAACGTATCTCGAAGTGGTGTTCAAGATTCCTCCGAAGGTTATCAAAAAGCGGCGTTCGAATATCGCCTCGCGATATTGTAATCTCCACAACAGTGCCGTTTCCGGTCTCGATATTAAGTCTGCGTCGACTACTTCGCGTCGCGATCCTTGTCTGGTCGCGTTCATACATTGGTATCCCGTCTCTTATGAAGAGCTTACAACTGCTAAATGTATCGTCACATATGGATTCGATTGTCCCCTCGCCTAAACCGTAAATGGAATCCTTTAAGCCTCGTCCCCAAAGCCCTCGAACTCTCTCACCTTCTTTAAAGCCGCTGGTGGCATCGGCGTAACGCCCGACCTTTTGATCCATCTCGTCGCTTGTCATTCCCGTTGCCAAATCTCGCACTCTCAGCACTGATTTATGACGCCGTCGTTGAATCTCCACAACAATCGATCCTGAGGCGGTCTTACTGAGCCGTTCCAAAACTGTGTAGCGATCGTTACTATTCGTGATTAGTTCGACAAGCGCGCGGGTGACATCCTTTCGGATTGCTTGGTCGGCTTGCTGCAATACCAGTCGATCTGCGACTTCGATTCTTCGTGAAACTCTTCCTGACATTTAAACACCCCGTTCTATTTCTTTACTCGACGGCGGACCATCCTTCGTTCATAT
>JAJTYJ010000018.1:0-1495 GCA_021463485.1 bacterium
TAATGATATGTGGATGCTGCATGTAGTTATTAGTAAACCGAAATTGTATGGTAAATTGGTGAAGCCTGTTGTTGAAATATTATTTACGTTGATCTTGTTTGTGCTGTTCATGCCCGTTATGGTGGTTATCGCATTATTGATAAAGATGGATTCACAAGGGCATATTTTCTATACGCAGGAACGTATCGGAAAAGATGGGAAAGGTTTTACGATCATAAAATTCCGTACCATGGTGGAGAATGCCGAATTAACTACGGGTGCGGTTTATTCATCGGATAATGATCTCAGGATTACAAAAATTGGAAAATTTTTGAGAAAATGGCGACTGGATGAGATCCCTCAATTGCTCAATGTAATCAAGGGAGAGATGAGTCTGGTAGGACCGCGCCCGGAACGACATGTCTTTATCAGAGAGTTTGAAGAAAAAATCCCTTTTTATACCCAGAGGCTCGCTGTCAGGCCAGGCTTAACAGGCTGGGCACAAGTAAAGTACCCATATGCTTCTTCGATAGAACAAACCGAAGAAAAACTGCAATACGATCTTTACTATATCAAAAATATGTCTTTTATGCTGGATTTTGTGGTATTGCTGAAAACGATAAAGGTCGTATTTTTTGGAAGTGGAAAATAAGAAGTGTTTTTGCGACAACGGTGTTACTGTGGTTTCTCTCCCGTTTTCATCTGGCTTTTTGTCTGTTGTTCTTTTATCCGGTGAGCGCCCTCTAACTTGTGGAATATATCCTTCATTTCTGGCGATATTTCCAGGGCTTTCTTGTATTCTGCAATGGCCTCATCAAGGTCTCGCCGCGTAACTGTATTGCGAACTGAGCCGTCCACCTTGCTGATAACGCCCTCGTTCAGGCCCGCAGCGGCAGTTACGAGCTTGATTGTCGAACAAGGCCGGATTGCCGAACGAACCGCCCAATTCTGATTGACTATGGTCAGTACCTTACCGGTCTGGGCTTCCATAACGACCACCGAACCCGCGTGGTCGCCAAGAGCATTGATCGCAACTCGGCGAATAGCCGGATCCTCGCCCTCAGTGTTGTCCCGGGCGATGTTCTCGACCGTCTCTGTTCGAAGCCCGCGCTCAAAAGCGAGCTTTCGTGCTATCGCCTCACGCCTTGCAGCTTCGCGGCGGCGCTGCTCCTCTATGATCGCTGCGCGACGTTCGGCTTCTTTACGGCGGCGTTCTGCCGCATCCTTCTTTGATTCCGCGCGTTTTGCCTTCGGGTTGTCCTTTTTCGCTTTTGCATTGGCCAAGTGTTTGTCATCGTTCTTTGAACGTTTGTCGGCCGAGCGGTCCTTGGCGGCATCTTTTTTGGTATTCTTCGAGGTGGCGTTTTTATGCTTAGCATCCGCCTTGTTGCTTGTTTTGGTCGGTGTTGCCTTTTTTCCGGCAGTTTTTGACTGTGCGTTGATATCCGAAGACGCAGCAAAAAGCACCGTGAACATTGCTAATATCGCAACGGCACGGAATTTCTCGAAAAACATA
>JAJTYJ010000019.1:0-1412 GCA_021463485.1 bacterium
CAAACAGAATGGAGAGATTGACCTCGAGACCGAGGTCGCCTAAACGATGTTCAACCCGCCACTCGATCGACGAGTTTCAACTAAACGACGGACAAGCCCTTTCTTTTGTCGCCCGACATGATACTGCCGAAGTATGCCATGAGGTCTTTGGGGTGAAGGGCGAATGAAGCAAATCGGGAGTACTTACTACCTACGAAACCCCACATAACTCGCAACAGGACGGCAAAACAAAGAAGAAGACCAGCTAGCATGTGGTAAGAAAAGATCGGCGATTCGTCATCCACCGTCTTGGCAATCAAAAAAGCTGCGATAAAAAGTCCGGCAAAGAGCCAGTGAAAGAGTCGAGTTGGTATGTCATAAATCAGTCGGTTTCTCATGTTTGCTCCAGTCTGAGGCACGGGTTCACGTCCGGCCTTGAGCAATAAACTCGTTCTTTTTGGCTGAACTGACTATTGGGCAAATGGCCTATACTCTCTTAAATCAACCACTTTGGCTACATCATTTCGATAGTGTTGTTGAGGGCGGGAATCAACCCGTCGCAACAAAGAGGAGATCAAAATGAGAAAGTTAGTGGTAATCATGGCGCTTACGATGGTCGGCGGACTAGCACATGCGAAAAAGAACTGTACTGACCAGCCCAAGGACAAATGGATAAAGGAAGAAGACTTCAAGAGGCGTTTGGAAGGCGAAGGTTACAGAATCCGTAAGTTCAAGCAGCCCGGAAGCTGCTACGAAATTTACGGGACAAATAAAGACGGCAAGAACGTCGAAATTTACTTCAATCCCGTTGACGGATCAGTTGTGAAAGAAGAGATCGAATAAAAAAAGTCGGGCGTGGTCGACTAATTTAGTATAGCCCTACACTATGTCGACCACGCGCCCCTGGCGCCCCTGGATTTTTGGGCAATGGCCCAAATCCCTTTTTCACTTCTGAATGTTCATCCAACTTTTGCAGAGCCTCTACTGAAAGGCCGCCTATGGAGCAGGTGGGGATCTGCGCAACCCTCCGAGAACCATTCGAGAACGCTGTTTTTGAACGAGAACATAGTCTAAGAGTACCGAGAACAAGATTACGTTGATCATCGCCTAGACAAAAAGTGGAGTCATTTTAAGCGGATAAGTCACGACGCCCAAGCCATACACTCGGTTCTGAATTCGGCGACCTCTCTCCGCCAATTTTCAGCAGTAACAAAATCAGCGATCAGCGCAAAATCAATAAAACTAAAGGCGGTCTCAAAAACGGCGTCCTGAGCTTTTGATTTCAAATAGTTGCGGAGTTGGGATTTGATCATGAGTTATGAAACTCACAGAAGAGCAATGGGTAACCGCTGCATAATTCGCGTCTAGCAATTATTCTTTTCGTCGGTCAGCGTCTTCCTCATGCAAGACGCTCATCACCTCATCGACGAAAT
>JAJTYJ010000002.1:0-185700 GCA_021463485.1 bacterium
GTACGTTGCCTGCTTGGGTCTCTGGCTGTACGCCAAGCGCCAGATCGGCAACTGGTGGCTAGCGGCAGCCACACTGGTGGTGATCGGAACGTTTTCGAGAAGCGCCCTACTTGGTTTATTGGCTGGTTTTGTAGTTGTTGTTTACCAAAGGCGAAGTCTAATTCAGTGGAAAATGGTTGGCGCGGCGCTGGTTGTCGGCTTAGTGTTAGTGTTGCCGTTAGTGTTTCGCTACTCCGATGATCTGCAGCAAACGTTCGTTAGTAGTCGTCACACCGATCAACGCGTTAGCGCTTTTCAAAGAAGTGTAAACGAGTTTGCTAGCGCCAGTGTGCCGGTAAAACTATTCGGTCACGGCGTCACGACCGCCGGACCGTCGACGTTCGTTACCGAGCAAGTCTTCGTGCCTGAGAACTGGTTTTTTCAAGTATTACACGAGATCGGTTTAATTGGACTGTTTGCTTTATTGGCTGCGATTGTCGGGGCGCTTCGACTCTTGTCGCAAAGCGGTTCGACGGCGTTTCTTGGTGTATTTGTGGCGATTGCCGTTAACTCGCTTTTTCTACATCCGCTAGCCGATAACCCGACGGTCGCCATCACCCTATTTGCACTCTTGGCCTTGGCCGTGAACACTCAAGAACGAAAGCGTATGCTGGAATAAATGACTAAGCTCGGAAGATTACTGCTAGTTGTTGCGACTGCGCTATTACCGTTGTACTACGTCCGTTTTTCGATATTTGAGCTACCGACTAACGTCATTGAACTCTTGATAGTGCTAGGATTTGTCGCCGCGCTATTTAGCGAGCAGCAGCCAAAGCCGTTGAAAACGCAACTGGTGATCGGTGCTCTATTACTATTATCCGGCGCTGCGATCGGCACGCTGGTCGCTGACGATACGCGCACAGCCTTAGGAATTTTGAAAGGCTGGTTCGTTATCCCGGCGATGTTTTGCTGGAGCGCTTGGAAACTTTTCGACCAGAAGTCTGTCCACTGGCTATTCCAAGCGATAGTCTTTTCGGTGTTCCTAGTCTCGCTTTACACTATTTTACAGTGGGCAGGCTATTTGCCGCTGATCGCGCACCAAAGTAGTGGGGGCGATTTAAACCAGTACGTCGAGCAGGGTAGGGCGCTCGGTTTCTTCGAATCACCAAACTACGTATCTATGTATTTAGTCCCTCTTTTAGCGATAGGTGTTGCGTATATTTGGAACCGAACTCGCAGTATCATCGCCGTGGTCTTGTTGGCGGCGCCGGCTGTAACAGCAATTTACCTGTCGGGCTCTCGAGCAGGATTGGTTGCGCTACTAACGATCGGCTTAATTAGCTTATTGTGGCGTCGTAGTGTTAAGGCAGTGCTAGTAACGGCTGCAGTTCTATTGGCTGCAGTTGCGGTTGTTTCGCTCTCGGCACCACGACAGAATACTAGCGATCAGGCACGGCTCTTTATCTGGCGCGAAGCAACAAAAGTAGTGATTGACGAACCGCTAACCGGGGTCGGTCCGGGACAATTTCAAGCCGAGCTAGACAAAAAGTTGGCCGCAGACACTTACTACCAAAGTGACGTTCGCGCCTACGCCCTGCACCCGCACAACCTTTTCTTGTCGATGTGGCTCTCCGCTGGCGTTTTGGGCTTACTTGGATTAGTACTGTTACTTCTCTACGTATTATTTACCGGTGTTGTCGAGTCGCATATCTCACAAATACGAGTCGGGATTTTGGCGGCAGTCGCAGCGATAGCGGTCCATGGGTTATTTGATAGCACCTATTTTAAAAACGATCTCTCGATCATCTTCTTCCTAGCGTTAGCTCTGTGGCAGATTTGCGAAAGCAGCGGCAGACGCTATGATTCGACCTAATGAGTAAAAGAATCGGAATTGACGCGCGAATTTGGCGCTCTGAAACTGGCGGGCTCGGTCGGTACGCACGTAACTTGGTAACCGAGCTGCTAAAGATCGATCAAGAAAACGAGTACACAGTTATTATTACGCCGGCCGATGAAAAAGAGTTTACGCTTGATGCGCCGAACTGCCGCTCGCTGGTGGTTGATATACCGCACTACTCGGTTGCCGAACAAAAAACGCTACCGAAGATTCTTAACGAGCAGCGTTTTGATTTAGTACACTTCACTCACTTTAACCACCCGATTCTCTACCGGAAACCGTTTGTCGTTACTATTCATGATCTAATTATGCACCTCTTCCCAACTGGCGCTCAGACACGCTCGACGATTCGTAAGGCCGCCTATAAACTGGTGATGAACGATACAAAACGAGCTAAAAAGGTTATCGTTCCGAGCGAATCGACCAAACAAGATCTCGTTTCGATGCTCCACTTTTCGCCGGAGAATATCGTCGTTACTCCAGAGGGTAGTGAAAAGAAGTTTAGACTGCACTCCCAGAAAGAGATTGAGGCAATTAAACAAAAATATAATCTACCCGATCGATACGCATTATTTGTGAGCCGCTGGGAAAAATACAAAGGGCTCGTCTCGTTAATTGAAGCTTACGAGTCGCTGCTACCGAAATTCCCCAGCCTGGCGTTAGTAGTTTGCGGCAAGCCAGCACATCAGAGCCCCGAAGTGGCGCAGCTTGTGTACGATAAGCAGGCGGCCGGGCTCAAAATTATAACCCCCGGGTTTGTTAGCGACGATGATTTAGCTGCGATGTATAGCGCCGCATCTGTGTACGTTCATCCGAGTTGGTACGAAGGGTTTGGCATCATGATACTTGAAGCATTTGTTTCAGGAGTGCCAGTGGTCACGAGCAACATATCGAGCTTACCGGAAGTGGTTGACACTGCTGGGCTGCTCGTCAACCCGCATAAAACCCATGAAATTGCTGATGCGATCGAACGAATATTATCGCAACCAAAACTTGCAGAAGAACTGAAACGCCGAGCTCTAGAACGAGTTAAGCAGTTCTCATGGGCGAAGATGGCTAAACAGACGCTAAAAGTTTACGAGGAAGTATTAAAAAAAGCCTAGGGCGAACCCTAGGCATTAAGACAACGATGGAGTTGTTCGGAGAATCGTAAGATTTCCGAGATAAGGACAGATCGACGGGAAAGCTGAGCGATCATATTAGATCGGCCGCTGTGATGAAAGAACGGCGTCGTTTCGATCACAAAATCGCCATCGAAACCAGCAGCTCTAATCTCGTAAAGCATTCCCGTAAGATCGGTCGGCTTGCCGGTGATGAAGTCTTGCCACTCGGCGGTATTACGTATCGGCTGAACGTGAACGAGAGCAGTCCTTGGGACCAGCTGACGCATGATAGCACGACTATTACCGAAGTATCCCTCAACTTCACGTAAATGGCAGGTATCAAGGACAATCCTGGTCTCTTTTTCCTGTAGGCGGCCCAGAATTTTGTTCATCGTGCCGAGTCCCTTGTGTAGCTCAACGGGTTGCTCGCTCGATTGATTGAACTGATGGTCGATTTGGGTCGCTTCGTTGCGACGCTGTTTCACTATCCAAGAATGACAGAGCGCTGGGCCAGTAAAGACCAACCGGTCTTTTTTGGTGGCAGTTGGCCCGAAGAATACTCGTCCATTTTGATTAACGAGGCCGGGCCAAGGCTCTTCGATGTAACGGCAGCCAATATTCAGTTTATGGAACTGTCGGAACGGTAATCCTTGAAAAAACATCCCGAACCCAATGAGGGTTTGGACGACTTCTTGGGTTTTGGCGAGTGAGGCGAGCGTGATCGGAGTCACAAGTGATCCAAACGAGATGCCAATTTGCATATGTCCCCCTAGTTGTAAGATTCGAAACTGGGCAACTATATCTGTAAATATGATATAAGTCAACGGGAAGCGCCTATGTTTCATGTCTTGTCTCTCGAAGCCAAACCAGTTACAATACGCCTAACACAGATAAAAACGAGAAGAGGAGTGTAAACGAATGACTATCGAACAGTACGTCTTATACAGTGCGACCGGTTCTGGTTTGCTTGCCGTTTTGTACGGTTTTGCGTTAGCTAAATGGATCGCTAAGCAGCCGAAGGGCTCAGATAAAATGGTTCAGATCGCCAAAGCGATTCAACAGGGAGCGCAGGCATATCTTAACCGTCAGTATAAAACTATCGGTATCGTTGCGCTTTTTGTTTTTATTACTCTCGGACTCTTTCTTAACTGGATTTTAGCGGCAGGTTTTCTCATCGGTGCGATACTCTCGGCCTTTGCCGGTTATATCGGTATGAATATTTCTGTTCGTGCCAACGTCCGAACTGCTGAAGCTGCTAAAAAAGGGCTGCACCCGGCGATGGATATCTCGTTTCGCGGCGGCGCCGTTACTGGCCTATTGGTTGCTGGTCTCGGACTGCTCGGTACCACAGTGTTCTATTGGGTTACTAAAGATATCCCAGCGCTAGTCGGTTTAGCGTTCGGTGGCTCGTTAATCTCGATTTTTGCTCGACTCGGCGGCGGTATCTATACCAAGGCAGCTGACGTCGGTGCCGATTTAGTCGGTAAAGTTGAAGCCGGTATTCCAGAAGACGACCCACGTAACCCGGCCGTTATCGCCGATAACGTCGGTGATAACGTCGGTGACTGTGCCGGTATGGCTGCAGATCTATTTGAAACATACGTTGTTACCGCTGTTTCAGCGATGCTGCTTGGTTCTATTTTATTCCCGAACGTTGCTAATATCGTCTTATTCCCGCTAGCGCTCGGTGCGGCTTCGGTCTTAGCCTCGATTATCGGTATGCTGTTTGTTCGCGTTGGTAATAAAGAAGGTTCAACAATTATGGGCGCGATGTATCGCGGTCTGGCGGTCTCAGCCGTATTGGCGATCCTCGGTTTCTACCCGATTACTAAGTGGTTAATCGAAGGTCAGACCGATTTAAACACGCTAAAATTGTTCGCTACAGCGGTGATCGGTATCGCTGTCACAGCGCTAATGATGGTTATTACTGAGTACTACACTTCAACGAAGTTCAATCCAGTTAAGCACATCGCTCGTTCGTCCGAGACTGGACACGCTACTAATATTATCGCCGGTCTTGCGCTTTCGATGCGTTCCACGATGTTCCCCGTTCTTGTTATCGCTGCCGGCTCGCTCGGCGCTTACGAATTAGCGGGCCTCTACGGTGTTGCGATCGCTGCTTTCTCGATGCTCTCGTTGACTGCTGTGATCGTCGCGATCGACGCGTTCGGTCCGATTACCGACAACGCTGGCGGAATCGCCGAGATGTCTGGTTTGCCAAGCGAAGTCCGAGTTGTGACCGACGAGCTCGACGCTGTCGGTAATACGACAAAAGCCGTAACTAAAGGTTACGCCATCGCTTCAGCTGGTTTGGCGGCGTTGGTGTTGTTTGCCTCGTACACCGAAGAAATCATGATTAAGGGGTTAGAAGTAACGTACAGCCTTTCGGATCCGTATGTGATCGTTGGGCTGTTTATCGGCGGTCTATTGCCGTACCTCTTTGCCGCTATGTCGATGGAAGCAGTCGGTCGAGCAGCCGGTGCCGTAGTCTCGGAGGTTCGTCGTCAGTTTAAAGAGCGACGCGGTATTCTTGAAGGTAAAGTTAAGCCAGACTACGCCCGAGCAGTCTCGATCGTAACTGGTTCCGCGCTTAAGGAAATGATTATCCCAGCACTTCTACCGATCGTCGCCCCGATCCTAGTTGGATGGTTGCTTGGCCCAGCAGCGCTTGGCGGGTTACTAATCGGCACCATTGTTACAGGCTTATTCGTCGCGCTCTCAATGACCAACGGCGGCGCAGCTTGGGATAATGCCAAAAAGTACATCGAAGAAGGCAACCACGGCGGTAAGGGCTCAGAAGCGCATAAAGCTTCGGTCACCGGCGACACAGTTGGCGATCCGTACAAAGATACGGCTGGTCCAGCCATCAACCCAATGATTAAGATCGTGAATATCGTCGCCATCTTAATTATTGCGCTTATTATCCGCTAACTACGATGTATCGCCTGGCTGTCAGAAACCACAACGACTGCCAGGCTAACACCGCGATCAATGACGCCGCTTAAGCCAATCCATTGGGTGATCGACCGTTTTGAGAACGGTTCCGGCGTGCTAAAACATAACGACGAAGAGCTGCGGATTCCCAGAATCCAGCTGCCAGAGAATGCGAAAGAAGGAGATGTTCTAACGGCTGAGTTTTACTTTGCTAAAGACGAGAAGGTCCGTCGAGAGAATTTAGCTCGAGCGTTGCTTGAAGAAATAATTGGCACGTAGTAGGGTGGGCAAAAGAGATGACTCGACCACCATTGCCGAAAGCTCTCGTGAGCCTAGGTTCGTATATACAGAAGCTTCCCCAACCTCAGAGAGGCTCGTTGGTAGTGTTACTTTTCACTGCTGCCATCGGCTTACTATACCTCGGTTATAGCTTACTGTTTCTAGGACAGGTGTATCCAAAAGTAATGATCGGCGATCAGAAATTCGCCGGACTAACCTACGAGCAAGTTCACCAAAAAGTCTCACAACTAAGTGAGAGTTTAAATCAACAAAAGATTGTTTTAACGCACGGCGAGACAGCTAACGAATTACTACCAAAAGAAGTAGACTGGAACGTCGACGTTGAAGGGACTACTGACAAAATCCATAGCTTCGGTCGAGGCGAGGACGTCTGGCAAAGTTTCGTTCAGCATCTTAGCGCGCCGTTTATTACCCACCAAATTGAGCCGGTTGTACGCTACGACGAGCAGGCGCTTGAGTCGTTTATTGAAATCGTTGCGCAATCTGTTGATCAGCCGGCAGTTAACGCAAGCGGCCTGATCGATGGAGAAAAAGTTACTTACACAAAAGAGAAGGTCGGTAGTGTTGTTGATAAACTTCTTCTCAAGCAAGAAGTAATTAGTTCGTTAACGTCGTTTAAAGGCGCAACGATCGCTGTTACCACCGTCGTCGACTCACCGAGAGTCGTACTATTAGACGAAGCAACGATTAACGCTCAAGTTGAGGAGCTCTCCAAACAGCAATTAGTCTTGTCGTATTTTGGGACCAAGAAAACACTTCAGCCAAAAGAGATCCGCCAGATGATCGGATTTGTCGGTGCCTCAGAATCAATTGACGGTCGCTATCCGCTGGTTGCTGATTTTACTCAAGACCAAGTGAAAAAGTTCTTGGAAGAACTTGCCGCTAAAGTCGATCAGCCGGCGCAGGAGCCAAAACTAGTTATCCGAAACGGCGTTCTAGCGATCGCTCAAGCTTCGAAAGAAGGTGTCGTTATTAATATTACCGAGTCAACAGCACGTGTCCTCTCGGCACTCGACTCAGCCGAGGAAAAACCGACCGCTGAGTTGGTTACCGGTCCGCAGCAACCGATTATTAACGAAGCAAATCTGGCTACACTTGGCATAAAGGAGCGAATCGGCTTAGGTATCACCGATTTTACCGGTTCGCCGACGAATCGCCGACTTAACATCGTTAACGGCGTTAAACTACTACAAAGCGCGCTTATTAAGCCCGGGGCAGAGTTCTCAACTGTGAACTCACTCGGCGCCGTTGACGCCTCAACTGGCTTCTTGCCGGAATTGGTGATTAAAGAAAACCGAACGATCCCTGAGTACGGCGGCGGACTTTGCCAAGTTTCAACGACGCTCTTTCGGTCGGTATTAAACGCTGGGCTCAAAGTAACCGAACGACGTAACCACTCGTATCGCGTTAGTTATTACGAGCCGCCGCTTGGGCTCGATGCCACGATTTACCTACCGAAACCCGACTTTAAATTTCTTAACGACACACCCGGGCACATTTTGGTTCAGGGACGCGTTGAAGGCAATAAAGTAATCTTCGAGCTTTGGGGAACGAGCGACGGACGAAGCTCAGCAATTAGCGATACACAAATTCTTAGCACTACGCCGGCCGGCGAGCCGATTTACGCTGACACTGATACTCTGTTCCGCGGCGAGACAAAGCAGATCGAGAAGCCACACGACGGTGCGGTAACAACGGTTACGTATACGGTTTCAAGAGCCGGAGCGGTGATTAATAAACAGGTCTTTAAATCTATCTACAAAGCCTGGCCGGCCAGGTTCTTGGTTGGTACTAAAGAGCCTCCAGCGCCGCCACCAACCCCGTAAATTAGTTATAAATCCGTTGATTTTTTAGGGCTTTTCTGATAGGCTGTGTGCACAATCCGCACGGAGGCACCTATGACATTTCAGGAAGAAAAAGAGTTCTTCGCCGGTCTGACCGAACGGCCAGATTGGCTAAACAAGACGGAGTGGAGAGTGCTAAAACTGCTCTACGCTTACGATAACCCCAGCATCCCAGTGGTGCTGAATAGGGCGGCAACGCAGCTTATTGGTAGGCAAATTCGCAGTCAAGACGAAGGCTACCGCGCTGCGGAGCGCTCCTACGATTCTGGCCGACCAAAGGTTCAGGAAAAAGCGGCGGCAGAACTAATCCGCAAATCACAACAAACGTCACACGTCGCTTCTTCCCAAAGAACGCCTTGGTGGACGTACGACTAGTCTTCTCTCCTCCCTCCCTCCCCCGGCCGCCGCTCGCATACCCTCGCGAGTCGGCGGCTTTTCTTTTACCTTAAAAATTACTACCATCTGATCAATGAACGAAACAATTTTCAAAGCCTACGACGTCCGCGGCACATACCCAGACCAAATTGACGAGAAGACAGTAAAGCGCATTGCTGGTGCATTTTCCCACTACGTTAAGCCGAAAGTGGTTGCTGTCGGTCGCGATGTTCGTGTTAGCGGACAGAGTCTACAAAGGGCTGTTATGGAAGGTCTGGTCGAAGCAGGTGTACAGGTTGTCGATATTGGCGTCGTGCCGACAGAAATGCTCTATTTTGCCGTCGGCTACTATCATTACGACGGCGGTATTCAGGTTTCTGCGTCGCACAACCCAGCCGAGTATAACGGCTTGAAAATGATAAAAAAGGGCGTTGAGGCACTCTCTTCTGATAACGGTCTGCCGGAAACTAAACGCTTAGCTTTCAGCGACGAGGATTTTACCGCCGACGACCCCGGTGAGATCCACCAAAAAGAAATTACCGAAGATTTCTTGGATTTCTTAAGTAAGTTTGCCGAGTGCGAACGTATCCCAGAATTAACGGTTGTTGCTAACGCAAATTTCGGCATGAGCGGTGTCGTCGCCGAAAAACTACTTGAAAGACTCGGTCTAGATACAGTCGAATTCGTTAAGCTTAACTTTGAACCAAATGGTACTTTCCCCAAAGGCAGGCCAGATCCGCTAGTTCTAGAAAATAGAGAAGAAACGAGTGAACTAATCCGAGAGACGAAATCGCACATCGGTGTTGCTTGGGATGCTGATGGCGATCGCTTTTATGTGGCTGACGAAAACGGCCTGTTTGTCGAGGGTTGTCATCTGACAGCACTAATCGCCGAATACTTACTAAAGAAAAAATCGGGCGAAAAAATATTGTACGACCCACGCAACATTTGGGCCCAAATCGAAACTGTCGAAGCAGCAGGCGGTGTAGCGATCCTAAATAAAGCCGGTCACACGTTTATTAAAAACCGAATGCGAAGCGAAGATGCTCTGTTTGCAGGTGAGATGAGCGGACACTTTTACTACCGAGATTTTTATTATGCCGACAGTGGGCTTATAACTTTTTTGATTTTGTTAAATATCATTGCTGAAAATCCGGATAAGACGATGAGCCAAATCGTTGAGCCGCTTAGAAGTAGGTACTTCGTTTCTGGTGAGATTAACTTCACCGTTGCCGATATCAGCACAAAACTTGGAGAGGTTGAGAAAGCGTATTCTAACGGCGAGATCGATAAAACAGACGGACTATCAGTTAGCTTTAAAGACTGGCGTTTCAACCTGCGTGCCAGTAACACCGAACCGCTGCTGCGCCTAAACGTTGAAGCACGAAGTGACGAGCTCTGCCGCACTAAAACGGACGAGCTGAAGAAACTTCTTGTATGAAAAAATAGGCCCGAAGGCCTGTTGTGTGTTAGGATCGAACGCCGCGGTTCCAACATGGGGTACAGATACCCTGGCTTACTCCATCGACGATCTTGGTTCTTCGTCCTTCGCTCCATGTTCGCTGATTGACAGGGACACGCATACCGTTCCGTTCGCAGCCGATACAAAATGGGATGAACGTGACTCCTTCCGGAATCTTAATGTTTTCCAGCTTTTTCTCGACTGGTAGAACGCAGGACGCTCCAAATGTGCTAGTGAGACTCAAACATAACCTCCAAGAACAAATAGTATAAAAAAATATCGCCTAAATTTCAATAATCTAGCCAGGTCTTACCAACCCGGCTAGCGGTGCGGCCTAACGCAGGCGTTTCTGCAAGGCCAGGTAGTCGTTCTCATGTTCGGGGCACACTCCGTATGTCGTACCGCCCACTGTTACGGTGTAGTTGCGAAGCTGCAAGGCTCCGCGTAGCGGCGTCAATTTTTGTTGTCGCCTACAAAAAAAGCAAAGTAGGCGGCTAAGCTCTATCGATTGATCGCCGCCTTGAACTTGTGGTGGTTTGGCTTCCAAATATTTCACCTCCTTGCGCCAACAGACGCATTAGATGCCTAAAGCCTGATCCGATCCCGGTTGGAAATCAACGGTAAATTATCCAACTAAACCGAGTGCTTTTTTGGCGATCGATAAGCTTTCTTTGGCGATTGTTCGGGCGTGTTTAGAGCCGTTGAGAGCCATTAGTTCGAGCGCTTTAGGATCTTTAATTAATGAGTTATAGGTCTTTTGAATCGGCTCTAAGAAGTGCAGTGTCTCCTCGATAAGTAGCTCCTTTAGTTCGCTGTAGCGTAGTTTACCGTCTTTGCGCATCGCCTCCATATCTTTCACGGCTTCGGGTCCTGAGACAACTTCGAGAATCGTGAATAAATTTTGCAGCGCTTTACTTGGCTTAGCGGGATTTGGATCTGAATCGGTAACGGCGCGTTTGATATTTCTAATAATCGTCGCTTCGTCGTCGAGTAGCCCGATAGCGCTACCGGCAAGACTTTTGCTCATTTTCTTGGTTGGGTCTGAGAGCGACATAATTCGTGAACCTTTCGTTAGTAACGGCTTCGGTTCGGTGAAGACGTTGCCAGCGTGGGCGTTGACGCTGCGGATAATCTCACGGGCGAGCTCTAGATGTTGAATTTGATCGTCACCAACCGGTACCACTTCAGCTTGATAGAGCGCGACGTCGGCGGCCATTAAGACCGGATAGGTGAAAAGGCCGACGTTCTGGCCGTACTGATCGGACTTTTCTTTGTATTGGGTCATTCGTTTCAGCTGCCCGACCGAGCAGAAGTTGCTAAAAATCCAACTTAATTCGGTGTGCTCTGGAACCTGGGACTGAATAAACACCGTTGCCGATCGCGGGTCAACGCCACAAGCAATTAGCATCGCCAGAACGTGGTGAGTACTCGCTGTTAGCTCTTTTTTGGTTGGACGGCCGGTGAGCGAGTGATAATCGGCGACGAAAAAGAACGAGTCGTAATTGTGCTGCAGCTCGACAAACTGAGCAATCGCGCCGATGTAGTTGCCCAGATGCAGTGAGCCCGTTGGTTGTAATCCGCTGACAAGTCGTTTCATTTGATGTTATTTAACCTGATATTTTTATGAAAGTGAAATAGATTTGTGGAAACCAAGGGGCTTAATTGCGAAGCAGCCCCTATGGTTTCCACACCTTCCTTACCCTGCACGCCTAGAGCCAGTGTCAAAAGCGTGCTTGGGGTGGGGGTGAAGGGGGTAGGGGCAGCGCTTCGCAAGTAGCACCCCCTACCCCCTTCTATAAAAATTAAGCCCTTGGTTTCCACGTATCTACTTGACAATTTTTCTCCTTGGTTTAAATGCAGTAGCGTAACAATACGCACCCTACATACAAGGACGTATCTCATGAAACGAATATCCAAACTCGTGCTGATTCAGCTTCTGGTTTTCGTCTCACCCGCTAGCTTTGCGTTAGAGGTAGAGCGATTCGACATGACCAAAGACCGACTCGAAGTCCGTCATTATCGCGGCGGTAAGTACCCAAACTGGGTGCAAACCACAACTGGCGCGGATTTTGTGACGGTGGCCGGTTTCTACGGCGAACGAACGATCGACGGTAGAAAGCTTCGTTGTGGCGTCGATCTGACGATCGAAAACGGTGTCCGCAAGATCGGACCGTACTGCAACTCTCGCAAAGTTCTGGCTGGTTACGACAACGGCCGGGTCGTAATCTACCCAAACGCCGCGAGCTGTCTCGCCGCTGGCACACCGGATTGGGCGTTAGCCGGAATGACCATCCCGCCTGCTCCCGAGCAAAAGCTCTGGCGGCAATTCTGGGCGACGAAAGGAAATTACTACTTTCGAGTCAAGATGCGCGGGAATCGTTGGGACTGTTTACGACTGGCTAAGCAGTGGGGCTTTGAGGCGATGGTGCATATGGACGGCGGCTCGTCGTTGGCTCCGCGAATTCTTCACCCATCGTACGCGCTCGTATTCCGTGATGCGTTCGCTACAACCAAGGTTGCTACCAAGTAGTTTCCAGGCCCCATCTCGGGGCCATTTTTTAAAAAAACCGGCAAAAGCCGGTTAGATGACCGCAGGATCTTTGGTTTGGGTTTAGGCTCTGAACTAGGTTGCGCCAAGGCTTTCTGTTATCCGTGATCCGTCTGCCTATATCTCGCTTAGTACCTGATCTTCCTGGTTGTCTGCGACTTCACGCAAAACGCATCGCAGGCCAGTGCTTCGCTAACTCCCACGGCTTCTAGACTATAGTACAAATTAATTCTTGACTCTATGTAAAGTACACTTTACAATCAACCTAGAAAATAAATAACAATTCAAAAGGAGTAAACGATGAATATACGTCCGCTAGCAGATAGAGTTGTTGTTAAGTTGGTCAGCGCCGAACAGACGCTGAAATCTGGAATTATTATTCCAGATACCGCCAAGGAGAAACCGCAAGAAGGTGTAGTTGTGGCTGTCGGTCCAGGCCGCCTCGACGTCACTACTGGCAAACGCGTCGCTATCGAACTTAAGAAAGGCAACCGAGTTCTGTTTGAAAATTGGGGCGGCAAAGATTACAAAGCCGACGGGTTTGAATACAAAATTCTTCGTGAAGACGAAATTATCGGCATTATCGAAAAATAAGGAGTAATAATGGCAAAACAGATTAAATTTTCACAAGACGCTCGCGACAAAATTAAGCACGGTGTTAACGTTTTAGCCGACACGGTTAAAGTAACGCTCGGACCAAAAGGACGAAACGTCTTACTCGACAAAGGTTTTGGCGGCCCAACCATCACTAACGACGGTGTTACAATCGCTAAAGAAATCGAACTCGAAGATAAATTCGAGAACATGGGCGCACAGCTGGTTAAAGAAGTTGCCTCACGGACCAACGACGCAGTTGGTGACGGTACAACTACAGCCACACTCCTTGCGCAAGCGATGATTAACGAAGGCCTTAAAAACGTTGCCGCTGGTTCTAGTTCGATGGCGATCCGTCGCGGTATTGAACGTGCGACCGAAGCCGTCGTTGCTCATCTAAAAAAGAATGCTAAAAAAATTTCTACCAAAGCAGAGATCGCGCAAGTTGCCTCAATTTCTGCCAACGATCCAGAGATCGGCGAGCTAATCGCTGAAGTCTTCGATAAAGTCGGTAACACTGGCGTGATAACAGTTGAACAATCGCAGGGTATTGGCGTTGAGTACGAGCTAACTGAAGGTATGCAATTTGATCAAGGATACCTTTCAGCGTACATGGTAACCGACTCGTCGCGGATGGAAGCTAAAATCGAGAGTCCACGAATCCTAATTACCGATAAGAAGATCTCCTCAATTCAAGAAGTTTTACCGTTGTTAGAACAGCTGGCGCAAACCGGCAAAAAAGAACTTGTGATTATCGCCGAAGATGTCGACGGAGAAGCCCTAGCCACCATCGTGGTGAACAAGCTTCGCGGTGTTCTGAATATCCTGGCTGTTAAAGCGCCAGGCTTTGGTGATCGCCGTAAAGAAATACTTCAAGACATCGCTATCTTGACTGGCGGCCAAGTTATTAGCGAAGAAAAAGGTATGAAGCTCGACGCCGCAACTGTCGATATGCTCGGCACTGCGAGACGTGTTGTCGCTGACAAAGATAAAACCACCATCGTCGACGGCAAGGGCAGCGACAAAGAGATTAAAGCGCGCGTCGAGCAGATCAAACAACAAGTCCAAAAATCGACCAGCCAGTACGACAAAGACAAACTCAAAGAACGTCTCGGTAAGCTTTCTGGCGGCGTAGCAGTTATTAAAGTCGGCGCGGCCAGCGAAGTCGAACAGAAAGAAAAACAGCACCGCGTCGAAGACGCTAAAGAAGCTACTCGCGCCGCGATCGAAGAAGGCGTTGTGGCTGGCGGCGGTACCGCCTTACTCGAAGCGCTCAAAGCGCTCGAAACTCTCAAAGCCGAAGGCGATGAGAAAACCGGTGTCGATATCGTTGCTAACGCTCTGCACGCCCCTGCCTGGCAGATCGCTTACAACGCCGGCGTCGAAGGCGCTGTCGTTGTTTCGGAAATCAAAAAATCAAAGGTCGGTATCGGATATGATGCTAAAAACGACAAGTACGTGAATATGCTTGAGACTGGTATTATCGATCCGCTTAAAGTCACCCGTTCAGCGCTCCAAAACGCAGCCTCTGTGGCGGCGATGATTCTCTCCACCGAAGCGGCAGTCACCGACTTGCCAGCCAAAGACTCCGGCCCAGCAATGCCAGACATGTCCGGCATGGGTGGAATGGGAATGTAGTCATGCTTACCTTTGGTAACTCTTGCAATAAACAACGGTGAATAAAAATACATTATTCTTTTTGAAACTTGCAGATGAAGACCAATATAGGGATTTGGTTTCGAAAGTCTTTGGATCAAGTATTCTTGGAGAAGGTTATATTTCGGTATCTGAATATATAGGGAAGCTTAGTAAGGTAAATAAAGCACAGCTTATTAAAATCAGCCACCTCCTCTTTTTTTACCACGACAGCCTAGTATTGCCAGATCCGAAGCGTCAGGGGTTGTCAGACCTAAGACTAATTGTGATTATATCTGCCGTCGAGGCGATAATCGGTACAAATATCGATCAGGGCAGTGGGAGGGTAAAGGAGTTTTATTTTGAAAATACAACTCAGAATGAAAAAGATTACATTTCAAAAAGTGCGACGTTTTACCCAAACACAATTATAAAAACGATAACAAATCCTGAGAATTTATTTAAACAAAAATTTGGATCTAATTTCACTAGAGTAATTAACTGGGTTATAGATAACCGAAACGATTTCCTGCATAGATCGGAACTAATAAGATTAAATAAGAAGGGCTTTAGCAGCTCATTTGTACATACAACTAAGAAAGGCAATGCGTCTGGGTATGCTGATATTAAGCTAACTGTTGATCAGTTGAGTACCGTGACTAAAAATGCAATTATTCGTTACCTGGCTGATAGGCGAAAGATACCTAAGCAAGATTTACGGTATAGAAGTAGGAGTAAGGGTGGTAAATAAAACTCTTAAATTCCGCTCGTATTTGGTGCCGCTGGTTTTGAGTGGGGAGAAGAACGCGACTTGGCGATTGTTTGACGACAAGGATTTGCAAGAAGGCGACAATGTCGAGCTACTTGAGTTTGTGACCAACCGTCATTTTGCCGATGCAATTATCACAAAAATCGTCGAGAAACCGCTCGGCGAGCTAAGCGGAGAAGATAAAAGGGGACATGAAGGATTTCCTTCTGATGAAGAAATGTACAAGACTTACGAAACTTACTACAAGCAACCCGTCGGCCCAGAAACTTTAGTAAAAATTATTTGGTTTAGTCTAAAAAAGTAGACTAGCAATCTGGATTTCTTGAGTAAATTATTGTAAAGTGCGCAGAGCACCTCGCTTCACCAATGAAGCAACATCAAGGAGAATATGGCTAAAGACACCAACCAACGTCATAGAGTTAGCGGGTTTCGTACAGCTAAGGGCTCTATGTATTTTGTCCACAGCGACGATACGACGACTCGCGTCAAAGCAAAGCGACCTGAGCACCAGGATTCTGGGCGAAAAGATAAGAGCCTTAAGACGGTATACCTTACCAAAAACAACGCAGCCCGATTGGCGCTCCCCCAAGGCTCATGGCGAATTGTCGATAACTTCGACGGCACTTTATCTCTACTTACCCTGCAAGGTAATGTGTGGAGAGCAGCTGAAAGTGCTCATCGTGTTCCGTACGAAATAACGCCGAAAACTGGGCTAATTCCGCTCGAATTGTGGAAACCAGAGTTGTACATTCAGGCGCACTTTGGCAACGCAATCATCGAGGTTCACTGATGTATTAATACTTTCCCGCCTTAACCGGCGGGATTTTGTTATAATCTTCCAGAACACAGCGGGAAACACAAAGTACTGCTAGGGCCGTCAAGTACCGTACTTGGCTCTAGTCGTCCGCCGGTTACACCGGGGCGTCCACAGAAAACGGAACCAGCTGGTCATAAGGGGCACATGAAAGTGCCCCATTTTTGATAAAAAAGTGCCAGCGTGAGGCTGGCAGGATTGGCGGGCGCTACTCACCGATGGGGATGGCGATGTTGATGGCGGGCGGGTAGAACTTCGTGATCGTCACCGCTTCACCTGGGTCGTTAGGAAGATGCTGACTCAGCACTCGAAATCCGCTTTTATACGGGTAGAGGCTAGCTGCCCTGGCGCCGTCAACGAAAACGTCGACGACATCATGATCTTTCCCTTCGGGTCGGCGAAGCTGAAACGTGACCAAGCTTCCGTGCTGGTCTTCTTGACTAGACATGTACGATATTCACCTCCGTGTGAATGTATCTATTTTACGCATTAAGGGTTGGTTAATCAACGGGAAAAATGACGGTTATCCGTTGATTTAACGATCAATTTTCAGTATCATTAGCCAGACTTTGGTCACGCACGGAGGTGCACATACACATGTTGAAGAATCTCAATTCGAATCAACGGATCGGAATCGGCGTCGTTTGTGTCGTCGTACTCATCGCTCTAGCAGCGATCTTCATGCCGCGCGGCTCGCGAGAGCTGGTGATCGTCAACGGCGTCGAGTACGAACTACTCGGCGTGAAATCGGTGACACCGGATCTCGGCGAAGGTGTCGAACCGTTCGATACCTATCTGTTGACGCTGGCGTACGACGAACCGAACGTCGGAACAAAACGCGGCACGATCCTTGTGCCCAAAGTCGCGATCTTTCGCGACTACCGGCTGCCGGAGAACAAGGTGATATGGGATCACCCGATTGCTCTCGAGGGTAAAACCTACGCCGTTGCGCGTTGGAACCCGAAACGACTCTTGCCCGACGACGCCTCACCAGCTATCGTCCCTGAAGACCCGCTGACGCGACCCTGAACAGGGAGCGGGTCTCTCGCTCGACCGCCAACAGCTCATCAGAGCTCGCGGCGGTTTTTTATAACTTCTTGATTTTCTCGAGTAATGGCGGTACGATATACTTCGCACATCAGAGAGCGGGTGTAGCTCAGTATGGTTAGAGCGCTTGCCAAGCTTAGCGAAAGAATCAAGAGGGTAGGTAACCAGTTTTCTGGGGGCTTGCCACAGCGAAGCAGACGCAGGAGGTCGGCGGTTCGAATCCGTCCACCCGCTCCATATCATTCCCAATCATACGCGCCCGTCATGGGCGCACTTTTTTATAAAAAAACCGCCCGATTAGGGCGGTGGATACTTGGCGTTGATCAGTTCGACCATCCGTTGCATGTTGCCACGGGCGACTTGTTCGAACTGAGCGAACTCAGCCGACTGATAGATTTTCGGACGCTTGGCGAATTCAACGAAGAAATTGCGACGACCGATCCAGTAATCTTCAGTGCTGTACTGGGAATACTCGCGGCGAATCAGAACGCTGTTGCGTTTGAACTGCGGCCAGTCGACGCTCAAGCTCATTAGGTCGATATCGCAAATTCGCTGGTAATCCGGGTAGGTAGTAAACCGTTTGTGGTCGGTAAACTGGATGCCCAACTGCACCCACTGGAGCCAGGTGCTAGGCGACGGTAATCCGACAAGATCCCAATACTGCTCGGCAGCATTTGCGCTTTCGGATTCGTTATCCGTTCGCGCGCTGTCGTAGACGTAGTCGTGCATCACGAGCGTGTAAAGCGAGAGCCACTTTGAATCCCGGGACTTGTCCTGAATCGCTACCCAGTGTCCCACGCACTCGTCGATGTGGACGAGGTTGTGAAAGTGTCTTCTGTCGTTCTGGTGCTCGCGAAAGCGATACCAAAGATACGAAGGTCGTTTGCTGTACTGGGTTGTTTGACAGAGTCCGGCTAAGCCGTCCCACATCGCAAACCACAGATCGAGCGTTAAATGTCGAAGTTCGACTCGTTGCAAAGAATACCTCCTTACAAAAGTAATTAGCGAAAGTATACCCGATTCACTCGGTTATGTCAGCGGTTTAGCGAACGATTGTACCGGGATCAACGTCGGTGTCTGGATGTAAGGCACGCGGCTGCTCGTCTTTAACGGCGCTTAAAATCATCCCCTGACTTTCAATGCCGCGAATAGTTTTTGGCTCTAAGTTCATCAGTACCGGCATCTGCGTCCCAACCAACACGGCTGGATCAGGGTACGAAAGCGCCCAACCGCCGATAATTGTTCGTTTCTCATCGCCAAAATCAAACTCAAACTTCAAAAGTCGATCAGTCCCCTCAACTTTTGTAGCGGCAACTACTGTACCAACTTTTATATCAAGCTTAGAGAATTCTTCGTAGCTAATCATACGGGTATTTTACCCGAGTTACGCGGTTTCGGCGACAGCGACGCGATCAAAAATCGGCTGACTAACCACGTCTTTAAAAATTACCTCTCGGGGAGTGATAGTTACCAGAAACTGAACTGGGATTATTCGCTCTTGCAAGAAGTTACGTATGTAAAAACGCGTAATCCGACCGCTGCCGGTTTCGATAACTACGTCCAAAACTTTACCGAGCCGTTTGCCGCTCTCTGTTTTGGCTGTCACACCAACAACCGAGCCGTACTCTTGGAAGTGCTGATCGAGTGATTTGAGGTTGTTCTGAAGGCTGGAAGCAGCAGCTACTTGCACGTCGCTTCGGGTAATCTCGACGATATCGTCAAAAAGTAAGCCGCGAAATTTTTTAACAATGCCTGTCTGTACGACCTGAAAACCGACCAAACGGGCTTGCTTACCGTCGAATACCGGAAAATCGATCGAGCCGATCTTAGTACTCGAATTGGTTATAACCGGAGCGCCAATGCAGTATGAGAGTTCTAGTAACATTTTCCCCTTTGGTTAAGATTAGCAAAAACCGCGAGGTTGCTCTACAATTTTTTATGGAGGGAACTTGAGCAAAATCCGTTATAAGTACCGGGTAAGGGACAGTAAGGGACGGGTTCATACCGGTCGGGCGATCGCTAGCTCGGCAGGACAGCTTCGACGAGCCCTTAACAGCAGAAGTTACACCATCCTGTCGGTGGCCGAAGAGAAGAGTTTGCTCAAGCGTCTATCGATTAGCCGAGTGTCTGCGAAAGATCGCTCGATAGTGTATCGCGAACTCTCAACCATGCTAAAGGCTGGCGTCGGCATTACCCAATCGATAGATATCGTCTCAGAGACGCCGAATCGCAAATTCCGGCAGATACTGCGGGAGATTTCTGCTAGTCTCGAAAACGGCTTTCCGCTCTCGGTTGCGATGGCCGGCCACCCAAAAACGTTCCCAGTCGTTGAAATCGGTGTTATTAAAGCCGGCGAAGCCACGGGAAATTTAGTTAAAGTACTCGACGAGCTCGCGAATGTTACGGCTCGCTCGGCCGAATTTACCAGCCGCGTTCGCGGCGCCATGATCTACCCAGCGTTTATTTTGGTAGTAATGGTAATTATCGGTGCCATTATTATGACCAAGGTCATCCCACCGATTAAAGCGATTTTTGAGAGTAGCGGCAGCGAGCTACCGCTCTCGACGACGATTCTGCTGGCAACCACCGACTTCATTACGAATTATTGGTACTACATTATCGGCGGGCTGATCGTATTCCTGATTGCTCTTAAGTTTTTTCTTACAACCAAGCCGGGTAAAAACGTTGGTAGCTATATCAGTCTTAACTTTCCGGTATTTGGCGGGTTGAACCAGTATGTGTTCTTGGCGCGGTTTAACCGGACGATGTCGCTACTAGTCAAATCTGGCGTGCCTATTATCGAATCGGTTGATATTCTGATGGATTCGACCGTTAACGTTACCTATAAGAAGGCCTTGAAATCGTTAATGCGAGCGCTCGAGCAAGGTTCGGCGATCTCTACCTCGCTGCAAAATAACCGGTACTTTCCTAAAATGATGACGCAGCTGCTCTTTGTCGGGCAGCAATCAGGTGATCTGGCTGGCACCACCACCACGCTTGCCGACTACTACGAGAGCGAAGTCGATGCTCGTTTGCGTGCGCTATCAGCGCTGTTGGAGCCGTTTATTATCGTTATTTTAGGGTTAGCTGTTGCGTTCGTGATTATCTCGGTGTTGCAACCTATTTACAATTTAACGGGGGAATTTTAATGACCAACAATCGTACTAAGGGATTTACGTTAATCGAGCTATTGGTTTCTATCACTATCATCGGCATTCTGATTACGATCGTGACGGTGGCAGTACTGCCGATCCAAAAGAAATCGCGAGACTCAAAGAGAAAGGCAGATATTAACCTCTTTATCTCTGGCTTAAGCCTCTTTAACTCGGATTACAAAGTGTACCCGAACCCGACGTTTTACTTGGGTTCGTTTGACAATAACGGCGACGCCAAAAATTCTAACTACGGCCTTGCCCCCGACGTCGTCACTTGTAACGGCGCCGAGACTGGTGCCACCGCAACGTTTACCGATCCCACTACGGCTACGCCGACGGTGAGCGATCTCGATACGACACCGATTAGGCTAAAAGACGGTTTCGTATCTGTTAATAATTTTCTGGTCTGTCTTAAATATATGGATCGATTAGTCCAAGATCCGCTCTTTGTCGGTGTTGATCGATACCAGTTCCGAGTTAGCTACGATTACTCGGAGTTTCTTGTGGCAGCAAAGTTGGAAAATCAGAACGATCAGAGCGGTAAGCTATCGCTGTTTCCTGACGGTGCGACGTATACCTCGAAGTGGTTTTTCGACGGTAACGGCCTGAACGCCCGCAATCTTGACGACGACACCGACGTGACCGGTGAGTATTTCACATTTTCGGCCAATAGCGGCTCGTTAACTGACGGTCGTTACTTCTACCAGTGTACCGTTGACGGCCTAGGCAACCCGATTGACGAGGATAAGCGTCCAGATTTTTCCCCCTTAATAAACGACGGTACCGGTTGGACGGCTAATATCGGGGCGACCGGCACGGCTTGCCAAAACAACATCGATGCCAATACAGTATCGCGTAGTAGCTATTAAACGATTTGCTTATAGCTTAGTTGAGCTATTAGTCGTTCTTGGAATTATCACGCTTTTGGCGGTGATCGGTGTGCCGAATCTATTTGGTAGCAACGAGCGCTACGCGCTCGATAACACTGCCGATAAGCTCGAACAGATGCTCATTGACGCCCGGACGCGTTCGATCGCGCCAACCAATAATATCGCCGGCGGGTATTCGCAGATTTTCCAGGTAACGTTTAGCGACTTTCCGCAAGGCTCGGTCTCGAAAGGTAAGGTCACGGCCGAAGGCGACATCCGAACTAACCTTGCCAGCTTGGAGCGCGGAATCGCTAGCTGCGGTACCGGCGTAGCTCAAGGCAGTGTAACCAAATTAAAATCGTTAAAATTTCCTCGAAACGTTTACGTATCTAGTTTTTTCCCAACAAACCAATCGCCGAACGATAGAGAAGCAACAGTACGGTTTTCGATCGGCAAAGTCGGTTTTCAGTGCGGTGACACCTCTGCGCCGATCGACTCGACCGAGCTTTCTAACCCGTACTGGAGCGGTTTAACGGCAACAGCTCCAAACAGCAGCGCTCGATATTTAGTGATAGAGCTTAGCTCAAAACAAATCGGTGAGAAGCGGTACATCGCTATCGACCGACTTAACTCCGAGATAGTAGTGAGCCGAACCAACCCACAAGCGGGCTTTACGGCGCTCGTTGATACATTTTCTCCGCTTTGGAAGGACGCGCCAGCGGCTACCCTGACACTGGTCTGTCGCGCCGAAACCTCGGAAATTCTACTTACCTATCCGCGAGCAGTCGATCGATCTAAGCAAGAGGAGACACTCAGTAATGCCGATCCGAATCGGTTGGTGTACTACGACATTCACTGGAAGCAAGGTACTGCCGGAGCAGACCAGTTTCAACCGTTAGTAAGTAAATATTTTAGTCCGCTCAACCAAGATGTTGTTGGTTATAGCTTTACTACCGGCGCTGTAACAACCGCGAACCAACCAACGCCGTTAGTTTTTCGTGTTTGGGCTTTCGACGCCTTTACTAATTACTCTGACTACAAAGAGTTTTCGTTCGCTCGACCGACAGACTGGGATTGCGGCAACAACGGCGGCGGCGGTTGCGTATCAAAATTACCGAAGCGTTCGATACTCTTTCGACCAGTTATTACTTACAACGAGGGTTTCGATTTAGATGACAATCCGTGTACCAGCGACACGAATAACGGTACCGGCGACACCGGCGGTCAAAACGAGTTTGGCAATCAGATGTTAATTAATCCTGAAATCTAGCATGAAAAGAGGTTTTTCCATTATTGAAGTACTCTTCGCGGTAGCGTTTTTGATTATGGTTGGCTTAGCGATGATAAGTTTGAACGCAGCGGCGCTTCGCCTAATTAACGGCGCCGAGCTGCAAACGGTTGCTAACGGATTAAACGAAGAGTCAATCGCTGTGGTGGCGCTTGTAAAAAAGACCGATCCAAGCGGGTTCGAGGCTTACTTAAACTCATTAAACTGCGCGACCGAGTGTTACGTCGATTGCCCGGCCGATAATCTGTCGCAAACCTGCATGCTTTCGAATGAACGAAAAGCCGTTCAGTTAGGCAGAAATAAGCTTCAGTTCACAAGGACTGTTGTTGTTAAGCGCGTTGGCGCTACCGACTCGTACAACGTTCAGGCAACCGTTCGCTGGGGCAGCGGCGCCAGTAGGGAGACGACAGCCACGGAGGTCATCGAGTAATGATTAGACTTGTCAAACAAAGCGGCTTCACTCTGATGGAACTTTTGATTGCGGTGACGCTGATGGTTTTGGCGATCACAATCACACTTTTTGCTACCATCGGCACCAACAGCTTGATTGAGCGAACCGAACAACGCGCACTGATCGTACAAGGAACCAGAGAGACGGCCGATAGCTTACGCCGCAGCCTTGCACAGACTTCGGTAAGAAATATCGCCTTAATCGATGACGTTCGTTACCCGAATCCGCAAAACGACCAAAATTTTGAGTTAGGACGAGTTGCGTACGGCGCTAATGAACAAGGTTTCGCGCTCGAGATGAAGCGTTTCGGCAGCGCCCAGCGAGACAATACTTGCCAGTTGCTCGGCCGTGCCCGCGTAGTCAAAGACAGCGGGGGCAACGAACAATTTTTCTTACAGCCGGACGGTACCCAGATCGCGCTACTGGTTTTTAGAATGAATACCGCTGGTCTTTGCGAGTATTCGACGTCGCTGTATCGAGGAACGCTGACTAGCTCGACGATAACGGTCACCAATTTTAGCGCCACAATAGTTAAAGCCGACTATAACTGTGGGACGATAACCTGTTCGGTCGGTCAGTTGCGGTATCGCTTAGGGATAGAATCACAATCGTTTGCTAACCAGAGGCAAAGCGCGATCGATAGCGCTGGCAGTGTCCCGATCTTAACAGAACACAAAAATGTTCCGCCGACGTTACTCGGTATTAGTTTTGATCCGATCGGTCCGGTTATGCTCAATCCTGGCGGTACGCAACAGTTCTTAGTTAAAGCGGGCTACAGCGATAACTCGATCGTTGACGTTACCGACGACGCCATCGTAACTGCTCAGGGCGGCTCATACAGCCAAGCGACCAATACCTACACTGCCGGAAGTAATTCGGGAGTATACGAACTGCGCGCCACCTACGGTGGTTTTTCGGCGATTGCTTCGGTGACGATCCAGGGTGGTGGCGCTGAAGTAACGCTCGTTAGTCTACAACTCACTCCGACGTCTGCTTGTGTTGTGAGCGGTCGATCGCTCAACTTAACTGTTATCGGCTACTACAGTAACGATACGATGCAGAACCTAACTACGAGCGCGCAGTATACCGTTTCAGTCCCTGCCAGCGGCAGCGTTAACTTCGGTGTCTACCAGTCTGTTATTGGCGCCTATACCGATCGAATTACGGCGCGTGTTGGTTCGGTAACTTCAAACGAGTCGGTGATTCGGGTCGCATCCAGCTGTGGAACAAGAAGAGAGGATCCGCCGATAGAATGAGAACCGAACTAAAATCCGGCTCAGCACTGTTGCTGGCCATCATGGTAATTAGCGTTTTAACAACCACAACGCTCGGGGCGATCGCGATTCGATTCGATCAACTCCTTGCGACAGACCGGATTACGAGCGCTTCAAAAGCCAAACTGGCCGCTGATAGCGGTTTAGTTAAGCTGCGCGAGAAGTTAAGTACCGCGCAGACGTCGTTTGCGCCGGAAGCGTACGATCTTACCAGCGAAGAATCGGTCACAGTCCCACCCCAAGGTCGCTTCCGTCCAAACCCGCGCCATAGCGTCTATAGTCTTGAGTCGCAAGTTATTAACCTGCCGCGTTGTTTGGCGGTAGCTGTGTTGTCGCCCTGGGTTAACACTGGGACGTACCTACTGGATAACGACGATTCGTTAAGTAACCCAGCGTTGTTGTTTTACTACGCTAATATCATTAACGACACGCCGCTTGGTACCATCGGTTCAATTACAAATAACTCCAACGGCTACAGCGCGATCGAGAAGGAGCGATCGCTGAGCGAATTAACCAAACTCGGTCAGTTTTACAATCCGTACGCTCCATCTGGGTATCAGGAATCGAACCGAAACTACTGGACGGTTAAACTAGGTGGTCCGCAAGACGAGTTTCTGTATAAAAAAGATGCTACAGGTACCGGCTCGTTTTATCGAAATCTTGATTTCGTTTATATCCCGTATCTCCCCCGATTCACCGATACGGGAGTTTTGAGGGTCGCTAACCAACCCGATAGCGGACTCATACGAAAAAGCGCGACCGAGATCCGTGACGATTTCGAGAACGTTATAAAGAATAATAACTTAAAGGTCTGGCTCGACGCCTCAGTTACAAACGACCTATTGTATCAGTACGGGCTAGCTGATTTATTTACTGATGCCGGAGAAGAGAGTAGTCGCGTCACTTGGTTGCAGCCGTCGCTCTGGAATGATCTGCCGGAGGCCGATACCGAGCTCGGTTACGCCAGCGGCTTATCTGGACCGTACACAATCGATAATATTAGCGGTGCTGTTACGAGCGGGATGCAGTGGCAGCGTCAATCGACCCCGACGAAAGTACTCGGCGCCGACGACGCTGGCTGGTCGGTAGAGATAGCTCGAGGATCGAAATCGCTCTCCTTTATTTACCCGAGCGGCGATTTAAATCGGACGATCACACCCAACTCAACGATCTCGTTTAACGTCTACGGCTCGCTTGAGGGTCTGCGACTAAATCAGCCGATTACCGTTACTGCTATCGACAAAAGTCGGGGGAGACCGATTGCCTTAACGAATCGCGATAGCACTAGTCAGGGGCGATTCTATAACGTGCGTATCACTAGTATCAACAGGTTGGGTAACGGCGAAGTGGCGATCCAGCTCTCGTTTTTTAACGGCACATATCAAACCCCAACAAAGCTGGGTGGCAGCGCGGTGAGATTGGCTGAGATCGCAGTCGGAAGTTTACAGGCCGGACCGCAGCACGCAACTGAGCGCTCAGTTTCTAACGCCACGCTTCGATCTGATGGGCGACGAGTCACGATACCAGCGTCAAGTTGCGAGTACTCCGAAACTAGTTTTGTAGTTTGTCCTGCAGTTGGCGACGTGGTGAATCTTAGCAAGCCAGGCAGTGAGCCGGTCTGGGGGCGGGTAACTGAAGTGAGTTTCGACGGTCCTGGACGTCAGATGGTCGGTTTCACGCTCGATAAGTTTCGTGAGATGCCACTCCCGACTCGTGAGCTCGCTTCCACTATTGTGAACGACGGCGGGGCAGAGAAGGTTGTGTACTACGGTGGAATTACGACCGCGAACGAGTTTGACGGCGGAGTTAATGGCGTTAATGACGGATTCTGGCTGTATAATCCAGCAGAACCGAATCAGAATGCCGCTTGGACGTATCTGCCAAATACTCCAGCTGCCGGTGATCCGAACAACCTACCCGGACCAAGAGCTGGTGCCAGTATCGCCGCAGTCGGAAGCAACGTTTACCTATTTGGTGGCTACCTTTACAGCGGGGTCGGAGAGATAGGCGCCGGTAAGACGTGCGCTGATAACTATTACTTAACAACCTGTTTAGGGCTAAACCGTCCTGGTGCTCGGGTAGCAAAAGTATTTCCGAGTACTATGTTTCGGTACGATTTAACGACCAGACAATGGAATCGGGTTGTCTATGATCCAATCAACACGAACCAACCATCGATTATTGGCGATAATTCTAACGGTAGTGGTATTTGGCTCGAATTAAAAACTGTTAGTCGGTTCGCAGATCGAAGCGGGAAAGACGGCTGGCAAACAAGAGTTACGGTTAACACCAATAACGGCGCTAACCCCGTCAGCTTATCGATCGATCCGAATACGTCAACGACATTGACGCTGACTACTAGTAACGCCGGTGTTGCGGTGGGCGACGAAGTCTATTTGAACGGCAGCAAAACTGACGGCGGAGTAATACTGACCTGGGGGCGCGTCGTCGGGTTGCCAGCGGCTAACGCCGTTAGTGTTAAAACGTACGGGATAAAGGAAGCAACAGGGAGTGTTAGTTTACGATCATTGTCTGTAACAGTTCTTAATCGCACGAAAGGCTCGGCTAAGTGTATCTGGCAAGACGCAACAAAAAGCTGCCGGATCGACGTGCGGACTGACGGTATCGGTCTTGGCGACGCGGTTGTACTTGAACATTACGACAGTTACATAAATCCAACGCAGTTGCAGGCGACGTATGCTGGTTACGTTAGTAGTATCAACGGTAATGTAGTGAGTTTTAATAGTTTTGATATCAATCAAACTAACGACTATCAGACCGGTGTGGCTCAAGTTGGTGAGTCAGTTAGATTCCTCCCGATCGGTCGAGCTAACGGCAAATTAAGCGCTATTGGTACAAAGCTCTATTTCTGGCAAGGCGATCAACCACAAAACGCTTCGAACGCTCGAACGGTCGATATCTGGGAATTTGAGACGGCTAATAATCGTTGGAGTCCAGTACCGCTGGCGATGGGTACTTTACCGGCCGGCAATCTAACCTTCCAGAGTGTCAGGATGCCCGGTCAGGCAGCGGTGTTCACAAGTAATTTACCAGCCAACAACCAAGAGTTGATTAAATCAAAAGAAATAACTTGGGATAACAACGGCACGCCGCAGACCGAGATAGTTTGGGACGACGAGAAAACTTGGCGACTTGAGATCTCTGACGAGTCGGGCAATTACTCTTGGAACCGAGAACGTGTTACGGAAGGCGCGACAATAATTGTCGAGCGGCAGAGCTCAGCAGCTCGGGAACGCTTTACGGGCATTGTCGTGGCAATCGATCCGAACAACCAATCGAGGATCACTGTCCGCCACCATCCGAGCTACAGCGGCGATGGGGGGCTAATCGGGCATAGCGCCAACGCCAAGATCGCTATCAACTATCCAGGCTACAGTAACACTGGCTCGGTGAGCGTCTCGAACGCCGAACGAGTTAACGTCGATAGCGTTCAGGTTGATAACGGCGCTTCGGCGATCGAGCTGCGTAAAATTCCGGTCGGCGCGATCGTGATGGCGTACTCTGGCTCATTAAGCGGCACAAACACAACAATAATGACAGCCACCGTTGACTCTAGAGTGTTAACTGGCGCAAATCGCGTCGTGTTTAGCGCTGCCGGTCCGGCGTTTATGACTACTGGGCTGCAAGAAGCTAGGTCAACAAATATTCTTGTCGGCGGCACCAGTGACGATAAAATGGCGCTTAGTTACCAAACGTATCGCCCGAAGCACACGCAGGGAGCGATGGAATGGGTGAATAATATAACCGGCACAACCAACGCCAAAAAGTGGGTCGGCCGTTTCCCGAGCGCTTACTCTCATAACGGCTCGAACCGCCCAGCGCCGCGTCAGAACGGAACGCTTGCGGTAACGCCGGACAGGCAGACTGCTTTTGTTGCTGGTGGGACGTTCGGTCCGTACGCGAATGTTTGGAGATTACAAAACGCTCACCGGTTTACCGGCCCGAGTCCGAGCTGGACGTTAGGGAAAAGTAGCGTCTCAGTTACTACCGACATTCCAAACTTATACGGGTCGACGACCGAAGTTACTAGTAGCGGTAAGATGGTGATGTTTGGTGGTCAGAGGCGCTTTAATAATACAACGCTTGGTCCGAGGGTGTTAGGACAGCCTAACGGTAATACGAACGTTGACGGCACTACTTCGATCGTCGACGCCGGTGCAAGCACTTCTATTAAAGCATCGCAATTTACTAACCAACTCAAAGAACAATACGCCGGTGTAGCGAAGGAAAGCTTAACCTTCACGAGTGCGCCAACATCGTCAAATATCTGTCAGTTCTTAGGCCAGGAGAATTGCGATTATCAGTTAATGCGGCACCTAGGAACGTTAGGGCGATTTAGCAGCTCATGGGGTAATAGTTTGGCGGTCGTTAACCCTGGCAACGGATTTAAGTCAGACTCCGGATCGCGCTCGTTGATACTCAGCGGGCCAACACAGTCGCTCGACGGAACCAACAGCCGTTGGGACCAAGAAGGATACGCTCCGTATAAGTGCGATACTGGTGGTGGCGGTTGTTTTAACCTGCCGTTTGGGTCGCTCAATGCTCCAGAAAATAATAACAGCAAAACTTTGATGTTCGCCGGGTTTAGTAGAATCAGCGGCGGCGGTTCGATACTTGTTACGCCAGCTGGTGTTGGCCGAGCAATTACAACGGGGCCAGCCGGTAAGAGCTACTGCGCCCGCGACTCAATCAGTAAAGACGAAGACGATTATTACAGCTGTAAGTCAGATAGTCTTCAATCACGGTATATGAAATGGATTCCGGATAGCGAAGACGTACTATTTCTATTTAACGCCGCCAAGGCGCTCTCCTCGACTGACGCCTATCGTGTGATCGGCTACTACGGAGGCGTAGTTAGGGGTTACTTAGCGGTCTCAGTCGGCTCTGAGTTAACAATTCAAGAGATTGCGCCGTAGGCTAAACGCGGCTGTCGTAAGCGCCGGTATCGGTATTAATCCGAATCGTGTCGCCGATCTGGATAAATAACGGTACTTGAGTACCCGCACCGGTTTCGACAGTTGCAGGTTTTGAGCCGGCGCTGGCAGTATCGCCTTTAAAGCCAGGCTCGGTATACGTGACTCGGAGTTCAACTTTCTTCGGTAATTTAACGTCGATTACTTGGTTGTTCCAAATCATTAAATCGACGTTTTCGCCTTCTTTTAGAAATTTTACTCGATCTTTCGGCAGTACTAGACTAAATTGTGTGAAGTCGTCGTTGGTCATAAAGAAGTGGGTGGTCTGCTCGCTATAGAGATACTGACTGTTTCGATAACCGACTTCTGCCTCTTCTAGCTTTTCGTCGCCTTGGAATGTGTAATCGATGACAGCCTGGCTAATTAGATTGCGAAGCTTCGTTACTAATTTGGCGCCGCCTCGGCCCATTTTGTGATGGTTAGCTTCGATAATTTCGTGCGGCTCCTGGCGCCAAATAATTTTGGTGCCGATCTTGGCCTGACCAAGGCTAATCATTGTTAGCGCTTTGTGTACGGAAGTAGACCAAGATAACGAGCGCGCTTAATCGCTCGAGATAACTCTCGCTGGTATTTCGTTGAGGTATTCGTCTCTTTTGCGCTTTTTAGTTTGCCCCAGTTCGTTACGTATCGGGAAAGTAGGGCGGTATCGCGATAATCGATTTCCTTGACTTGGTTTTTCTTAAAATAACAATCTACTTTTCTTTTCATGTTTAAAATGGGATATCGTCCAGGTTAATTTCGTCTGTCGGTGTCGGTTCGCTGGTTTTCTTTTTCTTTGGCGTTTCGTCGGCGGGAGTGGCGGTGATCGCTTCAGCGACGTCAAAACCACCCATACCGTCTTTCGGCGAAAGTGGGATAAAGCTCTCGGCTACAATCTCTGTTCGGCTGCGCTTACTTCCGTCGGCTGCTTCCCAGCTATTGGTTTGCAATCGTCCTTCGACGTACACTTTTTTACCTTTTGAGAGCATCTGTGAGGCGAGCTCACCGAGTCTGCCCCAGATCGTCACTTCGTGATATTGCGTATCTTCTTTCGTGTTCCCGTCTTTGTCTTTCCAGCGACGGTTAGTAGCGACAGCGAAGGTGCAAACAGACTGGCCGCTTGGAAGATTTTTAATCTCTGGGTCGCGAGTAAGGTTACCGATAACTTGAGCGCGATTTAAACTGAACATTACTCTTGTTCTTTCTCCTTAGAAACACGGTCAGTTCGTCCCCTAGCAGAACGCATCGGTTGATTTATATCTGCCCGCCAAGTAGTAACGAGTGCTCGCTCGATCGTATCGTCGCGACGTAAGTCGGCTTCGATCGCTGGTACAGTTGCTGGAACGGCGGTGAAGAATACCGATAAAAGATAAAGCGAACCGTGTTTGTTAATCGGGTGATGCAACTGCTTCTGTCCGAGACTCTCAGATTTCTTAATTTCGGCGCCGTGGCTTTCGATCAAGTGAGCGAAGTGCTTGAGTGAGTCTTCGGAAGTAACGAGCGCAGACGCTAAGTAGAGCTCTGCTTCGCGCGAGTGGGAAATTTTTGGTTCTTCGATAGTTGTCTTACTCATTCAGAGGCAATTATACGGTATTTTGCCTCATTAGATCAAGAGACCTAGCCCGATTTGAGTTCTGATTCGACTATTTGTTCTGGCGATTTCTTCTGATTATGAAAACGTCGGTGTATTTCTTGAAGGTTTTTATCTGTTACGTGGGTGTAAACCTGAGTTGTGGTAATCGACGAGTGTCCAAGCATCGCTTGCACCGCGCGCAGGTCTGCACCGTTTCTTAGTAGCTCCGTTGCAAAACTGTGACGGAGTTTATGCGGGGAAACCGGCTTAACAATGCCGGCCAGTTTGGCTAAGCGATTTAGACACCTCTGGATGCCGCGAGTGCTAAGTGGTACGGATCGATTCGTTTTTTGGTGGTGTTGCGTAAAAACGTATGGGTTCTTGTCGGTGCGTAGTTGTAAATATTTTTTAAGCGCTACTGTGGCGTCTTCAGTTAGAAATACCGGTCGCACCTTGTTACCCTTACCACGAACGCTAAATTCGCCGCGCTCCAGGTTGATATCTGTTCTTTTCAGCGATAGCAGCTCGCTTACTCTCATTCCGGTTGAGAATAAGACGTTGACGATCGCGCTGTCGCGCAAGTCGTTAATTGAGCTTGTTTGCGGCTCGGACATTCTCGCTATCTCGTCTGGCTCAAGCGCGTGAATCTCGCGACCCGGAGTTTTTGAAAGCGTAATTTTTTCAGGCGACAGAACGGTAACGTCTCGGTCGAGTAAGTACTTAAACAGCGAACGGATACTGATGAGATAGTAATTCTGAGTTCGTTTACTCATCGTCGGGTTGCCCTCGATGAGAGAAAGTTGGAAATCCTCGATGTCGCTTCTTGTTAGCTGCTCGATCTCAGATACATTATTCTGCTGGCACCAGCGTTCAAGCGCCAGTAGATAGTTTTGATAATTGCGGATAGTGTACGGCGAATACCCGCGACTGACGCGACAGTGCTTAATGTAATCTTTAATCGCACGTGTAACTTTCATGTTCACTTAGTTTTTCTGGTTACCGCTAGTTTCATCGGATATACTGTAGCACGTAATGACATTACTCGAATTAGACCGACAAATAACGGCCTGGTTTTATCAAGAGCAGTCCAGTGCTCTGCAGAACCTCCTTCTAGTTCTGTCGGGCGGAGTAATCTACGCGCTGCCGCTACTGTTGATCGTCTTATTTTTCCGAAGTACTAAAGATCGCCTTTCGGCGTTTAAAATTACGGTAGCAGCGGTCCTATCTTGGAAAGTACTAAACTCACTCATCGGTACGCTTCTGTATAACAATTACGGCTTTCGTGATCGCCCGTTTGCAAGTAGCGGGTTAACCGAACTATTTTTCGAGCAACCGCAGAAAGCCTTTCCGTCAGATCATGCAGCAGTGATGGCAGTTGTAGTATTTCTACTTTATAAATTCGGTTACCGTCGCTTGGGCAATACAGCGCTAGTTTTAGCGTTAGTTAGCAGCCTCGGTCGGGTAGCGATCGGTTTCCACTGGTTCGGTGACGTTGTCGCTGGCTGGACTGTCGGGATAATCGCCGCCGCATTTGTACTATTTTTTAACCGGCAGTTAGATAGAACATGGGGATGGTTCGAACGATTATGGCGGCGGTAACCAAACAACAGCTGCGATTGGCTGAAATTATCTCCTTTATTACAAACCCGGTTATTCTATTAGTTGCTGCTACCGGTTTTGTTATTTATCGCTACGCCTACAACCTTACAGAATTTATGCAGTGGTTAGTTGCGGCGATCGGCTTACTGGTTGTCCCGGGCATGCTGTACAGCATTGTCATCTGGGCGAAAGAGCGGAAACTCGACCTAGATATCTCAGATCGTCAGGACAGGATCGTACCGCTCATGCTCTCGACGCTCGGGGCGCTGATCGGCGGGTATTTAGTTAGTGCCAGACTTGAGAACGCGAATTTGTTATTTATGAGTAACGTTTTGGTAGCGTATCTAATCTGTTTGACGATCATTACGCTCATCTGGAAAATTAGTCTTCATGCAGCGACTATGACGGCAATGGTAACTATTTTGGTACTGTTTTCCGGTTCGATTTTCCTTTGGTTTTACGCGTTCTTAATCCCAATTATTTGGGCTAGGTTAGTTTTAAAGCAACATACTCCAGCGCAACTCGGCGCAGGAATAGCGCTCGGCGTTTCGGTGACGCTGGTGGCTTATAAAGTGTTTGGCGGCTAGATTTACGACGGATTCAGGTATCAAATATCAATATCTTGAACGCTACTAGCGTTCTGTGCCGGTGCTGTTGGCGGCGGTGGGGACGACTGCGCGATTGTAGGAGTAGGCTTGTCTGGCTGCGGTTGGCTAAGCGAAGGCGCTGGTGAGATCGGCTCTTCACCTGGTTCTAACATCGTTTTCGGCGCCTCGTCAAACGGAATTGTTGTCGGATTATTTGGTGGTGGTGGCAGATCGGGCGTTGTTTTTACGGCAACGGTAATAGGCGTATTTACCGGATTTGGTGGCGGTGGCGGAGGCGGCGGGGGTGGTGGAACTACGGGTTTTGGTGGCTCTGGCTGCACGGGCGCAGCTGGCGGTACAACTGCTTTTGGTGGGGTTACTACTGGCGCATCGATTGGTGGCTTCGGAGCGGCGAGCGGCTGAGCTGGTTGGGGCGTTGGCTGAATCGGCCACGGGCTAACAGGCTTGGTTGAAGGAGTTGCTGCTGGTTGTTGTCCGGTCCAGGTCGGGTTAATTGGATTTGCTGTCGGGGCTGCTGGCGGCGTAACTGGCTTTGGTGGCGGCGGTGGGGATTTCGGCTCCTCTGGTTTTGGCGTCTCGGTCTTTGGCTTATCAACTGGCTCGATTGGCTTTTTGTCCGTTGGTGGTGTTACCGGTTCATCTGCTTGATCGATTTTGGTCTCTCTCGGCGCTTGTGGGGCGCTTGGCTGACTATGTGTCTGTGGTAAGACAGCGGTACCGTTCATTAGATCTGAGAGATAACTAATATTTATTAGTGCTATAGCGGGCTTGCCACCCTTGGTTAAAACATACAAGCCATCTTTTTGGTTTTCGATATCGGCAACAATACGCGAAAAATTATCTCTGGCGTCGGTAAGCGGCACGATTCTGTCGATTGGTACGTTTAACATTTTCCCCTCTTTATATTATTAGCCTAATGGCGTGTTGAGTTAGTGTCAAATATAACGCGTTGATACTTTGACCGGTTGCCGATACACTGGCTCCATGCATAAAACCTACCCAACTCACACGTTCGAAAACGGAATGAAACTGGTCGAGATACATATTCCGTCTTTTCACACAGTCACAAACTTTTTAGTAATTCGAAGCGGTTCACGCTACGAAACAGCCGCAAATAACGGCATCGCCCACTTTCTTGAACACATGGTTTTTAAAGGAACTAAGTCGTTCCATTCTTCAAAAGAAATTGCCGAGGCGATCGAGGGAATCGGCGGCTACTTCAACGCTTGGACCTCCAACGACCACACCGCCTACTGGAACGTTGTGCCGCACGATCAATATCAACGGGGCATCAAAGTAGCATGTGAGTTGGCGTTTACGCCTCAGCTTAATTCAGACGATTTAGAGCGAGAGCGCGGTGTGATTATCGAGGAGATTCGTCGGATGCAAGACGACCCTGCTAGCTTAGTCGACGATCTGCTCGGTGGCGTGGTCTTTCAAAATCACAGCCTCGGTCAATCCGTAATTGGAACAGAAGAGACAATCCGAGCGATGACGATCGAGCAGTTTCGAGAGTATCACAGCGATCACTACGCGCCGAGCCAGGCGTACTTTGTCTGTGTCGGAAACCTCGAAGGTAAGGACGTTAAAAGCGCCGTTTGGGAACAGATTCAAGAGTTAAAACCAACAACGGTCAGTCAGCCAGAGCTATTCACCGGTAACAGCACAAAAGCGGTGAAGGTTTTAACAAAAAACACCGACCAGACGCACTTTATGCTCGCTACCGCGACAAGCTCATTTGGGCTGGGATCAAAAGATCGATTTGTCGGCACCGTTTTAAACGCCGTTTTGGGACGCGGAATGAGTTCACGCCTCTTTTTGAATATCCGCGAGAAGAAAGGGCTGGCTTACGCCATCAACTCCTCGTTCTATCCGTTCGAGGATACCGGGTTAATCTCGATTTACGGCGGTGTAAACACTGAAAAGGTTAATCAAACGCTCGATGCACTTACTGAAGAATTTGAAAAGTTAATAAACGAGCCGGTCGGTTCTGATGAGTTAAGCAAGGCCAAAGCCCAACTCGTTGGATCGTACGATCTCTCCGCCGATCGACCGGTTGATTTAGCTACTTGGTACGGAACCAGCGCACTACTTGGGGCAAAAGAAAGTTTCGAAGAAGCGAAGTCTTTAGTCCAGGCCGTTACTGCTTCACAAATTCAAGAGCTGGCGAGTAATGTTTTCAGTAAAGAGCGTTTAGCGATGGCGGTAGTCGGCCCGTACGACAGCGATCAGATCTTTGCGGATTTCCTCTCGAAGCAGTAAACTATAGGTATGAAAATCGATACCACGTTAGTACTACTTAAACCTGATGCCGTTGAACGGGGATTGGTAGGACGAGTAATTAGTCGTTTCGAAGAACGCGGCTTGAAAATTGTCGGGCTCAAATTACTAGTCGCTTCAGCCGAGCTAGCGACCAAACATTACGGCGATTTTATCGAGCGTTACACCGAGAAACTCGGCAAGGAAAAAGCGACAAAAATTATGGACGAGATGGTCGGGTTTTTGACGTCTGGACCGATTGTGGCGATGGCAGTCGAAGGGATCGACGCTTGTCCGGTTGTACGGAAAATCGTCGGCTCGACGTACCCGAACGAAGCGCCAGCCGGAACAATCCGCGGCGATTTCGCGCACGTCTCTCAAGACTACGCCAACACTGTTGGCATCACTGTTAAGAACTTAGTTCACGCATCCGGCAGTGCCGAAGAAGCAAAAATCGAGTTATCGCTCTGGTTTGATCCGAAAGAGTTAACAACGTACTCAGCGGTTCACGAAAAACACACCCGCTAACAAACGATGGTTGAGTACGGTACGATTCGGATGTGATGTCGAATCTCTATCTGATAGCCTTTATCGGTTCAGCTCTGCTATCAGCATTGCTGGTGAAGTTTCTTATCGGCTACGCACATCGACACCAAGTTTTTTTACCGCCGATTCGGTCCAGAGACACACATAAACAACCAGTTCCCCGTATCGGTGGTATCGCGATTGTCGCGTCATTTATTATAACGACGGTGCTCTTTGCTTCAATTTTTCCTGAAAAACTTTTGTTTAGCGGTGAGCTGCTGCTCGGTCTCGATCGAAACCTGTTAGGGGTGTTGTTAGCAGTCCTACTACTCTCAGCGGTTAATATTTATGACGACTTTCGAGGGGTGCGATGGCAAATTCGACTACTTACTCAAATCGCAGCGGCGTTAATCGTGTTCTGGTGCGGAATTCGAATAGAATGGCTGACGAATCCGTTTGGAGATCAAATCGTTCTTGAGGGTTTTGCCTGGGCGTTCATCGCGCTTTGGCTGGTTGGGCTCTCGAATGTTGTGAATATGCTCGATGGCGTTGATGGTTTGGCTGGTAGCGTCTCCTCGATCTCACTATTAATTCTCTTTTTCCTCTCAATCCGTCCGGACGTGGCGCAAGACTCAAACGCGCTGCTTTCGATGATCGCTCTTGGGTCGGTTGTCGGATTTCTCCCGTTTAATCTTAATTCGGCGAAAGCGTTCCTAGGTGACACCGGATCGGTTTTTATCGGCTTTATTATCGGAGTGTTGGCGGTAATCTCGGGCGGGAAAGTGGCAACGGCGTTTTTGGTGCTAGCGATACCGTTTATCGACGCATTGAGCGTTGTTGTTACTCGCATCGTTACCGGCCGATCGCCTTTTTTAGCGGATCGGATTCATCTTCATCACCGACTACTAGAGCTCGGCCTAAAGCCGTACCAGATTACAATGCTATTCTCAGCGATTAGTTTAGCTTTTGGATTAGTCGCTTTAAATACTCAGACGTTCGGCAAGCTGCAAGCGGCCGCAGTAGCGCTCGCGTTGGTTGTGTTATTTATAGTTATTAGCGTATCAGTACAGCGCTCGAGAAACGCAAAAAACGCTATACTCAAACAAGTAGATGAGTGAGGATTATAGTTTTCGAGGCAAGCGAAGTAACGAGCAGGTACTACTAGTCGTAAAACAGCATCCGTGGGTATTAATGCCGATCGTTTGGGTTTGGTTAGTACTGACTGCGATTGTAGTTTTACTTGTCTGGAAGCTCGGGCTCTCAACGATAAGTTCGTATGCGATCTTTGGCGTACTTGGCTTTGGGCTGCTGTATAGTTTGTATCAGTGGTTTATCTGGAACAACAGCGACTATATTATTACGAACCAACGAGTTATTAAAATTGATCAAAACGGCTTGTTTAATCGCGAAATTTCCGAGGCCGAGATCGAACGAATTCAAGAGATATCAACAGAAATCAAAGGGCCGATCCGGACAATATTTAACTTCGGTCGAGTTAAAATCCAGACGGCTTCTAGTTACGGAAGAGTTGATCTAGAAGACGTAGTAGATCCATACGATATTCAACAGGAAATTGTACGGGTACAACGCTCGGTGAGCGAGTCGTCTTCTGACTCTCGAGTGACACTTCGCTAAACGCGCATCAATAACTGCTGGACTTCTTCTTCCAATTCTTCGGAGCGCTTAACTTTTAAGCTCGTTTGAACAATTTTAGTGCTGCCGCCGTGTGGTATCCGGAGCTCGACGGTCGCTTCGCCCGGGTGATCTAGCAAAATGGTTTTAAGCTGTTCGATGACCGTTTTCGTTGTGCGTTGCGGCAACTCGATTGTAAACTGCCGAGAGGTTGGTTTGGTGGTTGTGGGAGCGTTGTTCGACCAGTTACCGCGACTGAAATTTGGCTTTATTGGCTGGTCGAGCGGTGAGAGAATCGCTGGTGTCACAGAATCGAGCGGCCAAACTTTATCGACCAAAACTTTTGCCGAGCCGTCCTTGTCGTTAATCTTTCCTTCAACCAAAACCATCGCGTCGGGTTCCCAAAACTTTTGGTTGTCTTTGAAAATGGTCGGGAAAACGACTAACTCCACAACGGCGTTAAAGTCTTCTAGCTGGACGAACGCCATCATCTGATTTGATTTAGTAGTAATTTTTTTAACCTCGTGAACTATCCCACCGACGCGCACGGTTTTGCCGGCATCTTCTAGTTTAATTTCGTGCAACGGGGTCGCAACTTTAGCCAACAGCTCGGAGTACTCTTTAATTGGATGATCCGACAGATACAGCCCGAGCAACTCTTTCTCCCAGACGAGGTTAAGCTTTTTATCCAGAGTGCCGGCTGGCAGATTTAATTTAGCGATCGTTGTTTTCTGCTCTTCCTCGCCGAAGATCATCATTTGGTTAGCGGCGTGGCTCTTATTTCCACCGGCTGCGGTCTTAACCAGGAGCTCAATGCCAGCGTAAAGACTTTCGCGCGCGGCAAACCGATCGAGCGCGCCAGCTTTGACGAGACTCTCGAGAACTTTTTTATTCAGGGTTGTACTGCAACGGCTGAGAAACTCCTCGAGCGACTGGAACGGTCCGTTGGCTTTACGCTCGCGAACGATCGCTTTCGCCACACTTAAACCGACGTTTTTTATCGCGGCAAGGCCAAAGCGGATAGACCTTGCGTCTTTAACTACCGCGAAATCGGCGAACGACTCGTTAACGTCGGGTGGCATGACGGTTAGTTTCATCCGCTCGCACTCGCTGATCTCGATCGAGAGGCGGTCGATATTGTCGAGGTCGCTTGTCATCAACGCTGCCATGAAACAATCCGGGTAATGCGCCTTTAAGTAAGCGGTTTGGTAGGCGATGAGCGCGTAGCAAGTAGCGTGGCTTTTATTAAAACAATACGCAGCGAAATCTTCTAGCTGCTTCCAGATCTCGTCGGCTCGGTCGGCCTTAACTCCATTTTTGACAGCGCCGTTGATGAACTTTTCTTTCATCTCTGCCATCAATTTCGGGATTTTTTTACCGATCGCTTTGCGCAGCGTGTCAGCCTCTGAGCCGGTGAAGCCGCACATATCCTTGCTTAGCCGCATTACCTGTTCCTGGTAAACCGGAATACCGTACGTTTCTTTAAGTGCTTCTTTTGCCAATGGATGGAGGTAGGTAATCTCCTCCTTGCCGTTTTTACGGTCAATAAAGCTTTGAATCCACTGCATCGGTCCCGGGCGATACAATGAGACCATCGCAATAATATCTTCAAAGAGATTCGGTTTTAGCTCTTTGATGTATCGCTTCATTCCAGCCGATTCCAGCTGAAACACGCCCGTCGTCTCGCCGCGCCCGAGTAGGGCAAAGGTCCTCTTGTCGTCCAGCGGCAAGTTATAAATATCGATTTTTTTACCGTAGGTTGCTTCGATAATCTCGCAAGCTTGTCGCATGATTGTTAAGTTGGAGAGTCCTAAAAAGTCCATCTTCAGCAGCCCGATTTTTTCGATCGGTTCCATCGAGTACTGAGTTACCTGGTGGACGTCGCCGCCTTGTGCCTGCTGGACCGGCACGTATTCGTCGAGTGGGTCCTTGGAGATTACGATTGCGCACGCGTGTTGTGAGGCGTGTCGGATCGTTCCCTCTAATTTCATCGCCGAATCAAGTAACTGCTTAGCTTCGGGGTCGTTATCGTAAAGCTCCTTTAACTCGGGTGCTTCTTTAACCGACTTTGAGAGCGGGATGTGGCGACCCTGAATTGGTGCGGGTACGGCTTTGGCGATCGTGTCAACCTGAGCGTAGCTCATACCAAGAACACGACCGACGTCGCGAACCGCCGCCCGTGCCATAATTGTTCCGAACGTAATAATGCCCGCGACGTGATCGTCGCCGTATTTTTCTCTGACGTAGTCGATTACTTCTTTTCGCCTGACGTCTTCGAAGTCCATATCGATATCTGGCATCGAGATACGGTTAACGTCTAAAAATCGCTCAAACAGAAGACCGTACCGAAGCGGATCGACTTTGGTGATGCCGGCGCAGTACGCCATTAGCGAACCAGCGGCCGAGCCGCGACCAGGGCCGACGAAGATATTTCTAGATTTGGCGAAGTTAACGAAGTCAGCGACGATTAGGAAATATCCTGGGAAGCCCATCTTAATTACCATATCGAGTTCGTAATTTAGTCGTTCACGTATTTCCGGCGTAACGGTTGGGTAGCGTTCGTGTAAACCTTTCTCGCACCATTTGCGTAGCAGTGACTCTTCGGTTTCTCCTTCTGGCAGTGGGAAGTTCGGTAGCAAATTTTTGCCAAGCTCGATATCGACATTAACCATTTCGGCGACTTTGACTGTGTTTTCGATCGCATTTGGCGTGTCGCTAAACGCCTGCGCCATCTCGTCCGGAGTTTTTAGAGAGAAATCACCGGTATAAAGCATACGGTTAGTGTCGGAAACTAATTTGCCGGTCTGGATACAGACCAGTTGGTCGTGCGAGACGTGGTCGTCTGAATTGACGTAGTGAGTGTCGTTAGTGGCAACGAGCGGTAATTTTAGCTTTCGCGAGAGCTCTTTAATCGCTCGGTTAACCACCTCTTGCTCCTGAATAGCGGGGTGGTGCTGAAGCTCCAAATAGTAGTTATCTTTCCCAAAAATCTCGGCGTACTCACCGATTGTTTCGAGAACTTCCTTCTCTTTGTTATCGAGAATAAGTCGCGAAGTCTCGGAGGCTAAACAGGCAGAGGTAGCGATTAACCCCTTACTGTGTCGTGACAGCAAGTCTCGATCGACTCTTGGTTTGTAATAATAGCCTTCCAAATGGGCAACGGTTGTAAGTTTAATCAGGTTTTTATAGCCCTCGTAGTCCTTCGCCAGCAGCACCATGTGATACGGGCGGGTGTCGATGCCGCTCGATTTGTCGGTTAGCTTTCTTGGGGCGACGTAAATTTCTTGTCCGATAATCGGTTTAATTCCAGCTTTCTGACAGACCGTAAAAAACTCGATCGCACCGTGCAGTACGCCGTGGTCGGTTAAGGCAAGTGCTGGCATTTCTAACTCTACGGCTCGATTTACTAGTTCGGGAATTTTCCCGAGACCGTCAAGCAACGAGTAGTGCGAGTGCACATGAAGATGGACGAATTGGTTCTTCGACATACACTTTTTGTAGCAGACTGGGCTCGCTTAGCAATGACAAACTTACTTGACTCTCTCGAAGTTTTCCCATAAAATTGGACGTACATTATGGCATCAACAAAGGCAAAAGGATCATCAAAGAACGGTCGAGACTCTCAGAGTAAGCGACTTGGGGTTAAAGTTTACGGAGCGCAGCCGATTAAACGCGGCGGCATTATCGTGCGACAACGCGGTTCAAAGTTCTTTGCTGGTCAGAATGTGATGATGGGCGGTGACGACACTATCTTTGCCACCAAAGACGGCGTAGTCACTTTTCACCAGCGAAAAGTTCAGAGTCACACTGGCCGACGTTCTCTCAAGACCGTCGTCAGCGTTCTCTGAGTTCGCACCTCGACAATCGTAGGCGGTTTCTAGGACCGCTGAACACGTTACGAAAAACTGATCATGGATGACAATCAGAGAAACAACCCGGGTCCGCTTCGGCGGTTACCCAATTGCAGTCCGTTCTCCGCGTACTACCAAGAGCTGGAGGGGGAACCCAATCGAGATGAGGCGCTGATGAGAATCAGGCCCCTAGGTGGGGAGCTTCGGCTTGACTCGATTGATCCCCTGGCTGAGGTGGACGAAGAGGACGCGATCGCTGACGCGATCAGACGACTCACTGAGCGCTGGTAACAGCGTTCCCGACCATTGGCTGCCCGAAGCGTTGCGGAGGGCGGCCACATTTATGGAGTGAAATGAACTTTTCTGTTGTTCGTCACAGACGTAACTCGACAGCGTTCTTGCAGATTCTTTCTCGACTGAAGTGCCTGCCGGAAGAGCCAAACGGTCTCACTGAGGTTCGTATCAAAATCCCGACCGACCGGTACTACACCGCCGCTCAAATTGCCAAAATCGAAGAGCAGCTCTTGCCGTTTGTGGAGACACAAGAGTGCTTGCAGTTTGGCAAGCTTACGACGCTACGCGACTTTTGGCACGACGACGGTCGTTTGAGCGGACTCGGTGCGATCCACCTCTTCGCTCATTTGTTGCTCGGTCATATCGCTCGGAATCGTTCTCTGCTGGACGATAAGAACTGCACGGTGATACGAGAGCGAATCTACCGACCCAACCCCTCTCAATCGTCTGTCGTTTCGATCGTCTTCACCGCAAATCTTCGGATTAAGTCGATGCGGTTTAGAACCAGGGACGTCTGGATAGCGTTCGAAAAGCTGCTCGAACTCGGGTCGCTCGAGCAGCTCGACGAGGAGGGCGTGTCGAAACCACTTGTCGCTGCCGGATAGGACCACTGTCACGGCAGCTTTTTAGTAAGCCCCTTGCTTCACTCGAGGCGTTTCAGTATAATTATGAGGCTAATTATGGATTCACAGGCTCTGATTAATAAACTTAACTCTAAACAAATTAAAAATAACGTCGCCGACGTTCGTGTTGGCGATACCGTTCGCGTTCACTATAAAATCCGCGAGGGTAACAAAGAACGCGTCCAGATTTTTGAAGGCCTGGTAATCGGCACTAAAAGCGGCACATCCTTACAGGGAAGTTTTGTCGTTCGTAAGGTTGTAACTGGTGTTGGCGTAGAACGAACGTTCCCGCTGCACTCGCCGTGGATTATCAAAATCGAACGCACGAAAACCGGTAAAGTTCGCCGTGCAAAACTCGGTTTTGTCCGACGCTACGCGATGAGTAGCCGCTTTAAATTGAAAGATAAAGGCGTTGCCGGCACAGTTTGGGAAGAAGTAGCCAAGCAGCAAGAAGAGATCGCTGAGGCAGCCGAAGAAACCCCACAAGCCGAAGAAGTTGCAGAAGCGCCCGTGAGCGAAGAGAATGCGGTTGATGAGCAACCACAACAAGACGCTGGGGAGTCGGGGGGAGACACTAGCGAGCCAGTTTCTTCAGAAGAAGAAGCTGACGATACTGAGTCGAAACCTTCAAACTAAATTCGGCGAGATCGATATTCTAGCTAAAGATCGAGACACGCTCGTTTTGGTTGAAGTAAAGACGAAAACTGGCGATCGATTCGGCTCGGCGATCGAGATGATTACTCCAGTTAAACAGCGTAAACTCGTGCTACTTGCTTGTGAACTTCAGATGAAATATCAGAGCGAATCTGTCAGAATTGACGTTATAACGGTGGACAACGCTAATACTATGCCTCAACTCAAACATTACCCAGGAGTAATCGAATACCATGCCAGATAATATCCGCGTCCGTATCGCGCCGTCACCGACCGGTAAATTTCATCTTGGCACCGCCAGGACGGCGTTGTTTAATTATTTGTTTGCCAAGCGAAATAACGGCTCGTTTATTCTTCGGATGGAAGATACCGATGCCGAGCGTTCGCAAGACCAGTTCGCCAAGGATATTATCGACGGTTTACTGTGGTTAGGCATCGGTTGGGACGAGGGCCCAGAAGTCGGCGGCGAGTTCGGTCCGTACTACCAGAAGGAACGACTCGATAAATACCAGGTTTATATCAATCAGCTCCTAGAGAGCGGTGCCGCTTATAAATGTTACTGCACGCCGGAAGAGCTCTCGGTTGAACGCGAAAAACAGCAAAAACAAGGGCTGGCGCCGAAGTATTCAGGTAAATGCCGCAATCTTAGCGACGAACAACACCAACAGTACGAACGCGATGGTCGTACATTTGTTATTCGTTTTAAGGTCGATCCTCAAAAGGTTGTTATCGACGATCTAATCCGCGGCAAAGTGGAGTACGACGCTGGCCTCATGGGAGATTTTGTGATCGTTCGTACGGACGGTATGCCGTTATTCGTTTTTACTAATACAATTGACGATTACTTAATGAAAATCAGCCACGTTCTACGCGGCGAAGAGCACTTACCAAACGCTGCGAAACAGATACTCCTAGCAGAAGCGCTCAACTTTATGAACCCGCAATTCGGGCATCTGCCGCTAATTCTCAACGCCGATCGATCAAAAATGAGTAAGCGCAAAAATCCGGTCTCAGTTACTGATGATTACCGCGCGAAAGGATACTTACCTGAGGCGCTGATTAACTTTTTGGTTCTACTTGGCTGGTCAAGCGGTACCGATCAAGAGATTTTCTCGATGCAAGAGTTAATCCAAGAATTTCAGATCGACCGCGTCGGTAAAAGTCCGTCGATATTTGATCCGGAGAAACTACTTTGGATGAACGGCTATTATATTCGTAACTCGGATCTCGGCAAAATCGCGCACTTAACGCAAGAATTTATTACCGACAAAGAATTACAAAAAGAAATAGAAAGTGACGTGCAGCGCTATTTACAAGTGATCGCCTTAGTTCAGGATCGGTTAAAAACGCTGGCAGATGTGGAATCGCTCATTACTTTTTTCTACCGTAAGCCAGAGTACCCGGCTTCGCTACTAATCGCTCGTAAGTCCGATAAGCAGCGAACGGAGAAGGCGCTAACTGTTGCCGAGCGAACACTACGAGAGATCGATCAGTACTCAGTTGATGTAACAGAAGTCTCGCTTCGGAAAGCAGCGCAAGCCGCCGAGTTGAAAGACGGCGAGCTACTGTGGTCGGTTCGAGTGGCGTTAAGCGGGAGCGAGGCATCGCCAGGAGTTTTTGAGTTGTTGGAGATATTTGGTAAAGATGAATCGCTGCAACGAATCGAGACAGCCTTAAAAAAAATTAAATCGCTGCGCGAGTAGCTATTGTCTTCGGTGCTTTTTTGTTACGCTTTCTGTAAATGGAAGAACAAACAAGTAACCAAACACCGAGTCCCGAACCAACACCAGCCCCAGCGCCGCAGCCCGCACCACAAGCGCCGGCTGGTACGACCCACACTGTTTCGAATCCAACGCACGGTATGAACGGCCCGATGCCCGACGAGCTTAAACGCTGGAGTTGGGCAGCCTTTCTTATGAACTGGTTGTGGGGGATCTCCCACAACGTCTGGATCGCGCTACTTTGTTTCGTACCGTTTCTGAATATCGTTATGCCGTTCTATCTCGGTGTGAAAGGGAACGAATTAGCTTGGGAGCACCGCAAGTTTGAAAGCGTTGAGCAATTTAAAGAAGTACAGAGGAAGTGGATGTATTGGGGAATCGGAGTATTTGTGGCCAGTATCGTCTTTTTCATGATGATGTGGTCATTTATCTTCGCGTTTTTAGTTGGCAGCAGCCTTAACGGCGTTGATGGCGTCCCAAATTTCTACGAGGATAACACGTACGAGTACGATCCGTCACACTTTCAATAAGCTAAACAATGAACGACCAACTTCGAGAGTATATCGCTAAAGAGCGAGCACGCGGCGTTGATGACGAGCAGCTGCGGCAAGAGCTACTCTCAAAAGGGTGGGATCCGATCGCTGTCCATCGATTAGTAGCTGGGGAGGCGTCGGTAAAAACAGAGAGTCAGCTTCATCTCAGCGGTACAAACGTCCTACTTATCACTGGATTAAGTCTCATTTTTATCGCAGCGGTTACATTCATCGGCTACAGCTGGCCGCAACTTTCACCGCTTAGTCGATTTTTACTAATTGCGATCCCGAACTTCTTTTTATTTGCGATCGGTAGTTTCCTGGCTAAAGGCGACGAGCTAAAGACAGTTAAGGAGACAACGCACATGGCCGCGCACCTTATGCTGCCAATTACCGCCGGCGTGTTTCTGTATCAGTTTGGTTACTACGAGAAAGCAGACGCGTTGCTTATGGCCTACAGCGTATTACTGGCCCTACCGCTTAGCTTGTACGCGGCGCTAGTTAAACAGCGCAGTTACGGCGCGTTGCTTGTTACGCTTAATTTAATTGCGCTCGCTATCTTTTTACTAACAGATCAAGATTTGAACGGTTGGAGAAGCTCGCTGATCCTAACAGTGGTATCGCTCTTGGGCTTAATTACTGCCTGGGTTTACAAAAAACGAGGCCAGGAAGAGTCGATCCCAGCTTTGGTCTCGGCCGGAACGATACTTTATATCATTAGTTTCTCCTCGCTTGTCAGTGACGTAACGAGACAAGTTACAAGCGACAGAACAGCAATTATCGGTTTTGCAGCTATCATCACAGGAGTAGGACTTCTTAAAACCGCTGCGTTGTTTGGCCATCTCTTTAAACCATGGACAAGACTCGAGTTTTTCCATCAACGACTACTAATTGCAGCGGCTATGCTTATTACGTTTATTACACTAATCGGTGCCGAAGGCGGTGAGACGATCTTAACCGTAATCTCGGTCGTTTTCTCAGCAATAGTGGTAATTATTGGCATGGAAACCAGAGTAAAATTTATGACCGTGCTTGGTTTGGTCGGCGGCAGTATTAGTTTGCTCAGCTTGCTGTTTAGCAATATCGATCGGGTGATGGTGGTGGTGTTGATGTTTATCGTCGGCTTTGCAGCGATACTATTAAGTATTTTCCTCGCGAAACGAGGCAGCGTCTCAACTATCGAAGCGGCACCGACTTGGAACGTCGGGTTTATTGACGACAAAACCGCGGCGACGTTAACGGTTAAAACCGGTGAGGCACCGACGTTCTTCACAGTTCTCGTAAGGATTTTGTTGGCGTTCCTGCTTTACGCCTTAATTCAGTTTATTTTTATGAACTCCGTTCGATACGACGAAACGCCGGTGCCGTACGGTGACACAGCTGAATTGATCTAGCCGCCTCTCGAACACTTGCCCCAATTCTGATAAACTCTTCAGAGTATTCTTCATATACATTCCCGAGTCGTCTAGTGGTAGGACGCTAGATTCTGGCTCTAGTAACCGGGGTTCGAATCCCTGCTCGGGAGCACAGCGTGAAACGAGTGTGTTAGTATGGACGTATGCTTTTAAGCCTGCATATTTTCGGCGCGGTTTGCACGGGAATCCTAGCCCTACTCTCAATTGTTGCTATACGCAGCCGATCTAAATATCTTTCGGGGCTCCGGTTGGGGATTATAGCAATTGGGCTGGTTCAAGTAATTAGCGGAACGTTTCTAGTAATCGGTTCGCCAGAAGTCTCAGTTGCTCGAATCTGTTTGGCATCGATGCTGTATTTGGGTGTACTAATCGGGGTTGAGGCAGCGTTACGAAAAGCGATAAAGGCCGAAGCTACGACGTTAATACGTAAGTAGCGATCCCGTAGGCGACCGCAACGTTCATCGACTGGCCTACCCCCTGCATAGGTATCTCCATTATCTGATCTACTTGCTCAAGAATTTTAGCACTAGTGCCGCTGCGCTCGTGGCCAACGATTATTGCTAACGGCCTATTTTTAACTGGTTCGACTCGTTGGCTTCCGGCAGTACGCTCGAGCGCAACTATGTAATAGCCATGTTTCTTAAGTTGTTTAACGGTTTGTAACGCACTTTTCTTATACTCCCATTTGACTGCATTTAACGCGGCAAGCGCAGTTTTGGCTAATCTCGGGTGCTCGGGCGTACCGGTAATCCCGCACAAGTAAAGTTTCTGAACACCTAAGGCGTCGCTTGTTCGAAAGATGCTGCCGACGTTGTAGAGCGAACGAACGTTATCTAGGACGGCGACGATAGGCTCGGCTTGCTTCATTGAGATATCTAACCTCAGCAGACCCTGGAAAACAAGCAACGCTCTGTTATGCTGCAAATTATCACGGTGAATTATGGATAAAAGAGTAGTAATAGTGATCGGTGGGAGTAAGGGAATCGGCCGCGCCACAGCGGAACTTTTCCATAAACAAGGCGACCAAGTAATGGTGGCTGCTCGAGATACTGCGAAGCTCGCAGAGCTTGAGCGTGAGCTGCCAGGGCTGGTCAGCTTTGCTGGTGATATGACGGCTTCAAAGAACCTTGAGTCTCTCTTCGACAAGACCGTGAAACGGTTTGGTAAGATCGACGTGGTCGTACTATCGGCGGCGCCGTTTATGTCTAAGCCGTTGTGTGAAGTCAGCGACGACGAGTGGCAACAGAGTCTCAAGTACGTCGATATGATTTTTCGGGTCAACCGCGCTGCTGCTCGACAGATGTCGAAGCAAGCTCGCGGCGGCACAGTTGTAAACATCAGCTCGCGTGCGGGTCTGCGCGAGGACGTTCTGCCAAATAGTAGCGTCTACGCCTTAATTAAAGGCGGCATGACGCACTTGGTGATGGCAGCTAATCAGGAGATGCGAAACGTGCAATTCATCTCGCTTTGCCCGGGTTTGGTTGGTGATACTGAGATGGGGCAGCGCGCGGTCGCTGAGCGACCAGGCATCGACAACGGCGAGAGCTTGTCGGCTGCAGAAGTAGCACAAACGATCAGCGCTCTCGTTGAGGGCGCCGGTCCGAAGACTCCGCACGTCTATCGGCTCACTAGAGAGTTGGGGCTTGAGGCGATCGAGTCGCCAGCGCAAGATTGAATCCGCGGCCGGCAACGGCCGCTTTTCTGTAAAAATCCCGCCGGTTGGCGGGAGTGTAGTCAGAGCAACAGCTCGACCTGCTTGATCTCACAGTCGTCATAACCCTCACCGATCGAAGGGATAAGCGTCTCGATATCGAGCAGATTGTGCGTTCGAAGTAAACCCGGCGGTATATTTAGAACATACGTCTGCCAGTCGCTGGTTTTGGCGACGATGCGTCCGATCTCAACCCGGTTAATGGAGAAAATCGGATCTTTCGCGGGTAGAGCGCGAACTTTCAGCCGTAGCTTTGCGTTCGTTGAGCGCTCGAGTTCCCTTAGCGTTAGATTGAAGGGTTTTAGCCGGATCATCTCCATACCCTGCTCGTCGCCAAGCGTAAACGGTGGCTCAATCAGCATGATCGACGCTCTTGGTTCGGCATCTTCATGACCAGGATACCCGACGGGCGCATCCGACTGATCGTTTTGCCAGTAGATGTAGCCCTTGATCCCTTTCGTCGAGCAGATCCGGTGCCGAACACGACCGTTAGTGGTGTTGCTATCTCTGGCCTCTGAGCCCCAATTGCTGTCCCAAACGCGAATGGTGTTATTTGAGAGGGATTCGATCACCAGCGCAACGTGACCAGCACCGCCGCCGACGCTCTCGTCCCAGACTGCGATCGCGCCTGGTTTCGGCGTTGCACCAACGGCGTAGCCGTTCTCTCGACAACGATCCAACCACGTGAACGCGTTATTACCGCCGCGTGGGTTGAGCGGGATTGTGTCTCGGCGTAGCGCGTACACGAGCCAAGTACATTCGCCTCTGTATCGGTTCGAAAAGTAGTTCGGCAGGTTGTAGACCGGCCAACCGGTAGTGGCGGTGTAGGCTATTTGCCAGGCCGGGTCATCGTTAGCAAATTCAGCGATAATTTGGTTCTCGGCCGCTTGGGCTCGCCCAACAAACGCAAAATCCCATCCGCTATTTGCTTCGATTAGCCAATTTTTTAAATGTGCGGCCCTTGTAGCAACCGGCGGGTGAGTTGCAAATAGCTGTTCCAGTAGATCGGGAGTTTTGGTTTGCAGCGTCTCAAACCGGCGAAACAGTGCGATCGCCGCCGACGGTTTGATCGAACTCTTTTGTAATATCGCCCAGGCGTCTCGATCGGCCTGTAGTTCGTCTTCTCTCGACTTGGCGCTAGTGAGCGCTTGCCAAATTAGAGAAGTAATCTTTGCCTGATCTTTAGTTAACAGTGGCGCGACAATGTTAGCCAAAACAGCTTTACGAGCGAGCTCGTTTGCGTGTCCTCGGGCGCTATGACCAAGTTCGTGTGCTAGTGCTGTTGCCACTTCGTGACGGTTGGTACCGGTCATACCGCATAATCCGGTTGTGACGTAGACGTCGCCACCCGGGATGGTGTAAGCGTTTATCTCGTTAGACACAATCACCGTTACCCTTGGTTGCCGCTGTAATTTCGGTAGGGTTGTGACTTTTGAGCTGGCTGTTACCAGCTCGGCAAAGAGCTGCTCCACAGCCGCAACTAGTTGAGCGTCAACGGTCTTAGAGAATCGCTCTTCCATCAGTTGGATCGAATACTTCTCTATAAGCTTATCGAGATCGTCCGCCTTCGCCGTTGCTGCAAACGATACAGAGAGTAGAACAACGATAATCCTTAGAACGAATTTCATATCTCACCGTTTTGTTAGGGTGCGTTACTGCTAGTTTAGCAGCGGGTGCGGTATGCTGGAATTATGACGAGTCGTTTTTGGTCTGTACCTAGCGAGCGATTACTGCACGAATTAGAAACAGATGTTAATCGGGGGCTACTTTCTACTGAGGCAAGGCGTCGTCTCTACCGTCACGGACCGAACGAGCTTACGGGTAAAGAGGGTCCGAGCGCTTTTGAGATTTACTTCCGGCAGTTTAAGAGTCCGTTGCTTTATATCCTACTATTTGCTGCTGCTTTCTCTGCCTGGGAGCGCGAGTGGAGCGAGGTTGTAGTAATTCTCTCGGTCGTCGTCCTCAACTCACTCATTGGCTTTTTCCAGGAGCGCAAGGCGGAGCAGACGATGTCTAAGCTCAGACAGATACTCTCGCCAAAGGCTAGGGTATTGCGAAGTGGGATCGAGCAGAAAATCGACGCCGCCGAAGTCGTTGTTGGTGACCTATTGTTAGTGGAAGCCGGCGATCGAGTTGCCGCTGACGCCCGTATTATTGAAAGCCAGGGGCTTCGAGTTAACCAAGCGTCTTTAACTGGGGAATCAGTTCCGGCTCATAAAAAAGTTGGCGTAGTTGCAGCCGATGCGGCGCTCATCGACCGGAAGAATATGCTCTATATGTCGACGCTCGTTGTTACCGGTCAAGCCGTTGCGGTGGTAACTGGTACCGGCATGAAAACCGAGATCGGGTCGATCGCCAAAGAAGTTTCAGAAGTAGAAGAGCTGCCGGAGAACCTACAGCGACAGCTAACGATTCTTGGAAGATCGTTGTTGGGCGTCGCAGCGGTCGCAGCGATTATTAGCTACACGATCGGAGCGATGTCCGGGATCAGCGCGTCGGATATGTTGAAGGTTGCGATCACCCTGATGGTTTCGATTATTCCCGAAGGGCTGCCGATCGCTATCACCGTTACGCTTTCGATCGGTTTGTTACGGGTTTATAGGCGCGGCGCAATTATTCGGAAACTCTCCGCAACCGAGACGCTCGGCTCAACCACTGTTATTTGTGTCGATAAGACAGGGACTCTAACGGAAGGGAAGATGATGGTAGAGCGTCTGTACGTCGGGCTCCAAGACTACGAGGTAACGGGGGAAGGCTACCAATTGAGCGGCTCGTTCCGTCTCGACAAAAAAACCGTTGATCCGCACAAGCAGAAAGCACTTAACGAGCTACTGGAGCTTTCTAGCTTAGCGACGATGTCGACAATTACCGAGAAAGATCTTCGCGACGATCAAGCTCGCGAGCTGACCGATCCAACAGAAACAGCGTTAGCAGTGCTCGCTGCCAAGGCCGGTTACTACGCGTTTGCTCAAGAAAAGAAGTATCCGGAAGTGTTAGAGGTGCCGTTTAACCAAGATCTTCGGTATTCAACATCAGTTCACGATTACGGTAAGTTTCATCGTTACATTGTGAAAGGCGCTCCGGAAAAGATCTTGTCGCTCTCGCAATCGTTTCTCAGTCAAGCCGGTGCCTCGAAACGATTATTGTCATCAACAAAAAGCGCGCTTGAGGATTACGCGCACGAGTTGGCGCGCAGCGGTTACCGCATTATCGCGTTAGCGTACGTTGACTATCCAAAATCGGTTCCAGTTGAGGAGAAACAGGTTAAAAATATCACCTTTGTCGGCTACATCGCGATGACCGACCCGATCCGACACGAAGCGGCGCCGTCGATCCAAAAGGCGATCGCTGCTGGCATGAAGGTAGTAATGATTACCGGCGATCACCTACTGACTGCAACTTCGATCGGACAAAAACTTGGCTTATTAGACGAAAAACGCAAAGCGATCCATGCCGACGAGTTTTTACATCACGATCGCGATCAAATCGGTGTTATCGCCCGCTCAACCCCAACGCAAAAACTTCAGATTGTTGAGCGGTTTCAGAAGAACGGCGACGTTGTGGCGATGACTGGCGACGGCGTCAACGACGCTCCTGCTTTGAAAAAGGCCGATATCGGGATTGCGATGGGTCGAGCCGGAACTGATGTGGCGATTGAAACTTCGGATATGGTTCTACTCAAAGATAACTTTAACTCGATCGTCGACGCGATCGAGCAGGGCCGGCTAATTTGGGAGAATACTAAAAAAGTTGTCTTTCTGCTGGTTTCTACCAGTATCGCGGACGCAACTTTGGTTGTCAGTGCTCTACTACTTGGTTTACCGTTGCCGTTATTGCCGGTGCAAATTTTATGGCTGAATTTAGTTACCGATGGGGTTAACTCGATGGCTCTGACAGTCGAGCCGGAGGAGCGTGACTTAATGCGGATGCGCCCCCGAAAGATGAGCGACAAGCTAATTACGCGCGCGACGCTCGGGCGAATGTTGCTACTGTCGCTGGTAATGGCAGTTGTGACGATCTCGCTATATCGATACTCGCTAACATTCGGCGAGGCGTACGCAAGAACGATGGCGTTAACTACGATGGTCTTCTTTCAATTGTTTAATGTGTTTAACAGCCGCTCAGCCACCCAATCGATTACGCAGATCCCGTTCTTTACTAACCGACTCATACTTATTACCGTACCGATCTCGATCATCCTCCAGCTGGCTGCTCTGCGGATTCCATTTTTACAGCAGATGCTTGGCACGGTCGCACTGGATACGAGCGGCATTATTGTTGCCTTTATGGCCGCCAGCAGCATTTTATTTGCCGACGAATTACGTAAATGGGTGCTCTGGTTACTACGTCGATGGGCGATATCGCAAATCGAGAGTAAAGAAGAGTATACTAGCGTCAAATGAGCGCTCGGAAGGTGTTACTAATTGAGGACAACGAAGAGTTACGAAGACTATATTCGGAAGTGTTTAAACGGCACGACTTCACTGTTTACGAAGCAGGAGATGGCCAAACCGGAGTTGATTACGCACTAATGTACCGTCCGGACGCGATTATTCTCGATTTAATGTTGCCGCGCCAAGGTGGATTAGGGGCGCTGCGAGTGTTTCGTTCGCACCCGGAGTCGAAACACGTGCCGATTTTTATCTTAACGGCTCTACCAAACCCCGAGTACCAGCAGATGGCTGAGGGGCGAGTACAAGGATATTTTCTAAAAACCCAAATAAAGCCAAAAGAACTCGTTGACGCTGTCTCAAAAGCGCTTACGGCTTAGGCGATACTCTCGACCAGAAGTGAATTTTTCTATAGAATTATTTTGTTACAACAGGTTACTGGTCCCGTCGTCTAGTGGCCTAGGATATCTGGTTCTCATCCAGAAGATCACGGGTTCGAATCCCGTCGGGACCGCAATTTTCTGTTAGGATTGAGCTGATGAAACGCTTAGCGCTCGTTATTGGGTTAATTGTTTTACTAATATCGCCGATCGCGCACGCTGAGGAGAATTGGCGGATCGCGTCGTTCAATTCAGCGATCGTTATCGAAAAAGACGGTAAAGTGACGATCACAGAAACGATCGCTGCTGATTTCGGTAGCGAATTTAAACACGGGATCTTTCGGGACATTCCCGAGATTTATACTAACCAGGACGGTAAGACCTACACGAATATCTCAGTTATAGCTATTAAACAGGATAGTCAGGAAGCGGTATATTCTTTAACTCGTGATAATGGGTATCTGCGGATTAAAATCGGTGATCCCAATAGAACAGTAACGGGCGTAATTACCTACGTGATCACCTACAGCGTTGTCGGGGTTTTACGATCGTTCGATTCGTTCGACGAGCTCTACTGGAACGTAACCGGCACGGATTGGCCGGTGCCGATCGGGACAGTTAACGCCACCGTTACTCTACCGAGCGAGAAAATTATACAGGTTGCGTGTTATAGCGGTAGTAGCGGCAGTACCGATCGCTGTAACGAGAACCAGACAGATAGACAAGCACAATTTAACGGCGGACCGCTCTTGGCCAACCAGGGCTTAACCCTAGCCGTCGGTTACACAAAAGGCCTGGTTCCGATTCTTCAAGGAGTGAAACCGCCAGTACCGTATCTTTGGCTTAGTGTTATCCTGCTAGTTTTAGGTCTAATCCTAATGCCGATCTATTATCTGCGTCGCTGGTACAAACACGGTCGCGACGAATGGTACGCTCGTAAGAATTTGCACGATCCCAACACAACAATTAAGACGGTGCCGTTTTTTGCAAAAGAAACGATCGTACCTGAGTACGCCGCGCCGAATCAGCTCCGACCGGCTGAAATCGGGGTCTTAGTAGACGAGCGGGCAGATACGCTGGATGTCTCGGCCACAATTGTGGATTTAGCGATTCGCGGACACCTAACTATCACTGAGAAACCGAAAAAATGGGTATTTGGAGCCAGCGACTACACTCTTACTCGAGTCCCCAATAGCAAAGATCAACTGCACGGATACGAGCAGAAGTTGTTGTCGTTGCTTTTTCAAGACGGCGACAGCGTCGATCTTTCGTCGTTAAAAAATACGTTTCACGCCTCGCTTAAGAGCGTCCAAGACGACCTCTACGCTCAAGTTACCGATCGGAAGCTTTTCGTCGAGAATCCTCAGTCGGTTCGTGCCACCGCCTTAACAATCCCAATTATTCAGCTGATACTTGCCGGCGTTGCCCTTGGTTTTAGCGCTGATTCCCAAAATGTTTGGCTGATCGTAGCCTTAGTGTCTCTGTTACTAAGCGCGATTCTCGGCGTTGCGTTATCAACTAAGATGCCGCGACGGAGCGCCGAGGGTCGCGAGGCGCTTCGAAAGACGCTCGGTTATAAGCTGTTTCTCTCTCAAACTGAAAAGTACCGTCAACCGTTTTTAGAGAATCATAATTTATTTATGGACGTTTTGCCGTACGCCATGGTATTTGGTGTAACTAAAAAACTGGCTGAGTCAATGGAAAGAATCGGTGCCCATCCAGCGCAGCCGAGTTGGTATTACGGCGTGACGCCGTGGAACCCAGTATTATTTACGCAAAATATCGGCACCGTTTCGGCAGCGATGAATACGGCGATGGCTTCGACCCCGGGCAGCTCGGGCTCAGGCGGCGGCGGATTTTCCGGCGGCGGATTCGGAGGCGGTGGCGGCGGAAGTTGGTAACGATTTGGTATACTGCCAGGGATGAAAGACACTCTTGCTGCTCGTTTACTTCTCCTGGCGGTTTTAATCGGATTTTTTACATTTGGCTACGTCGCGCTCTACAAAAAATCAGATCCAACCGCTAGTAAAACGGATACGCCGTATTCTAAAGAGACTTCGTATACCTGGGAGACAGAAGTTCTGCTAACCGGGCTTGAGATCCCGTGGGATGTGGCGGTGTTGCCAGACGAAACTCTACTAATTACTGAACGAACCGGCAAGGTTAAACACTGGGACAAGAAAAATCAGCCAACAACCGTTGCCGAGATCCCCGTAGCGATCGTCTCCGAGTCGGGGTTAACCGGTGTGGCGATTCACCCGAAATTTGAGAGTAACTCCTACGTTTATTTGTACTATACGTATCGATCGGGGGGAGAGCTTAAGAACAAAGTCGTTCGCTACGTGTTTAAAAACGGCGCACTAGCCGAAGATAAAACGATTCTAAATAACTTAACTGGTGGCCAAATTCATAACGGCGGCCGTTTACGATTCGGACCCGACGAGAAGCTATACGTGTTAACTGGCGATGCTGCACGTCCAGAATTGGCGCAGCGATCGGATCGACTTGAAGGAAAGGTCCTGAGGATGAACGACGACGGTACTATTCCGGACGACAACCCAACGAAGGGTTCGCTCGTTTACTCGCTTGGTCATCGTAATCCCCAGGGCATAACCTGGCACACTTTGACTGAGGAGCTAATTGAAACCGAGCACGGCGAGAGCGCGTACGACGAAGTAAATATTATCGAGCCAACCAAAAACTACGGCTGGCCGACAGCTCGCAAAGGCGATTTGGATCATCAAAATTTCGTGGCGCCGCTACTTTCAAGCAATACGGAAACTTGGGCGCCTTCGGGAATCGATTTTGCCGGATTAAAAATTTGGGATCTGCGCAACGTCGCCATGTTTGCTGGTTTGCGTGGCCAAAAGCTACAGCTAATTGAGATACAGGATAAAAAAATTCTCCGGCACGAAACAATTATCGACGGTACCTACGGGCGCTTACGAGCAGTTACGGCGCGCGGCGACGGCGCCTTTTACGTCACAACTAGTAATCGCGACGGTAGGACCAAACCGACCGAGCAAGACGATCGGCTACTTCTAGTAAAGCCAATTGCAAAATGAATCTCCCCGGGCTTTCGCCCAGGGTATCTTCTTGCTTTTTTGAAAAAACATTTCGTTTTCTGAACCTACGAAGCGGAAGCTCTCCATCCCGGCAGCCGATCACGGTTTTTCGGAGGAATAATAAAGCCGCCCTTACGGGCGGATGTTGACGAGGTAGACCTTCTCCAGATCTTTTTTGTAGCGGCGCAGCGCGGGATGATTCACAATCTTCCGAGGGCTGACTCGATCAAATAGAATCTGCCCGAGATGGTAGTACATCCGTTCCTGATCACGGCGTTGAGCTGCTTTGATCGCCTGCTCGAAGTGAAAGTTATCACTCGCGATCTGCTCGCGTTTGCTGATGTGCGTCGATGTTCGTGCCATGTTCCCTCCACGGACACGAAAAATTATACGCTTGAAACAGGTTTTAAACAAGAATCTTTGCTACGATAATGCTATGCCGATCGTACTATTTTGGCTGACACCAGTCTTTCTTTTGATCGTTGTGATACTGCTTTTTTTACAAGAAAAACAGAAGGATAAACCGAAACTCATTTTGATCGATCCGCTGTTAACCGTCGAATCGCTGCAAATCGCGCGAGTAGTTGGTGATGAAAAGAGTTTGAACCAAGAGTTAGCGATGATTCGTCGGATACTACCGAACAATCAAACGCATCTTGAGCAAGTTATCCGACTACTAAATCCGGTCGTCCCGTCACGGAACTCGAAACCAACACTTTTAAAACACGTTCAACACTCAGAATTTTTAGCCGAGTATCGGTACGAGTACGCCGGCCGAGTTACCTCAATATTATTTGGTCGCTTAGACGAAGTATCTGAGACAGCTCAGGACTACGGTAATCTCGAGCAGCTGCGAACTCACCAGGAGCGAGCCGATCACGACGGCTTCGCCTCATTCGTTTTAGCCAGACGCGTCGACGCAAAGTTGATCGAAGGCAGACAGACCTACCGAATACTTGGGCAGCTTATCGTCGAGCCGGAGTTAAATTCTAGCCGCGTTAGCAAAATTCGTTTCGCCGTTGGCGGCAGTAAGTACGTTTTTCTTTCTTGGCTCGGTTTGGGCGTGAGCACAAAAATCGCCGAAACGATATTCCCTGCTGCTCAGTTTATTAGCGCTTCTGCGATCGCGACGCGCCAGCTCCAACCAAAAAACCGCGAGGCGATATTGGAACGAGCAACGATCTACGCTAACACCACGCTCAACGATCGTTACGAGGCTGTTCAGTTCTGGCGACACAAAACTGAACCAATCTTCCTTGGGACTAACGCTGATGATCGCGATCATCTTCCGTGCCATCATGTCGCTCTGTAAACTTAACCAATTCAGGGTAAAATACGAGCATGAACAAAGAAGTTCTCCAACCACTTTCAGGGTTCAGAGATTACAGCGGTCCGACCAAGGACTGGCTGATTGCTGGATTGCGCAAGGTTTTTCTCCAGTACGGCTATCAACCACTTGAAACCCCGGCGATCGAACGACAAGAACTTCTCCTCAAAGATTACGGTGAAGAGGCGCAGAAGTTGCTGTATTTATTTGAAGATAACGGCAAACGTAAAGTTGGTTTACGTTACGATTTAACGCTGCCGCTGGCACGATTCTACGCGGCCAACTATCAATCGTTACCGACGCCGTATAAGCGATTCGAGATCGGTCCGGTTTGGCGGGCGGAACGCGCCCAAAAAGGCCGCCTACGCCAATTTACGCAAGCTGACATCGATATTGTTGGCGCACCCGGCCTGGCTGCCGAAAAAGAGATACTTTCAATCGTCGCTGGGGTAGAGCGTACGGTTGGTTTAACGTTTGAAGTACAACTAAACGATCGGGCGGTAGTAGCGGCCGTCTTTAATAAACTTAAAATTGTCGAAGGCTCACGCCAGAAGCTGCTACAAACGCTAGATAAAAAAGACAAAATTTCCGAAGAAGCGCTAGTTGAAGAGCTCTTAAAGCTTGGCGTCACCGATGTTCAACTTCGCCAAATACGATCGCTATTTCTTGAAAATGAAACGCTCGAAGACGTTGCTCGATTAGTTGGCGAAGAAGTAATAGCGCCGATTGTTGAGCTAATGGAAACAGCTCGACGGATCGGTGTAAACGCAGCATTTATTCCAAGCATGGTTCGCGGGCTCGATTATTACACTGGTACGATTATCGAATGTCGGGTTGAGGGTTACCCGTCGAGCGTTGCCGGCGGCGGTCGGTACGATAATCTCGTTGAGGGCTTAATCGGTCAAAGAGTACCAGCTGTGGGCGTGTCGTTTGGTGTTGATCGCTTAGTCGATATTCTAGATCAGCAGGGCCAAACGAACGACTCCGCGATGTTCATCGCCCGATTACCTGAAACGAGTTCAGAACTCGATCCTTGGGTTGAAAACTTACGGCAAGCTGGCTGTAACATTGAAGTCTTTTTGGATGAGGCTGTTGAGCTTGGTAAGCAAATAAAATACGCCGACAAACGCGGCTATCAAGAGATGCTAATCCCACTATTAGAAGATTGGAAGCAGGGAAAGATCGTACGAAAAAACCTGCAAAGCGGGGCACAAGAATCGATTCCAAGGGAACGGATTACGAATGCCGGAGCGTAAGTTTGTTGGTAAAAAATTTCCGTCGTTATTTGCGATGGAAGAGTCGGTGCTCGATTTTTGGCAACGAGACAAAACCTACGAAAAGTCGTTAGAGCAAACTAAAAATGGCGAGGTTTTCTCGTTCTACGACGGCCCGCCGTTTATTACCGGCATTCCACACTACGCGACGCTGTTGCCAAGTATCGCCAAAGACGTCGTGCCGAGGTTCCAAACGATGAAAGGGCGTTTTGTACGTAGAACTTGGGGTTGGGATGTTCACGGATTGCCTGCTGAGAATCAGGTCGAGAAAAAACTCGGGCTGAAATCAAAAAAAGATATACAGACACTGGGTCTGGATAAGTTTATCGAGGAGTGCCGTCAGTACGTTTCGGAAGTATCGGGTGCCTGGCGCTGGTATATCGACCATATCGGTCGATGGGCGGATATCGACAACGCGTATCGAACCGACAATCTCAACTATATGGAGTCGGTGATGGCGATGTTTAAGCAACTGTACGAACAGGAATTAATTTACCGAGGCCGTCGGGTGTCGTTGTACTGTCCGCGCTGCGCTACGCCGCTGTCGAAATTTGAGATTACGATGGACGACGGGAACTACAAAGACGTCGAGGATCCAGCCGTTACGGTTTCGTTCCGACTTTTAAACGACGATGTGTACCTACTTGCTTGGACAACGACGCCGTGGACGCTACCAGCCAACCTAGCGTTGGCAGTGGACGAGAACGCTGAGTACGTTAAGGTTTCAGACGGTACTAAACAGTACATTTTGGCGCACCAAGCGCTCGAGCGCTACCAGGACGGATCGCTCGAGGTGATAGAGTACCTCAAAGGTAGCTCGCTCGTAGGTGAGTCTTACGAGCCGCTTTACACTTTTTTGCCGATCAATGCGGACAAAGATTACAAAGTTCTGCCGGGAACATTTGTTTCGATGGACGAAGGTACCGGCATTGTTCATATCGCGCCAGGTTTTGGCGAGGACGATACCAAATTAGGCGAAGCGAACGGTTTATCGATGCACGAAACGCTCGACGCGGAGGGCCACTTTGTAACCGAGGTGAAGCCGTGGGCGGGGATGTATTACAAAAAAGCTAACGATCCGATCACGGAAGATCTTCGTTCGAGAAACCACCTGTTTAAAGAAGAGCGAATTACGCACTCATATCCGCATTGTTATCGTTGTCAGACGCCGCTTATCTACAAAGCTCAAGTTTCTTGGTATCTGCGTCTGGACCCAATTCGAGATCAGCTAATTGCGACCAATAAAGACATTAACTGGGTGCCGAAACACTTCGGACCCGGCCGGTTCTTGCACAATTTAGAGAATGCGCCCGATTGGTCGCTGTCGCGAACCCGTTACTGGGGCTCGCCGATTCCGGTGTGGCAGACCGAAGACGGTGAAATGTTTGTGGCGGGTTCGATCGCTGAGCTCGAGAAGCTCTCCGGTCAAAAAATTACCGATTTACACCGACCAGCCATCGATAATGTGGTTTTAACACTGCCCTCCGGCAAAAAGGCGACGCGCGTTGAAGAAGTACTAGACTGTTGGTTCGAGTCTGGCGCTATGCCGTACGCACAGGATCACTATCCGTTTGAAAATAAGCAGTTGTTCGAACGCCACTTTCCGGCGGATTTCATTATCGAGTATACCGGGCAGTTGCGCGGCTGGTTTTACTACTTACACGTGCTCTCAAACGCCTTTCGAAAAAGCGTGGCTTTCAAAAACGTCGTCGTTACTGGGGTGCTTATGGGCAACGACGGTCGCAAGATGAGCAAATCGTACGGTAACTATCCGGATCCGAAAGCGACAATCGAGAAATACGGCGCCGAGGCGATTCGACTGTATTTTATGGGCAGTAAAATTATGAGCGGCGAAGACGTAGCGATTACGGAAGACGAGATCCGTGAGCAATCGCGCTTACTGAATGTGTTACACAACAGTTATCACTATTTTCTTACCTACGCAGCGCTTCACAGTTGGGAGCCAACTTCATTAGATAAAAGCAATTTACTCGATCGCTGGATTAGTACGCGGGCTGAACAGTTGGTTGACGAAATTAATAGCAATTTAAGCTCGCTTAGCCTTCAAGCCGCCACGAAAGCGATTCGGCCGTTTATCGAGGATTTGTCTACTTGGTATATCCGTCGCAATCGAGATCGTTTTGTTGCTGGCGACAAGGCCGCGCTCCAAACCCTCTACGAAGTAATGCATCTATTCAGTCGGGCGATCGCCCCGATTCTACCGTTCTCGGCCGAGGTAATCTTCCAAGGTCTCGAGCGCGCCGAACAATCTGTTCACCTCCAGTCGTTCCCTGAACCAAACGTCGTTGGCGTAGAGGAGAATCAAGAGCTACTAGAAAAAATGGAGCTGGTTCGTTCGATCTGCTCAAACGGTAATATGCTGCGAAGCCAAGCCGGTGTGTCGCTTCGCCAGCCGCTCGCCGCTGTCCGCCTTTTTGGCTACAAGGAACTTGAAAACGAACCAGAGTACCAAGCGATCATTACAGACGAGCTCAACGTTAAAGCCATCGAGTTTGGCCCGGTTAAAAAAAGTTGGGTTAAGTTGGAAGACCGCGGCAAAGAGATCGGACTTGATACTACAGTTACTGCCGAACTTGCTGCTGAAGGAAGATATCGTGAATTGCTCCGCAAGCTTCAAGATGCCCGCAAGAAGGCTGGTTTGAACGTCGGAGAGAGGGTCTCGGCTAAAATCTTTGCAGAAGGAAATGCTCTAGAAATTATAAAGCAGTTTTCTACTGATCTTACCAAGGCTGCTTCGCTCCAGAACCTTGAGCTACTCCCCGATAATTCTGAAGAATTAACCCAGCTTCCAGACGAAGACATCTGGTACAAATTCGGCAACTAAGTACCGCTTTCGCTCGAGGTAAGTTCGGTTACAATAAGGACGGAATGATGACTACGGCGCAGTACGTCGCTGCGTTTATTTCTTGGGTACTCTTAAAGACTTTTACACGTTTTGAAATTCTAGGTAGAGAAAATCTTAAAGAGGTGTCGCGCCCATTTATTGTTGTATCTAATCACGAGAGCCATCTAGATCCGCAGTTAACAGGAGTAGCGTTACTGTATCGACCGTCGTTATATCCACTAAGGTTTATGGCGAAAAACGAGCTGTTCCGAATCCCGTTATTAAATGTAGTTATTTGGTTGTTAGGGGCGTTCAAAGCGCATCGCAAACAAGGAATAGGTAAGTCGCTTCTAACCCCAACTAAAATCCTAGAAAAAGGCGGCTCCGTTATTCTGTTCCCAGAAGGAAAAATTATTCCTGAGCGACCAAAGCTTGGTGAGGGGCGACGCGGCGCAGCGATTTTGGCGCTAACTACCCGGGCAGCGCTTTTGCCAATCTCGCTTCATACACCGCACGGCTTAACGCCGTGGCGATTTATTGCGACTCGCCCAAAGATTGTTATTCGTATTGGCACACCGTTTTACCTGAACAACTTAGATTACCCAGATTTCTCCGATGAAAATACGTACAGAGCTACCCAAGAAATAATGCAAAAAATCGCGGATTTATACTACGAACACGATTATTTACCCGTAAATAAAAAAAGCCCCAAATAGGGGCGGGGTTACTGGTCGAGTAGCCTTAAAACTTGTCGAACATTCTTACGAACGCTCAACTGGCCGTTGATGTGATGAAGAGTTGGGAAGTGTTTGCACACTTTACGGTATTGCTCATAGGAGCGAAGGATACTCTCATAGTCCTCAATAGTTGCTGGCAGTCCATATGTGCTTCTTCTTTTTGCTCGTTCTATTACTCGACGAGCACATAGCACTGGGTCAGCCATAAATAAGAATATCTCTGAGGGGACAATAGCGCCCGCGCACTCGTTCGCTGATAGTATTGCCTCCGGCTGTTGACCATCAAACGACTGGTAAACCATGCTAGTCCAAACAGATCGATCAAAGATGACTATGTTACTTGCAGAAATTTTGTCTGCTAGGCTAGCGTGAACCTCGGCTCTACATTCAGCAATCTCCTTCACCTTCCTAGCTGTGAATAGCTTTTCTTCGTGCGGAAGATTGTGCCAAGCAGAGATGTACGAGCGAAGAGGTTCGTGCTCTTTCTCGTTAATTCGTAGGATGTTCAAGCCCCTTTTGTCTAGTATTGATGATACTATCCTGCAACACGTGGTCTTCCCGGCGCCACTGACGCCCTCAAATGCGATTATTCTCGGCATATATTACCTCTTAAGGTGCAGAGTGTCGTTTTGAGTTATTACGTCAAAGCGACCATCGCTCAATAATATTTCTGTAATTGAGCAATGGTCGATTTGATTAGAGAAAATTGCATCTTGTGCGCTTTGCCCACGCAGCTGCCCAATTAGCAATTTAATAAATGCGCCGTGACCAACGACAAGTAAATCTCTAGCGTTCTCACTGGTTAAAATTGCTAAGAACTCTCTTATTCTTTGCTGAACATCACTAATACTCTCCCCACCTGGGGGCTTTCTCGTCTCAAAGTCTCCAGCAAGTTTGTCCCATACTACTTCCCCAAACTTCTTTCCTTTAAATTCTCCAGCGTCTTTTTCTCTGAGGAGCTTTAAATACCGAATTATGTGCGTTCTTCCAGAAAGAAGGTATTTAGCTGTTTCCCTAGTTCTTGCCAGATCACTTACCAGTGCCTTATCAAACCGATACTTGTCAAGGCGTCTTCTCAACATCCTTACTTGCTCTTTGCCTTCAGCAGTAAAGCCGCCGTAGCTATGTCCGTGAAAGACTCGATCTCTGTTTTCAACAGTTTCTGCGTGACGAACAATTATTATCCGCATCATACTTGGAAATTGGTTTGAGAGTTACCAGCGCTCTTCGCTATCCTAGCCAACTGTTTGTAGCGCTCATCTATTTTTGAATTCAATATCAAGCGCAAGGTTTGTTTTGAGGTGTGTGGGTGCTGAGCGACTAGCTTAAGTATGTAGCCGTACTCCATTTTCCCAAGAACGAATTCAGTAATGCTATGAATAATTGACTGTGGAAGATCATTCAAGCTCAACATACTTGCCATGAATTCCCAGCTCCACTGTTTTTGTTTACTAATAGACTGTAGTAACTTTTGCGAGTCAATCTTTTCTCCGATCAGCCATAAATTGGCCAGAATAATTTCTGGGCGGTTGTCGGTAAGCGGTTTAAGAAGTTTGTTCTTTGCAGCTTGCTGCCTTGCTCGTATTATCAGCTTTCCTCTATAGCCAAAGTTTTCAGTAATAAAACCATTCACCAACTTTTCCTTTATTTTTGCGATTGTACGCATTGAATCGGTAAATTTGTAGAAAGAGCTGTCTGGGAAAAGGTGCCGAATTGTTGTCGATTTTTGTAGTGATTGTAAGTTAGTTTCTATAAGCGATAGCCCATTATAATCAGTACCTTTATTAATTTTGAGCGCTTCAGAACGCAGCAACATTACGTTTGAAATTGAGCGTAACAGTTTTTCATACTCTGATCTGTTTACACTTCCATGTTCAAAAAGTAGGGATAGTGAGTTTGTGATACTAATCGGGGGTTGTATCCCTACACTGGTTGCAGTGTGCCGTGCGATCCAAATAAAAAATAATATGTCCCTCGTTCCGCCAGCCGAGTATTTAACATTAATATAACCGTTTTTTCTTCTCTTTGAGTAGTAATAGTCATAGCAAAACAGCTGAAAAAGAATGTTTCGCTTGGACCGTTCTAGTGTATTTTGCTTCTTCACCATAGCCCTAAAACTCTTAATCAAGCTTGGATCACCGCACACAATTTTAGACTCGAGTATTTGGTTGCCTTCGACAATGTTGGTTGAGCAAATCTTTGACAGCAGCCTGATTGTCCCCCAATCTGGTATATCAACCTTCGAATAGCCGAACTTGGCCATCTCGATAGAGAACTGCTTCCTAAACTCTCTTTCTTGTGTCGATTCGCTTCCTGTAATAATTAGGACATCTGCGTCCGAATATGCTGCCATTTCCTGACGACCCGCAGAGCCATATATACCTACAGCGACCCTACACTCTGGGAATTTGGCGTAAAGCGAGTAGTAAATGTGTTCAACAGTCAAGCGGAAGTTTAATGAGTAGTATTTTGCTAATTCGAGACCAACGTATTGGCTCTGAGGAATGATATCCGAGTCTCTCAGAAAAACCGACTGTAATATATGGCCGTCTATTCTTTTTTTGGAATCAAATTTCTGTTTCATCTAGGACATTTTCGAGTGTAAGATGCAACTGGATCCATACTCTTGCGGTACTGTTCCGGTATAGATTTAGTTGGGCGAACTCCTGGATGATCGTGCTGCCAGGAAGGAAACTTCCTGAGTACCTTACAGGAGACTATGATGAATTGCCCGAATTGCGATGAAGAGATGATAGAGGATGACGACGGTTGGGTTTGCCCAAACTGTGGCTACGAAGAGTAACCAGCTTGGTCGCTGGTGGATACGGCGACCAAGTATAATTATTATATGCAACCTATAAGATATAAATATGGAGAACATAGGCAGGCTTTTTTGGCCGGGCAGCTGGTTGTATATGCGTTATTAATTAGAAACAGAACAAGAGACATCGCATGTCTAGACACTGGACTTAATAGAAACGATATTAGTAACGGAGGCTTTGTAGAGCTAAAGCAACTTGCTAAGGGGTATGGCTGTGAAGTTGCATTGAGTAAGCATGGCGAAGACAGATACTTACTACATGTCTACAGGAAAGACGCCGCAGAAAAGATGCGGGAAATGGATAGGGTTATACAGAGTTATCGCAGCGGGAAATTGTCCCGAGAAAGTTACGTCTGCCGCACTGGGGAAATATACGGCTATCCAGGTGAATCGATTAAATGGTTTCTCAAGAAAAAGTAATGATTTCTATTTTTCCTAATTAATGACTGAAATTCATTTTGTAAGGCTACCTCGAAAAAGCAATGAAGTATTTATTCGCGTTTTTACCAATGCGGGCCGGGATAGCGAGAATAGGGATAATCAAGGGATTGGTCACCTACTTGACCACTATATAAACGGCGGGATTTTTCAGAAACATTACAATCTGGATACTAACGCATACATCGATAGGGACTTTCTGTGGTTCTCGCTGAATACGACAAAGAAAAAACTTTTTAAGCAGTTGGAAAATTTTTTGCTATATGTCACTAAGCCAGATTTTACTCAAGAGGAATTGCTGAATTTCGAGAAGCAGGCGTTAATCAACGAAATGAAATCCAGTGAAGCGGTGTTATACAACAAGCTATTTCAAGGTGTGGTCACGAAAACGCTCGCACATTATAGTAGTGTTTATAGGGAGATCGAGAATGTGCCTAGGTTTCAGCTTGGTGAGCTTGCACAGTACCATCGGGGGATAATAAATCAAGGCCCAGTCACGGTTATAGTCGGATATAACGGTTTGTCAAAAAAAGATCGACACCACATCTCTTCTTTGGTTAGCAGTAACTTTCCAGATAATTCTAAAAGTGTCATTCCTAGTTTCGTGACAGTTGGACCTCGCATTGAAAGTGTTGAGGAATTACCAAGTGATGCTAAGGGACAAGTACTAATTTACTTGGCGATGAAAACGTTTGGGTACTGCGATGAAAGAGAGAAGAGAATAGCCGTAAACCTTGCACTGCGTGAGCTGCGTGGACATTCAAAACACAGTCCGTTCCTTATGTTACGAAAGTTAGGTGTCTACTCGTTGGATTACAATCACTGGATAGGCCTTAGTTATGGGCAAGCCGTTATATCAATTGTATGTATGCCTCATGTGGTTGATGAAGCGACAAATATACTAATGAGCTCGCTGAAGCATTTATCAGAGATGGGGTTGTCTAAGGCTGTAATAGAAAAGCATAAGAGAAGAAATAGTGAATATTTTAAACAAATACAACAGAACAATGGTGAGTACTTCAGTAACGCACTAGACGATATTTTATACGAAGGCAAAGAGTTGAATTACAAGGAACATATGATTAGTTTCAAAAATATCACGCCAGAGATGACCAGAAGGATATATTCTGAGATATTCGCACCAAGCAACCTTTCAAAAATTATTTATAAGTAATTGTACTAATTGGAGTGTCTTTCCAGGTAGCTTAGCCTCCATGCTAAGTCGTGGATTGCTTCTTTCTTTAACGCAATGAAAGCGTTTCTGGATGTAGCTGTATAGTCGCTCATCGACTCAATTCTAAATAACGGCTTTCGTGTTTGGTTCTCGCCGGCGAGTATCTTCATCGGGTACCCGTCGAACCCCAACTCCCAAAGAATCTGACCCTCCTCAGCACTGTCGAGCGCCAACATCTTAAGCATTTGATACTTCAGATTCTGCTTCGTGCGCCTTGGGTAATCTGACTGTTTAAAGTATTCGATCGCTTCACGAACAATAGCCTGGGCTGCGTCTACTAATTTTCCATTATTGGCAGCTTGTTTCGTCATTTTAAATTTAGTTAGAGGATTTACTTCTAGCTTTTCTGGTACATGAAAATCTTTTATTAAGTTGCTGACGTCCGAATCTGTAATTAGTGAGAATCCTTTTCCGGTGTTATATAGTAAGTCCCTTAAGAAAGTTGTGAACCAATCATAGAAGCTGTGAGAGAAGATATAAAAGAACACAAATGCACCAAGTATTGCTTGAGCGTTTCGACCCATTTCAGGAATAATATGTTGGCTGAAAACCATAGCTGGTAATAATGTTATTAAGGCAATCGCGCAAGACAAGTAGATAAACTCTTTAATTTCAAACAACCCCTCAATGTCGGAGATTAGGCCATAGTAGAAAATCGACACTGCAATAAAAAATACAGGCACAATAAGCAGGGGTGAGGTTGAGTAGACGGCGAGGAAGTAGTTGTCGGTTTGATATACATAGACTAAAAACAACCCTGAAATAATGTAGAGCACAGAGGCAATGATGGGTAATAAAAACTTAGTTCTCCTTCGACTATCATTCTCTTTACTGCGCGCAGTTATGTAGGTGTAGAGTGATACAGACATAGCCCACACCACGATTAGCGCTATTGCATTAAACAACGGACCCCTCTTGTAAAACTCACCAAAACTCTCGTCTGAAATTAATAGGGAGCTGTAGTCTATAACTAGATTTGAAGTACTGGAGAGTATTATGAGCAGAATAGCGATGGAATATATAAACCATAATTGTATCCAAATGGATTTTTTGTAATTCTGTGTTACTAGTAAAGCAAAATGGAGCAGCAGGGGGATGGGCAAGATGTATGACCAATTCGTAAGATGGTACAGGAATATTGAGGTGAGCTGGTCATCTGTGAAAAGAGGGGTAATCGCATCCACGACGAGTATGTACCAACTCAAACTAAAAAGAAAAAAGAAAATCACCCAAGCAGTTTTGCTCCGTATATTCCTACTAACCAAGTAAACACCAACCCAAAACAAAAAAGCACTAACGATAAACTGGAACCAGAATAGAGACATTTCTTATATAACTTATAGTAATTATGTTACTTTTATATCATATGGCAGAAAGAATTAACGAAAATACCGCTGGTGAGGCAGTTTTTAATCCTATAGACCAGGATTTCTTAGGAGAGTCATACCCGGAGATTTTAAAGGATAAAAACTCAGCTACACGTGTAGGAGGTGATGAATTTGAGAAGCCAGCCTCGATCTTTGGACTCCGGATTCTATTTATTTGGATAATTACAGTGATCACAGCAACCAAGAAAGGTTTTTTGGGAAAGAATTTAAAGACCAACAGTTTTTGGTTTGACGGTATTAGCCAAATTTGTCGTGACGTTAAAGATAATGCTTATAGCTGGAGGGCACTAGAGATAATATACAACCTGCCTAACTACCTCTCTAAAAAAATGTCACTTGATAGAATCGCTCTTTATTGGAATGGTCTTGAAAATGCTAAGGCTGTTAGAAACAGGTTAAGATTAACAAAAGAAATCCTCAGTAGAGAAATTGTAAAAAGAAAATCACAAGATACGATACGATTACTATCGATAGCCAGCGGATCTGCCCGTGCGGTATTAGAAACACTGGCTGAGGTCGTTGATAAACATCAGGTTAGTTTCGAGTTTAGACTCCTTGATCTCGATCCTACTGCGTCCGTTTATGCACAAAACTTAGCAACCGAGCTAGGCGTTGCTAATCGCTGCAAAATGATAGTGGGGAGTACGACTGATATGAAAAAACTTCTAGGCAACTATAGACCAGATATTATCGAGATGGTAGGGTTTCTTGAATATAGAAATAGAGAGAAGGCAGTTAACCTACTAAAGAAGATAAAAGAATTACTTGCACCAGGCGGGAGTATTATTTTTAGTCAGGTTAAACCAAATAGAGAAATGTATTTTCTAAGATTCGTAATGAATTGGCCGATGATTTACAGAACTGAGGAGGAGTTCAGGAAGATCCTTGTTGAGAGCGGCTATTATGATTACGAATTAGTGTCTGAGCCAATAGGAATACATATGGTTTGCAGCTTTCGTAAAGAAGGTTAATGCAACAACTCATCGCGTTTACAGGGTTGATTATAGCAGTTGCAAGCCTAGCCCTAGGAGGACTAGTAGTATTCAGTAACCCAATCGCTGCTGTGAATAGGGTGTTTGGTCTTTTGGGTCTCTCACTTGCAGTGTGGGGATTCGGTTACTATAACTCCTTCTCGGCCACCGACCCGATCGCTGCACTTTTTTGGGCAAAAGTATTCATGTTGGGGGCTGCGTTCATTCCAGTCTTCTACTTGCATTTTGTTGTACTATTTATAAATAGATATCCAAAGTTTAAATTTTCGATTGTATCTGGTTATATTCTTTCTACAACATTTGCCTATGCAAGCCTGGTTTCCGAAAACTTTATATCTCGAGTCGCCCCAAATAGGTGGTTCACTTTCTGGCCAATAGCTGGTGATTTTTATATATATTTTCTTGTTTTCTTCTTTGCTGCCCTTGTTTTCTCCATTTACTTATTATCAAGAAAGTCGGGGTTAAAAGCGGTAGATTTACTGCAGGAAAAGTATCTAATTATTGGGGCGACCGTAGGGTTGTTGGGCGGGGCAACAAACTATCCTCAGTGGTATGGCATCGATATACCACCAGTTGGTAACATACTTGTTCTTGCTTTTCCGGTTTCTATTACATATGCGATCTTAAAAACCAGATTATTCAACATAAAGGTATTGCTAACAGAAGTTGCAGTTGGCGCTGTGGTTTCTATTGCCTTGGTCCAGACTATTGCGCTTTCAGGTAGCCAATTAGTCACAGGGGGCCTCCTGACTTTATCACTTGCGGTCGGCGGAATTGTTCTAATTAAATCGGTTCGGACGGAAGTTGATAAAAGGGAAGAAATAGAGAAGTTAGCGAAGGAAAAAATCGAAACTCTTAAAGAGCTTGAGCAACGCAATAAAAGCTTAGCAGCGTTGCAGCGCGTATCTGATATCGTCCTGAATGAGATGGATATGAAGGCGATGTCGCAGAAAATTCTCGACGAAATCCCTGTTCAACTAGAAAACTGCGTTGGCGCCTTCCTTTCGATCGTCCGCGGCGGTCACCTTGTCGCCTATACCGTCTCGACCAACACCTTTACCCGCAAAGTTTACTCACTGGTAGGCGAAGATTTAGAGAAATATAGCTACCCAATAAAGAAGGAGTTTAACGGTCTACACGAGGTGCTCATCGAAAAAAGGATGGTCGAGGGTGACAGTCTGGATGCGTTTATCTGCCCGCCGATTAGTCGTCCGGTGGCGAAAACGCTACAGCGCTTGATCGGAGCCAAACATTTAGTAGCGCTGCCGCTCTATGCCAGCGGCGAGCCGCTTGGGGTAATGATGTTTGTTTATAAGGTCGAGAAAAGTCGGCTCCACGGGAAAGACGTGGAGATCGCTAAGGCGATCGCCGACGACATGAGCTTGGCGATTCAACGCGCTCAGGCGTTCCAAAAGCTTAAAGACGCTAACGAATACCTTAGCCAATTAGACAAGATGAAGGACGAGTTTATCTCGATGGCTTCGCACGAGCTCAATACGCCGTTAGCAGCGATCGAAGGCTATCTTTCGATGGTTCTCGACGAGGGGATGGGGAAAGTCGACGCTAAAAGCAAAGAGTATCTATCTCGGGCGTACGCCAGTAGTAAGCGTCTGGCTGAGCTGATTCTCGACCTTTTGAACGTCTCCCGAATCGAGCAGGGTCGTTTGAAGATGAAGTTTTCCCAGGTAAGTATGGTTGAGCTAGCGGAGAGCGTAGTACATGAGTTACAGATTAAAGCTGATAGTAAAAAGATTTATTTGAAGATCGAAGCGGAAAAAGGCTTGCCAAAACTCTGGTGCGATCCCGACCGCATCCGTGAAGTAATCGTTAATCTAACCGGTAACGCGTTAAAATTCACCGACAAAGGCGGAGTTACAATCAGCATCGGTAAATCCGAGGGCGGTTTTATCCGGGTAACAGTTGTCGACACCGGTCGCGGTATCGCCAAGGAAGATCAAAAGAAGCTTTTCCAGAAGTTCTCTCAGGTTAAGCGTGAGATCGACGAACACCAGGGAACCGGACTCGGTCTGTATATCAGCAAGAACTTCGTGGAGTTGCACAAGGGTAAGATTTGGGTCGAGAGCGAAGCGGGCAAGGGCTCGAAGTTTATCTTTGAGATTCCGCTATTGAAAGAAGCGCCGAAACAGCTTGAAGGGGCAATCTTAGAGAAGCCAATTACCGAAGCGCAAATTGAAGTCGGCACCAAAGACGTACCGACAATTATCGCCGAATCAGTAGACGGTAAAATTTAAATAACGCCGATTGCCCCACCCAATTTGCAAAGTCAATCATATTTGTTAGGGTAGAAACAGAAAGGGAACTAATGGCAGATACATACAAAAGCATACTACTTGTTGATGACGACCTGACGCTTCGAGAGATGTACGCCGAGCGTCTCAAAGCTGAGGGCTTTAGTGTTGAGATGGCAAAAGACGGCGAAGAAGCAATTAGAAAAGCAACCGATTTACGGCCGAATCTAATTTTGCTTGACGTGATGATGCCGAAAATTAACGGTCTCGATGTATTAAAGCGGTTGAAAGAGCAAGAGGGAACGGGTGAGATCCCCGTTATCGTCTTAACAGCACTTATCCAGGATCGTGAAAAGATGGAGAGCATTACTCGCGGCGCGGACGATTACATCGTTAAATCTGAGACGATGCCAGGTGACGTTATCCAAAAAATCCACGCGGTACTTGAGAAGAAAGCGGCTGGCGAGGCTAAACCATCTGGTGAGACTCCTGCGGCGCCGGCACAGTAGTGTCGGATGAGCGCGTCCGATTATATTAAACTTCGAGGTGGCAAACCGTTAATCGGTGAGATTGTTCTGCGTGGCGGTAAAAACGTCGTACCAAAGTTGATGGTAGCAGCGCTATTAACCGACGAACCGGTGATCATTCGGGATGTGCCCAAGATTGAGGACGTCGAGATAATGTCGACAATCTTTCGAAGGCTTGGTGTTGAAATCGAGGAGATTCGTCCCGGCACCTTACAAATTACCGCAAAAAATATTCGCGAGATGAAGCCGAACGATCTTAAGGGCATCTCTGGCCGGAGTCGTATCCCAATTTTAATGTGTGGCCCACTATTGCATCGTTTCGGTCGCACAGTGGTGCCGCACTCAGGCGGTTGCAATATCGGTCCAAGACCAGTCGACTTTCACGTTAAAGCGTTGCGTGAGTTGGGCGCAATTTACAACGAAAACGACGATAGCGGTTACTTTGTAACGAAAGGTCTGCGTGGAACGACAATTACCCTGGAATACCCGAGCGTCGGGACAACCGAGCAAGTGATCCTCTCGACAGTTCTGGCTGACGGATTAACTGAGCTTCATAACGCCGCTGTCGAGCCAGAAATAATGGATTTGATCTCCATGCTTCAGAAAATGGGCGCGATAATTTCAGTCGACACCGACCGAACAATTTACGTGGAAGGCGTCGATTCGCTCTCGGGAACGGTTCACACCGGTATGCCGGATCGCAACGAAACCGCTTCCTGGGCGTGTGCGGCGATTGGGACCAACGGCCGTATTTTTGTCCGTGGCGCTCAGCAGCTGCCGATGATGACATTTTTGAACAAGTTTCGACAGATCGGCGGCGGTTTTGACGTTAACCGAGATGGGATAACTTTTTACCGAGAGAATGGGCACATCACCCCAATCACCCTCGAAACCGATGTCCACCCGGGTTTTATGACCGACTGGCAACAGCCGTTCGTGGTGGCACTAACGCAAGCCAAGGGGCAGTCGGTGGTTCACGAAACAGTTTACGAAAACAGGTTTGGATACACCGAGTCGCTGAATGATATGGGAGCAAAAATTAAAATTTTCGAAGAGTCTCCAGATCAAATTAAATCGCGGTTCGGCAAGCGTAACTATCGTCAAAGCGTCACTATTGAAGGCCCAACCAAGCTTCATGGCGCCCAGATTGAGGTGCCAGACTTGCGGGCTGGGTTCTCGTACGTCGTAGCGGCGTTAATCGCTGAAGGTGATACGACGATAAGTAATTTCAAAGTATTACAGCGTGGCTACGAACACCTGGTGGCAAAACTTCAGAGTCTCGAAGCCGAGATACTCGAGATTAAAACGAGCTTGTAGCTACTCGAACGGATTTCCCTTACCGTACGAACCCTCTTTGGTAGCGTCTGGCTTAGTTGTGTAAACGCGAAGACCGCCGAAAATCGTTTTAGCTTGCTCAAGAATCTTTGCTGAAGTAATGCTTGTCTCCTGAGTTGGGGCTGGCTTTGTAAAGAACTCGGCCGTGACAGTTGTAGTGTACTTGTCGGCCGCTTTAGCGATATCGATTGAAGTAATTTTGTTCCAGCGTGAGAACGTTCGCAATCTAGCCAAGAGAGTCTTAAGCTGAGTGTAAGTGATCTCTCCGTTGAGGGTAAATGTGGTTGTCGCGCTCGAGCCTTTTACGACCGGCTTGGTAGTGGTCGCTGCTCCTCCTGGTCGCTCTGCGCCGTCGGCGCTCGAGGTGCTAGAAACGGGTGTTGTGTTTTGGAACGGCACGGTAATCTTTACGCTTCCTAATCCCAGATCGTTCAAAAGACCCTCCAACTCCAGTAATAATAAGTCGGTCTGGGCACTAACAGGTAGGGCGCGCTCGGCTAATTGATACGCATCATCCAATTGATCTGTCTCATCTTTTAGCGCTGCAATACTCTTGCTGTACGCCTCGGCCGCTTCTAAATCGGCGTCTAACTGCTTAGATTTCTCGTTATTTTCCTTCAGCTGGGACAAAATCGGCGGGTAGAGTCGCCAAAGTGCGCCGAGCGCAACTACAAGAAAGATAATCGTTGTAACCCAAAAGAATTTACTTTTTAACAGCATCGGTTTGTACTCCTAGTTCAATTGTGAAATCAAACTCTTTATTGTTGTTGGTGGCTACTTCGTTGAGTTGTTGGATAAATGGTGCGCTAAACGTCTTTTCTTCAGCAAGTTTACTTCTAAACAGTAGTACTGAGCGTCGATCTGAGGAGATACCCTGAAGAATAATTGCTACTTTTTTAGTTTTCGAGTCGACGGTGCTTTTAATGCTCTTTAGTCGTACCTCGCTCGGGGTGGCTTTTGCGATACTATCGAGCGTTTCTTCCCATGCGAACGATTCTTGATACGTCCCCCGACTACTAATGCGATCGCTAATAAAGTTAGCTTTAGTAGCGATTTCGTCATCTTTGTTCTTTTGTTCTGAAAGTGCGGCGATCCGATCTTCCTTGCCGGTGATATCAGCCGAAGCAGTTAAGTTATACGTTGCGAGTGCCGCCGCGCCAACGAAGACAACGACGCCGACGATGATGTAAACCAACGCAATTAAGTATGATAAAGAAGCGATCCGGTTGCGCTGTTTATGCTCTGGCGGTAAAAGATTAATCATTTCGTCAGTTCTCGCATCGATAACCCAAAGCTATCAGCAAACGATGCGGCTATATCTTTTGGTACTGGGTAGTGCGGACTACTGATGTGCTGCATTGGGTTACCAATAATTACAGGTAAACCGGTTTCCTGCTGGACGTACCCAGCTACGTTTTGAATATTTGAGCCGCCGCCAGTTATTAGTATCTCCTCAATCTTGGCAGTCGGACAGATTCGGTTCTCAAAAAATTTGGTTACGTGAACTAACTCGTCAAAGATCGGCCCAGATTTCTTCTTGAAATTCTCTAGGTCGTTTTCGGGGTTGTTCGCCTCAACTTTTGTGCCAAGCGGAACCGAAGAAACGAGTCGTGGCGAGAGACCTTCAACGACGTTTACACCCGTTGCGCTGGCGCCCAAATCTAGGATTAACCGAATTTTCTTTTCATCTGGCACCACGGCTCGAGCGATGGCCCCGGCTTTAATATCAACGCCGGCTAAGTGCAGCCCAGCAAGTTCCGCAAACTCTATTAACGACTCGATCAGCGACTTTTTCGCCGCCGCGGCAAATACAACGGCGCCGATAATGGTCGTGTCTTCAGGTTCGTTGCTGGTTGGTTTTTCAGGCGCTTTTGTTTCGGGCTTCTCTTTTGATTCTTGTGGCGTTGGGATATCAACGAGCGGGCGACAGAGGCTCGGGCTAATCTCGTAATCAATATAATACTCGTCGAGATTAATAGATAATCGTTCCGCGATCTCGTACGGCAGTGCTTGTTCGAGATCTTTTTTGCTTAGCGCTGGAATGGCAACAGTAGTAGAGAACACAACCAACTCAGGTAGTGCGATCATCAGTTCTTTACCGTTAATTGCGCCAGGTTTGGCGTTAGCGAGAGCGTCTTTGAGAATTTTAGCTATCTCTTCGCGTTGCTGGAGCTCTTCTGCCTTCCAGGGATCAGCCGGGGTGTTGGCGACGTTCATCCCAACGAGCCGGTACTGCTTGCCCTGTTTATTGAGGCCACAGACCTTTAAAGAGTTGTACGCAATGTCGAGCCCGATTATTGTTTTTGCCACGTTCCCTCCGTTATTACCATACCAAATTCACCAGTTATTACCCACCAAAGTTTTGAACTAAGCCGTAAATCGGCCCAAGCACGGCTGCTACTACAAACGCGACACCGACACCCATAATAATCAGTAGCAACGGCTCCAGTAACGTTGACAGATTTTTTGAGGTCGTATCGACCTCCTTGTCGTAGAATGTGGCAATTTCAAGCAAAACTCCTTCCAACGTTCCCGACTCCTCACCAAGACTTGTTAGCTGTGAAACCATTGGGGGGAACAGCGGTTCACGATCAATCGCTGCTGAGAGCGACTTACCGCTTTCAACAAGCTTGTCGATTCGCTGGAAGGCAGCGTCGTAGTGAACGTTGCTAATTGTTTTGCGAATAATGCGGATCGACAGCAGTATCGGCAAACTTGCTTTAATTAACATCGCTAAGGTTCGAGAGAAGCGCGCCATATAGACTTTTTTGGTTAGCGAACCGAATACCGGCACAGAGATCTTTAACCGATCGTAAAACGCCTGACCGGTTTTCGTTTTAAACCACAGCCGCATACCGTAAAAGGCGGCGATCACTATCGGCAAAATTACTAGAAAGTACTCTCGAATTGCCGTACTAGTGCCAAGCAAGATCCTGGTTAGTATCGGCAGCTCTTGCCCGGAATCGGCGAAAATACCTTCGAGACTCGGTAATACAAAGAAAACAATTAGCCCGGCGACACCGACTAACGAAAGAAGAATGATAATCGGGTAGATCATCGCTCCTTTAATTTTCCCAATCAAGTCAGCTTCCTTTTCCTGTTGATCGGCAAGATTGAGCAGTACATCCGAGAGTTGCCCAGTTTCTTCGCCGGCCTTAACAACAGCGGTGTAAATTTCGGAGAAGACTTTTGGATATTTCATCATCGCTTTTGAAAGCGTTTGGCCGCCTTTGAGTTGTGTCGAAAGCGATTCTATTACTTCTTTAAAGTACTTCTGTTGAGTTTGACGCTTGAGCGCGTCGAGCGATTTAACGATTGGTAGCCCGGCCTTAATCATGACCGACAGTTGCCGAGTAAAGATTATCTTTTCTTTAAGCGAAACCCGCTTCGTTAGAAAACCGATATTTAGCTTATGTCCTTGCGCGACCCCTTCGTTTAATTCGAGTACCAAGAAACCTTCGGCTCGTAGTTTCTTGGTCGCCTCGGTCACGCTCTCAGACTCGATCTGACCTTTTTGAGGCTTACCGCCAGACTTTTTGACCGTGTAACTGTAGATCGGCATTATTCTTTTGTAACTCGCCAGATCTCCTCGATCGTTGTTAACCCGTCGAGCGCTTTAAGGATACCGTCTTGGCGCATCGTAATTAAACCGTCTTGCTTTGCCTGAGCCAGGATGTCGCTATTTGACGCTCGTTTTAAGGTTAATGTTTTAACGCCTTCGGTTACTGTTAGTATTTCAAAGATACCGATACGGCCTTTGTAACCAGTTTTACCGCAAGCCGCGCAGCCAGCGCCCTTGTAAAAGGCTTTTTTCTTTGAAGCTTCGCCGCGCTCCAGCTCCGGAAGACTTTCGATCTCTTTTTTAATAAGCTCGACGTCTTCTGGTTTAACCATATCCTCCTGGCGGCATTTTTCGCAGATCTTTCGGCATAACCTTTGAGCGATGATGGCGTTTGTCGAAGAGGTGATCAAAAACGGCTCGATTCCCATATCTAACAGACGTGGCAGCGCACCGGCTGAGTCGTTGGTGTGTAGACTCGAAAGCACGATGTGACCTGTAAGCGCAGCGTTAATCGAGATGTCGGCAGTTTCCTTGTCGCGAATTTCACCAACCATTACGACGTCTGGGTCTTGTCGCAAAATTGAGCGTAAACCGCTCGCGAACGTGAAACCAATTTTAGAGTTTACCTGGCTTTGGTTGACGCCTGGCATTCGATATTCGACCGGATCTTCCATTGTTACGATATTGACGCCGTCGTCTTTAATTTGGCTAACGATAGCGTAAAGCGTCGTCGATTTACCGGAACCGGTCGGTCCGGTTACTAACGTCATACCGTGCGCTTTTTTAATATTTTCTTGTAATACGGTTAGCGACCGGCCGCGGACACCGAGCTGATCGAACGTTAACGTTCCTTTCGAGTGGTCAAGAATTCGAGCCACAATCTTCTCGCCGTTTACGGTGGGAATCGTTGAGATACGGAAATCTATTTTGTTAGCGTCGAGTAAGATCTGAATACGACCGTCTTGCGGTAGGCGAGTTTCATCGATCTTTAAATTCGACAGAATTTTTATCCGTGAGATAAGCGCTGGCTGAACTTCTTTTGGTAGAGCCAGGACTTTGCGCAAAACGCCGTCGACACGAAACCGCACCTGTACGTCGTCTTCGCTTGGCTCGATATGGATATCTGAAGCTTTCTCGCGCACGCCGCGCTTAAGCAGTGAGCTAACTATTTTTGCGGCGGGGGACGTTTCGGTTATATCCTCGTCGCTAACCTTTTCTTCTTGCTCTTCGATAGTCGAGATATCGTCGGTCTCAGAGTTTTCGACTAGTTCGTTTAGCTCTGATTGTAGTGCCGAATACTGATCGAGAATATAATTAATATCTTCTTGAGTAGTTAAAAACGGTTTGAGAATTTTTCCAGAGGTTTTTCTGATGGCGTTGAACGCCTCTTCGTTCTCCGGATCGGTCATCGCGATCGAGAGTACTTTCTCTTCTAGGGCAAACGGCACAGCCTGGTATTTTTTAGCTAGATTCTCCGGAACTAGCGCCAAAATCGTTTTCGGGATAACCTTACCGTTTAATTCGATAAACTGAACGCTACTTTCACGATTGTGTAGCGGGCTGATACGAAAGTTATCTTCAACCGGCTGCTGCGGTGCTTGCGACGGCGGAGTAGAGCGAACCAGCGGCTTCAGCGTCTCACTGATGTCGAAATCCGGTGTTGTCGTTGCGGCTAGTTTAAGTACTTGTTTTTTACCGCCGAAATTTGTCTCAACTTTTCGGATCGGCAATCGGAGAAGTTTAAATGTGCCGAGTTCTGGCAGCTCAACTTTCTCACCTTCTTGAAGAGCAGCGCCAATTACATCTGTCGCGCCGCGCAAATACGCTCGGACCTTAAAGGTCGGCATCGACGTTTTCTGACTAATTTTTTTAATAATGTCGTTAGTTACGGCCAATTTCCCCTCCGTATGTATCCTAGCAAATTATGGCGTGACTTTTGAGGCGTTTCGTGGCAGTATCGTTTCAGTATGTCCGCCATCTATCGACGCTACCGACCGACCCAATTTACAGAAGTAATTGGGCAGGATCACATTACTAAAAGTCTCCAAAGCGCCCTTCAAAAGGAGATGATCGCTCATGCCTATCTATTTTCTGGTCCGCGCGGAACCGGTAAAACAACGATGGCGCGTCTCTTTGCTAAAGCGCTTAACTGTCCCAAGCGAACAAGCTCAGCTGAAGCCTGCGATAAATGTACGATCTGCCAAGAGATAAAAAACGGTAGCGCTGTCGATATTATCGAAATCGACGCCGCCTCAAATCGCGGGATCGATGAGATGCGTGAGCTGCGCGAGCGAATTCTATTTAGCCCAACCAGTCTGAAGTATAAGGTTTACATCATTGACGAAGTTCATATGTTAACCAAAGAAGCCTTTAACGCGCTGTTAAAGACGTTAGAGGAGCCGCCAGCTCACGCGATCTTTATCTTGGCGACAACCGAGCTACACAAAGTCCCTGACACGATTATCTCTCGTTGTCAGCGATTCCAGTTTCACCGCGCTTCTATCGAGTCGCTTCACAGTGTTTTAATAGACATCGCAAAAAAGGAGAAGATTACTCTAACCAACGACGCGATCGAGCTGATCGCTGAGCGCGCCGACGGCTCATTTCGGGATGCGCTGACAATTCTCGGTAGCGTCTCGGCTCACGGTAGTAACCTCGGCGCCGAACAGCTTCGGGAGATTCTCGGTTTGCCGAGTGAGCAAGTTATTGCCAAACTTTTAGAGCTCGTCATAGGTCAGGATCCGTTGGCGTTGGCGACATTTTTACAAAAACAGCTACGGGATGGTCAGGATCTGTCGGTGATGGTTCGGCAGTTGTGCGATCGATTAAAAGCAACAATTTTTGACGAGAAAGACCCGGCCGTTATCCAGAAGAACGCAACGTTACTCGAGCAGTGTTTGCTTGTCTTAGCACGCATTCGCGTCGCCACTGATCCAAACGGAATTATCGTTACCCGATTGTTGGCGCTTGTGAAATCTGGCGCTGTTCCCGGGCCGGTACCGGTAGTACAGACCAACACTCCCACGCCGAAAGTAACAGACTTAACCAAGAAAGAGAACGAATTCGTAAACGATCAGAGCTCGACACAGTCGGTTGATTCTGTCAGCTCTCAAGAGTCACAGCCGCTTGAGTCTAAAGATTTTTGGGGCGCGTTTCTTCTAGAGATCAAGCAACACAACCACGCACTTTACATGTTAGTTCGCTCGGCCAAGCTGTTAGAGCTCACTGATAGTAAGCTGGTGCTGGCGGTTAAGTTTCGTTTCTACTCCGAGCGTTTGTTTGAAACTAAGAACCGTAAACTCGTTGAAGAAGCGGCCAGTAAAATTCACGGCAAGCGGCTTATTCTCGAGTGCCAAGTAAAAAGCGATATCGAAGAGGCTAAGCCGGCAAGCGGTGAGGACGTGATGAATACCGTCGTTGACGTTTTCGAGCTAGAAGAGGTAGCATCCTAGCATGAAGAAAGATCTGATCGGCAGTAAGCTACCGCCGCAGAATATCGAGGCCGAAGCGGCGGTGCTCGGGGCGATCTTAGTTAATAAAGATGCGATGGATAAAATCGCCGATATCGTTACTGATGCCGACTTCTACCGACCCGACCACCAGGCGATCTTCCGAGCGATTAACCGTCTTTACGAGAAGCGCTCACCGATCGATCTTGTGACATTGACGAACGAGCTCGAGTCGCTCCAACAATTCGACGAAATTGGCGGGGCTGCCTACTTAGCGCAGTTGGTTAACGCCGTTCCGACGGCCATTCACGTCGCTCACTACGCCGAGATCGTCCGCCAGAAAGCCGTGCTCCGAAGAATACTCCAAGCCGGCTCTCGAATCTCCGAGCTTGGTTACGACGAAGAAAAGGAAATTAGTGAAATCTTGGACGAAGCCGAGAAGGCGTTGTTTAATGTGAGCCACCAATTAGTTAAAGACAATTTTATGCCGATCGCCGATATCTTGGCGAGCAGTTTCGATCGTATCGATCGTCTGCATCGCGAGAAAGGATTGCTCCGGGGCGTCACCACTGGTTTTCGCGATCTCGACAACAAGCTCTCCGGGTTACAACCATCCGATCTCATTATCTTAGCTGCTCGTCCGAGCATGGGTAAGACAACATTTGCGCTTAATATCGCCTTAAACGCCGCCGTAAAAGGTAAAACGACGGTCGGCTTTTTCTCGCTCGAGCAAAGTAAGGAGCAGATCGTCGATCGCTTAATCTGTGCTCAAGCGATGGTTGACGGCTGGAAGCTTAGAACGGGTAATTTACACGAAGACGACTTCCCGGCGATCGGTATGGCGATGGGGACGCTGGCGGAAGCGCCGATCTTTATCGACGATACGCCGATGATGACTACGATCGACATCCGAACTCGCGCCCGTCGGCTTAAAGCTGACCATAATTTAGGTTTAGTTGTCGTTGATTACTTACAGCTGATCGATGGCGGCGCTGGCGGCAACATCGACAACCGGGTTCAGCAGGTGTCCAATATCTCTCGATCGCTTAAAGCGATCGCGCGTGAGCTCGATGTTCCGGTTGTGGCGCTCTCGCAGCTGTCGCGTGCTGTTGAATCTAGAGATAAAAAAATGCCGCAACTCTCAGATCTTCGTGATTCCGGCTCGATCGAGCAAGACGCCGACGTAGTGATGTTTTTGTATCGTGAAGACTATTACGATCGCGAAACTGAGCGTAAAGGTATTACCGATGTGCTTATTCGCAAACATCGAAACGGTCCGATCGGAGAAGCTGAGCTTCATTTTCGAGCCGAGCAATCGCGATTCTTTGACGTCGAGCGGAAAGCCAAGATTAACCCCAAGGCCTAAAGAGCATGGCTGAGAAGGACATTATTTTTGACGGTCTTAACGCTGCCCAAGCAGAGGCGGTTCGCGCAACGGAGGGGCCAGTTTTGATTTTGGCCGGCGCCGGTTCGGGTAAAACGAAGTGTCTGACCCATCGATTAGCGTATGTCGTGACCGAGAAAAAAGCCGAACTCAATCAGATCTTGGCGATCACTTTTACCAACAAAGCAGCCGGGGAGTTGGCGACACGAATCCTCGATATTCTCGGAATAACCGTCCATCACGGCAAGACGACACAATTTCAGATTAGGCGCTACTTACCTTGGGTCGGAACGTTCCACTCGATCTGCGTGCGGCTTCTGCGCAACGAAGCGACTGAGCTCGGACTCTCACCGACATTCACTATCCTTGATTCGGACGACACGATTTCGCTGATTAAGCAAATCTGCAAAAAGAAAAATCTCGATCCGAAACAGTACTCTGCTCAAGCGATCCGCTCGATTATTAGCAACGCCAAAAACGAGTTGATGACGCCGGACGAGTTCGAGCCGTTTGCACAAGGTCACTTTCAAGAAATCGCGCACGAAGTATATGTTGAGTACCAGAAAGAACTCGGTAAGCTCTCGGCGCTGGACTTTGACGATCTAATTTTTACAACGGTCAGGCTTTTAGAGAAACATCCCCACATCGCCAAAAAGTACCAACAGCAATTTAAGTACGTGATGGTTGACGAGTACCAAGATACCAACAAGGCGCAGTACAAGCTTACTAGGCTACTAACCAATCCACAGACCAACAATCTTTGTGTCGTTGGTGACGATTTTCAGTCTATCTACGGATGGCGCGGCGCTAACTTCCATAATATTTTAAATTTTAATCGAGATTTTCCCAACACCACGGTTGTAAAACTTGAGCAGAATTATCGTTCTACCCAAACGATCATCGACGGCGCGGCCGATATTATCGCCAAAGTTAAGCGACGTTCTGATAAAAAAATTTGGACAGAAAACACCGGTGGCGCCCCGATTACTGTTTACGAAGCGAACAACGCGTACGCCGAAGCCGACTTTATCGTCACCGAGTCGCGTTCGCTTAGAGCGATGGGATCAAGCTGGTCGGACGTGGCGATTTTGTACCGAACCAACGCCCAATCTCGTGTCATCGAAGAAGTATTACTCGCTGAAGGCGTGCCGTATCGGTTGGTCGGAGCGCTTAGATTCTACGAACGCAAAGAAGTAAAAGATATCTTGGCGTATTTACGATATTTACGAAACGAGAACGATACACACTCGTTGGCTCGGATCGTTAACGTTCCGCCGCGCGGTATCGGCCCAAAGACGTTCGAGAAGGGTGGCGAGAAAGTGCAACAATTTCTATCCGAGATGCAGCTGCTTCGTGAATTCGTGTCGCAAAACACGCCGACTGCCAGTCTAGAGCGTTTGTTGCAGGTAACACGTTATAAGGAGTTCTTAAACGACGGAACGCCGGAAGGTGAGGCTCGGATGGAAAACGTGGAAGAGCTGCAAAATCTCAGTGCTGAATTCGAGACCGTTGAAGACTTTTTGGAGCACGTCGCACTCGTTTCCGACGTCGATAACTTCGATCCAAACGCCGACGCCGTTACTTTAATGACTCTCCACTCTTCGAAGGGTCTCGAATTTACGACAGTATTTCTAACTGGTTTAGAAGAAGGGCTCTTCCCGCATATGCGAGCGCTTGAAGACGATTCGGAAATGGACGAAGAGCGCCGTCTTTGTTACGTCGGCATGACTCGAGCGCGCAAACGACTTTATTTAACTTGGGCGCGAACCAGAATGATTCACGGCGGCATGACTTCAACTGTACCGAGTCGGTTTCTCTCTGAAATAAGACCGGGGTTAGTCGATCGTATTTAATTACCGATACACCACCAAGTTAGTGCTACAATTTAGTTATGGATCAAGCCGGTATGCGACAAGAAATAACCGAACGAGTTAAGCTGTTACACCAACTCATTTATGACTCAACTCTACTGTCAGCTTTCTTCGTAGCCTTTGGGAGTTGGTTGTATATGAACGTCCCACAAGAGGTGTTCAATTGGTATCTTTTGCTTATCCCTGTGGTGATCGCCGGCCTTGTATTTAATTACCAATCAAATCAAATGACGATGGAGGCGGTGGCCGGTTATCTGAAAAGCGCCGACGACGGCTGGGAGAAACACTACGGCAGCCACAAACAAGGCGTCCAACTGACGAGCTTTTTAAAGGTTGCGCCGCTGTTATTTCCGCTGCTACTACCGTTTTTTATAGAGCCGCTTACCGATTATCAAATGTATCTTCGTTACTTTGACTTCGCCCTTCTGTTATTTGTGATCGCTAACTTCCGCTACAAACTACTTGGTCGTTGACTTTAACGCTCAAAAAAACTACGGTGAGAACACCGCATGAAACCGTCCATCGGACGCGTCGTAGTAGGAATTGGGTTAATATTATTACTCTCTGTCTTACTCGTACTCTCGTCTAGAAAAGTTACAAGAGTTGAGGCGCAAGGGTCGCCCGATCCGCTCCACCCCGTCGAAGTCTTTACGGCCGATTCGAGCGCCAAATCGTTAATTGCGGCTTTTACGCAAGCCGGTGTTACCTACTATCCAGAAGATATCGTCCAAGCGTTCCCTGATCCAGCGCTCGGTCTTGGAACGGTAGTTCGAGTCGAGCGAGCGACGCCGATTACGATTCGAGACGGCAAGAAAACAATCCAGGTGAGGACATGGAAAAAAACAGTCGGTGAAGTACTCTCTGAGAAACGTCTAGATCTCGGTAACGAAGATCGCGTCGGACCGACTCCGATAACCCTACTACAGTCGAACATGACAGTTACAATTACCCGGGTAGCACGGACAGAAGTAGTCGAAAAAGAGATCGTTCCGTATGAGACAGTTATTGAGAAAGACTACACCCAGTTCGTTGGTACAGATGTCGTTCTGGAGCAGGGAAAGAACGGCGAACGTGAGAAAAGGTACTTGCTCATCCGAGAAGACGGAGAGCTGGTTAGTAAAACGCTCCTACAGACAACGATAACTTTGGCTGCTCAGAAGAAGAAAGTTCGCCAAGGCTCGCTGAAACCGGTATCGAGCCGCTGCTTGCAGTACAAAGACTGGGTCGTTGATGCTAGTAAGAAAAATGGCATCGATCCGAACGCGCTTTATTATCGAATGCAAAAGGAAAGTAGCTGTAACCCTAACTCCGTTGGTTACGGACCGGCCGGCCAAATTTACGAAGGTATGTTCCAGTACGAAAAAGGCGGTCTTTGGAATACGCTTAGCACGAAAGCTGGTTTTAGCGGCACCAGTGTCTGGGACGCCAAAGCTCAAATTTACACTACCGCTTGGGCGTGGGCGAACGGGCACCGTTCACGATGGCCTAATCCGTAGTGCTTCAGGTATAATTAACCAGTGAAACAGAGCGAAATTCTTCGCGGATTGGCAAAATTTCCGCAAAAAAAATTAGGTCAGAATTTTTTACAGGATGAACGAGTACTTGGCGATATTTGCGAAGCAGCAGCACTGTCTAAAGACGACACTGTTGTTGAGATCGGTCCTGGACTCGGTGTTTTAACTAGGGAACTCAGCCAACGGGCTGGTCGCGTACTGGCGATCGAACTTGATCGAGACCTAGCCGAGTACGTCCGAAATTTATCGTTACCAAATGTTACAGTCGTGACTGGTAACGCGCTCGATATCGATTGGACGATCACACTCGAAGATGAGTATAAAGTCGTCGCTAATATCCCGTACTCAATCACTTCGCCGCTACTTCGTAAAATTTTTCATTTACCAAAACGCCCGAATAGCATTGTCTTACTCATTCAAAAAGAGGTAGCTGAGCGTATTACAGCCAAACCAGGTGATCGCAACCGCGGCTATCTGACGATGCTCACAGAAACTAACGGTGTAGCTGAGATAGTACGGGTGGTGAAACCCGGAAGCTTTTATCCGCAACCAAAAGTTGACTCGGCGGTAGTACGGGTTACGCCCCACGAAAATTCTAGTGAGGCTGAGTTATTTTGGCCTCCGGTCGAAGCGGCGTTTCGTCACCCACGGCAGACGGCCGTTAACGGTATAGCTAACACACTACATTTACCTAAGGGTACGGTTGAGCGAGTATTTGAAGAGCACGGTCTTGATCGATTAGTTCGACCAGCAGTACTAACGCTTGAACAGTGGAGAAACGTCGCTAAATCTATTCAAAACGAGTTAAAAAAGGACTAAAATTTCTCTACCTTTCCATGGAGGTGAGGTATGCTCTTTAGTCAACGGAATAAAGACTGTCGAGGAACGATCCTGTCCGGCTGTGTTGCGGCAGGTGCGGTGATGGCGATCCTAATCACTTTCATCGCCAGCTTCTGGTTCGGGTGGTTCACACCGGAATCGTTGGCGCTGCTCTGGCAATCGTTCCTTAGCTTGACCAGCCTTTTCGTCCTTCTTACTATCGTCGGCTGCTCGGATTTCTTTGAGGGCGTTGCGATGGTTCCGCTGGTGATACTAGCGTGTGCTCTTGCGGGGACCGACGAAGAGCGAGAGGAGGCTTACTGATGATGGTCTGGCGGCCTGGGTGTACCCGGCCGCCATTTTTTATTAGAATAACCTGAAATGTTATATATCGTTGCGACCCCGATCGGTAACTTAAAAGACATTACATTTCGAGCGATCGAGACGCTTCAAAGTGTCGACAAAATTTATTGCGAAGATACCCGACAAACCCGAAAACTTCTTAGCGCTTACTCGATCTCTAAGCCAATCGACAGCTATCATCACCATTCTGCGCCACATAAACTTGAAACGATTCTCCGTGAGCTCAAAAATGGTACGGAATTGGTGTACGTCACCGACGCCGGTACGCCCGGTATCGCCGATCCAGGTGGTAAATTGGTTGAGGCGTGTCGCACCGAAGGTATCACAGTCGTACCGATTCCAGGCGCCTCGGCAGTTACGACCTTACTATCCGTCGCTGGATTACCAGCAAATTCGTACGTATTTGCTGGTTACGTCCCCACAAAGAAGGGCAGGCAAACATTTATAAAAAGAATTCTAGCCACAGACGAACCGGTGGTACTATTTGAGACTGCGCCGCGTATTCGTAAGCTACTGAGCGAACTTGAGACATTGGGAGCGACTGAACGTAAAATCATTCTTGGCCGAGAGCTCACAAAACAGTTTGAACAAATCGTAAGCGGTACGCCGCGAGAGGTTTCTGCCGAATTACCGACCCAAGTTAAAGGTGAACTTGTAATTGTTCTAGCGCCGGCAAACTAAAATTCTGCTAGAGTGTCGCTTAAGGTCGGAGATAATCGCACTATACAGCTGTCAACGACGACGGCTGGCGGATACCGATTCCAGGGGCAGCTAGCGTACGCGTAGCCAGTTGCTCCTTTTTCTTTACCTGTTAACTCGCTTCCGTTACCATAGCAGTGATGGCAAAAACAACAGTCACCACATCAATCGCTTATATCAATGCCGAGCCCCATATCGGTTTTTTGCTCGAGTTGGTTGCGGCTGACGTATTGGCCAGGTATTACCGACTGCAGGGCGACGACGTTTTCTTTTTAACTGGTACTGACGAGCACGGCGTAAAAGTCCAACGAGCAGCCGAGGCGCTCAAACAAAAACCCCAACAGTACGCCGACGCCGTTGCTGCAAAATTCCAGAAGGTAACGAAAGACTTTTCAATCAGCAACGATTACTTCGTACGAACAACAGACGCAAAACATGTCGAGTTCGTTCAGAAGTCTTGGAAAAAAATAACAGAAGCCGGTGTAATCTCAAAAAGAAAATATGAGGGGCTATACTGCGCCGGTTGCGAGGCATTTAAAACCGAAAGAGAAATCGATAACGGAAAGTGCGTTATTCACGAAGTTGAGCTGGAGAAAGTGGCGGAAGAGAACTATTTTCTTGAGCTTAGCGATCAAACCAAAACCGCGATCCGATCCTGGATCGAGTCGATTGAGCCCGAGACGAAAAGGGCAGAAGTACTAAATATTCTCGAAGATTTTGAGGGCGTTAGCGTTTCTAGGCCAAAAGACAAGCTGTCCTGGGGTATTCCAGTTCCAGGCGACCCCGATCAGGTGATGTATGTTTGGGTCGATGCGTTGTTAAACTATCTGTCTGCTTTGGTCGCCGCTGACAAATCTGTCGCGGAGTACTGGCCCGCGATCCAAGTTATCGGTAAAGACATCGTCAAGTTCCATGCGGTGATCTGGCCAACGATCCTTCTTGCGCTCGATTTACCGTTACCGAAGAAGCTACTGGTACACGGGTTTATAACGGTAGACGGCAAGAAGATGTCGAAGTCGCTTGGGAACGTCGTCTCGCCAAACGAGCTTGAAACCCGGTACGGCGTTGAGGCAACTAGATATCTACTACTTCGGCAACTCAATTTTTACAGCGACTCAAATTTTGTCTGGAAAGAGTTCGATGCGTTATACGAGGGCGAGCTAGCCAACGGCTTAGGCAACCTAGTGAACCGAACGATCAACCTGTTGGCAAAGTGTCGAGAAAAAGGCGTTGATGTCACACAATACGAACCGAAAATCGATTCGGCGCTAATTTCAGCAGATTTCTCCGGTGAATTGCAGCGAGTTAACGAACTAATCAGCGCCGCCGATCAGTGGATTAGCGAAGTGAAGCCATGGGAGTGGCTAAAGTCCGGTAAAGTTAGCGCCGATCAAGCGGAAAATTTACTGCGACAGTCTTCGATTATTGAGATCGCGTCACGACTCGAGCCGTTTATGCCCGAGACGGCAAAAAACATTCGAGCACAGTTGAAATCTCTCAAACCGCAACCACTTTTTCCGCGCTTGCCGGTATAACTTGCCAAGACACCTAAAATTGCCCAACATGGATATATGTGGGCGGCGTTAATTTCAGCGCTATCCGGCGCTAGCGGTACTATTCTTGATAAGGTTATCTTGTCGCGTGAGCGAGTAAAGCTCAACGTCTTTTTGCCGCTCTTATTTCTACTATTGTTTGGGTTCAACTTAATTCTTGTGCCGTTCTTAGGCAAGATTGAGTGGCAGATCGTCCTGCTGCCAAACACGCTATTTTTGGTCTTCTTAATGGTTGTAATTGCGGTTGCGCATAACGTCTTGTTCTATCAGAGTATTCAGCGCGAGAAGGTGTACCAGCACGAGCTGGTAATGATGATGGGTCCGTTTATTACAATTATTCTCGGTGCAGCGTTCTTCCCAGAAGAACTCCAAGGAAAGGGGATAATTCTTTTACTATCACTTGTTGCCAGCGTCGCGCTTATTTGGTCGAAAGGAAGTAAAGAACATTTTCTTAAAGACGCGACGTCGTATAACGCGCTTCTTGGAGTAGTACTGATGTCAACAGAGAGTATTATTATTCGGGATCTGCTCTACTCAATGACGCCGGTTGCGCTATACGGAATCCGAACGTTTGTTATCGCGTTGTTTTTCTTCGCTTATTACCGGCCAAGATACGGTCGGGTGAGCGTCCGACACTGGTGGTTAATCGCTGCGAGCGCTCTACTCGGACTTGGTTTGATGATCGCTCGTTTCTATGCGTACGCTGATCTCGGTATTGTCTTTACGACGCTGGTCTCGATTTTGGCGCCGGTTATCGTTTTCTTTGCTTCTTGGGAAATTCTTCACGAAAAGATTCGTCCGCGGATGGTTGTCGCTTCGGTGGTGATTCTAGCCTGTGTTACCTGGGCGACGGTGCTGACGTTTCGCTAATGCGCGCTATCGATACGCACGCACACCTCGATTTCCCGCAGTTTGATCACGACCGTGAACAATTGATCGCTGAATTGTCTAAGCAAGAGATCGGCGTCATTACTATCGCCACATCGAAGGAATCGAATAACGAAACAGACAGGCTAACAAAGCGTCATCCGCTGGTTTGGGGGACGCTCGGGATACACCCAACCGATATCAATTCGAAATTAGTTACAGATTTACCAAGGCTATTAGACCGTTTCTCTGAGCAGCTTTCGGCCAACACTAAATTAGTCGCGATCGGGGAGATCGGTCTCGACTATTTCCGTGAAAAAGACGCGGCAAACATTCAAGAGCAAAAAGTAGTTTTAAGGGCGCTGCTGCAATTTGCGCAGGAGAAGGATCTACCGATTATCGTCCACTGCCGCGAAGCGTACGGCGATATTCTAACAATCTTATCTGATTACCCGAAAGTGAGAGGCGTTATCCACTGTTTTAACGGCAACCGCGAACAGCTTCAGAAATTTTTAGCGCTTGGCTACTTCATCTCATACACTGGAATGTTGACGTATCCTGCGAACGAACAGCTGCGCGCCGATAGTATCTTAGTCCCACTTGATAAGTTACTACTGGAAACCGATGCGCCGTTTCTTTCACCTCAAGCGAAACGCGGTGAACGTAACGATCCGCGCTCGATCGAAGATATCGCTGACGCCCACGCCAAGTTGCGAGACGTCTCCTCAGATGAAATTTTAACAAAAACAACCGAGAACGCAGTTCGACTATTCACCTTAGAGGAGCGCTGATAGTGTAGAGATATGAACTGGGTAGACGGCGTTATAATTGTGACCTTTCTTATTTACCTGGCCGAAGGGCTACGTCGCGGCTTTATCGAACAGCTCCTGGAGCTGATCGGATTTTTTATTACCATCTTTGTTGCGCTGTGGACGTACCAGCCGTTAGGTGTTTGGCTGGTCGATAACGTTGGTGTACAACAAACAGCAGCGGAGCCGTTAGCATTTTTGTTAGACTGGGTATTCTTACAAGTACTCTATTCGATCGCGCTGCGTTACGCTTACCCACTAGTGCCAGAGAAGATCCGAACCGCAGTGACGAATCGCGTCGCCGGAGCTGTTCCGGCGCTGTTAAAGGCGACGATTATCGTCGCGGTGCTGTTAACAGTTATCGCGATCTTACCAGTACCAGAGCGATTAAAAAATGCGGTTAACAACTCGACGCTTGGGAGCGGTTTTGTTGCTCGAAGCGGCGAGGTTGAGTCGCTTCTTAATCGAGTTTTCGGTCGTGATATCAAGCAAAGCTTAACGTTTTTAACAGTACCGGCGCAAAACGAGGAGATTATCGCCCCCGATGAACGGGTTGATCTAAAATTTACTACCGATGACGTTAAGATCGATACGACTTCCGAGCAAACGATGTTGCGGTTAATCAACCAAGAGCGACTTAAGGAGGGGTTGCCAGCGCTAGTATGGGACGAGGCAGCAGCTAAAGTTGCTCGGGCGCATTCGGTTGATATGTTTAAGCGCGGTTACTTCTCTCATGAAAATCCCGATGGCTTATCGCCGTTTGATCGAATGGAGAAGGCCGGCATAACCTACAGCGCTGCTGGGGAAAATCTGGCGTACGCTGCAACTGTCGAACTGGCTCACGCCGGGCTGATGCGCTCGCCTGGACACCGAGCAAATATTCTTGAGAAAGACTTCGGTCGAGTAGGGATCGGTGTGATCGACGGCGGAATCTACGGCAAAATGTTTACTCAGAACTTCCGTGACTGATTTTTCTCCGGAAATTTGCTAGAATTATCGAACTCAAACGGAGTAGATTATGAAAAGTAAAAAACGTGTTGTAGTTGGGCTAAGCGGCGGCGTTGATTCCTCGGTTGCCGCGGCTCTTTTATTGGAACAAGGGTACGATGTTGTCGGAGTTTTTGCTTTAGGCTGGACGGGAACGAAAGATTTTCCGTGCAACTGGCAGTCTGAAGAGCGCGACGCTAGAGCGGCAGCCGATACGCTCGGCATTCCTTTTCATACGATTAATCTCTCTGAGGAATACGAGAAACTTGTAATCGATGAGTTTCTTGCAGCGTATCAACATAACGAGACCCCTAATCCGGACGTGTTATGTAATAGCGAGATAAAGTTTAAAGCGCTCTGGGAGGCGTTGCGACAGTTCGAGCCAGATTACTTTGCAACTGGTCATTACGCCAAAATTGAAAAAAGTAACGGTAACTACGAGATTCTGAAAGGTAGCGACAACAACAAGGATCAAAGCTATTTCTTATGGCGAGTCGACAAGAAGATGCTGCCAAAAATTCTGTTTCCGCTCGGTGGCTTAGAGAAGCCAAAAGTACGAGAACTAGCCAAGAAGTTTGGCTTACCGACGGCGCTTAAGAAAGATAGCCAAGGGGTTTGTTTTATCGGTCCACTTAAAGTCCGAGCTTTTCTCGAGTCTCGTCTCCAAGTTAGACCTGGCGAAGTAGTGCTGACCGACGGCCGTGTAGTTGCTCGCCACGAGGGCACGCCGCTGTACACAATCGGTCAGCGTTTGGGCGCAGGTTCGGTTAGTTGGACAGGAGATGTGCCGCCACTGTTCGTACTAGCTAAGGATCAAAAGAATAATCGGTTAATTGTTGGTAGTGATGAGCAGCTATTTAGTACGACGTTTACGATCGGCCGCTGTAACTGGTTGGTGGATGAGAATCAGCTGCCAGCTCGTGCCCTGGTTAAGATTAGATATCGATCAGAAGATATCGCCGCAACCGTTCACCGGAGCGATCAGGATTTTCAGGTGGAGCTACTTGAGAAGGCTCGAGCGATTACGCCTGGACAATCTGCTGTATTTTACGACGAACACGGCGTATTACTTGGGGGCGGAGTAATTAAAGACGTCGCTACAATTACTGAGCTACTTGCGAGTTTCTAACTGGCAAGATACCGTAAGCAAGTACAACGCTATACGGATGCAAGAACTATCGCCTCAGCAAAAGCGACAACTCTTTTCTAGGTTACTAGTTACTTTTGCTGTGCTATTGGTGTTCGCGGCGGGGATGGTAGCCGGAACCTCGATGGAGCGTCGCAAAAGCGCGCTCGATTTAACACAGTTTTGGAACGTTTACGGCTTACTCCAGAAGGAATACATCGGTACTCTCGACAAAGAAAAAGCAGTCGAAGGAGCAACAAAGGGGTTGGTTGAGAGCCTCGACGACCCGTACTCGAGCTACCTCCCGGCCGACGAGCGCAAGCGACTCGACGAAGAGTTAAGCGGTCAATTTGACGGGATCGGTGCGATACTTTCTGAAAAAGATAGAAGAACTGAAATCGTCGAGCTTATCCCAGGTTCTCCGGCGGAGAAAGCTGGCCTAAAAGCAAATGATTTAATCCTCGCGGTAGACGATCAGCCGACCGAAGGCTTGGTACTGGACGAAGTAGTTTCTAAGATCCGTGGTCCGAAAGATACGACCGTAACGTTATTAGTTGAGCGCTCTGGTACCGACGATCCGATTGTTTTCAAGATCACTCGGGCAATAATCCAAGTAAAGAGCGTTAAGTCTGAGATGAAGGGTCAAGTCGGGTATATCGACATCTCTCAGTTCGGTGACGACACTGTTGAGGGTGTAACGGAAGCGGTGAAGTCTCTGAAGGACAAAAAAGCCAAAGCGATCATCTTAGATTTACGTAATAATCCTGGTGGCTATCTTAACTCGGTGCCACCGATCGCCGGACTCTTCTTGCCGCCGTCGGTGATCGTGAAGGAAAAATATAAGAGTGGGAAGACCGACTCGCTACGCTCAACGAGTGTACCGATTCTGCCCGACACGCCGCTCTTTATTCTCGTTAACGACAGCTCTGCCTCAGCTTCAGAGATTTTAGCTGGCGCGCTACAGGACTACGACCGGGCGACCTTGATCGGTGAGAAAACGTACGGCAAAGGCTCGGTCCAGGATATTATTCCGCTCTACGGCAGCGCTGCACTTCGCTTAACGATCGCCGAGTGGTTAACCCCGAAAGATCGAGCGATTAATAAGATGGGGATAGAGCCAGACGTCGTTATCGAAGACAAGATCGAGGGGACCTCAGACGCTGTATTAGAAAAAGCGCTTGAGTTAGCTAATAAATAGCTAGTCGAACAACGAACTAACGCGATATAGTAGAGTTATGGCAGAGGAAGCGTTGATTACCGTTGGTGAGGCGCAAGAAGTTATTACTCATGCTGGCTTCCCGGGTGGACGTCGGACGTTAATGATGATTGTTGTTGGTACAATCAGCGTTACCTGCGCAGTACTATTTGTTATGCTTTTACTTTCGTTCCGAGGCGCCAAGACAGGGTTATCGGCGATATTCCCGTTTCTAGAGAAACCAGAAAATCAAACCCTACAGATCGAACCGTAGTCTTGCAAAGACTCAGCGTTGCTCGTATCATTAGCTCAAATGGCATTATGGATTTGGATACTTATCGGTGCGGTCGTTCTCTTTCTGTTGTGGCTTATTGCTACTTACAACAGTTTAGTAGCGCTAAAAAATAGAACCGATGAGGCGTGGAGCGATATCGATGTCCAGTTAAAACGTCGTTACGATCTTATCCCGAATTTAGTTGAGACCGTTAAGGGTATCGCTAAGCAAGAACAAACAGTTTTTACCAAAGTAACCGAAGCGCGTGCTGCTGCGATGAACGCACAAGGGCCGGCCGCCAAAGGAAAGGCCGAGAATATGCTTTCCGAAACGTTGAAGTCGCTATTCGCTGTCTCAGAAGCGTATCCAGATATCAAATCTTCGCAAAATTTCCTTCAGCTTCAAACTGAACTGACGGATACGGAAGATAAGATTCAGGCGTCACGCCGCTTCTACAACGCCAACGTTCGGGATCTAAACATTAAGATCGAGCAATTTCCAACTTCGCTGTTTGCCGGTATGCTCGGCTACTCACAACGTGAGTTCTTTGAAGCCGCTGAGGGTGAAAAAGAGCCGGTTAAAGTTCAGTTCTAATACTTTTACCCGCGACTAAACGGGTATAATTACAGCAGAAATGTATACACAGATTTCTATTAATAGACGCCGAACTGTCTATATGTTTGTTGTTTTCTTTGCGCTTATCGTTGCGATCGGTTGGGCGTTGTCGTATCTGTACGATAACGCTTCGATTCTGTATATCGCTGTAGGTATTGCCGTAATTCAAAGTTGGATTAGCTACTTTTTCTCTGATTCAATTGCGCTCTCGGTTAGCGGTGCTAAAGAAGCGCCTAGAGACCAGTTTATCGAACTACACCGACTGGTTGAGAACCTGGCGATAACAGCCGGACTACCTAAGCCAAAAGTTTACGTTATTAACGATCCGTCGCCGAACGCATTTGCCACCGGTCGCGATCCAAAACACTCGGCTGTTGCTGTAACAACTGGGTTACTGGATATCCTTGAAAAGCGTGAGTTAGAAGGCGTGATCGCTCACGAGATGGCTCATATCGGTAATCGTGACATTCTAGTTATGACGGTAGCGGTGACGCTGGTCGGTGCGATCGTTTTGGTTTCAGATATGCTGACTAGATCTTGGTTCTGGAGTAGCCGCGACGACAACGATAGTCGTTCTGCTGGTATATTTGCTATTATCGCGATCGCACTTGCTATATTGGCGCCGCTGTTTGCTCAACTTATTCAGCTGGCTGTTTCTAGAAAACGCGAGTATCTCGCTGACGCAACTGGCGCACTAATGACGCGCTTCCCAGAAGGTTTGGCAGAGGCGCTTCGTAAAATCGAGCAGTACGAGCGGCCGATGCGCTCCGCTAACCGGGCAACAGCCCATTTGTTTATTAACGAACCGTTCGGTATTCAAGAGAGTCAGTCGCGTTCGTGGTTGGCGACGATATTCTCTACTCATCCGCCGATTCCTGATCGGATTAAAAAATTGACCGAAATGCTCTAATGTCTGGCGCTGAACTTGCTCGAATCAAAAAGTTATCCGAGCTACTGGAGCAGTTCCGTCGCGAGTATTACGAGCACGATAACCCATCAGTTAGCGACGCTGTGTACGATTCGCTTGTCGAAGAGTTACGTCGATTAGCAAAAAAGCATCCTGGCAAAGTTAACCCGGATTTGATCGGTGGTCGAATCGGCGGTGCGCCGCAGAAGAAATCTGCCAAAGCCAAGCATAACGAACGAATGATGTCGCTTGAGGACGTTAAGTCGGTTGAGGAACTTAAGGATTGGGAACAGCGGTTAACGAAAAATGTTGGCACTACAAAACTTGGCGGTTATTTCGTTGAGCTAAAAGTTGACGGATTAGCACTTTCGTTACTGTACAAAAACGGTGTACTGACGCGCGCTGCCACTCGTGGTGACGGGGAGGTTGGCGAAGAGGTGACGAGAAATATCCTAACGATCCACTCGATTCCGTTTCGGGTACCGATCGACAGTAAACTACCAGGAGATTTTGAAGTCCGTGGTGAGGTTTATCTGCCAAAAGCAGCGTTTGAACAGTTAAACGCTGAGCGGGCAAAAAATAGCGAACCGTTATTCGCAAATCCACGAAACGCGGCTGCTGGTGCTGTCCGCCAGCTCGATCCGGCGATCACTGCCTCCCGACCGCTGGCATTTATGGCCTACGGGCTAAAACACGAGTCGCTCCAATCTCACGATCAAGAGCACCTAGTACTGGCAAAGTTAGGTTTTGAAACTGACCGGTACGCCAAGAAGGTCTCAACGCTCGAAGAAGTGGTTAGATTTATCGAGAGAATGCTCGACATGCGTGAGCAACTTTCCTTTCAAGTTGACGGCGTTGTTGTAACACTGGCGGATAAAAATCTCTTTACGAAAGCGGGAACAGTTGGTAATCATCCGCGCGGCGCTGTTGCCTATAAGTGGCCGGCCGAAGAGGTGACGACAAAATTACTTGATATCACGATTCAGGTCGGACGTGTTGGCACGTTAACGCCTGTTGCCGAGCTTGAACCGGTTCGAGTTGCTGGTACTACTGTCCATCGAGCGACTCTTCATAACGCCGACGAAATCGAACGTAAGGGAATTATGATCGGGGATACGGTGATCGTGCGTAAAGCCGGCGATATTATTCCCGAGATCGTCGGACCGGTCGAGAAATTGCGAACCGGAAAAGAGAGAAAGTTCATTTTTCCCAAAAAGTGTCCGATTTGTGGTTCTAGCGTTGAACGTAAAGCCGGTGAGGTAGCGTTTCGGTGTAGTAATAAGCGCTGTTACGGGTCGGTACTGCTGCAGTTGCGTCATTTTACTTCCAAGCCTGCGTTTGATGTGGTTGGTCTGGGACCGAAAGTTGTTACCGCGCTGTACGACGCCAACCTTATCCGCGAACCAGCTGATATTTTTGAACTAACTGCCGACGAGATCGCTAGTTTGGAGCGATTCGGTAGTTTGTCGGCGCAAAACTTAATAAGTGCTATCAACGCTCGTCGTACGGTGACGCTAGCGCGATTTATCTACGCTTTGGGTATTCGTCATGTTGGCACCGAGACCGCACAGCTTCTATCGACAGAGTTTGGTTCGATTAATACTTTGCGTCAGGCCAGTCAAGCGGACCTAGTTAATATTCGAGAGATCGGACCGATTGTCGGTAAAAGTATCCACGATTTCTTCCAGCAAAAAAGTCACCAGTTGATGATCGATCGGCTACTCAAACACGTTACAGTCGAGAAAGTCGCTCGAACAAAAAAGGGAAAGCTAAGCGGTAAGTCGATCGTAATTACCGGCACACTCACCTCGATGGACCGCTCTACCGCGCAGGAGAAAGCGAGAGCGGCTGGTGCTGACGTTAACGACTCTGTTTCCAAGAAAACGAGCTATCTCGTTGTCGGTGATAAACCTGGCTCAAAAGTAAAAAAAGCGAAGGATTTTGGTGTTGCGATCCTAACCGAAGACGAGTTTTTAAAGCTAATAAAAAACTAGCCCTTGCGGGCTAGCGGATGATCGAACTGGCGAGACCGAGCTTGACGGCCTCCTTGGCACTAAATCGGTGTGACTTCTTCCACATTTTCCGGATGGTTTTCGGCGGTAGGCCTGTCTCCCTGATCAATTGTCGAATAATCCGTTCCTCGGCTGCTTTGGGTACGGACAGGGCGTCGAGTGATTCCTCCAGCTCTCACTGTAATGCATCAAGCGCAATCGACGAGATTTCCTTCATCCCTCGTGAGTACGGGTGAATCAGGATCTGGCAACGCGATGTCACGTAACGCCGAGCGGGCGGTACCGATAAGAAGATCGCCGTCCCCATAGAGCCGACGAATGTTGCGCCGATGATGTCGATCGGAATAATCTTCGACGCAAGTTGTATGCGTTCGATGATTGCTTCACCGAAATTCACTAGTCCTCCGTTTGAACTGAGAACGATAGTGGCTTTTTTGGGTCCTTCCTCGAGTTTCTTCGGATCGAGCAGTTCGGTTAAGGCACTGTCGAGTTTACCGAGCATATCGGGGCCAACCTTTCCCGAAAGAAAGATCGGTCTTCCCATGGCCGTTGAGTTAAAGGTCATACTTATCCTCCTGTGTCGTTTGGGATTATATCTTAAACATAAGAAAAATCAACCAGTTGAGCCCTAATTCTAGGATTGGTATACTCGAACCTGATGTCAGGACTAACTGCCAGCGGAATCGATCACCTTGCTAAACTCGCCCGTCTAGCATTAAGCGACGCTGAAAAAGAGAAATTTTCTCGTGAGCTGCCTAAGATCGCTGAGTTTGTTGAAGCGCTTCAGAAGAGTGAGATAGCAACCAATAGCCAAAAGGACGCTGTAAGCCTTACAATGTTGCGTGATGACGTTCCTAGTAACAACGGGCTAACACTCGATCAGCTGCAGCAGCTATCACCTCAGTGGGAGAAAAACCAGAACGTCGTCCCGCCGGTATTTGGAGTAAGCGACGATGTGTAAGGCCCACGACTATCTACATAGCATTCAGGGCAAATCAGAACTAAACGCGTTTCTCTTTACTCCAGAGGGTGCGGATGTGGAAATGCCAACAACAGGTCCACTTAAAGATCTTGTTATTGCAGTTAAAGACAACATTTCGGTAAAGGATTGGCCGCTAACGGCCGGTTCAAAGATATTGGAAGGTTACATTGCCCCCTACGACGCGACCGTGATCAAAAAGCTAAGAGAAGCTAACGCAACGCTTATCGGTAAAACTAATCTCGATGAGTTTGCGATGGGCTCGAGTACCGAGAATTCAGCGTACGGTGTTACCAGAAACCCTTGGGGACAGGAAACTGTTCCTGGTGGCTCGTCCGGAGGTTCAGCTGCTGCAATTGCTGCCGATCTCTGTGATGTTAGTCTTGGTTCGGATACCGGTGGCTCGATCCGTCAGCCAGCGGCGTTTTGTGGGGTAACTGGGCTTAAGCCGACGTACGGGGTTGTCTCTCGGTATGGATTAGTAGCACTTGCCTCGTCGCTAGACGTAATCGGGCCGTTCGCTCGAACAGTAGAGCAGATCGAGCGGGTTTTCTCAGTTATCGCGGGTAAAGACGAACACGATCAAACTACTATTAATTACAAGTATGAGACGAAAGATGTCGATATCGCGTCGTTGAAGATCGGGTTGCCGAAAGAGCTTTGGGATCTTGAAATTGATCCAGAAGTAAAACAGGCCAACCAAGACTTTGTCGAATGGTTAAAGCATCGCGGCACAACAATTTCTGACGTCTCGATTCCGTCGTTACCGTTGGCGCTCCCAGCGTATTACATTATTTTGCCGGCCGAAGCTTCAGCGAACCTAGCACGGTTTGATGGCGTTCGCTACTCTGCTTCGGATCGAAGTGGGAAGTCGCTTACTGACACGTACTTCAACACTAGATCACTTTTCGGACCAGAAGTTAAGCGACGCATTCTCCTTGGCACATTCGCGCTCTCCGTTGGGCACTACGACGCCTATTACGAGCAAGCGGAGAGAGTCCGCCAGCAAATTATTAACGAACACAAAGAAGTTTTTACTAAGGTCGATCTTTTAGTGAGCGCTACCACACCGACGCTGCCGTTTAAAATTGGTGAACGCGCCCAGGATCCGATTGCGATGTATCAATCGGATCTACTGACTGTTGGCGCCAACCTCGCCGGCATCCCAGCGCTGTCGCTGCCGGTTGGTTTTAGTAAAAATAAGCTGCCTATCGGAGCGCAGTTAATGGCAGACCGATTTAACGAGAACATTATCCTATCGGTAGCTAAACTGTATCAAGCTGATACCGATTGGCACTTGCGTAAACCAGAGGAGGGTAATGGGTAGAAACGAGCGAATACGTAAAGAACAGCGTCTCGAACTGGAATTAGCTGAGAAGGCAGCGATCGAGCAGCGCCGCAAAGAGAAGACCGAGCCGGTGTATCGGGTTACAAAACGTCTCGTTGTTGCTGTTGTCGCCACAGTATTAATCCTCTATTTAGGCGTAATTGTTACAGCAAAACTTCCGGATATTCTTCAGAGAATTAGCCAGAGTATGAATTAATGGGAATTATCGATTTTCTTTTTGGTAGCAAGCAGACAAACAATAAAGCAACGTTTCGTTCGGTTGATTGGCACGCCGTAGAAGCTAAGTGGCAGTCGATCGATCAAATGGCCGGTAGTAGCGACCAAGCCCAGAAAAAGCAAGCTATCATCCAAGCTGATATGTTGGTAGACGATATTCTTAAACAAGCGGGTATAGCCGGCAACACAATGGGCGAGCGCTTGAAGTCGGTTGCGAGCGTTATGTCGAGAACCGTCTACAACCAACTCTGGCAGGCGCATAAGAAAAGGAACGAGCTAGTACACGAGAATGGCAGCTTCGTAGCTGATTGGGAGCTAAGCCAATATCTCAGCAATTTCCGCTCAGCTACTAGCGAATTGCGAGGTAAGAAATGAGTTGGAAGCTAACCGTCGGGATGGAGATCCACGTCGAGCTCGAGACCAAAACAAAGATGTTTTGTTCGTGTAAGAACGACCCATTCCACTCCGAGCCAAATACGAACGTCTGCCCGGTTTGTTACGGCTTGCCTGGGGCACTACCGCTAGCCAATAAGGAAGCGATCGCGATGGTAGCGAGATTTGGTCAAGCAATTAACGCCGAGATTCCAACAGAAACATTTTGGGCGCGCAAAAATTACTTTTACCCAGATTTACCGAAAGGTTACCAGATATCGCAGTCAGCGCTACCGCTGGTGCAGGGTGGAGTTATTACGATCGATGGAGAGCAGTATCATCTTGATCACGCTCACCTCGAGGAAGACGCCGGCAAGCTGACGCACTCGAGCGATAAAACGCATTCGCTGGTTGACTACAATCGAGCCGGTGTACCGCTTTTAGAAATCGTCACTAAGCCCGAGTTTCACAGCGCCGAAGCCGCTAAGAAGTTCTGTCAGGAGCTGCAACGAATTATGCGCTCGTTAAAGATTTCTTCAGCCGATATGGAAAAGGGTTATATGCGTTGCGAAGCCAATATCTCTGTATCAAAAACAGATGAATTCGGTACCAAAGTTGAAGTTAAAAATATTAACTCATTCCGATCGGTAGAACGAGCGATCAATTACGAGTTTGAGCGGCAAACAAAAGCGCTCGACGCAGGCGAATCACTTGTTCAAGAAACGCGAACCTGGAACGATCAAACAGGCGAAACGGTGTCGATGCGCACTAAAGAAACCAGCGCCGATTATCGCTACTTTCCAGAGCCAGATTTACCACGGGTCTCGATCGAGCTCGCAGAGCAATCTAACCATTTACTACCAGAACAGCAACGAGGTGAGCTGACGGCGATCGGTCTTTCGAAAGATATGATTCAGGCGGTACTCGATAAAGGTGGTTACAAATTAGTAACCGATCTTGCTGCGAAGAATCACGAGCTAGCAATCGACGCAGCCAAACTTCTTCTGGCGTTCCCAGAATTTGGGGATCGCGAGCTCGAGTACCAAGAGTTACTGGTTACCAAGAAGAAAGAACTCGGGTTAGCCAATGATGTTATTAAAACGCTTACCGCCGAGAGTAGGGATTCAAATGAACTAAGGCAGCAGCTTGGTGCTATCGAAAAAGAAGTAGGTGATATAGACCTTAACTTAATTGCGCATGAAGTAATCGTTAGTTTTCCCGGTCAAGTTCAAGAATACAAATCCGGCAAAGAAGCAGTTCTAAACTTTCTAGTTGGTCAGGCGATGGCTAAAACTAAGGGTCGCGCGAACATCCAGCAAGTCCGCCAAGCGTTACTTGAAGAACTCGCAAAGTAAAATAGTAGGCGGTGTGTTAGCATAGAATTATGCAAACGTTATCGTTCACCGATCATATTTTTGAGATCGGCGTTAAAGCTTGGGATAAGCTTCCCGCGCTACTGCTGACGCTTATCGTTGGGTACCTTTTAATCAGACTCCTTAAAAGTATCGTTCACAGCCTGGTACGTGTTTCGCGGGCAAACGCAGCGATGAAAGGCATTCTTATTAACGTTATCGATGTTGCGCTCTGGATTTTTCTACTAGCTGCTATTTTGCAGCAGATTGGTCTGACGCAAGTAGCGTTCGCTCTCTCGAGTACTGTTGCCATCGCCGGTATTGCTATCTCAGTTGGCTCATCAGCGTTTATCCAAGATCTGGTGTCGGGAATTTTTCTAGCACAGGATCCAGACTTTAACCCTGGTGATGAAGTTAAAATTCAGGACGTTGTGGGTGTTATCGAACGAATGGATGCCCGTAAAATCCGGCTCCGAGATAGTAAGGGGCAGTTGCACGTATTTCCGAATTCTACGTTTGATAAAACTGCCTGGATTGTCATTAACAGAAAGTCTAAGCTAGGAGGTAAATGAATAGTATTGAGCTCATGAACGTTTTGTCAGTTATCGTCTTGATCGGTTTTATCGTTGCCCTTATATTTTTAATTGCGCTATTGTATCGCGCCAATCGCCTTGTAGCTAAGCTCGATAATTTATCAGGTACGTTCAAGAGTTTTGTTGCCGATATCGTTCCTGCGATTGTTAACGTTGGGACAGTTGCGACAGCCGTTCAGGGGATAATGCGAGCGCTCCACGAGCGGGAACAGCAGAGTAAAACTAAGAAAAAGTAGCTCATGCAACAATTTCAAAAAAACAAAGTGCTATTTATCGCCGGCGTCTTGCTCTCGTTTTTGGTTGTGAGCGTTATTGGTACGTTCGGTGTATTGTATTTTCTCTCGGCAACTCCGGCTGGTGAAACGCTACGCACAAAGCTCGGGTTAGATAACTTGCAGACCTTCAATATCCAAACCAGTAAAACTGAAAAAATTATCGTTGAAGAATCCTCAGCGATCATTGACGCGAACAAAAAAATTAACAGCTCAGTTGTTAGTATCGCTGGGACAGGCGCACCGATTAGAGATATCTTTGGGTTCCGAACGCCGCAGACCTCAGGTACCGGTTTTATCGTAACCAGCGACGGGTTAATTGCTACCAATAAACACGTCGTCGACGGCGGAAAAGATTTTACGATCACAACATCCGACAGCAAATCCTACCCAGGCGTAGTTGTTTCTAAAGACCCTGTTACAGATTTGGCTTTGATTAAAATCGAAGCCAGGGGGTTACCGGTGGCCGATCTTGGCGACTCCGACAAAATCCAAGTCGGACAGTGGGTGATTGCAGTCGGTAACGCGCTTGGCGAACTCCAAAACAGCGTCACCGTTGGAGTAATCTCAGCGCTCGAGCGAAAAGCAACGCCGACCGACGCCAGCGGGAAAGTGGAGAATTTAGACGGGTTATTCCAGACCGATACCGCCATCAACCCCGGTAACTCCGGCGGTCCGCTAGTTAATCTAAAAGGACAAGTTATCGGTATTAACACTGCTATCGCTGGAAACGCGCAAAATATCGGTTTTGCGATTCAGGTTAACGAACTTAAAAAGGCGCTCGATAGTTACAGAGAGAACGGGAAAATTGTCCGCCCGTACATCGGTGTTCGGTATCAAGCACTAACGAAAGCAGTCGCGTCTTCATTGAAACTCACTGTCGAGAAGGGGGCGCTTATTATCGGGTCTAGCACCGCACCGGCGATTGCGGCTGGCTCGCCAGCAGAGAAAGCCGGGCTAAAAGAGAACGACGTGATTACTCGAGTCGATAACCAGGAGATTACCGAGACGAATACGCTCGGTCGGATCACTCGCAAGTATAATCCTGGCGATAAGGTAACTCTGACAGTCTTACGTGACGGTAAGACGATCAGTGTTGAGCTGATTCTTGGTGAGTTAAGCTCTGATTAAATCGGCAAAAAGAGCGCGAACCGATCGAACCCGGCTAGGTCTTTTTCGATAACTACCTCGTGGTGCGGTAGATTTTTGGCTAATGCTATCACGGCGTCAGCGTGAGTGTGCCACATCTCGATCGCAGCGATACCATGACTGGAAAGGTATTTCGGAAGATCGTTTAGAAACGGACGGATGTATCCGAGGCCGTCCTCGCCGGCTTCGATAGCTATCATCGGTTCCCAGTCGAGTATCTGCTCGGAGACGAATTCTAGCTTTTGGGTCGGAACGTACGGTAAGTTAGCAACGATAAGATCGTATTGTTCTTTTGGAACGGAGTTAAATAGGTCGCTCTCAATAAAATCGATATCGACTTTTAGTCGAGCGCGATTCTCTTCGGCTAGCTCTAACGCTTCAGTCGAAACGTCGGTGGCAGTGACATCTGCCTCTGGGAAATACTTTTTTAAAGCCAACGATATCGCACCAGTACCAGTTCCGATTTCTAAAAATTTTCCGGATTCTAGTTTGAAATCACGAACTTGTTTGACGACTTGTTCGACAAGCTGCTCAGTTTCAGGGCGGGGGATAAGCGCTCGTTCGTCACAGGCAAGCTGCCAACCCATAAACTGTTGTGTACCTAAAATGTAGGCGAGCGGTTTGCCGTTTATCCGTTGCTCGACGTACTCAGTAAATTGCTCGATTGTCTCGTCGGCAACCTCATTTTCGCCGTGAGTTACAAACCAAGCCGTATCTTGGTCGAATAACGGTTGCAGCATCAGCATGGCTTCTCGTTCGCCGTGAACGTATCCGTTATCTTTAAGTTTATCGGTGGCTTCGCGCAATAGTTGCTCAATCGTCATTATTTATACCTAAATTGGCGTCACGCAGTGCGGTTATAATCGGTTCGATGTTACCACCTAAAATCGACTCTAGATTATGCCAACTTTTGTTAATACGGTGGTCAGTAATCCGGCTCTGAGGAAAGTTATAGGTACGGATTTTGTCCGATCGGTCGCCGCTTTTAATCATTTCCCGGCGTTGTGAACCGATACTCTCAGATTGTTTCTGTTGCTCAAACTCCCAGAGTCGGCTCCGTAAGACGTTCATCGCCTTCTCTTTATTCTTAAGCTGCGATCGTTCGTCTTGGCAGGTTACAATGATACCAGTTGGTAAATGAGTTAGGCGAACAGCCGAGTCGGTGGTATTAACGCCTTGACCGCCGTGACCGCCCGCTCGGTAAACATCGACTCGGAGTTGATCTGGTCGAATCTCCACGTCCACTTCTTTAGCCTCAGGCAGTACGGCCACGCTAACGGCAGAAGTATGTATCCGCCCAGATTTCTCGGTTTTCGGAACGCGTTGTACCCTGTGAACACCGCCTTCAAAGCGAAGTTCCGAGTAGGCGTCGGCACCCTTAATTGTTGCGACAGCGGATTTAACTCCACCAAGTTCCGACTGGTTGAGCTCGATTAGTTCAACCTTCCAGCCCTTGTTTTCTGCGTAGCGTTGGTACATCCGTAACAGTTCCCGGGCGAACAATTCCGCCTCGTCGCCACCAGTGCCGGCACGAATCTCAAGTACGGCGTTCCGTTGGTTAATCGGGTTAGTTCGATCAAGTTCGCGTTTTATCGAAACGATCTCGTCCTTAGCGAGTTGTTGAATCTCTTTGTCTGTACTCTCTGCAAGCAGCTGCTCGGCTTCGGCCAAGCGGCGCTCTAACTCTTGTGACATTAGGGTAATTTTACTAGAAATAGCCGTAAACTTCGAGACTTTAAGGCTATTTTGTCGCAGCTCGCTCTCTTGTCGAGCCAAACCTGTTCTGGTACAATTTCTTGGTAAATACAAATGAAGAAAGATATCCACCCACAATATTATCCGAACGCTACGATCACTTGCTCATGTGGTAACAGTTTCGAAGTTGGCGCGACTGTGCCAGAGTTACGCTTAGACATCTGTCCAAATTGCCACCCGCTCTATACCGGTAAAACGAAACTAGTCGACACAGCAGGTCGTGTCGACCGCTTTAAAGAGCGTTTGCAAAAAGCTCAGTCCAAGAAAGGATCAACAAGCTAATGGCGGTTCCAACACTTATAGAGCTAGCTGAGGCTGGCGCACACTTCGGTCATCACCGTTCGCTTACCTTCCCTAAGGCAAAAGAGTTCGTCTATATGATTAAAAGCAACGTCGCGCTTATTAACCTTGAGCAAACGCAAGAAGCAATTAGCGCCGCTCAATCGATGCTTGCCGAGTACCGAGCTGCTAATAAAAATATCCTTTTTGTGGGGACGAAACGGTCGGTTCGCAACTCACTAAAAGAAGTAGCAGAGTCGATCGGCGCCTCGTATATTACCGAGCGATGGTTCGGCGGAACGCTAACTAACTTCGAAACTATTCTGGCTAACATTAAGAAGATGAACGAGTTGGAAGAGTTTTTGTCTGACGATAAAAGCGGTAAGCTAACCAAGAAAGAGCGACTCCGACACCAGAATCAGTTGAACCGTTATCATCGGTTTCTCGGAGGGCTAAAAACCTTAAAACGCATGCCGGACTTAATTGTTCTCGCTAGCGCGACAGAAGATAAAATCGCAATCGATGAGGCCACTCAACTTCATATCCCAATAATCGCTATTACCGATACCGATATGAACCCAGACCGTATCACTTGTCCGATCCCTGCTAACGACGACGCACCGAAAGCGGTTGATCTTATTTTGCGATCGATCGTCGAGGCGCCAACTAAAAAAGTAACGACAAAAACTGAAGAAACAGTAGTCGTAGAAGAGAAGCCAAAAAAGACTGTTAAAAAAGCGAAAGAAACTGTTGCGAAAAAAACGACCGCCAAGAAGGCCGCAAAAGTAAGCAAGAAGTAATCCTAGGGGAGAGTAGATATGAGTATTTCTGTTGAGCAAATTAAGAATCTGCGAGCCAAGACTGGCTTAGGAATTCATGACGTCAAAAAAGCACTTGAAGAAGCGAACGGTAACGAAGAGCAGGCGATAGCCTGGCTTAAAGAGAAGGGTCTCTCAACAGTTGCTAAAAAAGCCGATAGAGCGACATCGCAGGGTCTAATCGACACTTATATTCACGGCGGCGGCCGGATCGGCGCCATGGTTGAGGTTAACTGCGAAACAGACTTTGTGGCTCGAAACGACGATTTTAAGGCGTTTGTTCACGATATCGCGCTCCAAGTCGCATCGATGAATCCTGAAAACGTTGAGGAACTGCTAAAGCAGGAATTCTTTAAGGATCCGTCGAAGACGATCGAAGCTTACCTTAACGAAACGATCGCACGGATCGGCGAGAATATGCGAATTAACCGCATCTCCCGGTTCGAGCTCGGCGAGTAATTCTCGGCGCCGTAAGCGCTTACTCTAGGCTTTTTACCCTATTATTGATACATTCAAACAAATGCAAACATCTGCACAGGTTAAGCAAGCGATGCAACAAGCCCTTTCTCTACTCGAGGACGATCTGCTAACGCTGCGTCCTGGTCGGGCATCGGCCGATTTAGTTGGCACCTTACCTGTTTCTACCTATGGAAGTACGATGCAGTTAAACCAGGTCGCCGCGATCTCTAGTAACGAACAGGGGCAGCTATTGGTTCAGCCGTGGGATAAGGCTGTGATGGGGGCGGTTGAGTCGGCTATTCGAGACAGCCAACTTGGCTTTTCCGTTATTAACGAGGGGACGCAGTTACGACTGAGTCTGCCGCCGCTCTCACAGGAGCGACGTCAGGAGTTTGTGAAGATTTTACATCAGAAAGGTGAGGCGGCTCGTATCCGCTTACGACAAATCCGAGGTGACGCTCATCAGGTTGCGACAAAGGCGAAATCGAGCGGCGAGATCCGAGAAGACGATCTTAATCGTTTTACTAAAGATCTTAACGAACTCATCGACGAATTTAACCAAAAAGTAAAAGAGCTTGTTGATCGAAAAGAGAAAGAGCTCTTAACCGTTTAATGTTGTTAACCGCGGTTATCTTTATCGCTATCCTCGGATTTCTCATCTTTATTCACGAGCTTGGGCACTTTTGGGCAGCTAAACGAGCTGGAGTACGCGTCGAAGAGTTTGCCTTCGGTTTTCGGCCGCGCCTGTTTGCCAAACAGATCGGCGAGACGACGTACGCGATTAACCTGATTCCGCTCGGTGGTTACGTTAAAATGTTCGGCGAAGACGCGACCGAGTCCGGTCCGCGCTCGTACCGAAATAAAACGATCGCTCAGCGATTTTGGATACTAATTGCAGGCGTCTTGATGAACTTTATTTTTGGTTGGTTCGTCTTCACGCTCCTATTTGCGACTGGCTTTACACCGCTTTACCCTGGAGTTGGATCGAACCCGTTCGTAACGAGTACGCAGGAAGTAAAAATCGGCGCAGTCGCCGTCGGTTCACCTGCTGAACAAGCGGGGTTGATGGCGGGCGATATCGTGAAGCAAATTAACGGTAAAACTATCGCTGTTGATCAAGAATTTTTAATGATAATTAACGCCAATCGCGGCAAAGAAGTTGAGCTGACGTATCTTCGCCAGGGCTACACTGGTGCGGATACGACGATACGGCTTATCACTCGAGAAAACCCACCGGCCGGCCAAGGCGCGTTAGGCGTAACGATCGAATCGGCGGGCGAGGTAAGCTCCTCGATAATTGCTTCACCGCTAGCTGGGTTTTACGAGGCCGGGAAAATGGTTGGCGGCTCGGCCGTTGGCTTTTACCAGTTTGTGAAACGCCTTGTTGTTCAACAAGAAGTTTCGGAGGAAGTAACAGGGTTAATCGGCGTCGGCGCATTAACAGACGCGACAAGAAAACTCGGTATCGATTACCTAGCCCAACTAGTCGCGCTTGTGACGATTGGGTTGGCCACAATTAACTTAATGCCTATCTTACCGCTCGACGGCGGTCACATTGCAGCGCTTGCTTACGAGAAGGTCGCTCGTCGGCCACTGAGCGAGAAGCAACTTGGCGCGCTCGCAACGGCTGGGTTAGCGTTTGTACTTCTTATTTTCGTGGTTGTTACCTATAAAGATGTGGTTCGATTCGATATATTAGGTAGAATTTTCTAATGAAATTCTCAGAATTCTACGCCCCAACTAAGCGAGACGCTGCCAAACAAGACAGCGTCAACGCCTACTTACTCGCGAAAGCCGGTTATATCAGCCAGGTTGCTGCCGGTGTCTACGCACTACTGCCGTTAGCGGTTCGATCACTTCAGAAGATCGAGCAAGTTGTACGCGAAGAAATGAACTCGATCGGTGGTAACGAAGTAGTTTTCTCCGCCTTGCAGCCGAAGTCAACTTGGGAGAAATCCGGTCGTTGGGACGACGAGAACTTCCGTCAGATCGTCTACATCGATCAAGACGCTGATATGACGTTTGGTGCAACCCACGAAGAGCCGATGAGTATTGCTGTGAAGGAGAAAGTTCAGTCGTATCGCGATCTACCGGTTATTCTTTATCAATTTCAAACTAAATTCCGCAAAGAATTACGGGCAAAATCCGGGTTACTGCGTGGTCGTGAATTCCGAATGAAGGATCTCTACAGTTTTCATCCCGATAACGAATCGCATCACGAGTTTTACGAGTCAGCGGCTACAGCTTATTTAAGAGTTTTTAAGCGGCTCGGTCTGGACGCGTATCGAGTTAAGGCCAGCGGCGGTGTCTTTAGTAAAGAATATTCTGACGAGTTTCAGGTTATCTGTCCGACCGGAGAGGATGAGATCCTTGTGAATCATAAGACGAAAACAGGTTTCAATAAGGAAGTCGAGGCCGATATCTCGGTAGCAGAAAAAGATAAGCTCGAACGCGTTAAAGCGATCGAAGTCGGTAATATCTTTCATTTGGGTAGCAAATACTCTGACGCGTTCGATTTAAAGTACCTAAATAAAGACGGAGTTCGGAAATCGATTGTTATGGGTAGCTATGGCATCGGTATCACGAGACTGCTTGGAACAATTTCCGAACTCTTTCACGATCAAAACGGACTAGTGCTACCAAAACAGGTGGCGCCGTTCCAGGTTTATCTTATCGATTTAACTAACTCGAAAGACGGGGTAGAGCTCTATAATACATTAGCTAAAGCCGGTTTTGAGGTCTTGTTTGACGATCGTGAGTTACCAGCCGGCGCAAAATTTGTTGAAGCTGATCTGATCGGTATTCCAGTTCGGTTAGTGCTTAGCCCGAAAACGAAGGCTAAAAACGCGGTTGAGCTTAAAGAGCGCTCAAGCGACACGAGTACAGTTGTTTCCCTGAACGAAGTTAGTAAAGCACTCGAGAAGATCTTCTCTTGACACCTATTATTTACGGCTGTTACCCTAGTGTAAATAAGCGTCCGCAAGGACAGGCAGTTTTTCTGCCTAAAGAATTGGAGGTCTGCTATGGATGACCAAATGATGGAGGGTATGGAAGAAGAGAAAAAAGAAGAAGGCATGATGCCAGGGGCAGAAGCTGCTGAGGGCGAAGAGAAACCAGAAGAGATGCCAATGGATGGTGAGAAAAAGCCAGAAGAGGGCGAAGAAGCCGCCATGTAAATCCCGTTTGGGATAATAAAAAGACCCCGAATGGGGTCTTTTTTGTTGGTGGAGTGCCTGGTACCGTAAATAGAGATGCGGAAAATAATTGTTGGCAATTGGAAGATGTACCCGTCGCTATCCGATGCGGTGGTGTTAGCTGGTAGTTTAAGGCAGTCGTTAGAGAGTATTCACGGAGTAACGGCTGTTTTAGCGCCGCCTACCGCATGGCTTCTGCCAGTTATTGAGCACTGGAAGCACAAAATGCCGCACGTGCACTTTGCCGCCCAAAACGTTTGGTCAGACGATCAAGGCGCGTATACCGGAGAGATATCGGCGTATTTGCTAAAAGATATCGTTTCGTACGCGATTGTTGGGCACTCAGAGCGTCGGCGATACCTAGGTGAAGATAACGAAACAATTAACGACAAACTACTATCGTGTTTACGCTGGCGGATTAAGCCGATACTTTGCGTCGGTGAGACAAAAAAAGCAGTCGACACAAACGGTAATTTGGCGCAGGTAGAGTGGGGGAAGATCGTAGAACAATTAGAGCAGGGTCTATCTGGAGTTAAAAGAGAGTATTTGGAAGACGTAACTATCGCATACGAACCGGTTTGGGCGATCGGTAACGGTAACGAAGCTACAGCTGATTACGCTGTTGCGATGGTCGAGCGATTACGCTCAGAACTGACGAAGCAATTCGGTACCGCTGCCGATACAGTGCATTTCCTCTACGGCGGTAGCGTCGACGCTACCAACGCTGGCGAATATTTGAGGCATAAAGAAATATCTGGTCTGCTAGTGGGCACTGCCTCGGTTAAGGCGAAAGAGTTTGCATCGATCTGCCGGATCGCGGCCGATCTGGCAAAGTAATGTCCAAACAGCTACACGTTGTGCTTATCGGTAAGTCGCCGCTTTCGCTTTTTATTGCACAAGAACTAGATAAATATCTTGGTCCGCTCGTTCAGTATAAGTTAACTTGGTTGACCGAAGACAGCAAAATGGTGACCGATCTTCTATCTTTTGACCCAGTTGGGAAGATGAAGAGTGTTGATTTGAGTAAAAGATTTACTGATCTGCAGATGAGAGTCACGTCTATTAAGAGCGTTAATCTTCGTCGACAAGAAATTGTAACTGGACGCGCAACTGTTAATTACGATTTTCTAATCTTAGATCAGTTGCCATATTATACGACCAAGGAATTATCGGTAATTTATCAGCAGTTTACTACTTTAATTGGTGCGGTAGCGGCAGCAAAAAAAGGAGAAAAACCTATTTCTGCAGCTGTTAGTATTGGTGGGACAGCTGCTCATAGCGCCCAACTTGCACTAGCGCTTCGCTCTTTCCAGCTGCGTCATTACCCAAGCCTACTTCGTAACATATCGCTTCATATTTCTACCCAACCAACGGTTGTCTGGCCGTATCTGTCTGAGCACTCAGTTGAAACGAAGAATAAAGCTAAAAATGGGGGTATGACGATCAGCTCCCCAGTGGCGATGGTCAACTCCAAGCAAATTAAAGGCGCAAAAGTTGATCGAAGTAACCATATCGTGGCAGACTCATTTATGAGAGTCAGTGGTTACGATAACGTGCTGTGTTTTGATAGCCCCGAGTGGCTACGTTCAAACATTCTTCGAACTTATAAGTCTTTTAGTAAATCGGTTATCGAATTTCTTGAGAACTTCTTTGAGAATAAGGGTTTAAAGAAACTTCACATCCCAAAACATAGTTTGCTACTTCGCTCTGAAAAAGGGAACTTTGCGTTGATCGGCGAAATGAAAAGTAATAACTTCCGCGCTAAGTTAGTCGCTAAGCTTGAAGAGTCGCTACGTAGTTAGACTTTTTCTTGCTGGGGTTTGGGTCGGTGGAACCAATGTACGATCGCTAAAACCAAAAACATTACACCGATTCCAAGGGTAACGATACTAATATTGCCTAATGTAGTTTTTAGAATTTCCAAAACTGTGGCAACTATATCTGTAATTATAGGAGCAATTGCTGCAGCGTCGGAACCGCCAAAGAATTCACCAACTGCCCTAGCAATCCAATCCCAGGCAATTAAGCTGAATCCAATCTGGAGCAAGCCAACAATAATAAATGTAACGGCTAGCGGTCTAAACGCTTTGCCGCGTAGTAACAACAGCATTAATGCAACGATTAACGCTGTTAATCCCCAAACAATCGTGACGATTTGGTTAACCATTATTACTGCTTTGCGGGTACTTTTTAAGCCTTCGCTTGGGTTAGTGACGGAAATATTTGCCGGTAGGGTGTTGATCCCTTCTGTGGCACTTTTCTGAAAAATCCGCTCAATTTCGTTGTCTTTTACGTTACCTTCGGGAAGCTTGCAAGTTGGAAACTCTTTTTCAGGGTCCCAGCTACTGAGGTCTTTTTGCTGACAAACAGGTAGCGCGGCGTACTTAGCTAGAGCTTTTTGGGTAATTTCTTCGACGGCATCTTGTTCAACTGTTGTTAGGTCGTAAGTAAAATTAAGTTCATCCGATTTACCAGTTACATAGCCAAGCGTTACGGTTAAGTACTGCTCAAGCACTTTATAAAAGGTTTCTGCGTCGATGACATTAATAATTATTTCGGTCATCTCTTCTTTACTAAGCTTGGTTCCGTCCTGCGTTTCCTTTGGTACCATCGACTGGATTTGTCCGGTGAGCCTGCCGTATAGATTAGTCTTGCGCGACTGCTCAATTAAGAACTCGGGGTTCTCTAAATTTTTGGCTGTGTAGCCTAACGTTGATAGAAATAAGAGGATGATTAGTAAGAAGCTAAGAAAGCTTTTTAGCATAACTGTATTGTAGCACTGTGGGCGTTTCTGCAGATGGTTGATACACTGGTTAAAGATGAAATCGCTCGAAGAGGCAAATATTTTTGGCAAGACTGTTTTGGTGCGCATCGGTGCCGATGTCCCGCTATCAGATTCAAACCCACCAAAAATTACTGATGACTCTAGGTTAAGAGTTCTTTTACCGACGCTTCAGTATTTAATCAACCGAAAATGTCGTGTCGTATTATGTGCACACCTGGGGAGGCCGAGCGGTAAGATTGATAAAACTTACAGTTTGCGTCCTGTCTATCTTCGACTCTCAGCCTTATTGAAGCGACCAATAGTATTTGCGCCGACAATTTTTTCCGAGAAGACGCGATCAGCTGTCGAGGGGCTCGGTGACGGCGAACTATTGGGATTAGAGAATCTTCGCTTTGAACCAGGTGAAGAACGAAATTCGCGAACCTTCGCTCGCAAACTGTCTGAGTACGGCGAAGTGTTCGTCAATGAGGCGTTTAACGTCGCTCATCACGAGGGCGCATCATTTATCGCTATTACCGAATTTTTACCTAGTTTCGCGGGTCTACAGTTTGAGAAAGAGATCTCAATAATGCGCCAACTCGTTATGCATCCGGCGCGACCTTTCGTGGTGGTTGTGGGAGGGGTAAAAATTGCCGACAAACTTCCTGTTTTAAGGTATTTATCTCAACATGCCGATAAGGTTCTGGTTGGTGGCGGAGTCGCAAACACCTTTCTCGCTGCGCTAGGTAAGGACGTTGGTAAATCTGTTGTTGATTCGGATTATTTTGACCAAGCTCGTGCAATTATCAGACGATCCAGGGGAAAGATTGTGTTACCTACTGACTTCGTAACTCATGAGGGCGTAATTCTAGATATCGGACACGAAACCACAAAAAATTACTTGAAATACTTAAAGACTGCCCAAACTATTTTCTGGAACGGGTCGCTCGGTAAGGCAGAAGATGATGATTACGCTGTTGGATCAGAAGTCTTGGCCCATTTTATCGCCGACTCACCAGCTACAACAATTATTGGTGGCGGTAATACGGTGGAGATTTTCTCGAGATTAAATCTTCTACATGGTTTAACATTTGTTTCGACTGGCGGCGGCGCTACTCTTGAGCTGTTGGCCGGTCATCGCTTACCAGGAATTGTTGCGCTGGCCTAATATTAGTTTTTTGGTTTCTTTCCACCGAGAATTTTGCGGATATCCTTATCAATATCCTCTTCAGCTTTATCGATTTCTTCCTCAATGATCACATCGGGATCAGGCGTTTTAGGCGAGATCTTTTTTTCTAAATCGTGCTGCTTGAGGCGAGAATATCAACCATCCAGTGGAAGTTGTCATCGGCGAGTGTTCCTTTCCATGACCCTGTATTAATACCTTCAGCGGATGCCGCAAGTAACGAGTTAGCGTTCAACTCCGTACCTGTCACTAGATTGCCAGCAGTCGGAACAAACTGGTATGTATTGGCTTTTGCGGTCGAAATTTTGGTTGGGCTTGGCACTTCAGGGTTATAAAGCAAATTCAATGAGGCAGTTGTAGTAACGAGAGCGACCAACATTAAAATTGGGATTCGGAACGGATTATTCTTCCAGGTATCTCGGATAAACTCCACAGTTTCTTGATAAACACCATCTAATTTACGAGGCATTTTTGAGTGCATGAGCTAACAGATCCCCTTTCCCCATACTCGTAAATAGCGGTGAAAAAACTGCCCCTCCATGTATCTCTACACTGACTATTTCTCTCGAGAAAGTCAAATAATTTAACCGGTGGTTACCGTCTGTATATTGGCTCGCTGTAAATTGAGCTGAACGTCCTCAGCCTCACCGATAATTCTCTTCTCGGCTGGTAGGTAGCCCGACTTTGCCGCAATCACGGAGTGCTTGCCTGGTGGAACTAGGATAATAAATCGTCCGGCTTCGTCTGTTATTGTTGAGTGGATAAAATTCTGTTCGCCCTTGCTGTCACTTGTTACTTGAATAACTGCTTCACCAAGACCGATATCTACTGCTTGATCCTTTACTAAGCCGAACCGCCTGACTTTCGATGAGCCGAGAATCCGCATAACCCATAGCAAAGCGTACAGTGTTACTAATAAAATATTTTCCAATGTACGAGCTTGGTAAATCAAAATCAGCGATAAAAGGCTGCCAGCAATTAAAACAATAAACTGAAATGTTGTAACTACAGAGACGAATTTAGTAAATTTGGCTACTTTTTTTAGCGAAGCAACCCGAACGTCTTCTCTGACAGCCAAGGCAATATCAAAAGTTAGCGGTTCGGTGCGTTTGTCATCAATACTGATAAGTTGACTACGATAGGGGAGATAAAGCGGATTTACAACCTGAACCCAATACTGTCCCGGTTGGGGAGTTAGAAAGCCGAAACGACCAGTTTTATCAGTCATAATTCTTTTAATTTCCTTGCCTGATTGGAGGCTGAATAACGAAACAAAAACACCTGGAATCGGCACTTTCGTGACAGCGTCGCGAACCGTTCCCCATTTACGTGGCGGTTTGAAAAACGGAAACAAGCTGTAGAGCAGGTACTGTAAGCCCGGTATTCCACCAAGTAGTGCGATCGAGATACTACTCGTAACGGGTGTTAGAATCGCCAATGACGGTACGATTGTTGCCAATCCAACAGCGCCAGGTAGTCCTTGGGGCACGGCATCAGCAATGTCTTGAATAACTTTATTAATTCGCTGGGGGATCGTCGGAGGCTCACTCGGCGGCTCAGTTGTTCCGCCACCGCCCGGCGGTGGGTCTTCGTCGTCAGGTGGGGGAGGCGGTGGGTCTTCTCCTCCACCGCCGACTGTTGTGAAGTTGACGGTTGGCTTATCTTTCAACGTTACCGTATCAACTACAGCGGTGTAGGTTGAAAGGCCGATGGTGGTGGAACTAACGAAACAGGTGAGCCTACCGCTAGCGTTGGTCGTGCCGGTGTTCTGTTGAGTCGAAGTCTCGTTAGCAAGATCGCAGTCGATAAAATCGAGCAATCCGCGCGAGGAAGTAATGGTGACGAACTTATTCGGCAGCACTTGGTTAGCGGCGTTACGAGCAGTTACAACTAAGGTTGAGAGCGCGATGCCATCGGCAGGCACTGAAGTAGGGGCAGCGGTAAATGTTGACAGATCGTCGTCGACGTTTGGCAGCACGTTAGCGTTAACATCAATATTCGTTTGAGCTTGTACGCCGGAGCTAACAGCTAGCAGCAAGATTGAGGCAAGCGCTGCGCGCAGCACTTGTACCATTATTGAATAATCCGTCGAGGCGGACGCGGCTGAACTTGTTGTGGCGGAATGGTATTGACGTACTCTTTAAGTTTGGCGCGTTTGCGACGTCGAGTAACGATGAGCGTGCTGATAATAAGAAGCAGCGCGATGATCGCGATAATCAGCCAAAGCGGAATAACTATAAAAGTTCGGTTAGCGACTAACTGCTGCTCTGGAAGCCCATAAGTTAACGCTAACGATGCGGTAAATTTACCCATTGTTTTCCAGTCGAACTCCCAAGTGTTGTTAAAGCGTCGCTTGCTCTCTGGTAGGACATTGCTGTTTCCCTCGTTAACTTTAAGCGTTTGAACGACGTTACCGGACCAGTTTCTTATCTTTATCTCGCCGACCGGCTTCGAGTGGATGTTGCCGACGTTATTAATGCGAGCTGAGAAATTCGCCGGCGGGCTAATCAGAAAGACCGGCGCGTCAAAATCTTCTAGTAATAGTTTTTCGGTAATATCGCCCGGAACTGTTACCAGCAGCAGTGTGCCGACCAAACCGACAACGCCAATTTGGCTTACGTCTTCGTCAAGTTTTGGCTCTTCGGTAGAAAAGAGGATTGCGCCGTAATGCCCGCCCGGTTCGGCGTTTGCTGGGGCGGTAATGGTAACCTCAAATTTTTCTTCTTCGTTTGGCTCGATCCGGAGGAACGGCTTTGAGAACGTTGCCCAACTCGAGAGTGCGTAGGTTGAGTATTTCTCTTCTTCAGTAAAAAAGACCGGTTTACCGCCGTCGTTATCGGTATGAAAATTCATAATCCGCGGATACAGCGTCATCGATCGAGTAATCGGATTAATCACCCGTACGGTTCTGGTGACTGACTGTCCGGGGCTAACGACAAACTCGTCTTTAACCGGAGTTACTGTAATACCCGCCGCTCCGTTTTGAGCAAATGTTGAGTTAGAAAACGTTGCTAGAGTTAACAGCAACAAGGTAGCTGCCAGGAATCTATGCATTTAGAAAATCCCAGTACACACGTATGTAATATTATCAGTGTAAGAACCAGCGTTTGCCAAACCGGAGACAGCCGCTTTATGCACAATCGTCAGCACTCGACTTGCCATCGGCCCGGATCCTGAAGCTATCGGTGTCGCTGTTCGCAGCAGTCCACCTACCTGGTTACCAGACACATTATAGGGGCTTAAGGCAGAAAGAGCTGCACCTGAACCGCCAGATGTCGATCCTTGTATCCCGTAACCATCTACCCCGACAGAAAGTGTAGCGTCGGCTGATGCGATTAAGTACGTAGGTGACGAGCTTTTGTACAATCCAGGGTTAGTACCGCTACCTTCGTCGCGAACACTCACTGCCACCCCGCTCGCAGCGTTGGTGCTGATAGTTATTGTTGTGCTCGTGTCAGACGTAGAAATTGCACCAGTCGTCAGTGATGCAAAGGTTGTGGTTAGTCCAGTGAACGCGCAGGTAATTGACGGATCAACCGTAGCGTTAACTGTCACATCATTGTCAGCTACGATCTCGACAGCAATCGAGCCAGAGTCGGCCATCGTACCGCCGATAAGAATCTTGGCGTCAGTAGCGTTTTGGGCAGCGGTTTGGTTGACGATCGTATTAGCTGCACCGCCAGCGTTGGTACCTGCTTCTAGTTGGATGCATCGTCCTGCCGCAACTGTGTCGGTGCCAGATGTAAATGTTACAACCTGTCCGGTAATGTCAAATCCCCAAGTAGTGCCTGAGGCTGTTAATGCGATAGTTTTATCGGAAAAACTCGCACATGACCCAGCAGCACTAACAGCGAAGTCCCAGTTAGAGGTGCTTTCTGCTGCAAGAGCAAATCCCGTAGGAAAGGTAATAGTAAAAGTCTGACCGGCTGTTATCCCAGTTGGTGTAATAAACTCGATTGTATGATCAGCATTCTGACTCTCTTTTAAGGTTGAGAGGGTGTCTTTGGCGCTGGTAACTTGTGCAGCGTATACGTACGATCTAACCGGAAAAAACGCAAGCAACAACGCCGCGATTAATAGGTAAGAAAACCTTCGATAATTCCCCTCGTTTCGGTTCATCTGAAATAAGTTTCTTTTTCCCTTGGGCATTTGTCAAGTTTACTAAAAGATACCAGTACAAACGTACGTTAATGTATCTGTGTACGCGCCAGCGGCTGCCAAGCCAGAAACGGCTGCTTTATGAACAATTGTGACAACTCTACTGGCTACGGCACCAGTTGCGGAAGCTAAAGTTATTGGAGTTAATTCAAGGCCGCCAACATCATTACTTGTTTGATTATACCGAGCGGCAATAGCCACCGTTGCTCCTGAACCACCTGAGGTTGAGCCTTGAATCCCGAACCCATCTACGTCGTTTGTAAGTGTAGCAGTATCAGAGAATGTCGGACTCCCATCCGCTGAGCCAATCAAATACGTTGGTGAACTACTCTTATATAATCCTGGATTACTGCCGTTACCAGCGTCACGCACAGATATGTTAAAGCCGTTCGCGGCATTAGTACTAACCGTTATAGTTGTATTTGTATCCGACGTTGCGACCGGTCCGGTCAGCGAAGCAAAAGTAGTTGTTAAACCGGTGAACGCGCAGGTAATTCTTGGATCAACCGTAGCGTTAACAGTTACGTCGTTATCGGCAACAATCTCAACAGCGACGCTACCAGTGTCTGTATAGCCGCCACCTCCAGTTAGGGTAATAACACCGTCGGTACCGTTTTGAGCGGCCGTTTGGTTGGTAATTTGATCGTTGCCGGTTCCGCCAGTAGTGGCGTGTGTACCGATCTCAATTACTACTACGGATCCAGCTGCAATTGTTGCGTCACCAGTACAACGAGTAAAGGTGAAGCCGATCGGGTCGACGGTATCAACGGTTGTAATCGCGATTTCAAGTGTTGCACCGGTGCAACCGCCACTTGCTACAAGGTTTTGTTCCGCGCCGTCGTCGGTAATGTCAAAATCTTCTGGCTCCGTATTGGCAAAGCCTGAGTTACTAAACCCTGCCGGGAAATCTAACGTCAGTGTCTCGTCAGCCGCCCACCCGTCCGTGATAGTAAAAGTAAATGTATGATTAGCGACGACGCTTTCCTTAATGGTTGAGAGCGTGTCAGAAAATGACGTCACGTCAGCTGCCTGGGTTCTGGTAACAGGGAAACTGCTAACGAGCAGTATCGCGACAATAATTTTTCTTATGGAATTAAACGAAACCCCTCTCATCTACTTTCTAACGTTATAACTAAATTACTCATATGTAAAGGCTAAAATATTCCGGTGCAAACGTATGTTACTGTATCGCTGTAGGCGCCTGACGGCGCGAGATTTGAAACAGCCATTTTATGTGTGACCGTAACGATGCCGTTATTGATCGGACCGGCAGTACTCGCTAACTGTTGGCTTGCTCCAGCGCCAACCTCTAACCCGCCGACGGTGTTGCCGGTTTGGTTGTAGCGCGTGGCGATAGAGAGAGTGGCGCTACCAGCGTCTCCTTGGGTAGCGGCGCCTTGAATGCCGAAGCCGTCAACGTTATTTGAGAGCGTAGCGGTGTCGGCAAACGACGAGTTGGCGGAGCCGATCAAATACGTCGGTGCGCTACCTTTATATAGTCCCGGACTAGTCCCGTTGCCGTTGTCGTAGACGCTAATACTCAGCCCATTTGGCGCGTTCGTACCAGCAGTAACGGTTGTATTAGTTGCAGCCGTAATTATTACGCCGGTAGCGTCGGGGAAAGTAACTGTTAGCCCGTTGAAGGCGCAGCTGATTCTTGGCAACACGGCAACGCTTACGGTTGCGTCGTTGTCAGCGACGATCTCAAGTGCTAACGTTCCCGATCCGCCGAAGGTTCCGCCTAGCGTTACCGTTGGGTCGGTGTCGTTCTGAGCTGCGGTTTGGTTAATGATTTGGTCGTTTCCAGTAGCACTAAAGGTTGCGTGAGTACCGATTTCGATAACAATAGTTGAGGAGCTAGCGATGCTGGTACTGCCAGTACAGAGGGTAAATGTGAAAGCGCTGTTATTAATGGAGGTGATATCAATTTCGTTTGCGGAGCACAGCCCGTTTGCGGTTATAGCCTTATCGACGCCGTCGTCGGTAATGTCAAAATCTTCTGGCTCCGTATTGGCAAATCCGGTGGTATCGAAGCTATTCGGAAAGTCTATAACCAACGTCTCGCCCGCGTCCCAAGAGTCGTTAATCGTAAACGTTAACGTATGATTGGCAGCGGTACTTTCTTTGATTGTTGATAGCGTATCTGAGAAATTACTAACTGTCGCTGCAAGCGCAAATTGGTTCGTTGGAAATAGGGTAGTAACAACGAGCGAAGCAATACTGAACGCTCGCAACCAACGCATTAGAACGTTCCGGTAACGATATATAAGACTTCGGTCTGGTAATTTTTTGCAGCTTGCAAGGCATCAACAGCAACTTTGTGAGTGATGGTGAACACTTCGTTAGTAACTGGACCGGTCGCGCCAGTGACGGCGTCGGTGTGATCGGCGACGATATCGCCAAATGCTGCAGTAGCAAATGATGCATACAGCGTGCCGCTACTGAATTTATTCGAGCCCTGAATTGTCGTGTCGTTACTTGTATAGCCGTAGCCGCAGTTCGAACCGCCCGTGCAGAATCCGCCCGGCCATGATCCAGGTGAAGCGTACGTACCACCCTGGAACATAGGGATAGTAAATGAACCGTTTGTTAGCAAGCCGGTGGCGTATTGCCTGATGACGTAACCGCCGTAGGCGTTGGTACTGGTAGTTAGGTTGAGGGTTTTGCTATCAGTTCGATTATTTCCGTCGTTGAGGTTCGAGAACGTAACAGTGGTCGAACCAAGCGTTAAGCTGATAGTTGGCAAGACGTCCTGACCGTTGGAACTGTGAACGCTTGAGGTATTACTAGCGTTGTCGATTGCTCGAACGTTCACGTAGTAGCGCTGGTTTGTGTGTAGACTTAACCCCGCTTGTGTTGTGTCCTCGTTGGTTCCGTTATTTGTCCAAGTAAGTATATCGGTTCCGCCGGCTGTTGTACCGATCGATACATCGTAACGCAGCAGTCCTGAGGCACCACAACTGAACGCATCCCAGTTGGCTGTTAATTCCTCGAGCGACCCGTCGTTAAACGCAGCGTCGACGTCTTCAACTAAGCCGTCGTATATTGTCCCAGCGTACGTGCAGGCAGTTGTATCTACGCCAAAGTCTCGAGCCGACTCAGCGTTACCGCCGTAGCTTACCCAAGATCCGTATACTCCGCCCTGATCTTTAACTCGTGCTTGCCAGTGGTACTCGCTCACGTCTGTTATTCCGCTAATCGTGACCGTAACGGTAACTGGTGTACCGGAGTACGCAACGCCAGTTCCGCAAAGATCCTCGGTGTTACTGAAACCAGTGCCAAGTAAGTCTTTTTCAACGCATAGGTATAAAGTGTCGGAAGAATCAGTGTCTGAGGCTGTTGCTGTAAATTTAACACTCGTTTCATTGGTCCAACCTCCGGTTGCGATCACGGTATCGTTGGTTTTTTTCTGGGCTAAGTCGCTTGGCGCGTCCGGATTACTAAAGTTCCAATTTACGTTATTGCCACAATCAAAATTTGTTCCGTCGTTTGCCATGATCGTATTGCCGCTCGAGGCGTTCGATCGAGAGACGTTAACGTAACTAACCGCAGTTTGAGTGCCCGATACGTTCAAATTCCACGATCCGCTGACGGCGCTGTTGCGGAAGTATAGTCTGGTACCGACGGCTTGACCGTTCCAGTTGATATTCGTCAGTGTGTACGTAGAACCGGAATTAAACTCTATGCGAGAGCTGGCAGTAGTGAAAACGGTGTTATTGGTTACTGTCGCTGAAGCAGCGAAGTCAATACCGGCGACAAATCCGGTTCTTTCGCAATCGGATGCGTTAGTGCCTGAGCTGTTAGTGATTGTAAGATTGTAAAATGAGCTGGACCCAGTCATTAACCCACTTAATGTTTGAGTACTCGTTCCGTTTAATACAACAGTTCCAGTATTAGCATTCAATACAGCATTATTGGTGTTAACCCAGTTTCCGCCGACGTTTAGTGTTCCGGATCCGAGTGTCAGTATTGCTGTTGTTGTCCCAAAAGTTACATTACCAGTAACAGTTACCGTATAGCCGTTGATATCTATCTCAGACGCGCGACTGCAACAACCAATTAGGAAGCTTGTGAATGAAGCGTTGCCCTGGAAAATTGTTTTAAAACCAGTGTTTTGCTCCGTTTGAAGACCAGAATTATATGTGAATGCGGGAATATTTTTATTGTTTGATCCGTATGGCGCATATGCGCCGTTACCAGTTCCCCAAGTTCCGGAAGGATTAAGGTTTAAGAAATTCGCGTTTGTACCAGAATTGTAGAGTAGTCTTGAGTTTAGATCGAATGTTCCCGTTCCTAGGTTGATTTGGTTTTCAACACCAAATGTTTGCATCATCCGTGTGGTGTTGCCCGATTGCCCAACTGTTAGGTTGTAAAATCGGTGCTGCCAGACGTTTGTTGATCCGGTAGTTATCGTTTTTGTCCCGGTACCGTTCATAACTACTGTCGACGTCCCTCGAACGAACGATGCGTCGTCAGCGCCAATAGCTGATGTATCCCAGTTACCAGAGACAGTAATGGTGGCGGCCCGTGCTTGGAACGTCCAGGTACCTGAAGTTCCTGTGAAGTTGTTATCGACCGTTAGGGAATAGTTTGATCCGTTAACAGTGTCATACACACCATTAGTGATCGTAAAGTTGTTATTAACGTCTACGGCGGCAGTTGGGGTTAGAGTTCCGCCAGCGGCATTAAGAACCATATTATAAAGAGATTGTCCGTTGGGGGCATAGCTAACGGTACCGGAAGTGTTTGTCCAAGTTAAGGTGGAGGTTCCTTCGGTTACCGTAAAAGTACCCGTGCCGTTAACGAATCTAACATTACCCTTAATATTGATATCCGCGCTTGACAAATTTAAAGAATGACTTCCACCGTTTGAAACTGGGAATAAAGCATTACTTGTTCCATTCTCAAGTGTAACGGTACTCGAACCGAAGTTACTGGCGATAGCAGTCGTGTTAGAACTGTGACCGGTTGAAAATGATTTGGCTGTCAAGTTAAAGTTTTGTGTGTTGAAATTCGATCCAGCACCGCCACTAGCCGCCCAAACAAGAACCGTCCCAGTTGTTGTTACGTTTCCCGAAAGGTTGAATGTAACCGTACTGGCCGTATCGGCACGTAGTAGGATATTCCAGGTGCCGTAGTTACCGCTGGCGATGGAGATGGTGCTGGCACTTTGCTTGCGCAAATGAAAGGTAGCATTTGAACCCGACAGAGTTGCTGAACCATCGATAGATAGGTCGCTACCACTGGTTCTAAATAGCTCAAATTCGCAAGTTACAGAACAAGTCATAATCCCAGCATTAACGGTTAAGGTATTATAAACATCAGTTCGCGCAATTGTCATAGTTGTTGTTTGACTGGTCGAGGCAACACCAAGATTATGAAATTGAGTAAAGCCTCCTCCCGTTGATTTGATTTCACCTGTACCGGTAAGGTTAACTGTAGAGGCTCCCCGAGAAAAACTACTGGAATTACCCTTGTCCCAGTGTCGACCAACACTTATTGTTGAGCCATTTGCGGTAAAGGTTACTGATGCGCTATTGGCTAAGGTAAAATCTCGCCCGACCGTGAGAGAATAGTTGGTTCCACTGGTGGAAAAGGTTCCCAAGCTGACAGTAAAATCGTTCTCTGTTTCAGTATTTGCTCCCAAAGTCCAGCCACCACCCGAACCGTTAAAAACTAAATGATTAAATTTGCCGGTTGAGCCGGATAGGGTGCCGCTGAGAGTCCTTCCGGTTGTGGTTGAGTTAAAGGTAGCTGTACTGGTGCCAGCGGTGAAAGTGCCGTCGTTCTGCCAGGAGCCGCTGACGTTGATAGCATTAGAATCGGCTATCCAAGTACCATCATTCTCGACGTGAACTGTAGTTACATCGGCTCCGCCGCCGGAGGCCGGGCGGAAAGTATTGCCGGTTACTATGTATAGCTCCTCGTCGGTATATGAGCCGAGCGAATCGACCGTTAAGTCGTCGCCGGCGGAGACATCGAAGAATATATCTTCATCGCTGGAAACGGAGTTGTCGTAAGAGCCAAGGTCAGTATTGCTCAACGTCTGGTTGTCGGCCGAACCAATCGTTAAATGGCGATGAAACAGAACCACGCCGGTAATATCACCGCTTCCGTCATATTTTGTGACGGCGACGGCCTCCTCGCTGTCGGTCGTTTCGCCGTTAATGAAAACTGTAATGATATCACCGCTATTGGGTTTATTAACACTAGAAATTTGCCAGGAACCATCGACGGTGGTGTCAACCTGCGCTTGGAGAGAGCCATTAACTGCAACAGCAATTTCATTAGCGCCGTCGTCGGTGCAGTCAGTAGTTTGATCGTATTGGTCACAAGTACCGGAAATATTAATTGGAGGCGATACTGTGTAATCAATTAATAACCAAAGGGCTGTAACCCTAACGGTTCCACTTGAGCTAAGTACATCTCGAACGCCAATTTGAGCAGAGTCTAATTGAGTATCAGTCCAAGCCGATGCCATTTCTGGCCTGGTGTAAGCGGTCAATGGATAAAGTTTTGGATCGGCGGTTCCATTAGTTGTCCAAGTAGTTGAGTCCGGTGAAAGGATAGTTGATTCAATAGCAATGCCCGACGACGATTCTTTCAGCCGGACTTTAAAGTCCTCCTGTGTGGCAGAACTTGTGCTAAATCTGACACCGACTGAAACTAAATTAACAGTATCGCTTGCCCCAATACTAGAATCAGTAATGTTGTATTCGTCGATATCGTCGCTAGTTGTTTCCGATACGTAATTAGTGGCGTCATTGGGGGTTACCTCGTCAACACAAGCATAATTTCCGCCCGTACAGGTGCCGTTAGTTGTCCAGTTGGCAGCGGAACCGGCTGTGTTTGGCCGGAGATGAATAATTTTCCCGTCGCCTGGCCAAGTATTCTGATTTGTACCGATTCCCTTATTGACCGCAATATCATCCCAGATAAACCCTCCTTGATTGTTACTAACTTCTGAATTGTCACTTGCGTTGATCCCAATTCCCAAACGCGCAACCCCAGTTCCAATACTACGAGTTGTGGAGCTAGCAAAGGAAGTACCATCAATCCTTCCATCAACAATATGTGAACCCGACGAGCCAGTTGTATCTATCCGTAGTTCAATTCGGTACCAAGTGCCGGTTGATAGGGCCGATGAAGCCGAGCCAACCTGGCTATCTTCATCAAATAATTTCAGGGTATTGGACGAAGTGATTTTTATTGCTGCCCTTTGCAGGTTACTCGTATCCAAAAATGACATGATGGTGGCATCAAAAATATCCACAGCTGTAGATATCCGAAAGTAGGCACGACCATAGTAGTCCCCGTTCGTGTTGCTGGATTCAAAATAGTAGCGAACGTATTCCTGCCCGCCACCATTTTCAGTCTCAAGTGAGTATGCACCGGATCGAACTGTACTACTATTTATGGAGGGCGAGTTGGTAACGGCCGTTACTTCCACACCGGCAGTGGCCGAGTTGAGCTCTAACCCACTGGAGATTAATCTGCCACCGGTGAGAGAAACGTACTCTACTTGGAGCCAGATGGCCGTCATTTTAAAGCCGGTCCCGTTGGGATCATCGTTGCGAATACCAATTTGAGCAGAATCTAAATTGGTAGTAGTCCACTGGGTAGTGCTACTGCCCGGCAAGTCATAAATAGTAAGGGCGTTAAGACGAGCCGTATCGTCGTTGTTAGTCACATACCCGCCAATTAGATCATCAATTCCGGTGGAGGCACTCTCTTCAGTGGTACCGCTAGCGCTAGCTTTGATGCGAGTCTTGTAATTAACATCTCCATTGCCAATCGAGCAAGCCGGCTCTGGGATTACTGCTCCGCAGATTCCGAAACGAGCGCCGACAGAAACTAGTTTAATGTAATCCCCGGCAGAAATACCGGCGTTTGAGGACGACTCCAGGTTAACATCGTCAAGCTGGTTTTGGGTGGTACTGCGGATAAAGTCGGTGCTGTCGTTGGGGGTGACTTCATCGACGTCGTCGTAATCATTAGTATCACTGGGATAACCGCCCCAGGCGGTATTGTCTCCGTCGGCATCGGGTTGCATATGAACAATATTGCCTTCGCCCGGCCAGTTATCAGTTGAGCGGCCTGACGAATTGTTGACAGCAAGATCATCGAAAAATAAATCGGCCGTGGTCGAGTTTGCCACTCCCCATGTCCACCTATCCACGCCTGCTGCTAGATTCTCCGAAGACGATGTAGAGATTTGGGTACCGTCAAGCAACATCGTTGCAGTTGTCGTTGAAAGCGTAGTTGTATTAATATAGACCTCTAAGCGGTACCAGGTGTTTGTTGAAAGTGCTGAACTGGCGGAACCAATGTTAGCATTATCCTCTTCATTTCTAAGCTGGAGAGTTGAGGAACTGCTCATGCGGACGCTGATTTTTCCGCTCGATCCATTACCAATTTGCATAATATAGGTGTCTGCACCAGGCGCGGTCGCAATTCTAATATATTGTCTAAACCAAAATTTGTTGCTTTGGGCGCTGTTAGCCCAAGTCTTGTAGATTGTTCCAGTTGAAGATGTGGGGTTTGCCCTAAATGCATAATCTCCGCTTCGCTTTGTTGAGCTAGAAACGGACACAGTTCCCGCTGATCCGGTAATCTCTACGTTGGCAGTAAGTGTGTTTAGTTCGGCGCCGCTCGACCAAAGCCGGGTAGCGCTAGCTGAACCAGCCTCACCGAGGATTGTTCGGGGAAAAACTCCATTAACAATTAAACTGATGAGGAGCAAGAAAGTAATAGCTGCTGCACCCAAACGAGGCGCTTTTCTGACGATTTGGAGCCTGCGTAAATCCCGAAACAGGCCATCGAAGCGCTTTTTAGTTTTCCCCTCCATTAACCCTACTATCCATAATTTAAACTATATTTGCAAGAGTAAGTACGGACGGGGAGGGTTGGAATTATCAGGTTGAAACGCTATACTTACGTCAATGCAAATTTCGACAAAAAACATCTCCAAAACTCGTCTTCAAATAACCGCCGAATTTTCGGCAGACGATACTGCTCTACATTTTGATCGAGCAGTCACCAGACTAGGCCAGAATCTGAAGATTTCTGGGTTCCGCCCCGGAAAAGCCCCAAAAAACGTTATAAAAGATAACCTAGACTCTGATTCCCTGCGCGAAGAGGCTTATAGCTTAGCCGTTCGCGATGCCTGGACAGATATCGTCAAAGAGCTAAAAGTTGTGCCAATTCAAGATCCGGAAGTTGAAATTATTGAGTTCGATGAGGACAAACCATCGACGCTTCAATTTTCTTTCGATATTAGACCGGAAATTACAGTAAAAGGTTGGGAAAAAATTAAATTAGGCAAGGCGAAGCTCGAGCCGGTTACTGACGCGGACGTCGAAAAGGTTTTAGAGTCTTTATCTAAGGGGCACGCCCAAACAACTGTCACGCTTGAGAAGGCTGAAAAGGGCGATCGAATTGATGTTACTTTTGAAGGCTCAGTTGGTGGTGTTCGCAAAGATAAACTAACGGCGGCAAAATTTCCCGTGATGCTCGGCGAGGCCGGTGTCTTACCAGGATTTGAGAAAGAATTACCAGGCGTAAAAAAGGGCGATCATAAAAAATTTTCAGTGCCGTTTCCTAAAGATCATTACGATGAAGAGTTGGCAGGTAAGAGCGTTGATTTTTCGTTAACAGTAGATGAAGTTTATAAAATTGCGCTACCAAAACTCGATGACGAATTCGGTAAAAAATTTGGTCACGATAGTCTCGAAGAATTGAAACAAGCGATTCGCGCTGAACTAGAAACTGAAAGACTGACCGAATACGAACAGTCGCGCCGTGCAGAGTGGCTGGCCGAGTTTGATAAATGCATTAACGTTGAAGTGCCGGAAACCCTACTTCACTCAGAAGTTGAGCGCTCAAAAAGTGCTTGGCAGGCGTTCTTAGAAGAGCGGCATTTATCCTCGGAAGATTGGTTAAAGCGTCGGAAAGTTACGATGGAACAAATGGAGAAGGATTGGCGAACAGCCGCCGAAGCATCCGTTCGCGTTGGCTTGGGCTTATCGCAGCTTGCTAAAGAACAGGGCAAAGAACTTTCAACCAACGACGATTTCCAAGAATATCTAAGCGAGTTGATCGAGAAAACTTTCAAGTAGTACTAACTTTTTGGAAACAAATTTGTGGAAACCAAGGGGCTTAATTGCGAAGCAGCCCCTATGGTTTCCACACCTTCCTTACCCTGCACGCTTTGGGAACACGTGGCCTGAAGCGTGCTTGGGGTGAGGGTGTCGGGAGAGGGGCAGCGCTTCGCAAGTAGCACCCCCTCTCCCGACAAATAAATATTGAATAATAACAACTTGATTGTTACTTAGATTATTGACTTTTTGTAAAGCAAACTTTACATTACCCATATAATGAATAAAGAAGTACGTGGTAACTATTTGGTACCGATGGTGGTTGAGAAATCACAATTTGGTGAAAGAGCATTTGATATTTATTCTCGCCTACTACGCGATCGAATTATCTTTCTGGCCGGACCAATCGACGATAACGTTGCCAATTTAGTAATGGCCCAGCTACTTTTCCTGGAATCTGAGAACTCAAACCAAGATATCCAAATGTATATCAACAGCCCGGGCGGGTCGGTCTCGGCGGGCTTGGCTATTTACGACACAATGAACCACATCAAGCCAGACGTTTCGACGATCTGCATGGGAATGGCTGCCTCAATGGGAGCGTTTTTACTCGCTGGCGGCACGAAGGGTAAGCGGTTCGCTCTGCCGAACGCGCGAATGATGATCCACCAAGTCATGGGCGGTGCCGAGGGTCAGGCGAGCGACATCGAAATCCAAGCGAAAGAAATTCTCTATATCAAGCAGCGCCTTAATAAGATATTGGCTCAAAACACCGGGCAAAAGTTGGAACAAATCGAAAAAGATACCGACCGCAACTTTTGGATGGGGGGCGAAGAGGCCAAAGATTATGGTCTACTAGATAAAGTACTGTAGCTGTCTGTAGTTTTCCGAAGTGTGTAAAGCATTTCAAGGATAACCCGCTTGTATTAATTGTCTAGTTAGTTTTTACTGTATTAAAGTATGACCGTTTTCCTACTAAAACTTGGTCTTTGGAATCTAGGTGTTCTTGTTTTATATTTATTGATCACGGGCCTTGGTAAATATGAGAACACATTCGCTGGTGGCTTCGTCATATTTGCGCTTTATCTGTTTTACTTCGTGCCAATAACTATATTCAGTTTGTTTGGCCATTTTTTTCTAAACCACTCGATAGACCCAGAAGTTAAGCGTTACCTACTGTATAACGTGTACTTTTGGGTGGGAGTATATGTTTTGATGTGGTTGGTATCGATTATTACCGGGGTTAATAAATGGTTTGGCGGGTCTGGATAATGCGCTTAATTGCCATCGAGCGATATATGGTGTACCCTTTCTATGAGAATAATGGCTAAGAAATGGGTTGTGGTTGCTGTCGCGATTGCTTTTATAACAGGCGTAGCTGCTGGTACCCTTACCAGGGTTGCTGATTATCGCGCATTTGACGAAAGTGGCTCGGTTGATTTAGAGACGTATGTCGACCGTCTTGGCGAGAAGTTTCTTAGTGAGTATGTAAAAAGACAACTCCAAGAAAGTGTACCAGCTACTTCGTTGAATAAGTTGAATAACTTTAATCAACCCAAGTTTACTAATTTCTTTATTCCCCATGCGCGTGCCCAACTTGGCTCATCTTTGCCGCGGGTTGGAGAAACACTGCCGGCCTGCTACTTACCAGATGGAAGCGAGATTCTATCCCAGGTGCTAGAAGAGGAAGACGAGCAACTGGAGATGTTTTGTGTAAAATTTAAACTAAACGGCACGATTAACTCGGAGTTATATGATGCCAAACCGATTTATGATGAGCAATATTTTATAGATAACGGGTTTAATCACTTAATTGGTGCCACTGAATTTTGGGTTGGTTCCTGGGATTTTACCGTTACCGTAGAGAGGTTCAACCCTGACGACGACTGCAATAGCACTGTTCGCTACTCCAAAAGTTTCAAGGGGAACGGTATATTTATGTTCGGTAACGAAATCATTGAACGACTTGAGGAAAGTATCGACAAGATCAAGAGTTTATTCAACTTAGAGTTACACTGTCAATCAAATAAAACATTAGACTCAAGTTCGGGACTTTTAATTAAAAACCGTTGTTCTTATTGCAATTAGTTTATATCGATATCTAGGAACTGTATACCAGTATAGAATTGCCTCTATATTATTTCTATAATATAGGGTTGGCTTTCTATAATAACTAAGGGGTCTATGTCAAAAAAGCGCCCGGGTGCGACAGAAATCAAATCCGGTACGTTTGTCGGCTCGCCCTGACCAGCACCACCACCTTCGTCATAAGCAAAATAGAGAAAGCCCTTTGTGGACATCATGTTTACTCCGTATTGGAGTTTGAGCTGTTGCCCGTCGTGTCGAGTGTCGAGCGTCACCGCTCGAATCTTCCCAGCCGGGATGATTTGGATAATGTCGCCAAGGGTGAAAGGCAGAGCGCCTTCCGAGAACCTGAGATCGCAGTCGCTGTCATATGTCTCGAGCTTTGCTCCGAGACGGTTGGCGAGCTCGTTGGCGAGTCTCTTGCATTCGTCGTGGGTAGATGAATTGGCGAAAACGATTGACCACTGTTTTGTCATAAAGGTGCTCCTTGAGTCGGGAGAATTGTATCGAAGATTCCTCGGTAAGTCGAGAGATTTGACAGAAGAAAAAAATCAGCAACGATCGCTCTGACGGAGGAATACCGATGCACGTTACAACAGTTTGTTCTCTGGTCTATCTTTTCAGTGGCAACGTCGTCTGTCTGCCGAAATCGTTATCGGGCCCAACGAAGGGTAGGCGGAGCGGTTACGGCGGCAAGCAAGAGTCGGGCGAGACAATTCGCGAGTGCGCAATCCGAGAAACGAAAGAAGAGTCGGGTGGGATTCGAGTGTTGGAACTCGAGAAGCGAGGGGTGGTTACCTTCCACTGGGGCAGCAAGCAGGATGTTCCGGGTCTTAGCGTCGAGCGCTGTACGGACGTGGAAGTCCACGTCTACCGCTCTGATCTTTGGGAAGGAATCCCGATCGCCACAGATGCTTTTAGTGATCCGACTTTCTTTCCGATTGGCGAGATTCCGTATCACGAAATGATGCCGTGCGAAGAGCTGTGGTTCGCTCAGTTGCTGGCTGGAAATGAGTTCACGGCCGAGATGCACTTTCGCAAATGCGACGGCAAGATTTTCTGTCGAGAAGGGCACTTGCACAAACGAGCCCGCCACGACCTACTCGCCAAGCCCTAGGAGACTAGGGCTTTTTTTGATGCAGTTCTCGGCGCAATCGAAGCCAACTAATAACAACCGTAACGAAAAGAAGTGCAACAATTAAAATTGTCGCAAACAGATTTTTACTTACAGTTAAGTTTTTCGTCAGCTGTATCTCGTTGTCTTTCAGCTCGAATCCGGTACCATCCGTCTCTGTTTCAGTTTGACCGGTCTGGTTCGGCTAATCATTCGTCCTACCGGAATTCTTGGTAGTAGATTGCTTGGTTGTTGAGTTGGTAGTGGAGTTCGAAGTTGTATTGGAGCTTGAACCACTTGTCGACTCGATAGGATCGCTAATTCTCAGTAACGTTATTTTATCTGGTGCAGAGATTGAGAGTGTCGTAGTGCTGCTCTCAATTTTATATGCGACCGTATTAGCTGGTGAGTAATACTCAACGTTCTTTGGAGAAGCGAAGGTAATAGTTGCCGCAGTTGTGGCGTCAGCGTCAGTTGTGTTGCTTTTGTCGTATTGGAGAGCCAGCCAGTGGCTGCCGTCGCTTTTTTGAAGCAGGGTGTGACGCAAGCCATTGCCGTTAATTTGCATCGATAACGCCTTTAAGCCAACGCTACCACCATCTTTCAGTAATGCGATCGTGTTTTTAAGCCACACATACGCCGGTTTCTCGCGACCATCCTCATTAATTAACCCGAAGTTTTGTTCTTTAAGCGTTGCTGCCGATGGCTCGTCAAGAAAAGCGTAAATGTACGTTCGCGGAATTCCGCGCTCAAAAAAATCGAAAAGGATACGAAGAAGATACTTTGCTTGCTGAGTTTCTGAATATTCATGAGTTGAATGTCCGGTTTCGGTAACGAAAACCGGCTTAGGTGCGTAGCGATTGACGGCGTGTTGAACGGTGTTAGCAAAACAAGTTGAAACAGAGTTAAGGCCGCAATAGGGGTGTGAATTCCCGTACGAGATATTAGCGTTAATGGGGTTGAGGTACGTCCGTAAGTTTGTGCCGTTGTACGTCTCATTTTGGTGATACTGTAACCAAACGAACGACGGTGCCACGGTGATGATATTGGCAGTTGCCGGATCTGAGAGCAGCTTACTTTTAGCGTTTGAAGCCGCACCGAGCACGTCGTCTGGCCAATCGGAGTTTTGCTGTAGTGAGTACTTGTACCAGTTGGATGGCGACGGCGAGTAGTTACAGACGAAACTGAAGCAGTGATCGGGCTCATTTGGGTTTTCAATATTTGAGAGTTTCACGGACACACTCACTGGTTGTCCGACCTCGTTACCACAAGGAACGACCCCTGGAACTAGGTGCAATTTAACTTTCGGCAAAAAACAGGTGTTCATCGGGCTGGTCGAGTCGGTAGGATTAATCGTGGCGCTAAGCGAGAACTGAATTGGTGGGTAATTACTCGGAGGGTTACTCAGCTCGTGTAATTTCTGCAAATAGCTAACAAACCCAGCACCGCCGTGAGCGAGATTTTGTCGGACGTGGTGAACGCCGAGCTCGCGAATTTTCGGCTTAACTAGACTATTATAGACGTCGGCAAAGTGGGCGTTAGATTTGTAGTCGTTATAGGTTAAGTGGGTTACAACCCCGATACTCTCAACAAAGCTCTGAGCGGTTTTGGGCTGGTATTGTGTGAAGTCATTTTCGGCCTGAAATTCAGCGTTATTACTGTATGTTGCTACGTAGAACGCCGCGGAAAGCACAAGAAATCCAAGGAGTAAGAACGCTTGTCGAGGGTTCTCAAAGAGTTTCATAATCTTCTTCTAGCCTACCCGCTGGGCAGCCGTTGACGCAAGGAAACCTAATAGGTACAATTACAGACGTACTTTGCTGCTTTAACAAGCGGGACCTTTGTTTTACCTACCACGGGAACAAAGGAGCGTAATCGCGAACATTTCGCGGTTACAAGAACAAACCAGCCGATGGACTGGCAAATTTCCATCCCTTTCTCGGTAAAACGAGAGAGTGCCAAACAATTCCAAAAAAACAAAACAGTATGTCAGCTGAAATGATTTATCATTTCGCTCGTAAGGTTCAGTAGGCTTTTATGTGAGTTAAATCTCAAAGAGTTTGACGAAGACGGTTTCGGCCGTCGGACACAAATTTCTTACCAAAAGGTAAGAGTTTGATCTGAGCACAATTCTTCTGAAGAGTGCGAAGACAAACTCTCATAAAAATCCCTACAGGAATTTTTATGAGAGTTTGATCCTGGCTCAGGATTAATGCTGGCGGCGTGCCTAATACATGCAAGTCGAATGGGTTTAGACCCATGGCGAACGGGTGAGTAACGCGTAGGAAGCTGCTCCGAAGTCTGGGATAACCCACCGAAAGGCGAGATAACACCGGATATGCCGCAAGGTGAAAGTTTACGCTTCGGAAGGCGCCTGCGTCCTATCAGCTTGTTGGTGAGGTAACGGCTCACCAAGGCTATGACGGGTAACTGGTCTGAGAGGACGACCAGTCACAGTGGGACTGAGACACGGCCCACACTCCTACGGGAGGCAGCAGTAGGGAATCGTCGGCAATGGGCGAAAGCCTGACCGCGCGACGCCGCGTGGAGGAAGAAGGCCTTCGGGTTGTAAACTTCTTTTATGGGGGACGATTATGACGGTACCCCACGAATAAGGGCCTGCTAACTACGTGCCAGCAGCAGCGGTAATACGTAGGGCCCGAGCATTATCCGGAATTACTGGGCGTAAAGAGCGTGTAGGTGTTCGTACAAGTTGGTCGTTAAATCTCACCGCCTAACGGTGAGGCCGCGAGCAAAACTGTACGAATTGAGGTTTGCAGGGGCTAGCAGAATTTCTGGAGTAGGGGTGAAATCCGTTGATACCAGAAGGAATACCAATGGCGAAGGCAGCTAGCTGGGCAATACCTGACACTGAGACGCGAAAGCGTGGGGAGCAAACGGGATTAGATACCCCGGTAGTCCACGCCGTAAACTCTGTCAACTAGCAATAGGGAGAGTCGACCCTCTCTGTTGCGAAGCTAACGCGTCAAGTTGACCGCCTGGGAAGTACGATCGCAAGATTAAAACTCAAAGGAATTGGCGGGGGCTCGCACAAGTGGTGGAGCATGTGGTTTAATTCGACAATAACCGAGGAACCTTATCCAGGGCTTGACATCTTGGGAATCTCTCAGAAACGAGAGAGTGCCGCAAGGAGCCCAAAGACAGGTGCTGCACGGTCGTCGTCAGTTCGTGGCGTGAGCTGTGAGGTTAAGTCCTTGAACGAACGAAACCCTCGTCCTATGTTGTATGTTCATAGGAGACAGCCCTGGTAACAGGGAGGAAGGCGGGGATGACGTCAGATCCGCGTGGCCTTTATGCCCTGGGCAACACACGTGCTACAATCCGTCCTACAAAGGGTTGCCAAACCGTAAGGTGGAGCTAATCCCAGAAAAGGTCGGTAAGTTCGGATTGAGGGCTGCAACTCGCCCTCATGAAGCCGGAATCACTAGTAATCGTGGATCAGCATGCCACGGTGAATACGTTCTCGAGCCTTGCACACACCGCCCGTCAAGTTGGCCGAGTCGGTAACACCAGAAGCGTCGGGATTACCCGGCACCAAGGTGGGATCGGTAAGGAAAGCTAAGTCGTAACAAGGTATCCGTAGGGGAATCTGCGGATGGATCACCTCCTTTCTAGAGGAATCTAGATGTCGACTCCGATCTATATCGGAGAGATGCTACCAATATAGGTAGCGAAAACGTTCTTGTAACCGCAAAGTGTTTGAAAACAAAAAAGAGGCTAAAGCCTCTTTTTTGTTGCATATTCGTGGGCGATACTGGACTCGAACCAGTGACCTCGTCATTATACGCTGAGCGAACCGTTCAAATTTTGTCTGTGCGCGTACCTGGACTCGAACCAGGGACCTCGTCATTATCAGTGACGCGCTCTAACCAGCTGAGCTATACGCGCAAGGACAAAATTTGAATGTATCAGTGACGCGCTCTAACCAGCTGAGCTAATCGCCCTCGTTTCACTCGGGCGTTGCTTCGCAATCGCCCAATGGGCCGTTACTTTCGTAATCGCCTAAACTATTAACCTGCCTGCTGGTGGCAAGTTACCAAACAATTGTACCGAATAATTGTCGTTCTATCCAGGTTCAGTTGGGGTAAATAATATGGCATACTACCGATATGGTTGCCGAAGACGCCAAGAAAAAATTTTCACATAAACAGGCGCTACAGTTGGTCGGATTTATTCTGTTGTTTGGTCTTTTTGTTGGTGGAATCTCGGCAATTATGAATAAGTTTCTTGCGCCACACATCGAACCGTTAACCGATATTATTTCGTACCATCCGTTCCGAGCGTTGGCCGGATACTTTCTATTTGTCATGATCGCCTCGGTGTTTGTACCGATTCCAACACTGCCGGTAGATTTGTTGTTTTTTGAATACGTTGACCCGACAAGCGTTATTGTCGCTCGAGTTCTCGGTGGGGTGGCTGGAGGGAGTATTAGCTATTATTTGGCCTATAACTACGGCCGACCGCTATTAAAGCGATGGCTATCGAGAAAAAATTACGATTTTGTCGAGGGTGTCTCGAACGCCGTGAGCTGGAAACAATTTTTCATTATCACTATGATTCCGATCATCAACGCAGAACTAATGGCGTTCGTTGGAGGTGTTGGGAAAATTGGCTATCGAAAAACTATCGGAACGTTGCTACTTGCGATCGCGTACCGAGTCCTGTTCGTTTACGCTGTCATCCAACGTTAGCGGCGTTTAATAATAATGGCGTTAGGCAGGCTCCGGCCCGGGCCAATTTTGTAACTACTATTAAACATCATCGCACTCGATCCGCCGCCGTCGACGTTGAGCGCGTAATCGACGTCGAGCGCGTCCATTACTGCGGACAAATCCGGAACTGTGGCGCTGGTTGCAATTACTAAGTAGAGCGTTTGGCCCTTTAGCCCGATCGCGCCTCGATTCGATTTTGTTGTGCGTTGCTTGTCATCGAGCGAGCCTTCGTCGAGAATATTATTGCCGTTACTAATTAATGCTGGTTTGCAGTTGATACCGGCGACTCCAGCAAACCCCGAACCGGCGTAGCTGCTCCAGGATGAAAAATATCTAGCGGTACCGGCGGAGTTAAAAGCGATAAACGGGTCGTTTTCGCCTAAGCCGTTGTTAGCGTTAATCATTTTACTGAGACGAGTATTGAGCACTTTCCAGAAGAACGAGCCGACTTGGCCGGCGCACGCTGAGTAATCGGCGGGGCAAAAATAGGTACCGTTCATGCCGGCAAAGCCGCCGTTACCACTGACGTAACTACTTAAGCTTTTGGTCGGGCAGTTATCGGTGCAATCGTTGTCGTTAGCGGTATCGGTGCTAACAGCAAACTGACCGCTAGCTAAGTTAAAGGTTGAGAGATGGATACTGAAGCTACCGCGACTGGTTGCGATCGATATTTTCTCATACTTACTGTCGCCGTTAGTGGTGGAGGTCGTGGTGGTCGTACTGGTTTTTGCTTGCGTCTTTGTAAGTGCCAAATTAAGCGTTGTTGTTTGCTGAGCTGTAATACTAACGCCGGTTTTTTTAACCGAATTGTAACCGCTCTTTGATGCTGTGAGTGTGTATGTCCCGGCCGTAATCGTAAAAGTATAAGCGCCGTCGGCGGCGCTTGTTGTGGTAGTCGTTGTTGTGCCGTCTGTAAGTGTTAGCGACACTCCTGAGAGAAGTTGTTCGCCTTCTTTCACTACACCAACAAGTATTCCGGATTGGCGCTGTAACTCAGCGACTCGATTTATCTCCGTTTGAGTGGCAATTAGTGTTTCAACCACGGCGACTTGATCGCGAATAGTGTTAAAATTTTCAATCGTTTTAGTCGGATCAGAAATCCGTGATTTAATTTCAACAATTACTTTCTCAAGCGCCGCGGTGTCAGCTCCGATTGCCTTAGCAGCGTCAACTTTTTCCTGAAGTGTCTTGATTGCGGCGACTAATTGTAATTGTGAGTTATGCTCCAGCTCAACAGCCAACTGCTGATCGAGGCGATCGCTTTGCTGTTTCTGCAGCACGCTCTGAGCTTGCAGCGAAGCGATAATTATCAGAAACGTTACGATCAGTGACAAGCCGCGCCACTTATGGCTATGAAGCTCGTTCGAAATTGGTTGGAATAACCGATGCATGATCGTATTGTAACCGAAACGATGCGTTGCTACGGTTGGTCTGATGAATATTCAGGAGAACGTCTCACTTGCTAACTACACAACGTTTAAAGTGGGTGGTCCGGCAAGGTATTTCTGCAACGTCGAAACGATCGAAGAGTTGCGTATGGCGCGTGATTTTGCCAATTCTAAAAACTGCCCGATCTTTGTTCTTGGCGCCGGGAGTAACGTGATTGCCTCGACAGCTGGTTTCGATGGGCTTGTTATTCACATCGATTTCAACTCAATTGAAGTAGACGGCAGGGTTATCCGCGCTGGTTCTGGAAGCCAGATGTACGATTTAGTTGACACGGCAGTTACGGCTGGGTTAGTTGGCCTGGAATGGGCGGGAGGACTGCCCGGAACGTTTGGCGGAGCGATTCGCGGTAACGCCGGCGCATTTAAGGGTGAAATTAAGGATACTATCCAATTCGTAACAGCGTTCTCTACTGCAACTGGCGAGATAAAGATTTTCGATAACCCCACGTGCGAGTTTGAGTATCGGGAAAGTTACTTTAAACGTCATCCGGTATGGGTGATTCTTAACGCAGAGTTATTGTTGAGTTCTGGTAACACTGAACAACTACGATCGATCGCTGACGAACATATCGAGTTTCGTAAAACCAGACACCCACTCGAATATCCTAACGCTGGGTCGATGTTTAAAAATGTTCCGATCCAGACGATCCCAACAGCAACGATGGAATTATTCAAAGACTTTGTAAAAATCGATCCGTTTCCAGTAGTCCCGACGGGCAAGATTATTCAAGACGCGGGGCTGAAAGGCTACCAAGTTGGGGGAGCGCAAGTTTCAGAAAAACACTGTAATTACATCGTTAACCGCGGTAACGCCAGTGGAGAGGATATACACCAGTTGGTGCTTGAGATTAAAAAACAAGTACACGATAAATTTGGGATAAAGCTCGAGACTGAGCCGGAATTTCTCGGGTTTGACACTTGATTCTTAGGTTTATCTGTGATAGTATTGCTCTCGTTTCGCACATCAAGGAAGAAAGTATGAACACAGCATTTTTGCTTCTCGCGTTGCTTGGCGTTGGCCAACCCCAACCCGTCTCTGCGCCGGTTTACCAGAAACGAATTCTGGTGATCCTCGACCTCCAGAAGGTCTACGCCTTTGAAGGCGACAAGCTTGTCTTCGAGTTAAAGTGTTCAACGGGCCGCAAGGGTCTTGAGACGCCGTTCTCCACAGGCGAGCCATACAAGATCACCGCGAAAATTCCGGTCGGCAAAGCCTTGCCGGAGCTCGGCGGCGCCACGCTGCACTGGCAGATGAGGGTGCCGATGTACGACCCTAAACAAAAACGGGTCCGTCGGATCGGCTTTCACGCCTATCACGACGTGCCGGACTTTCCGGCATCGAGCGGATGCATCAGGCTCAAAAAGCCTGATGCAAAGAAGCTGTTTGATTGGGCAGAGGTCGGCGTACCCGTCTGGGTGCACGAGACAGTGCCCATCTGCTAACGCTTTCCGTCCTCCGTTCCACCTCCACCCGGGCTTCGGCCCGGGCTTTTTTATTGCCAATACTTGACGAGAGGGTGTATTATTTTCTCACGGTTCACGACATGAACTGTGTTCTTTCGACTGTGTGGGAGTTGAGGGTATGATAGCGACTTTAACTGTTGCAGTGGCGATTCAGTTCGCCGTACCGGCAGCATTGCCGAATCTCATCACTTCCGCACCTCGCCGAGTGATCGTAACCAGAAACAGTACGGAGGCTGTTCTACCAAGCGGCTCGAGTGCACTTTCGAGCGACCGGCGTCCACAAAACGCCGCCGTTATCGGACCTCGCCGCCAGACCCGTGCTTTGACTACTCCCAGGACGAGACCGTCTCAGGGAAGAGTGATCACCTACGAGGTGCCCGGCACTTGACGGTGCCCCCAGAAGTCCAGGAATGGGCACGCTGGGGGCACCCCTTCCAAAGCTTGAACCTCCTTGTGGAGCCGAGCTCCCCCCGAACCATCCGGTCTCGGGGGATTTTTTATAGTAAGATACGGACATGCTTACCGTTCCCCATGCGCTTACTGGTGTTGCAATCGGCGTACTAGTAAAAGACGCTACAGCTGCACCGCTTGTTGCCTTTGGTCTGGGCTGGGCGTCGCATTATGTGCTCGATACAATCCCGCACTGGGAGCGTTTGTACCGACCGCACGACGAAATTAAATTTGATACGGATCAATCGGCGCGCGATTGGCCAAAGCACATCTTTGTCCAAGCAGTCTTAGACGTACTGATAGCTACTGGGCTGATTTTGTGGATCTATCAAAGCAGAGCTGAAGTTGGGAGCGTGATGCTTTGGGGCGCGTTAGGTGCCGTGTTACCGGATTTGCTCGATAACGTGCCGTTTTGGAATAGAACGCTTCGCCGTTTACCGTTCTTCTCGCAAGAACAGAAATTTCACGACTCAATTCATATTAACGAAGAAACGCAGCGACAAGTGCCAAAAATCTTAGGGCTTCTAACGCAAGTAACCGTTGTTGCTATTAGTCTGTTTATTATTTTCGCCGCGTAATCGGTGCTTCTGCTAGACTTACGATATGGGGATAATTCTCAAAATAATTGTACTGATTGTCGGGCTGGCAGCGGGAGTAGCGATGCTGACACATAGTTATCAGTTAACACATCTATTCGGTTATAACTCGCTCGCTGAACGCTACCTTGGTACGGATGGAACATACTCGATGTGGAAGATCCTCGGCGCGCTGACGATCATCGGAGCCGTTTTATATGTTTTTTAGAAAAGTACTGACTTGGATAGTATTTGTAGCGTTCTTTACGTTCGTCTTATTGATGTTTGTGACTCCCATTTTCCCAATTTTTAGCTGGGCACTGCCGTTAACAGCTGGGGATGGACAGTACATTATTTTCTTCGTCCTTGTATTGTTAATCTCGTTGCTCTCGCTTGCTCAAAAAATTGATTTTTGGCACGAAGCAAAGACCCCAAAGATTTGGGACGGTACAGAGGTTCCAAACAGCGCTAAGCCTATGATGTCCAAAATAATTTCGGCTGCAATTTGGTACAACATTGGTGTATCGGTGCTTTTTATACTAATCGCCATTGTTGGATTAGGTATCGTAATTACTCGATAATCTCCTTCGGATTAGATATAATACATAAGACTTTTGGGCCGTTAGCTCATCGCGAGCATAAGCGAGCGAGAGTAACGGCCCGAGTGCTAGCTCGGGAGTTAGCTCATATTGAAACTTTATGTTGAGATAGGGCAAGGCACGAACGAAGTAAGGGCCGTTAGCTCATTTGGTAGAGCGCCGCATTTGCACTGCGGAGGTGTGGGGTTCGAATCCCCAACGGTCCACAACAAAATTAAAGAAAAGCCCCTTGCGGGGCGGATGTTATGACTCCCATGGTCGGAACTGCTTGGCAAGCGTAATGCCTTGCTGCCCTTGGTAGTGTGACTTACTGCGATTTGCAGAGTTCTCGCCGTAAACTTGGTCTGGTACGTCATCGAGGCGTTCGAAACGCAGGATACTTATGCGTCGTCCATTCGCCAGCTGTGCGGCACCAGCACCAACGTTGGTGATCTCACAGACTATTGTTGAGCCGTTGAGCTCGCCATGTCGTCCGTGCCCGAAGCCAGGATCTATGAAGCCGGCATCGTGATAGCGGATTTCGCCATGAGCGGGATTGAACGGCATCATTTCAGCGCAGTAGCCCGGTGGAATCCGAACGTGTTCACGCGTTCTTGCCAATGCGAATTGCCTTGGTTCGAGATGGATAATGCCGCGGGCATCAAGTCCCTTGTCGTAAAAGTATTGTCCCGGATACTGAGAACGTCTTTCCCAAAGGGGGAGAGTTCTGCGAGTGTCGTGAGCGACCAAGATCGCCGGTTCTCCGGTCAAATCCAAATGGAGCATCATTCCCTCGTCGCAGAAAACCGGCTCGCAGTCAGTATTTCCGATTAGAGGCGACTGTCTATGAAGGTGTTCAAGCTCCCAACCCTGGAGAAATCGTCGCTTGCCACTGACAATCCTCAGTTGAGCCAGCGTCTCCGTTTGGCGGATATTGACCGGGAAAATGCGCGGCGTAATAAGCAAGTACAACTTGCCTCTATAGCCGGCTGGAACTGCGTCAAATTCCTTACCGTTCTCGCAGATGAGCTTGCAGTGGATCGCGTTGCGGCCCGTTGAACTTTTCGGATTGGCGAAAGCTGAAAGCGTCGAAGGCAGGTGGCACTCCATATCTAGTTGCGCTAGGTATGTCTGGCCTGGTGAAAGCGTCAGCGACTTCCCATCGAAGTTGTTGAGATCAAACTTCGTTTGTTGGTAATGCTTGATGAAGAACTTTTCGATAGTGACGTTTGCACTGAGGTCTGGTTCTCCGGCGACTAGACGGATCACGTTCGTGATCGGCAGATCGATTGATGCGGCCTGGATGTATTGGGGGCGACAACCAAAGACGGTCGGCTGCCCTCGGTAAGACTACGAATTTGTTTGTCGACTAAGACTCCCATAGTTGCTCCTGATTGTGATGTGCGACTGCACTGCCGACAGTATATCCGTTAGTGGCTGAATATCAATGAGTATAAAAGAAACCGCCCTTACGGGCGGTGGGTCTGGTCTGGCACGTTTGTGAGATCTTGAATCTCACGGACGTACCAGAGATGGTCGTCGTTGGGAGGCTTGACCTCCGATGCCGCGTAAACGAGGCGGTAGTCGTTCAGCATTGCTCTGATCTCGGCCTGCTCGCTGAAGCTAATTTCGCGACAGCCCGAACTTAAGATTGAGTAGAGCCTTGTCAGCTGCGCGTCAATCAGTTTCAGGAAATTGAAGAGGATGACCACGTCTTGGCCTCTTAACCCCTTGCCTCGCTGTTCGAGCTCGGTGCGCATATTGATGAGCGCGTGGCAGGCGCCGCACAGGTGTTGCCCGAGTTTGTCAGTTCGAGTCAGTTCACGCACGAGGACGTCGCCGTGATTAGTTGAATCCGCCGCTTGTTGGGGCACTGCGGCGAACAAGTTCTGAATGAATCGCCAGATGGAAAGGAACATTTTTCACCTCACGCCGAACCGTTGTGCATAGTTTACCTAATTTTAGTTGGTATGTCACCGGTTTTACACTAAATACTCTGGATTTTCTTATTAGTTCTCGCTAGAATGCCCTAGCACATTAATAGGAGTGGAATGAACAGTCTCACGCTAACGCATTCAGTAACCATCAAGGGTCGAAACTTATTTGGCCTGCCGTCAAGCATTACCTTTCATCCGGGACCGCTCGATAACCCGGGTTGGTATTGGCTAGATCGCGGTCGACTTGTACCGATCACTAGCGTCATGGCAACGACGAAAAAACGCCGGATCGTGTTGGAGATGAGCTTCACCAAGCAGCTCCAAGTGTTCGAGCATATCGGATTTCTGCGCTGGATGGGGTTTAGTAACCTCGTGATTGAAGCCAATGGTTGGCCGCCGTTTTGCGGCGGGGCGCTGTTCTACTACGAACGTCTGCGAGGAGTAGCGGTTGTAAGATCCGAGAAAGTCTCGCACCGCACGGTTACCGGTCTTTGTGACTGGATTTACCCTCAAAAAAGGCAAGAGCGATGGGGGGTCGAGATCTGGCCCGGGAATAGCCCGACGCTGCAGATCAACATCGAGTGCGACTTTCCTGGGGAACTCGGCAAGTTCAGTAAAGAGCTCTCACTGCCAAACGACGATTTACTAATGGAAATCCTTCAGGCGAACACTGTCGGGTTACCCCACTGGCTCTACTGGCCAGCACGAGCTCTGCTGCCAAGAAAGTCTCGATCAATCGGCTGGGTTAAACAACTCGGCGTTGAGCAATTCCGAGAACGAATGCTGCTGCATCGAGCGCAAGATCTGCTAGGTGCACTGAGTTTTCTCTGCGACGGCAACCATCTATTCGCCGGTAGCGTTAAATCTCGGTGCGCTGGTCATGAGGCAGATATCTACGCTGTTCGCGACGCTTCGACGAAGCTCCGTTCGCTTTCCGTTCAGTTGCGCTAGGCACCGCCTAGCGCTTTTTTTGACAGTCTGGGCAAAAATGACTTGATCGGCCGGCGATTTTAATCCGTTCGATCGGTGTACCACAGACGGTGCAAGGCATCCCTTCTCTTTTATAAACGTTGGCGACGGCTAGATAGGTTCCCATTCTGCCGTCCGCTTGTCGGTAGCTCTGGCTGCTGGTACCGCCGTGCTTTAAGGCTTTATTAAGTACTGTTGGGATATTTTTGAAAATTGTTTGGATTTCGTTCGGTTCTAATTCATTTACTCTAGTTTGAGGATGAATTCTCGATAAAAATAGCGTTTCGTCGGCGTATATATTTCCGATCCCAGCCACAATTGTTTGATCTAGGAGTAATTGTTTGACGGTAATTGTTTTTTTACGAGCCAGTTTTTTCGTAAAATACTCAAGTGAAAATTCAGGCCAGTCGTATTCTGGTCCTAGCGTATGAACGTGCGGCTCAATTTGTTCGGCAGAATCCACCACTTTAATCCAACCGAACTTGCGAAGATCGTTGAAATAAAGTTTACCGTGATCTAACTCAAAAATTACATGAGTGTGTTTATGTGGTAGAGAAAACGAGTACGCCGGGTCTGGGTGACCGCCGACTACCATATCTTGTTCGGTTGCGCCATTGGGAACAAATATCAGCTGTCCAGTCATTTTTAAATGTATAAGCAAGAAACTGCGTTCAAGTTTGATAATTAATATTTTGGCCCGTCGAGCGATTTCGACAACTGCTTGGTTGGTAATAGTTTCGGGATTGCCAAAGAACAGTTTTTTACCCCGAACATCGACCGAACGAATTCGATGTCCAACCAACATTTTTTCTAATCCGACCCGGATGGTTTCAACCTCTGGTAGTTCTGGCATTTGAGGGGATTGTGGCAAAAACGAGGGTAAAAAAATAGGGCGGCTCCGCAGTTGTCTGCGTGCCGCCCGGTGAGCCGAAGCTCTAGTTGATGGTGATCTCGACCTTGACGGTGTGGGGCCAGTGGTCCGCGATCGCCGACCAAACGTCGTAGCCGGCGAACGCCCAGTTGTAGAAACCAGGTTCGAGCGTCATCGTCTCGTTGTTGGCGAAGGTCAGTGTGATGTTGGTCTCGTGCCACCCCGGGTTGCCGTTGTCGAACATCAACTGCGCCACGCTTTCGAGCCCGTTGGCTACGAATAGCGATTGGAAGTTCATGTCGTCGAGACGACAAACACGGTGAGTTGTCGAGCGCCCGTTGGCGTTGACGACGAGGTTGATCCACTGCGTCTCGCGAGTTCGTTCGACGAGGATGCCCGTGTTTCGATCTTGAGCGATACCACCCTGGAATTCTCCGGCCGGGACTGCCAACTTGAAGCTACCCCAGAAGGGATCTCTGACAAAGGCAACCACTCGGGCTGGTGAAACCGGCATACCGTTGAACGGTGAGCCGTCCCAGTTGAGTGGATGACCAAAGCCAACTGACTCGTTCTTGTTGAGATCGTGCGTCAGTGTTCCGATCGCGAACATCTTCACTAGCGGGCCGTCGAACGGCACAACTGCCATTGACTTGCCGGCGATCAGCTCAAAACCCGGTCCGCCACGAGTGGCTGCGTGGGCTTGACTGGTCGGACCAGCGTCGATGAAGTGGATGTTGCTCTCCTTGAACTTGTTGACTGCGCGATCCGACACCCCAACGCCGAACCATGCCAACTTTGTCTGGAATGACTGGTTCGAAGCGCTGGCTTGACGGCCGACTGCACTGAGCATCTTGTCTACCGGCGTAATGAGGACGTTGTCCCCACCGTAGGAGCCGGAGAGGGCTCCGATAGTGTGGCCGTCTGGTGTCAGGATCGGAGATCCCGAATCGCCGAAGCCGAATTTGGCGTCTGAGTCCTTGAAGGTCAGATAGTCGTTGGCGCCCGCAGTGTAGCGGTTGCCGAGCGTGATAGGAACGAAGACGATCCCACTCTCACGTTCGACCATGGCGAACGCGCGGTCACCGGCCTTGAGGGCGTTGATTTGGGTAGTGGTGAGGGGGACATCGCGAAAGGCGATGTTGGTGTTGGAACCGCTTCCGGTACCAGCACCGTTGCCTCCGCAGCCGACGAGGAGGAGGGCAATCAGGATTGCCACGATGGATTGCGTAACTTTCTTCATGTTCAGGTTCGATCCTCCCGATGGTTCGGGTAACTCCGTTGAGTCGCGAGGAATAGTACCTGAAACTACTTAAAAAGTCAATCAGTTAGGACGATATTTTACGTGTAAAAAAATACCCCCGAAGGGGTTAGTTGATCCGAGTCATGAGAACGGTCGCTTTCTGCGGCCGCTTTTCGTCTGGGTCGGTGGTGTTGTACTCGTAGCGAGCGTCATCCGAGCGTAGCTCTTTGCAATCGGCGCTCAATGTGAACGTGCCAAGGATTTGGGCAAACGACGGTTTACTACCGTACTTGAGCAGGAATTTGAATTTCCCGTCTTTGCTGGCGTTACCGTGAACTTTGCCTTTGCGCCAATCGCCGTCGTCGTAGGTGCCAAGTATCCGATAATTGTCGCTGATCGTGAACTCGATCGGGTGATCGGTGCCTGTTAATACGTACTTACCTTTCCAGTCAGCGATAAGCGACGGCTGAGCCAAAAATTTATCTTTGGCAGTAGTGCGATCCCCGACACAGTCGAGATTGGCTTGATACTGGTTTGAACCGTGCACGAACACCATCGTGCAGGCTGGCCAGCCGCTGTCGTCTCGAACAACTTCGCCGGTTGCCTTAATCTCGCCGTCAGCGAACTTTAGAACTGGTTGGAGTGTAGATCCGACCGATCTTCCACTAATCGTAAACGGTTTTAAGCCGTCTTTTGTCCAAAGCGCCCCGCGACCGTCTAACCGATACACGATCTTGCCGTTTTCACGTCCAGACTCCTGCGTAAATCGCAGATCGTCGAACTGCCCGGCGAAGCCGTTAGTGACCCAGTGCCCGTTGATCGGACTAAAGGCGACCAACTGCTTGATCAGCGCGTCGTCAGACGACGCCGAACTGGTCTTTGGAGTGGCGCATCCGCAAAGAAGGAGAAGGAGCGCAAAGCGCGCGGTTGTTGCTAATACTGAGAAGTGCATACTGTCACCTCGCCCAATTGGGCGTTGCTCTATTCAAGCATTCTTGAACAAAACGAGCAAATACTTCTATATAGAACGATGGAAATAAAAATTGCTCGAATTCGTGATAGTGTCGAAGTACCGAAGTACGTTCCCGAGTCTGCGGCTTGTTTCGATCTTCAAGCAGCCGAGTCGGTCACGGTAAAACCAAACGAAGTAGTAAAAGTTCCTTCGGGGTTAATTGTTCATGTGCCACCAGGTTACTTATTGGCGATCGCGCCACGCTCAAGCGCTCCAAAATACGGTATTAGTATGCCGCACTCGTTTGGAATTATCGATCCGACGTACTGCGGCCCAGAAGACGAAATATTAATTCAGATTCAAAATCGAACCGAGAAACCGATCGAAATTGAGCAGGGACAGAGGATCGCGCAAGGATTCTTTGTGGAGGTTCCAAGGGTAATTTGGAAAGAGGTTACTAAAGATGAGCTAGCGCCAAATTCGCGCGGCGGTTTCGGCTCAACTGGTGCCGTTTAATTACAGCTACCGTTCCTAACGCAGAGTCTTGACGCAATATGCGCAAATATGGGACAATCACCAGGTACATGTTAGGAAAAACACAAGGAGGCGTCGGTTTATAAGAGACCACTATTTTGGGGTCACCTTAGAAGCCGCTCGCCAAAGCGGTTTTTTCTTACCTCTGATGAATACTTAACAACTAGGTTTCCAAGCTGAAGTCGAAGACAATTCGACGACAGCACAACTTCAGATATGGTTCCATAATCATATTTGAAGCAAGTAACAGCAACGCGAAAGCGTTAGCTGGTGTAAGTAATTCACCAAAGAGCACACGGAGGATGTCTTGGTAGATAAAGCTGATGAAGGACGTAGTAGTCTGCGATAAGCGTCGGGTAGCTGACAACAAGCGATGATCCGGCGATTTCCGAATGGGGAAACCCGCTATGGCAAACCCATAGCATCCATCACATTTATGTGAGGAAAGGCACCCGGGGAACTGAAACATCTTAGTACCCGGAGGAATAGAAAGCAGTAGCGATTCCCTCAGTAGCGGCGAGCGAAAGGGGAACAGCCCAAACTCCTGCACCGAATCTTGGGCGTAAGCATAAAGCAGGCGATTCTTTAAAATATATGGATCTGGCCTCCTAATAATATGTTTTTGCTTGCGTCCGGGACTTGGTGTAGGAGGGTTATAGGGCAGACTCAGACGTATGTCGAGTGAGTGATGTTGCGTTAGTGGAAGGACCTTGGAAAAGGCCACCATAGGGGGTGAAAGTCCCGTACATTAAAACGCATATTCCACTTGGAGTTTGTTCCTGAGTACGACTGGACACGTGTAATCCAGTCGGAAGGTCCGGTGATCGTGCCGGAAGGCTAAATACTTTATCTGACCGATAGTGAACGAGTACCGTGAGGGAAAGATGAAAAGTACCCAGAGTATGGGAGTGAAATAGTACCTGAAACCGTGTGCTTACAAGGAGTCGGAGCACGATTTATCGTGTGACGGCGTGCCTTTTGAAGAATGAGCCAACGAGTTACTTTTTGCCGCGAGTGTAAGGGCCTTTGGTCCGTACGCGAAGCGAAAGCGAGTGTTAATAGCGCGATTTTTAGCGGCTGAAAGTAGACCCGAAACCGGGTGATCTTGCCATGAGCAGGCTGAACTCTAGAGAAATCTAGCAGGGAGGGCCGAACCCACCATTGTGGCAAAAATGGGGGATGACTTGTGGTAAGCGGTAAAATACCAATCGAACCCGGAGATAGCTGGTTCTCCTCGAAATATATTTAGGTATAGCCTGGATTCGCATGATGCGGGGTAGAGCACTGAAAGGTGCATTGGGGACGAAAGTTCTCAACACCTATCAAACTCCGAATACGCGTCGTTAGGAATCCAGAGTCAGACTGTGCGGGCTAAGCTGCATGGTCAAAAGGGAAAGAGCCCAGACCTACAAATAAGGTCCCTAAATTCTAGCTAAGTGGAAAACGAAGTGATAAGGCGTAGACAACTAGGATGTTGGCTTAGAAGCAGCCATCATTTAAAGAAAGCGTAACAGCTCACTAGTCGATTCTACGGTTCTCTACAACGCTTTGGCGAAAGCCTTAGTTGCGTAGAAACCCTCTAGGCCTTTTTGCGCGGAAAATGTAACGGGGCTTAAGCTAGGTACCGAATTTTAGGATTTGCAATTTATTGCAAGTGGTAGAGGAGCGTTCGTATTGGGGTGAAGCGGGAGCGTAAGCGACCGTGGACTGATACGAAGTGCGAATGTTGGCATGAGTAACGAAAACCAGGTGAAAACCCTGGTCACCGTATATCTAAGGTTTCCACAGCAACGCCAATCGACTGTGGGTTAGTCGGTCCTAAGGAGTAAGACTTCGATGGACACACGGTTAATATTCCGTGACTACCAAATAACTACCTTGAGAAGACACGGGATAGTCTGCGAAACGCGATTATTGGATTTCGCGTCCGTTGGCTTCCTGGCGAGAAAATTCTCAAATTAACTATGTTTGGTAACCGTACCGTAAACCGACACAGGTGGATGAGGCGAGTAGCCTCAGGTGGTCGAGTGAACCCTCTTTAAGGAACTCGGCAAAAAAGCGGCCGTAACTTAGGGATATGGCCTGCCCGCAGCAATGCGGGCCGCAGCGAAAGAATATCAAGCGACTGTTTAACAAAAACTTAGGTCTCTGCTAACCCAATGTGGGATGTATAGGGGCTGATGCCTGCCCAGTGCTCGTAGGTTACGAGGAGGGCTGATCCGCACTTCGGTGTGGTGAGGCTTGAATTTAAGCCCGAGTGAACGGCAGCGGTAACTATAACCGTTCTATGGTAGCGAAATTCCTTGTCGGGTAAGTTCCGACCCGCACGAATGGCATAACGACTTGATAACTGTCTCAAAGAGGGACTCGGTGAAATTACACTACCGGTGAAGATGCCGGTTACTTGCAGCAAGACGGAAAGACCCCGTGGAGCTTTACTACAGCTTGACATTGAATCAGGGTTTGACTTGTGTAGCATAGGTGGGAGACTTCGGTCATCAGTGAAATACCACCCTTGTTTCATTTTGGTTCTAACTGGTAACAACTAAGACAGTGTCAGACAGGTAGTTTGACTGGGGCGGTCGCCTCCTAAAAGGTAACGGAGGCGTGCAAAGGTTCGCTAGGTACGGGTGGAAATCGTACCGATAGGGTATACCCATAAGCGAGCTTGACTGTGAGGCCTACAAGCCGAGCAGGTGCGAAAGCAGGCGTAAGTGATCCAGCCGGTTTCAGAACGAGACGGCCGGCGCTCAACGGATAAAAGCTACCCCGGGGATAACAGGCTGATTGCGCCCAATCGTCCACAGAGACGGCGCAGTTTGGCACCTCGATGTCGGCTCATCCTATCCTGGGGCTGGAGAAGGTCCCAAGGGTTTGGCTGTTCGCCAATTAAAAGGGTACGCGAGCTGGGTTCAGAACGTCGCGAGACAGTTCGGTCCTAATCTGCTGTAAGCGTGGAAGATTGAGGGAGGCGGCTCCTAGTATGAGAAGACCGGAGCGGATGATCCTCTGGTGTATCGGCTGTCCTGCCAAGGGCAATGTCGAGTAGCTACGATCATAACTGATAACCGCTGAAAGCATCTAAGCGGGAAGCAGGTCCCAAGATTAATCTTCGTTATGAGACCCCGAGTAGACCACTCGGTTGATAGGCGCTACGTGTAAGGCCGGTAACGGCTTGAGCGAAGGTGTACTAATAGGTCCATGAATTACTACTTCTTTTCTGCGCGTAATTTCTACGCAGGAAAGAAGGAACGTCGCCTGAATTGTCTTCGACTTTGGTTTGGAAACCACAACAATATAACGTTCTCGGATGGAGGTGAGCTATGGCGAAGTATATCGTGAAATGCTCAGCATTAGACAACCAACACAAATCCAAGCGGGTGAACAGCCCGGAATTCGACGCGAAAAACGATGCCGATGCGATCAAGCTCGCCGGCGGTCATGTTGACGCATTAATCTCCGAACACTCACTCACCGATGGTCAGTACAAGGTCTATCGCTGTAAGCGACTGTTCTCATCGGAGAAATGTATTGCCGAGGGTCCGATCACCCCTCAGCGCTACTAGACCTACCTCGGCGAGCTCGCTCGCCACTCTATCCGAGCACGTTATAGTGAGATCTGTAATTGAAGTTAAGCGTTTGAACTTTTTATCTTGGTGTCTCGAGCGACAGGGGTACACCTCTTCCCATTTCGAACAGAGAAGTTAAGCCTGCCAGCGCCGATGATACTCAGGGCTAACAGCCCTCGGGAAAGTAGGCCGACGCCAAGATAAAGAGTTTAAATAAAAAAAGACCCACATGGGTCTTTTTTGTTTGCGGCAATTTTGAGATATTCAAATTATGAACAAACGCACACGGGTAATTAGCGCTACCGCGTTTATGGTACTAGGAGGATTTCTGATGATTACTTCCTTTATGGGCGGTACCGACCTTAAAGCTGGTGGCGTCGCAGAAGCGGGTTTTGACGTTAGTAAATTTTTAATCTGGAGCGGTGTCGGCGCGCTCGTTGTTAGCGCCTTTTTGTTTATCTCTGCTAGCGCAGAGTAGTAGAGAAGTTGGGAATTCCCAACTATTAGTGCGTCAGCGGAGTAGCACTAAACGAACGTAATGAGTATCTCTGCTAGCGCAGAGTAGTTATCGACCAAGCCTGCCAGTTACTAAATAGTTAACGTCTGCGGCGATATCGCCGCCGTAGTTGTCGACTGCGGTGTAGTACGCACCAAGAAACGTTCGGTTACCGATAATGAGCGGATTGTCTTGGGGTAAGATTTGATCGGCTGTAGTCGGACGCTCGAGGTGTGCCATCAATGCAAAGGCAGTCGCTGGCCGTTTCGGCCCCGTTGTCTCAGACGGGCCGCTTAAGTAGTAATAGCGATCAGTTTGGCTTTCGAGAAATTCAACGTCACAAGGATGGGTTCGAAAGTTGATGGGCTGACGCATGTCCTCGGGTATCTTCTCGAGATACGTCGGGGTTAAACGTCGGGCTAAATCAGAATTGGTGTGCTGGCACGAACCGGCCTGAGCGCTCGCGCTAAGTTGCCAAACAGCGCTGTACATCCTGGTGCCGGCACTGCCGCCGTAGACATAATCGAAGTTCGGATACTGTCGGTTGTCGACGTAGTATTGTTGCAGTGCGTTGCTGATCCGGGCGAGATCGGTTTTGCGGGTGTTATCTCGCGATTTGGCGCCAGCAGCGCCGAAGGTGTATGTTCCAATTCCGGCTAATATGCCTAATATAGCGATGACGACTAAAAGTTCTATCAACGAATATCCAGCGCGACGCATTATAAGTAAAATACTAAAGTAACTATGAATTCTAGCAAGTAATGATTAAGACGCTTGGCTTAATTTTAAAAAAACAGAGCATCGGTGAAACCGATCGTATTATTACGATCCTTAGCCCGAGCTTGGGGAAAAAACGAGTAGTGGCTCGAGCAGTTAGAAAGCCGCTCTCGAAACTATCGGGTCATCTCGATACGTTTATGATTTCTCAATTAATACTCACCGACGAGAACGAGCTGCCGAAGGTAACAAGTGCGGTACTAGTCGAGTCGTTTGAGTCGCTTCGCGCCTCGTTGCCGCTAGTTGAGCAGGCGTACGCAATTTCTAAGATTACCGAGCGCGTCATCCTCGAAGATGTGCCGCAGCAAACGATGTTTCGTATTACTGTTGATGCGTTATCGCGTATCGACGAAGGTGTGGCGTGGCCAAACGTTTGGCTTCGTTACCTCGGTGAGGTTACGAAGCAGCTGGGTTTACAGTTAGGCGATTTTACGTGTCGAATCTGTGGCAATAAAATTACTGACACGGCCTATTGGGATCAGCTAGAGCGAGGCTTCACCTGCACGAGTTGCCCGGCAAAGATCGGGCGGCAGCTGAGTGTCCAGGCTATTAAGTTGCTGTTTCTACTTTCAAAGCAGCAGTACGCGGTTGTTCAGCGAGCAAAACTAAGTCAGCAAGTCGCAAGCGAAGTTGAAGAAGTGCTTTTAAGAGAAATCACGGAATGGTTTAATCGTCCCTGGACAAGCTACCGAGGACTCGGTAATTAAAACTAATGCAAGCATGGATTGAAGTAGATTTGGGCGCGATCAGCCGTAACGTCGATCGCGTTAAACAAAAGATCGGCAAAACCGTTGGAGTGATTGCCGTGGTAAAAAGCAACGCATACGGACATGGTTTAGAAAAAGTAGTCGAGACGCTCGATAAGAAAGATGTTGAGATGTTTGCGGTGATATCCATTGAAGAAGCCGATCGCGTCCGTCGAGTTTCGAAAAAGCCGATCTTAATTTTGGGCTATCTCGATACGAAAGAATTAATCGACGCGATCGAAGAAGGTTACCGAGTTAGTCTATACGACGTTGAACAGATTGCGCTCTACCAGCGCGCAGCGGAACGTCTCGGTAAAACAATCTCAGTTCATTTAAAAGTGGAGACTGGTTTAAATCGGCTGGGTTTTAGTGCTGAACAAACCGTCGATTTTCTTCTTGGCCAGCGGCGGTATCCGAATATCCGGGTTGAGGCGCTTTTTTCGCATTTGGCGGACGCATCGAGCGCCGAGAAGAACGAGCAGCAACTGCGGGTTATTCAAGATATCTTGATCGATATCGAAGGCAAGGTCCCGCTTCTGCCGATTCATTTTGATAGTAGTTACGCGCTGACAAACTTCCCGCAAGGCTATTTAGATGCCGTTCGGATTGGCTTAGCGCTGTACGGTATCGACGAAGTTCTGCCTGGTTTAGAAAGTTCGTTTACGTGTAAGTCGGTGGTGATGCAAATTAAAGATGTGGCAGCTGGTGAAGGTGTAAGTTACGGCCATCTATATAAGACGAAACGCGACACAAAAATTGCGGTGGTAGCGATCGGGTACGCAGACGGCTTGTCTCAAGTGATGCGCGATAAACTGACGGTTTTAATTCAGGGCAGCGAGGTACCGGTGATCGGTCAGATCTGCATGAATATGATAATCGCTGATGTTACTGACATTACGGCAAAACGCGGCGACGAAGTCGTAATTATCGGTTCACAAAAAAACAGCGCCGGTGAAACTAAAACAATTAAAATTACCGATATCGCTAAGCGCTGTGCGTTACGACATCACGAGATTATTACTCGGTTGGGTACGGCTCTACCGAAGCGCTATTATGGGTAATAAATCGCGATATTAAAGCGATATTTTGGGTGAAATTAGACTTTTTGTTACACTGAATAAAATGGCAGACGATACAAAAACACCAGTAGAAGCAACCAACAACAAAACAGCCTCACCGACAGAAGTTAATCAAACAGATAAAACAGACGCAATGTCGGTTGCAGTTAAAACCGATCAAAAGCCAGCTGCTGATCCTGCAACGCTTGAGACGACAACGGCAAACGACGGCAATATTTCCATTAATAAACCGGCAGAACAAGTTGATGCGCCGACAGTCGAAGAGAGCGTTAAGCCAGATGTATCCGCAGTATCCGCGTCTGAAACTCCTGCCGGATCTCCGAGCGAACCAGTAGTGATCAAGCCAGAAGACGTACAGACAGCTGCACCAGACACAGATCGTCTGCAGGAACAGATCGAGTCACTGACAGGCGAGATTCAGGCACTGGAAGCAAAAATAGAACGACTAACTAGCGGCTCAAGCGCAGCGTCTAACGAACAGGCTCAACTAACGCCTACTCCAGATAAGCCAGCCGAGCCAGAGATCCAGAAAGCAACAGAAATAACAAAACCAGAAGAAAAACCCGCACCAAAGGTCGAACCAGCCACTTTTACACCAACACCGATTCCTTCGACGCCCACGCCCGCGAGTCCAGTAACGGATATCTATAGCTCGATTGGCAAACCGCGCCCGCCGATGGATCCGGCTGTCCAAGAGCAAGCGCCGCATCCGTCTGCCGTAGCAGTAATTAGCGAAGTTTTGGTTATTCTAGGCACAATTTTATTCGTAATTCTAGCTAGTACGCCGCTATTTAGAGAAATGATCGGCGAAGATCTATACCAAGTAATTCGCTCGGTCGGTTGGTTAACAACTGCTGCCACATTACTACTTGGAACGCTAATGGCGATATTTGGTAAAGCCAAGAGTGCGATTACTTTGATTGGTTTTGTATTTCTGCTCTTATCCGCGTTTATGTATGTTGGCATGAATTATTCGAGTTTGCTCGGACCGCTCGAGAGCAGCCTCTCAACAGTATTCGATTTCTATCGTTGAGTAGGGCTTTGATACAGACTCTTTGAGCTGTATCATGTAACAGAGTATGTCAGACAAATCGGCGGTTAAATCTATGGAGGAATTTGTTGCTTGGGCGAAACGCCGAGGAGTTATTTGGCAATCCAGTGAGATATACGGAGGATTAGGTTCTAGCTACGATTACGGTCCGGTTGGAGTGGAAATGAAAAACCGGCTCAAAGCGGCGTGGTGGAAGACGATGGTGCAGGAGCGCGACGATATCGTTGGACTCGACTCAGCTATTATTTTAAATCCAAAAGTTTGGGAAGCATCAGGACACACCGATAGTTTTACCGATCCGCTCGTTGAAGACCTTGTTACCCACAAGCGCTACCGTCTTGACCAACTTAAAGATCAAACGAAAAGTCCTGATGGCAATCCGCTCAGCGAACCGAAAAGTTTCAACTTACTTTTTAAAACGTTTATCGGTCCAGTCGAAGACTCGCAATCGGTTGCGTATCTGCGCGGCGAGACGTGCCAAGGAATTTTCGTTAACTTTAAGCAGATTTACGAAGTCTCACGCCAAAAAATTCCGTTCGGTATCGCTCAAATCGGTAAAAGCTTCCGTAACGAAATAACCCCAGGTAACTTCACCTATCGAACACGCGAGTTTGAGCAAATGGAGATGGAATTTTTTGTTAAGCCGGACGAGGCGGATGAGTGGTACCAAAAATGGATCGACGCTCGATTGGAGTGGTACGTTAGTTTGGGTGTTAAGAGAGAGAATCTGCGTCTCTATAAACATCCAAAGGCTGATTTAGCTCATTATTCAAAAGGAACCACCGATATCGAGTACAAATTTCCGTGGGGGTGGGGCGAGCTCGAAGGTATCGCTAATCGCGGCGACTTTGATCTCGCCGCTCATCAAAAACACTCCGGCAAAGATATGTCGGTATTTGATGAGGAAACAAAAACAAAATTTATTCCATGGGTGATTGAGCCGGCAGGTGGCGTCGATCGAGCGTTGTTGGCGATCTTACTCGATTCGTGGCAGCACTTTGAGAAAGGTCGCAAAGCCGATGGTGAGGCGGAGACGTTACTATCGATTACTCCTAAGTTGGCCGCTTACGACGCGGCGGTTTTACCGTTAGTTAAAAAAGAGCCGCTCGTAAAGGTTGCTAAAGAGTTAGTACAGAAACTGCGAAGTCAGGGTAAGAATGTCTTTTACGACGAATCGGGATCGATCGGCCGTCGTTACCGTCGACAAGACGAGATCGGGACGCCGTTTTGCTACACGGTGGACTTTGAAACGGTTGAAGCCGGCGACAATAAAAGCACCGTTACCGTCAGACACCGCGACACTATGGAACAAGAGCGAGTAGCACTCGAATCGTTGTAATATCTCGGTTGGTTTCCGGCTAATCCCCAAACGGGGATTATAAAAAAATGCGCGGCAGTGCCGCGCGGGTCGTTAGAGCGCCATCCGTTGGAGAAGCGCAGTGGTTTGTTTGGAGCCAACGGCGAGCGCGACGATGAATTTTCTCTTGTGCGCCGGAATGGCTGCAAGTTCAGCTCGCAGCTCACCGCTAGCTTGCGAGAAGTCAGCGTCGTCGTGGCTCTGGATGATGTGACGTACTAGCGATTCGATTCTTTCGAGGCCAGCAACGATGCTAGCGCCCGCAGACTTCATTGTCATACGAGGTCCTCCATACCTGTATATTATCCCATATTTTTCGGTCTTTATCGACAGATTTTAATGGGGCTTGACAACGCTCATGGCTAGCCGTAGTGTAATTCCAGTCCGTGGAGAAAAGTGGGGGAAAGTGGGGAAAAGTGGAAAACCCCTGTGGAAACTTCACGGCAACATGAATACACAACTTACTTTCATAAACAAACAGAAACAGAATGTTTATCGGCGAATATCATCACAATTTGGACCAAAAAGGTCGGATTGCTGTGCCGGTGAAATTCCGCGCGGAACTGGGCTCTTCGGCGATTATTACCAAGGGTCTGGATCCGTGTCTGTTTGTTTATCCGAAGGAAGAGTGGATTAAGATGACCGATAAATTAGCAAATTTGCCGGTCTCCAGTTCCAGCGCTCGAGCATTTAGTCGTTTAATGCTTTCGGGAGCGATGGAGGTGGAGATCGACAAGCAGGGACGAGCGTTACTACCCGGGTATCTTCGGGAATACGCTGGACTGAAAGACGCCGTTGTAATGACCGGTGTCTTGAATCGTGTCGAGATCTGGGACAAACAAGGCTGGGCGCGTTACAGCAAGGATGCTGAAGCGAACGCGTCCGATAACGCCGAAAAACTCACAGAATGGGAGATCTGATGTCGAGTTTGTTTCAAAATCAATTTTGTGTGACCAGATGCGGGGGAAATCGTGATTGGGTTGCCCGCCAGGTTAAGTTTATTAACAAGGTATTGGGGCCCTAAACTTCGGTTTTAGGGAGGGATGTTGGGTTTTTGTCCTACTCTTCTTTTTAAGAGGGGACGCGTTGCCCGGCAGACGAGCCGTATTACGGTCCCCTGCATCTCGGCCAAAAAATGTACCTAACAACTTATTTCGACCACAAACAAATCGTAAGAGTGTAAACAATCTAAAGCTATGGAAAATCTGTCAAAGCACATACCAGTACTTGTCAACGAAGTGATCGCAGCGCTCCAGCCAGTAACCGGCAAAACGTATCTAGACGGAACGTTCGGCGGCGGCGGGCATACGCGAGCGATTCTCGATGCATCGGCGCCCAACGGGAGGGTGGTGGCGGTGGATCGCGACGAAAATGTAACGGTTTTTGCTGAAGCAGTTGCGAAGCAATACGGCGATCGGTTTGAGTTTCACGTTTTAAAATACGCCGATTGCGATCAATTGGAACGCGAATTCGATGGTGCAGTGTTGGATCTTGGTATGTCGACAGATCAGCTAACTGGCTCGTGGCGGGGGTTTAGCTTTCAGCGCAGCGAACCATTAGACCTTCGGTTTGAAACTACCGGTCAGACTGCCGCTCAGTTTCTTCAACAAAGCAGCGCTTCAGCGATTGAACAGGTGTTTCGCGAGTACGCTCAAGATCGGTACGCTAAAAAACTTGCGGCTAAGATCGTCAACGAACGACGTATCCGACCGATTAGAACCACGACAGATTTCGTTGAATACGTCGGGACTAACAATCCGAAAGTACTAGCACCGTTGTTTCAGGCATTGCGTATCCACATCAACGACGAGTTGGTTAACATCAAGCGCGGACTCGAAGTCGTGTCATCGGTATTGCGACCAGGTTCGGTGCTGGCTGTCATTAGTTTCCATTCGCTCGAAGATAAGATTGTCAAAGAATTCTTTCGTAGCAACAATTACGAATTGTTAACCAAAAAGCCGGTCGAACCGACTCAGGAAGAGATTAGAAATAACCCAAGCTCGCGAAGCGCAAAGTTACGCACGGGGCGCAAAAGGCTGACAGACACGAGTATCGAATAATCGATATTGGTGCCTGGCAATCAGGGAAATCCAAGGAGGGAAATGCAACATAACCGAATTCAGCGCAGACAAGTCTACAAATCAGGAGGAGTTTTTAGTATTGGCCCAACAGCGGCTCGGTATTTTATTTTAACGCTCCTGGCAGTTTTTTCGTTATTTTACTTAATCCAATCCGCTCAGGGATCAGACGGCTTAATTGAGCTTCGCAAGCTTGAAGACACGAAGGACTCGCTAACAAAAGAAATGACGACGTTGAAGGTTAACGATAGTCGTATTCGTTCGTTGCAGAATCTTCAGCAGTCTGCATCATCGCAAGGGTTGGTGCCGATTTCTGGCGCTACTGAATCAATTACAGTGACACCGACACCGTGACGCAGATGGGCGATCGGGTTCTGTATATCCGAACAACGCTTCTACTGTTATTAGCGGCGTTTGCAGGTGGATATTTTTTATTCAAATTATTCAATTATCAAGTTCTCGACCACGAGCAGTACGTTGAAGCGGCGGAGCTTCAGTCGACCAGTACCGCAACCGAACAAGCTCAGCGAGGCGTTATTTTAGCTAAGGATAGAGACGGGAAACTCTATACTCTTGCTGCCAGTGAAGAGCGCTACCAATTATTTATTGCACCTCGCCAAGTTAAGAATAAACAAAAACTAGCCGAGTTAATTGCAGAAGAAAAAATCGGGCTAAAAAAGGAAGAGATTTTTGAAAAAATTAATAACGACAAAGTGTATATTCCCGCGCTCGCACGCAATCTCACCCCGGCTCAAGCGGACGCATTACTTAAAAAGAACTACGTCGGCGTGTACGTCCGCCCAGAATTCGTTCGAGTGTACCCGGAAGGATCGGCGATCGCGCCGCAACTTTTGGGATTCGTTGGTTCAGATGGGCAAGGTAAATACGGCGTTGAAGCAACAAACGATCAGGTGTTGCGTGGCGTCTCCGGATCGGAAAAAGCTAAAAAGGATTCGCTCGGACGACTGATTGATATTTTAGGCGCAAAGCGCGCTGAGCCCGGTGCCGACATTGTGTTAACGATCGATTACAATTTACAATTTACAGTTGAAGCCAAACTAAAAGAGGCGACCGAACGATTTCAAGCCGAAGGCGGCTCGATCGTTATTCTCGATCCTAAAACCGGCGCAATTCTGGCAATGGCCGGCTACCCGACGTTTGATCCAAACATCTTCAACGAGGTTACCGGCGAGGCTCAGCGTAATTTCTTACCAGCCGGCGCTAGCTTGCCGTACGAACCGGGTAGCGTAATGAAACCAATTACTATGGCGATGGCGATCGAGATGGGTCTAGTACAACCAGACACTACGGAAATCTTTGGCGGATCGGTAAAAGTCGGTGGGTTTGAGATTCGTAATGCGGAGGATAAGGTATACGGGAGAGAGACGATGACCCAAGTACTGGAAAACTCCGATAACGTTGCGATGGTCTGGCTCTCGCAAAAAATCGGCAAAGAAAAACAGCGTGAATTCTTGGAAAAATTTGGTTACGGCGCCAAAACCGGTGTCGAATTAGTGGGCGAACAGCCAGGAGTGCTTCGTGATGCAAAAGAATGGAACGACACGCTGAGCGCAACTGCTGCGTACGGCCAGGGCGTCTCGGTAACGCCGTTGCAATTGGCTACGGCGTACGCAGTTATCGCCAATAACGGAGTGACAGTCTCGCCGCATTTAGTAGCGCAAACGATTCGTGGCACAGCTGTAACGCCGTACAGTGCGAAAGCGGGCACTCGGGTAATTAGCGAGGAAACGGCTAAAAAAATTAGGGAGATGTTAGTCTCGGTAGTTGAGCTTGGGCACGGCAAGAGAGCGAAAGTCGAGGGTATTAGAGTTGGAGGTAAGACCGGTACGGCCCAAGTGGCCGACCCACAAGGCGGTTACGCTGAAGATAGACATATCGGTAACTTCGCTGGACTATTCCCGGCGGACGACCCAAAGTTCGTTATGGTCGTACGTCTCGACAACCCAAAGACTGTAAAGTTCGCCGAATCTTCAGCCGCTCCGATCTTCGGTGAGCTAGCTAACTGGATGACGAACTACTACAAACTGCGATAACTGATACACTATGCCCATGAAAGCTTGGAGAGACGAATTTCTGTGGCGCTGCGCTCTGCGTCGAGTGAAGAATGCGGATACGACCGTTATTGCTATCGGCGGTGGGATCGCTAAGACCTCGACCAAGTATGCTGTCGGAGCGGTGCTGTCGGATTTTTTCAAAGGTAATGTATTTGTTGGCTTTGGAAACTTGAATACGTACCTCGGCGTGCCACTTTCGATTCTGGAATTCAAGATAGATTTTCACCACCAATCAATTAGTTGGCAGTGGCCGATTATTCTTATACAAGCTTGGGTACGCTCATTTGCGCCCCTGCCAAAGTACGTCGTGTTGGAGTACGGTACCGATCAGCCAGGAGATATAAGAAAACTTACCAGCAAGCTGCCGCCACAGATTGCGGTTCTAACAACCGTTGCGCCAGCGCATGTGGTTAATTACGGCTCACTCGATGCGGTAGCTGAAGATGAAGGGGCGCTTGTCGCAGCCGTACCCAAAGACGGAGTGGTATTTTTGAACAAGCGAGATCCGTATTACTCCCAACATAAAAATCGTATCGTTGCTCAAACAGTCATCGAAGCTGACTTACCAAATGAGGAGCTTTCTGTTGGTTTCGCTCGATTGGTTGGAGAATATCTCGATATTCCAGGCGAGAAAATCGAGGACTCACTCAAGCATATGGAATTGCCGCCACAGCGATTTTCTGAGCGACGGATAGGCGATTGGCTAGTATTAGACGATACGTATAACGCGAACCCTGCTTCAATGGAAGCGGCGCTTAGTCGATTAAAAAAGATGCCGGGTCGTAAAGTGGCGATACTCGGGACGATGCGCGAGCTCGGCGAGGCCGAGAAAATTCTTCACAAGCATATTGGGGATTTGGCTCAAACTGTTGCAGACGTTGTGATCGGTGTCGGTGAGCACACCGATCAATACCAACCAGTCGTGCGATTTGAAACCAGTGATCAGGCCGCTAAAGAGATCTTTTCTTATCTGAAAAAAGGAGATAGTATCTTGGTGAAGGGGTCACGATCAATTCATATGGAAAAGATAATCTCAGCTTTGGAACATGTCTCTGCTTGAAGCCTCGCATTTTGCGTTAGCGAAAACTTTCTGGCTGGCAAGTCTATCGTTTTTGGTCGCGTTTCTTTGGACGCCGTTATTTACTGATTTCTTATACAAAAACCGTTTAGGTAAAAAAATTAGACAAACAGGTTTTGACGAGAAGAAAGCACCAATTTTCTATGCTCTGCATAAGCACAAGGAAAACACTCCAACGATGGGAGGGCTGTTAATTTGGATAACGACCGCAGTAGTAACATTATTAATGAACTTATCGCGCGCTCAAACTTGGTTACCGCTCTTTGCTCTAGTCGCCACCGGTATTGTTGGGGCAATTGACGATATTATGAATATTAACGGCATCGGGCCGAATCGCGGCGGGCTGAGGTTTCGTTGGAAGTTGATTATTTACGCGTTAATCGCGATGGTTGGTGCTTGGTGGTTTTATTACAAGCTTGGTTGGAACGTGCTGTCTATCCCCGGAATCGGACCGGTCGAGATCGGAGCCTGGTATATTCCGTTATTTATTCTGGTAATTGTCTTTACAACCTTTAGCGCCAACGAAGCAGACGGTCTGGACGGGCTGCTTGCTGGAATGATGGCGAGCTCGTTTGCGGCGTTCGGGATGATCGCGCTTATACAAGGTAAAACAGAATTAGCAGCCTTTTGTGGAACGATTCTCGGATCGTTACTGGCGTTTTTGTGGTTCAATATTTATCCGGCCCGGTTCTTTATGGGGGATACCGGTGCGATGGCGCTCGGCATGACGCTTGGAATTTTAGCATTTCTTACTGATACAGTTTTGATCTTGCCGATTATCGCGCTGATGTTGTACGTCGAAGGTTTCTCAGCCGTTATCCAAATCGCTTCCAAGAAGCTGCGAAACGGTAAAAAAGTATTTTTGTCTGCCCCGATCCATCACCACTATCAGGCAATCGGTTGGGAAGAGCCGAAAATCACAATGCGTTTTTGGGTTGTCTCGGCGGTAGCGGCGATGCTCGGACTGTTTGTCTATCTTGTGAGCCGCTAGAAAATCTCCAGGTGTTACGGCATACTTAAGGTATGTCGCGGATTGATTGGGAGAAATTTCGCTCGAAAAAAATTGGCTTACTCGGTGCCGGTAAAGAGAACCTGAGTCTTATTCCATTTTTTGTGAAACACGGTGTCGATGTGGTGATTTGCGAGCAAAATAGTGAGCCGTCGAATATCGAGCGACTTGAGCGGATAGACGGGGTCGGATTGCAGATCGGCGAGGATGCATTAAGCGAGCTATCTCAATTTGATTACGTCTTTAGGACGCCAGGTATGCCAGTAGTTGAGGTCGAGCGCGCGATCAGTTCGTCGCAACCATCTCCAATTAGATCGTCAGCCGTCGATCTGTTTCTAGAATATTACGGAAAGCAGGTAATCGGCGTCACCGGAACCAAAGGCAAAGGTACGACCTCCACGATGATTTATTCGATACTCAAAGCCGGTTCAAAAAAGGTACAACTGGCGGGTAATATCGGCAATTCAATTTTTGAGAGCATCGATCAGATCGACGACGAGACGTGGGTAGTTATGGAATTATCCAGCTTTCAGCTCGAAGATATCTCACACAGTCCGCACATCGCTGTTTTACTGCCGGTGACGTCTGAACATTTGCAGCCGCTCTCGGCCCGTAGTCCTAACTACCACCGATCGCTAGATGATTATATCGAAGCTAAAAGACAGCTAGTGGCATTTCAGGCTACTGACGATGTTGTTGTGTACGCCGCTGATAGTCCGACTTCAACAAAGATGGCGGAGAGCTCAAAAGCCACACAATACGGCGTTGGAAGGTCGGCCGAATCTGCAGTTCTTACGGGTGATGAACTTGTGTTTCAGGGCCGGAAAATCTCATTAGCTAAAGCCGGAATTAAAGGGGATCACTTACTTCTCGATGCGGCACTTGCAGCAGTGACAGCCGTACAGTGCGGTGTTAAGTCGGAAGATGTTATTCCCGGCCTAAAAACCTTCAAGCCGCTGCCGCACCGAATGGAAAATATCGGAGTCTTTAACGGTATAACAGTTATCGACGACAGCTACGCAACCGCACCCGACGCGACAATTGCGGCGCTCTCCGCTTTCGATCAGCCGACAATCCTACTAGCAGGGGGATCGTCTAAGGGTATGGATTTTACCGAACTCGCTCAAGCGATTATCCGTCGGAAAGTAAAGGCCGTGCTGTTAATTGGTCAAGAAGCGCCGCGGATTGAGAAATCGTTGCAAGAAGTAGACTATCCGGGAATCGTCGAGAAATTGGACACCTTGGAGCAAGCAGTTAATCGAGCTATTGAGATTGCTGCCTCAGGCGACACTATTTTACTTTCGCCGGCCTGTGCGAGTAAGGATATGTTCATTGATGCCGCCGACCGTGGGACGCAATTCACCCTATTAACTAGAAGTCTCCTTAAAGATGTCGCAAAGCGGTAACTACAAACTTCGAAAAAAGATTGATCCGATTATTCCGATCATCGGTTTCGGCCTCTCAGTTCTCGGGTTAGTAATGGTTCTTTCTGCCTCACAGATAACCGCTGCTGACAAATACGCCGATGCGTATCATTTTTTCGTTCGGCAGTTGATCGCATTCGGAATTGGTCTGGTCGGGTTCTTTTACTTTTTACGATTACCGCTAGAGCGACTTTACGAACGGCGCACCTCTTTTTTATGGGCAACATTAATACTACTCATTCTGGTTTTCTTGCCGGGTATCGGCGGCGAAACGGCTGGCGTATACCGATGGGTTGGGTTCGGTGGTTTTTCATTCCAACCGTCTGAAGTTGCTAAGCTTTTTCTTGTTATTTATTTTTCGGCTTGGTTTGCCTCGAAAGGCGACGCCGTTAGCAGTGTCCAGAAAGGATTCATCCCCTTTCTGCTACTGCTGGCCATGATCGCGTTACTAGTTGGAGCGCTCGGCCGAGATCTTGATACGGCTGTAGTATTACTTGTTAGTGCCGTAGTCATTTTCTTTGTCGCCAAAGCCAAAGTCTGGCAGGTTGGGGCGATTACATTACTGGCGATTGGGGCGGTGCTGCTGCTAATTTTTGCCACACCGTACCGACTAAACCGATTACAGTCGTATCAGGATCAACGACAAAATAACGCCGAGTTTGATTCGCAGAATCGAGGCTATCACAGTCAACAAGCCTTGATCGCGGTAGGAAGCGGCGGCTTGTGGGGTGTGGGTTTCGGCCAAGGAACTAGTAAATATTCGTATTTACCCGAGGCGCACACCGATTCTATTTTCGCAGTTATCGCTGAGGAGCTCGGCTTTATCCGCGCAGCGGCGCTATTGCTTGCGTACGTGTTGTTGGCTTGGCGAGGTTTAGTAATCGCTCAAAGGGCCAATAGTCGGTTCGTTTGTTACTTGGCGGTAGGTATTTCTACCTTGATTATTCTTCAGACCCTGATAAATATAGGAGGGATGCTCGCGCTGTTACCGCTCGCCGGAATTCCGCTTCCGTTTGTAAGTTACGGCGGCACTTCGTTAATTGTGAGCTTAGCAATGTTGGGTGTTTTAACTAATGCTTCAAGAGAAACAAAATAATAATGTAATAGCGCTGGTCGGTGGTGGCACAGGTGGTCACGTTTTTCCGCTTGTTGCTGTCGCTGAGGAGTTGGCTCAACAGAAACGAGAGTTTTTATTCATCGGTTCTGCCGAGAGTCTCGAAGAACGGGTAGTTACTAATTTGGGATGGAAACTAGAAACGATCCAGGCAGGAAAATGGAGACGATACTCAACGCTTAAATCGTTCTTCTTAAATATCGTTGATGCGTTTAAGGTTGTGATCGGTTTTTTTCAGTCAATCAAAGTTATTCGGCGTAATAAAGTTGGGACAGTATTTAGTAAGGGCGGTTACGTTGCCCTTCCGGTTGTCTTCGCTGCGAAATTACTGGGTTGTCGAATTATTGTTCACGAATCCGACGCAGTTATGGGAATGACGAATCGTTTAAGTGCCGCAGTTGCCGATCGGGTATTGACTGCGTTTGGGCTCGAGAGTTACCCAAATAGAAATGATCGTTATCGTCAGGTCGGTATTCCAGTTCGTGCCGTTTTACGACGGGCAGCCACGCTAAAGGCGCCGAAAAAATCACGGCCACTACTGCTCGTGTTGCCCGGAAGTCAAGGATCCGCGGCTATAAATTCGTTTATTCGAAGCTCTCTACCTAAATTATTAGAAACACTGGATGTGGTGCACTTAACTGGAGAGCGCGAGTATCAAGAATTTATAAAGATTAAAGAGTCCCTAAACTCCTCACAACGTTCGCATTATAAGCCGTATAGTTTTATCGATAGAGAATTGCCGTTGTATTTCCAGAGCGCCGACTTGGTTATTGCGAGATCTAGTGCCACGACTATCGCTGAGGCGGCATTATTTGCAAAAGCGATGTATCTCGTGCCGCTACCAACTGCAGCGGCTAATCACCAGTACGAAAACGCGCTGAGGTTAGACTCGGCTAACGCGGCAATTGTGAGACAAGAGTATCAACTCTCGACGGAAGTTTTTGTTCAAGACATACTCAAATTAATTTCAGACCCAGAGAAACTCCAGGAAATCGGCAATCGACTAAAGGAGTACTTCAAAACGCAAGCAACAATTTCAGAAATTATTAAGGAGATCGATGGCAAAAACTAAAGGCGAGCCGAAGTCGTTGTATTTTATCGGTATTAAAGGTGTGGCGATGACTGGGTTGGCGGTGATCGCAAAGCAATTAGGGTACGAGGTGACTGGCAGTGACGTTGAAGAAGTCTTTATCACGGACTCGCTTTTAGCCGAACACGGTATCAAATATTTCTCAGGCTTTGACGCGAGTCATATCGCTCAAACCAAGCCAGAGATGGTGATCGTTAGTGCGGCGTACGGGTTACAGAACCCAGAAGTAAAAGCCGCCAAATCTGCTCGAATCTCGACGATCCCACAATCTGAAATGCTGGGTAAAATTATTAGCCGCTACGAGGGCGTTGGAGTGGCGGGCGTTCACGGTAAAACAACCACTACCTCGATGCTGGCGTTCGTATTAAAAGAAGCCGGATTCTCACCGAGCTACGCGATCGGCACAAGCGATATTCCTGGTCTTGAGGGTAGCTCGCATCTTGGCGACGGCAGTCATTTCATCGTTGAGGCCGACGAGTATAAAAAGTCGGATACCGAACTCCAGCCAAAATTCTTAGATTATCCTCTCCAGCACGTTATTATTACTAGTATTGAGCTGGATCATCCCGATGTGTTTCAAAGCGCCACCCAAGTCTACGACGCCTTCTACAAACTAACTACCAAATTGCCACGCAACGGAACGATCGTTGCTTGCGTCGACTGGCCGCTTGTTCGTCGGTTGGTCGGGCGTTTAGTCGACCGGGGGTGTGAAACCTACGGATTTATGCCAGGAGCTAGCTATCAGGTAATCGATTACTCTGAGACAGATACTCATTCGGAGTTCTGGCTCAAAACCGAAGATCACAAGATCGGGCCGTTTCATTGTAAGATGCCCGGCAAACATAACGCCCTCAATACAACTGCGGCGTTCGTTATGGCGGTAAAACTTGGCGTCTCAGAAAAAATCGCAATTAAGGCGCTTGGTAAGTTTTCCGGACCGAAACGTCGGTTTGAATTGCTTGGAACCTTCAACGGCGCTCAGATTTTCGACGATTACGCGCATCACCCAAGCGCGCTCGAGTACTTATTTGAAGCGACACGAGCACGGTTTCCTGGAAAACGCTTAGTGGCAGTCTTTCAGCCGCATACCTACAGTCGAACCGGAAAGTTACTGCACGAGTTTGCAAAGAGCTTACAATCACCCGATAAACTAATTCTCCTGAATATTTGGGCGTCTGCTCGCGAGAAGAGCGGCTACGTTACGATTAAGGATTTAATCGACGCAGTAAAAAAGAGTAAGCCAGACGTCGAGTACCGCTCCTCACTAGACGAAGCAGCGACGTTCCTGCGAAGCTTGATAACGCCGGACGATGTTGTACTACTAGTTGGAGCTGGGGATGTCTACAAAATTTACGACAAACTCACTAGCGACAGCTGAGCATCGACGGCGATTTTCTGAGATCGTCGGTGATCAACATGTGGCAGTGAACCGCTCGTTAGCAGAACTTTTACCTATCGGATTTGGGGGAGTGGTTGAATACTTCGTGACAGCTACTACGAGTCAGCAACTCGTCGACGTTGCAAGATTGGCGATCGAACTAAAAATGCCGTACCAGGTGGTTGCCGGCACTACAGCTTGCTTGCCGAGCGACGTCGGGTTCCCAGGGCTGATTATCAACAATCAAGCCGACTCGATGTTTTTTGCGGAGGAGTCGCGACAAGTTGTTGTTGATAGCGGTGTTAGTAACTCGACGTTGGTAATGTCGGCGGCGAACCGCTCGTACGGTGGGATCGAATTTCTAACAGCAATTCCAGGCTCAATCGGAGGTGCACTAGCAACTAACGCAGCGTACGATGGTAAGACACTTCGCAACCAGTGCCTAAAGGAAGTCGTGGTGTTTATTCCTGATATTGACGGCGGCAAAACTATGACCGTACCAATTACCGAACTACCCGATACACCGTATCAACGTATTTTTACCTCTGAAGCAGGTTTCCAGCCGATCATCCTAACCGCTCGGTTACAACTAGCCCAGCTATCTCAATACGAGATAGTTCAACGTCTCAAACAGCTTCGATCGGTAGTTAATGCTAATCGCGGGGTGACATTTTCGAATTTTATTTCTGACATTCCTCCATTTGAACCCAGAGACTTGCGCTTACCTAAGCCGCCGGACGGCGTTAGGTATTCGCTGAAAAACCCAAATACTCTCACAATTCAACGAAAGAAAGATGTTAGCGGCTCGGCGATAAGGAGTTTTATCGAACAAGTTTCTATAGCGTTCAATAACGGAACAAGCGCGCTTGATGTTCGGCTAACCTATCTGGGATACTGGCCTGAGGATGATGAGAAACACAGCACCAACGCCGAAAGTCTTTAACGCAACCTATAAACCGCCGAAAGCCTCTCAATCGAACGGCAGCAATCGGTCGATTCGACCGTTATTATTTGTAGGTGTTGTGCTCGTTGGAGGACTACTTATCAGTCGTTTACCTTTTTTCCAGATTAAACACGTTGACGTACGCAACAGTCCATCTATTGCAGTGACGGAGCTAGCACAGTCATTAATTGGTCAATCAATTTTTTCAAATAAAATACAAATGGTAGCTCAGCAGGCACTCGAGGAATATCCAGTACTCGAGTCGTTTAACTGTACCCGCGGGTTACCCGCTACGGTACGGTGTGAAGCAAAGGCTCGTGAGGCTCGGTTCATCTGGAAATCTGGCGATAAATCGTATTTATTAGATAGATCTGGTTACGTCTTTACTGAACTTACGAATGAAACTCTGCCGATACTGGAAGACCGAGCGAGTAAGCCGGTTTCGATCGGCGAAGAAGTTACGAGCGAGGAGACGGTTGCAGTCTACGATCAGCTGGTAACATTACTACTGAAAGACGGTTTAACCGTTTCCCAGCTTTTTATTTCAGAGTCGTTTTATCAATTCGGCGCTGTAATTAGTGCTCGTGCTAATAAAACGTTCCCAGGAAATCCGATATCTGTATTATTTACCACGAGCTATCCGGTTGAATCCCAGGTGACTATTCTAAGTAAAGTCCTTGATGAACGGTCAGCACAGATAAAAGAGCGAATTGATCTAAGGGTTCCGGGCAATGTCTATTTCTACTAGCTCACGCCCGCGTTGGCAGGTGCGGAAACGTGAGAGTAATGATATTGTCGAGCATTTATGTGCCATTAGATCAATTCGCCCCGAAGAATTATCGCCCGATTTTGAGAGTCATCTTCACGATCCGTTACTATTACCTGATATGGAAAAAGCTTGTCGGGTCTTCTCTGAGGCAGTACGAGCAAAAAAACACGTTACAATATTTGGCGATTACGACGCCGACGGAACACCGGCAGCGGCGCTCCTCTCACTCTCATTCGACCGACTCGGTGTACCGCACACTGTCGTGCTGCCGACGCGTGAGACCGGTTACGGTCTAAGGCTCGAAGATGTTGAACAGGCAGCAAAGCACTCAGACGTACTCATAACTGTTGATACCGGCATCACGTCAACAAAAGAAGTTTCAAGAGCAAAAGAGTTAGGTTTGCAAGTAATAATTCTTGACCATCACTTGCCGGGTGATGAGATTCCACCGGCCGATGCGGTCGTTGACCCGTTCGTACCGACATCGAAATACCCGTTCCCACATATTTGCGGCTGCGCCGTTGCGTATAAATTTATCCAAGCACTCTCGAAGGAGTTTCCAGACAAGCTCCCAGAATCGTTTCGTAAGTGGTTACTCGATATCGTTGCCATCTCGACGGTAGCCGACATGATGGTAATGCGAGACGAAAATCGAACACTGGTTCATTACGGCCTGATTGTGTTGCAAAAGAATCGGCGAGTTGGGTTAAAGGCATTGTTAGAAGTAGCGGGGATCGAACCCAAAAACGTCGATGCGTCATCGATAGGGTACGCGATCGGTCCTAGATTTAACGCTGGCGGCAGGCTTAGTGATAACCGGATTGTCTACGACTTACTCAGGACCGAGGATCCACGCGAAGCGCTTAAGCTTGCTCAAACAATCGAACGCTTTAATAAAGAGCGTCAAGACCTAGTTAACGAACTATATCTTCTAGTTGAGAAGGAGTTATTCCTTCAAAACGACCCAAGCGATAAATTTTTTGTCGTAAGCGGTAAATCTTGGCCTACTGGACTACTTGGTCTGACCGCTGGTAAAATCTGCCAACAACACAACCGTCCAGTGGTTGTACTGAGCTATAGTGACGGAAAGTATTCTGGTAGCGGCCGCTCAGGCGATAATTATTCCTTGATCGATGGCCTAACTTCACATGCGTCGCTACTTGAACGCTTCGGCGGTCATCGGACTGCAGCGGGGCTTGCGTTAAAAAAGGAGAACTACACGAAGTTTGTTAATGGGATCAAAGAACACGCAAACCAACAGCTTCCCGAGCAAGACTTATTGGCGAGTTTTAACGCCGATGCGATCTTGCAGCTTGATGAAGTAACATTAGAAACGGCGCGTCGTATTAAACAACTTGAGCCGTTTGGCTTGCAGAACCCACAGCCGTTGTTCATTATCCAGAATGTGCAGATAGAGCCTCTCAAAAAACTCGGTCGTAAACAAAACCATATTAAAACGATCGGAAAGATCGGCGAGGTGAGTTTTGATATTATCGGTTTTAACATGATCAACACTCATGAGCTTTTTGGTGACGTATCCGCAATCGATTGTCTTGGGTCTTTAGAAGAGAACGTTTGGAATAACCGGCGTTCTTTGCAGGTGCGGTTAGTCGACTATCATCCAGCCGGCAAAGAAGTAATTGAATTCCATGGCAAGAAGTAAAGTCACATACTCTTGCTCTAATTGCGGCGCAAAGTTTACCAACTGGTCGGGCCGATGCAGTACATGTGGTGAGTGGAATACGATAACTGAAGAACATGACGCTGTTGTGCTAAATGAGAAGAGCGCCGAATCGGTAGAGTTGTCTCCAATCGCATCACTTGCAACCTCAAAGCAAGAGCGAATCCTCTCAAAATTAGCTGAGTTTGATCGTGTTCTCGGCGGTGACGACCCAGGGATCGTACCAGGTTCGGTACTGCTGTTGGCTGGCACGCCGGGGGTTGGTAAGAGCACGCTGCTACTACAGGTTGCTAGCTCAATTAAAGGAACACTCTATTTTTCGGCCGAAGAATCAACGAATCAAATTTATCTTCGTGCGTCTCGCTTAGGATTAACGAAGAGTCAGTTATCGATCGCAGCTGAACGCGATATTAATCGGATTATCGCGACGATTAAACAACACCGACCGCCTTTAGTGGTTATCGACTCGATTCAAACCGTGTTTGATGATACGGTCGCTGGTACTCCCGGCTCGCTAGTGCAGGTTCGCGAGAACACGTGGCGACTCCAGCAGTTAGCTAAGCAGCTCGGCACTGCGATCTTGGTAGTCGGTCACGTTACTAAAGAGGGCGTAGTTGCGGGTCCGAAAGTCTTAGAGCACCTCGTCGACGTCGTTCTCTACCTAGAAGGCGATAAACAAACCGGATTGAGGGTGCTTCGCGCAGAAAAAAATCGATACGGATCGACCGATGAAGTCGGTATCTGGCAGATTACTCAAAGCGGTCTCGATCCGGTTAAAGACCCTGGGGCGCTATTTGAGCAGTTGATCGGTGAGGAGATTCCAGGTCGCTCGTTAACCATTACCCAAGAAGGTAGTCGCGCTTTCGTTGTTGAGATTCAAGCCTTACTTACTAAAACAAGCTACGGTTATCCAAAGCGAACAGCGCAAGGAATCGAAGCTAACCGCTTAACGGTGCTATTAGCAGTACTGGAGAACCGCCTAGAGCTGCCACTCTCACAGTACGATGTTTATTTAAATGTAGTCGGGGGATTTAGCTTGAAAGACCCGGGAATCGATTTGGCTATCGCGGCAGCGATTATCTCTGGATTAACTAAAAAAGTTCTCCAGCCTAAGATGGTTTTCTTGGGTGAGATCGGTCTGCTCGGTGAGGTTAGACCGCCGTTTGATAGTGAACGTCGCATCAAAGAAGCGAAACGTCTTGGCTATACTGTCAACCCAAAACTTCGCTCAGTCCGAGCCATACCAGTACTGATTGAGAAGTAATCTTAAGGCGGAGTGATTACAACGTACGGATTGTTGGTGTTGTTCTCGTTACCTATTTCGTCAACGGTTTTAGCAACGAATCGGTGAGCGATTAGACTCGTTAGCCCGCTAATAACTACCGATTTATTTGGTTTATTAACTTCAATAGTTCGAAGTAAGGTGTTACTCGCGTCAAGGTATACGTAAATCCTAACTAGTTTGAAGTCGCTTTGCGGCGGATTTGATGCCCAGAGGAGCGAGACTTTCCCGGAGCCCGGCCCGGGTGAGCCGGTAAAGCCAGAAACGTTGTCTGGTGGCGTCGTGTCGTTAGTTACAGTAACCGTAACTTGGGTCGAGGCAGTCGCGCCGTTATTACTTGTTACGATCGCGCCGATCGTATGAGAACCGTTTGATAAATTGGCTGCGTTGTAGCTTGTTTCATAGAAGACTGTTTGATCAATTCCAATTGACGTGTTATCGATCAGAAATTCAACTTGCCGAACACCGCTCGGGGCGCTTGCAGATGCGCTAATGGCGAATACCCCACTAACATTTGCGCCGTCGGCAGGGCTAGTAATGGTCACAGTCGGCTTAATATCACCCGATCCTGAACATTTTTCTGTTGGTGTTTTGTTATTGTAGCCATTAGCGATCGCCCAAGCGCGAACAGGATTCTCCCAATTAGGGTTCTCCGGCTTTTCTGATTTAACGTATGAAAACGTCCGTTCTTCAGCTAATTCGTTCGGGATACTGGCGTCGGCGAGTAAGCCGTTTTCCTTACAAACTCGTACTCGCGCGTGAACGTCGTCTTTTTCGGTCGGAATCTGCCATTTAGCGAAAATATCTTTAATCGGCTCTGAGCCTTCTATGGGTAGCTTATTTGAGAGCCGATCGACAGTTATCTCTTCGATCCCAGCTGGTCGTTCGAACTGCTCGACAGGTAGATCGGCGTGAACCCGTTCCATAAAATCGTCCCAAATTGGGGCAGCCGCAGTTGAGCCGCCGGCGCGGTTCATAGCTGTCTGGTCGTTATTGCCGGCCCAAACGGCAGTAGCGTACTGCGGCGTGTAACCGACCGTCCAAGCGTCGCGATAGGCGTTGGTCGTACCAGTCTTGGAAGCGACTGGTCTATTTCTCAGCGTTAACACGTTCATCACGCCGGAGAACACCGGACGCTTCGCCTCAACATCAGCTAATATACTCGTAACTTGGTAGGCGGCTTGTGGGTTGAGCACTTCTCGACTGTCTTTCGGCTGATCGTGGTTATATAACTCCTTTTCCGAAGAGTCAGTAATTTTAAGTATCGGTGTCGTTGGTACCAACGTACCTTTATTGGCGAACACTCCGTAAGCGGTTGCCATATCGAGTAGTCGTACCTCGCCGCCACCTAGCGCTACCGAAAGCCCGTACCGGTCTTTATCGGTGAGTGTTGTGATGCCAAGATCGCTCGCAGTACTGAGCACCTTCTCTAAACCGACCATCCCGGCCATCTTGACTGCTGGGATATTCAAGGAGTTTCCGAGCGCTTGTCGAATTGTAACCGGACCACGGAAACGGTTATCGAAGTTATCAGGTTCATAATTGCCAAAGTCAGTCTTTAAGTCGTAGAGAACGTACGCCGGGTTATATTTTTCTTTAAAACCAGCGGCGTACACGATCGGTTTAAACGACGATCCCGGCTGTCGTTTAGCAGTCGCGATATTGAACGCGCCAAACTGCTCTTGGAAGTAATCGACCGAGCCGACCATGGCGATAACCTCACCGCGTTTCGGATCGATCGACACTAATGCGGCGTTACTAGCGCCGGCGCGCTTAAGCGTGGTGTCACGAACTTTAGCGATCGCGTCTTCAGCGATTCGTTGTTTGTCTAAATCTAACGTTGTGATAACTGTTAAGCCGCCGCTTTCAACTTTTTGCTCTGCCAACTGCTTATCGCCTAACTCTTGTTCAAAGTGAGTAACAAGCCAGTCTTTAACGTAAATAACAAAGTGTGGCGCAGTTATTGATTCGCGTTTGGCTACAAACTTAGGAACCTCATTTTTAGCAGCTTCAGCTTGTTCCTTTGTGATGAACCCGAGATCAGTCATCTCATCCAACGCGAAATTACGCCTGGCCAATAATTTATCTTGGTTTGGTCCGTACGGTGAGAGTGTTGACGGCTGTTGGGGGAGCGCCGCGAGCGTCGCCGCTTCTGAAATCGTTAACTCCATCGCCGATTTTCCAAAAAACGAGCGAGCTGCCGCCTCGATTCCGTAATTATTACCACCGTACGGAATCTCATTAAGGTACATCGTAAGAATCTTGTCTTTGTCGTAAAGCGCTTCAAGTTCTACTGCGAGGATTGCTTCTTTGATTTTACGAACAATCGTCCGCTTTTTATCGAGCAAACTATTACTAATAAACTGTTGGGTAATCGTTGAGCCGCCGCCACGCGAGCCGCCGTAGATTACTGCTCTGGCTAAACCCTTGGCGTCGATACCGATATGTTCGTAAAAATTATGATCCTCAAGCGCGATTGTTGCTTGACGAACGACGTCGGGAATTTCATTACTCTCAACTAGTATCCGCTTTTTCTCTCCCGAGATGGTGTAAAGAGGCTTCATATTGCGATCAAATAGCCGTGTTGAGCTTTCGGAAGTAAGCGCTCGGATTTTACCGGGCGTCGGTAAATCCTTAGCAAACCAAGCAAACAGTAAAACAATTCCGAGGATTACCGTTCCTAAGCCCCATAAAAAGACGACACCGACGCGCTTCCACGTTAGTTTTCTACGGTTCTTCCCGAAAAGTTTCTGGTGCAATTTTGTGACTTGGACAGGATTCGACAGTGGCCAGCGGAACTTCGGCAAACTAATGCGAAACTTTTTCATAGTAGATGTCGTTCAATTATACACGCTTTAACGTTATAAGAGCAGTTGCGTTTCTCGAGAGCGTATCGCATACTAACGCTATAACAATGGAAGAAAAGTTAGAGACTGTACTGACACAGGGTGTTGCAGAAGTCGTTGTCAAAGACGAGGTAATGAGCTTGTTGGCGGCCGACAAGCCACTAACTGTAAAACTCGGCGTTGACCCAACGAGCCCGGACATGCACCTAGGACACGCACTGCCACTTCGGAAGCTGCGTCAACTCCAAGAACTTGGGCATCAGGCGGTACTGGTGATAGGCGATTTCACTGCTGGGATCGGCGACCCGGCCGGTAGCAACAAAACCCGACCGGTACTTTCCGAGGGTGAGATAAAGTCCAATATGGCAGGCTACCTCGACCAGGCCGCTAAAATTATCGATATCGACAAGGCAACCGTCGTCTACAACTCTGAATGGCTCGGTTCGATGACGACCAAAGAGTTAGTTGGCTACACAATGCAAATTTCAGTTAACTCACTGATCGAACGCGAAGACTTCGCTAACCGGTTAGCACAGAGTAATCCAGTCTCGCTCCACGAACTACTTTATCCGCTGTTTCAGGGGATCGATTCAGTTCATTTGAAAGTGGATATCGAATTAGGCGGGTGGGATCAGCGATTGAATTTCTTGACTGCTAGAGAATTACAAAAGAAGCTCGGCCAAGCACCCCAAGGTGTAATAATGATGAAGCCGTTACTTGGATTGGATGGCAATCGGAAGATGAGTAAATCGTACGATAATTACATCGCCATCAACGAAACAGCCGATCAGATGTTCGGTAAGGTTATGAGTATTCCAGACGAGCTCATCGCAAATTTTGCCGAATTAGCGGCGTGGATGGATCAAGAACAGATTCGTCTTCTGAATCATCGACATCCACGCGAAGCGAAAGCAGACGTCGCGGAAGCGATCGTTGCCCGCTACTACAGTAAGGAACAGGCGATCCAATGCCGAAAACGATTCGACGGAACATTTAAAGATAAAAAGATTGATCAGGCCGAACGAACAACGGTAACGTTTAGTGATCCCGAGATCACGCTCATCCAAGCCGTAACACAGTCTCTCAAAGAAAGTAGCTCGCACGCTCAGCGTCTAATCTCGCAAAACGGTGTAAGAATCTCAGGTGTGATTAAAAGCGATCCACGCGAAAAAATTGTCTTGGCAGAAAAAAATGTAATTCTTCAAATTGGCAAGCACCGTTTCTTTGAGTTACGCTATGAAAAGTAATGAGAACTAGACGAGGTTTCACCCTAATTGAGGCGTTATCCGTGATCTCAATTATTAGTATTCTGGCTAGTCTTGCGGCTTTTGTGTATCTTCAAGCCCTGAGACAGTCGCGAGATTCGAAGCGAAAGTCAGACGTTGCTACGATCGCTCAGGGATTTGAGGCGCGGTTTCTAGATTTAACCTGCGTTAATCCTTCAGCTGTCGGACAGTATCCTGGGACAAGAGAAGCAAAAAATGGTACCGGTCGTTGGGACTGGAAAACGGTCGACAGCTTGTCGGCACTGCCCGACGACTGCAACGGCTTCGATTACTATTTATCCGCTATCCCAACCGATCCGCAATCGAACCCTTACTATTACAACATCTCATCGGCGACAGGACTGTCTGGTAAGCACTATCGAATTACCGCTAGTTTAGAGCGTTCGTTATCAGCTGACGAAAACACGAATCGTTGCAGATTAGGCAATACTTGGGAAACTACGTTCGGCGGCACGCACTACGATGGCTGTAGAAACGGCAATACTGTAGACACACCTGAAAAGTTGTATAATTACGTTATCGGTCGGTAATTCTTGCAAAACTCGAAACGTAGTATAATTTTCTTACCAGGCCAGCAGAATTTTTATGGTTTTAGGACAAGTCCATCAATTGATTAGGCAGTCGTTCAAAAAAATCGTCTCTCAAGAGCCGCCTCCTTTTGTTGTTGAACCAGCAAAACGAGCGATGTTCGGTGACTTTTCCACTAATATTGCCTTAGTTGCCGGTAAGGAACTTAACGAAAATCCGGTCGCACTAGCTCAGAAAATCGTTACTCAGATGGAGCAGTCTGAAGTGTTTAAAAATATCTCTGTTGCTACGCCAGGATTTATTAACTTTACTGTAACAGATGAATACTTATTGGAGATGGTGGCGTCGATTATCAAATCGCCCGAGTCGTTTGGTCGAAGCGACTTTGGTAAAGAGACTCGCGTGTTGATCGAGTTTGTATCTGCTAACCCGACTGGTCCTTTAACGCTCGCCAACGGTCGTGGCGCGTTCGTCGGTGAGGCGATCGCACGGGTTCTCGAGCTTTACGGTTGCACGGTGATGCGCGAGTACTACGTTAACGATCGTGGTACCCAGTTAGAGAATCTCGGTCATGCAATTTTGCACCCTGAGGATCCAGAGCGACAGTATAGCGGCGCCTACATCGACGAGCTGCGAAAGAAGGTGAAAGAAAAAACCGAGCCAGATGCGGGGGAGCAAGCCGGTTTTATAATTATGGAGCAGATGATCAAACCGATACTAAAAGAGATTGGGATCGACTTCCATCAGTTCTTCTCGGAGAAATCGCTGTATCAAACCGGCGTCTACAAAAAGACGTTTGAGCTGCTTAAATCTCGCGGTCTAACGTACGAAGCCGACGGTGCGACTTGGCTTTCAACAACTAAATATGGTGATAGCGAAGACCGTGTTCTTGTGCGAAGCGATGGTCGTGAGACGTATTTTGCCTCAGATATCGCTTACCATAGTTACAAACTTCAACGCGGTTATCATCGTTTAATTAATGTGCTCGGCGCTGATCACTTTGTGTACTCGCGGCAAATGAATATGATCATCGAGGGCGTATTACGTGATCACTATATGTGGGGCGGTAAAGTCGATTGGGTTATCACTCAGATCGTTCGTTTGTTCGAACATGGGCAGGAAGTAAAGATGTCGAAGCGAGCTGGTACGTACGTTCCGCTCGATGAAGTTATCGATAAAGTCGGGACAGACGTCGCGCGCTTCTTCTTTCTTAATAAAAGCGTCGATACTCACCTCGATTTTAACTTCGACGTCGCCACTTCAACCTCAGCACAGAACCCCGTCTATTATATTCAATACGCCTACGCTCGTATTAGCTCGATCTTCCGGCAGTTCTCAAAGGAAGAAGAATTTATTATTCCTGAGAAAATTACTATTACTCATCCGATCGAGCGCAAGCTCTTGTTGCGCTTAATTCAATTTCCCGATCTTGTAGCCGAGATCGCCGGCGACTTGCAAGTACACAAATTAACCCACTACGCGAGCGCGCTTGCCACCGACTTACACGCATTTTACGAACAGCTACGAGTTCAAGGAGAGAGCCCAGAAGTTGCGCAATCGCGATTAGCAATTCTTAAAGCGACAAGTATCACCATAAAGAAAACTTTGGATTTAATCGGAATTAGCGCGCCTTCGCGAATGGTTCGATCGGGAACAGAAAACTAATTTCCTACTCGGTATAATGTATTGCCGGCTCCGACTACTGTCACAGTATCACTTTGCAGCACCGGCACTTCTGGTGTTTCGGGTGTTAGGAGAAAACTTGTTTTAGCGACTGTGAGCTCGGGCGAGTACGTGGTCATAAACCGCCCGTTAAGATGAATAGATCCGGTAGTGCTCGAAATTATTCGGGCAGTTTCGGAGGCAGTAGTCATTACTTCTTTACTAGTAACATTGCGCGAGAAAATCTTAATTTTGCCGCTACCATCAAGCGCTACGGCATCACCGATAATCCACAAATCTCGAAGTAGCCCGAATCCTAAAGTTTCGGTGTTAGCGTACGTGCTTGGGTTAATAATGTCGCGATCAAAACCGCTAATTCTGGAAATCACCTTTGTCTGACTGTTGTAGATGTAAATATTATTATTGTATTTGGCGACTAGTTTCGTACCACTTGATAGCGATTGAGGTAGTGGCAAGCTAATTGGTTGCGTGGCCGCCCCGTCGTACAACCAAATATTTCCGGCCTTATCGGTAACAAGAATTCGATCTTCCTTCAAAACTAGTACTCGTTGCGGCTCAACGATTAAACCAGACTGCTCAACTTTACGTAGCGTCGTATCGTAGCGCCATAACTGCCCGCTAGCGTCGAGAATATACAAATTCGAACCAAGTGATGATACGTCTAGTATTTTTTCCGGCAACGCTTGCTGGACTGTTGCTGTCAGCGGCTCGATCGAACGTTGCTTTAGAGTTTCATGAAAAGTAGATTTTTCAGATTCAGTTAACGATTGGTATTTTGAAAATTCGAATTCCGTTGTTAAGAAGGCGATCGTGTCGGCGGTAGAGGTCTGCTGAAGAAGTGTTAACAGCGTTTTCGGTGGCTGCTCTGCTTGTCGAGCGATCTTGAACCGTTCCGATAGCACCGTTCCGGCAAAGTAAATTCCCCCGACAAATATCAGGACGGCGATAATTGTAACCGGGCGAGAGAGCGAACTGATGCGAAACTTAAATTTTGGCAACTTCTTGGGCAGCTTCAACCGCAGCTTAGGCAGCTTTGGTAATCGAACACTCTTTAACGCTGTCAAGATATTGCTAGTAATCTTTGCTGCGCGCTCGGCTACGGCTTGTTGCGTCTGTGTTGCGTGACGATCCTCACCTTCGTCGAACTCGTTCGATGTTTGTGGCTCTGTGCTTGAAGCGGTTAGTACTAATGTTTTTTCATTTAAACAAAGTTCTTCAAATATCTCGGGCGTTAATCTTGTTCGTTTCCTTAGCTCAGGAGCGAGAAACGATGGAGAAAGTATTAGCAGATCTCCGGGTTCGACTTCGCCGCTAGTAACGGCGGTAAATTCTTGGCCGCGCTGGATGGCTGAAACACACGAGGTCGAGTTGCTGTCTGATAGAATTACTTCACTCTCACCAACTGTTGAGAAATGCACTTTCAGCTCTTCTGTTACTAGTACTGCTCCTTGTAACGAGATAGAAGATTCTTTAATTGTTGCGTTAATCGCTGTTAGTATCTTCTCAATAAGCTCTTCGCCGGGTAGTGAGCGATTAATAAACGCAGCGTCGGTTGCTGCTTCCCAGGCTTTCTCAAGCCCTTTTAAGTGGTACGGTTCTTGATCTGGAGACTCAAATAACGCAGATAACGACACAGTTTTTTCGCCGAACGAAAAAACCGTACTTTGACCGAAGATCGAACCTGCCCAAACTCCGTTTGTGATGGGGTATCGAACAATATTCATTTAATCTGCCTCACAGGTTCAGACAAATTGGCACCCAACTTATGCGCTCGTGTTCGACTAGTCGCCAGTGTTCCAGCGAATAGTTACGGTGAGCAAGTGGGTTTCCTACCGACTCGTCCCGACGAGTCCGGATCGACCACGCCGTTGGCGCGACCGCCCAGAGGGTGGAAAGCATCGATAAATGTTTGAGGACCAATTGTCTTCCCCTGTAAGACTAGCCACATAATAACTTCAAAGCGAAGTTGTGCAAGTCTACTAGCCTCCGATTAACAAAATTGTTAGTTGCTGGCTGTAAATAACCAAGTAATCAAGCAAGTAGTAAAGCACTAAGAAGAAAATGCCAAAAAATAGAAAAGGATTATTCGCGAGCGCGAAGTACGTCTGCTCAGGTAGAAATAGTCGCAAAATCCTTGAGCCATCTAGTGGCGGGATCGGTAATAGATTGAAAAACATTAGAAAAATATTTAGATATACAGCGATTTCTAGAAGAGAGTTAATCGCTTGGGAGAATGGCAAAAAGCGGATACCGATCGCCAATACAACGGCCAATACAAAGTTACTCATGGGACCAGCCAACGCTGTTTGGAGACCGTACGTCTTGGGGTTTTCGAAGTTACGCTCGTCAACCGGCACAGGCTTGCCCCAGCCGAACACTGGTACTGAAACACCGACCATCCGTATTAGAAGTAAACCAACAAGCAATGTCGTTCCGATCGGATCCCAGTGTCGCAGCGGATTAAGCGACAAGCGACCCTCTAGTTTTGCTGTTGGATCACCAAACAGGTTCGCGACAAACGCGTGCGCAAATTCGTGAATCGTTAGGCTAAATAAAACAATAAAGATAATAAACAGCCCGAGCAGTAACTGTGAGCCGAGCGCGGTAGAAATATCCATGAGCGTAGTATACCCGAGAATACAAGAGTTGTATTTGAGTGATTTGTGGCTTGAAATATTTGTCGTCAACAGGTAATATTTACTAACTAATGATCAAAAATCCAACGATTCTCATGTGCCAACTGTGCGGAAAGACAACGCAGTACGGCTTTAATCGTCCAAAGTCGCAGCACAAGACAAAGCGACTTGTTCACCCGAACGTTCAGAACTGGAACGGTATCGTAATTTGTAATCGCTGCCGACGCACCGTAGCGAAGCTCTCAAAGTAAATTAAGCTTTTTTACTAAGGAATCGCTCCTCAAAGCAATTCTTGCAGAAAATTTCGGCGTCAGGATTAGACGGTTTAAATAGCGCTTCACCGATTTGTTTGCACGACGAGCAAGTAATCTTAAAGTATTCAGACTCGACCTTGGCGCGATTCACTTTGCGACAATCCTTGCAACGAGTTGGTCGATTTTTGAATCCCTTTTGTGAGAAAAACTCTTGCTCACCGGCAGTCCAAATAAAGTCTTTCCCGCATTCTTTACACTTTAGTGTTTTATCTTCAAACATTTTCTTTACTTTACCAGTTACCACGTCTACTCGCAATTTCTTGCCCTCTGGCGAACTGGCGGTACAATGTCTGCACTATGGATACGCAATTTAAGCCAGGCAGTTCGTATCTCGTAGAAAGTCTTGAAGCTATTAGCAGCGTTATCGAACAGACAGCACAGATCGATCGATCGACACTTGCGCCGGAAGCAACCGTTAAGGATGTGCGCGATCTATTGCGAATAATTACAGAGCGGTCGTTCGGATTGCATCGGTTGCTACTTATTCCGAACGCCGATCAGCTCTCAGCGATTATTCAAACGACGCTCTTAAAAGTTATCGAAGAACCGCCCACACATCTAGTTATTATTGTACAAACCCGTAACCCCGACCGCTTACTCGCAACCGTGCGTTCTCGGTTGCACCGATCTAGTCGATCCGTTGCTCCGATGGCAACAGGGGCAAGTTATAAGATCGAGGATCTTGAGGGAGCGACTCGGGAGAAGGCAATCGAGATATTAATTGCAATTGAACGAGAAGAACTTTCTTCAGAGAAAATCAATCCGGAAAAGCTGTCGCTGCTAACTTCAGCGATCCAACGATTGTCGCTAAATTGCAACGTTAAACTAACAATAGATTGGTTTCTCTTGCGTTGGCAGGTAGTATCAGGTACAGAATAATCAATAATGATTGCAGAAATTATTTTTTTCTCAGCTTTAGCGCTCTTTATTATTCTTTTGGCGCGTAAGTACCATATGCTTGACCGTTTTCCGTCAGTTATCCGCACGGCTTTTTCTTGGCTAAAACGGCGTAGCTCTGGTGCGAGTTCGATAAGCAAATTAGGTAGCGGCATCCGACAGCGGCTCGTTCGTGAGCGCGCTTCAGGGAACGAAATTCAGTCTGAGCAGGGATTTTGGAGCGAAGAATCACCCGAATCGAAACACGACCTACCAAACCAATACGAGCACGGTGACTCACTACTAAAAGCAGGCAAGTTACAGCAAGCGGAACAGTTCTTCTTGAAAGCCGCGGCGAATCACCCAAGCGATCCGAAGATTTATGCTCGGTTGGGGCTACTCTATTTGCAACAAAAAAATCACTCTGACGCGATCGAGTCATTAAAGGTTGCTGCTAAGCTCGATCGCTACAACCCGAGTAGACATTACAATCTGGCATTGGCGTACTGGGGTAATAAAGACGTTCAACGAGCAATTATGAGTGTTCGTGAAGCAATTAGTCTCGACCCAGTTACGCCGAAGTACCGGCAGTTACTCGAACAACTTCTGGACGGTAAATAGATCGTCGATTATCTGGATAATCGTTGCCACAGATGGTAAAATTTTGTGGTTACGCCACCTTAGCTCAGCGGCAGAGCAGCTGTTTTGTAAACAGCAGGTCGTCGGTTCAAATCCGACAGGTGGCTCGAAGAGCTAATTGAAGGATTTACACAGCTACGGTGTAATCCGACAGGTGGCTCGAGGAGCAACCGCTCTGCACGTTATTATGCTGGGTTAGCGAAGTGGTCAAACGCATCTGACTGTAAATCAGACGCCCTCGTGGCTTCGTAGGTTCGACTCCTACACCCAGCACTGTTCAAATTTGGCCGTTGGCCATATTTGAACAATAATAGGTTTCCGTCGAACCGACTGCGCAAGCAGCGGGTGCGATAGCGACCAAGCGAAGTGAGGGAGCTTTCTGAGGCGTTAGCCGATGACTCCTACACCCAGCACTGCCGTCTTAGCTCAGTGGTAGAGCACTTCCATGGTAAGGAAGGGGTCTCGGGTTCAATCCCCGAAGACGGCTCTGAAAGAGACGACTAGGGGATTACACTGTTGGATGTATCCCCGAAGACGGCTCGGTACAGAGAAAATATCTACTTAGTAGCCGTGGTCGGATTTTTCCAGCGAAAATCCGCCACTTCATCTCAAGTGATTGATCGGCTATGCCGAGCCCAGCTCAATCACTTTCCGATAGACTACTGCGTAGACATTTTCTCCTGTTGGTTGTAAAATGATTTGGATATGGCAAAGAAAAAGACCCGAGAACAAATAAACCTCGAATGCACCGTCTGCAAAGAACGGAATTATTACACAGAAAAGAATAAGACGAACACGACTGTTCGTTTAGAACTCAAAAAATTCTGTGATCGCTGCCGCAAAGTTACGGCACACAAAGAAACAAAATAACTCGTCGACGCATAACGATTCCCCTGGTAAAATTGGGAAGTCGTTTAGGGGTGTAGCTCAGTTGGCAGAGCAACGGTCTCCAAAACCGTGTGTCGCAGGTTCGAATCCTGTCACCCCTGCCAGTTAGGAAACGGCTCGCCCGCTTCGCGGGCTCGCCAACCTTTTTCCGGTTCGAAAGCGACAGTTTTAGCTCTAAGAATGAAGTTCGAGCCGATGGTTTTTAGAAATTCTCGAATTTCGGAAATGTTGTCGGATTTTTCCAGAATTTTGGCTTGGCGACTCTGCAAGATAATTTCCCTCATTGGTTCGAGCCAATTATTTTTATTTTGCCCAAAATCATCAGTTTGCTGCTGGAGTTCGGCTTTTTCGTCGAGCAATTTTTGTTTCTTGTCACGGTAATCATCCGACGAGACTGATCCGTCAATGTGCAAGTCCAGCAACTTGTCTAGTTTCCGATCAATCTCGACTTTTTGACGCAAGAGATTTTGGGCAAAAGATTCTGCCTCGGAGTTGGTATCAACTTTCTCTTGATCCAGTCGAGCCAACATTTTATCGGCCCAACTCCTCGGCAAAGAAACTTTTCGCAAGATGTTTCGGCAAAGTTCAACAAGCGTTTCTTCGCGAACATATTTCTCGTCACACGGCTGCTTTTTCTTGGTGCAACGGTAGTAGTTGTGGCCTTTTTGTTGCTCTGCAGTAATGGCGCATCCGCAACTTCCGCATTTGAGAAAACCGGAAAAAACAAATTCGTGTTTGCGCCGGCGGTTTTTCTTGCCGCGGTTGCTCATTACTTGTTGAACTTTATCAAAAAGTTTCTTGGAAATAATTGGCTCATGGTTGCCTTGATGCAACTCGCCCGTAAACCAAAACTGACCGTAGTAGAATGGATTTTTGAGAATTGACTGGACACTGGAAATTGAGAGGACGAATCCTCGGTTACTGCGAATTCCCGACCTCGCCAAAAATTGCTGAATCGCCATTAAAGTATTTTCACCGGAGGCGTAGAGTTCAAAGGACTTCGTGATTAGTGGAGCTTGATTGGAGTCTACGTCTATCTTTTTGGTACGCAGGTTGTTGACGTAACCGGTTGGCGCGCCTCGGGGAAAAGTTCCCTCACGCAATTTTTGGCGGATTCCCCGTTTGACGTTCTCGCTTAAATTGTCGACGTAGTATTTACTCTGTCCGAAGGCTAGGTTAAGCATGAATTTTCCTTGCGGCGTATTGTCAAACCAGAAGGTCGGGAATTTTAGGTTTTCAATCTTGCGGGTATCGAGAAGGTAGATGATTCGTCCACCGTCAACGGAATTACGGGCGAGTCGGTCCGGATGCCAAGCCAAAATTCCCTCGGCTTCGCCATGTTCAATTCGATCCAACATTTCAGCGAATTTCATTCGCCCCGGTTCTTTGGCGGTTTTCGCCTCCTCAAAGGAGGCGACGATTTTCAGTTTTTCTTTGGCGGCAAATTCTTTGAGTTCGGATAACTGAGCTTCGATTGACAAAATCTGTCTTTCCTCTGAGTCGGACGATTTACGGGCATAAAGAAAATATCTCATTGGTAGAAAAAGTTTGCTTTTGGTCTTTTGCTTCGCAAAACAGAGCTAAAACTGTCGCTTTCGAACCGGAAAAAGGTTGGCGAGCCCGCGAAGCGGGCGAGCCGTTTCCTAACTGGCAGACATTGTACGAAAAAATTCGAACGGAGTTGAAGGGCTGAACCTGTCCGCTCGCGCGGGCGCACCGGCGGGGGTGTGGGGGAGACGGAGTGCGCCC
>JAJTYJ010000020.1:0-1334 GCA_021463485.1 bacterium
CTCTTCGAAGAAACGTACCGGCAGTTCGTATGCCGTTCGTGATTTCTCGATTCGCATTTATCCACATGTTAACTCTGCCGCGAATTCGGTCGGCCATAGACTGTGGCGGTTCCTTATAGACTGCTTGAAGAGCGCGAGACTCCAGATCAAATATTCTCGCTCTGTAGATGTACGCGTCCTCAACTGTCGGATCAATCGCAATTGCAATCGAACAATCCTGAACGGCTTTGGCAGAAGAACCACCTCGTTTGACTTCCGCCTTGCATCGCGATTCATAAGGCCTTGCATTACGGGGATCCAACTCAGCTGCCCGGTCGTAATCTCTTATCGCATCATCGAACTTTCCTTGTTTGGTCAGCAAATCGCCTCGCTGCAGGTAAGTAGCAGCAGACTTCGGGTTCAACTCAATAGAGCTCGTGTAATCAGCAACAGCCTCCTTGTATTTTTTCTCGCTTTCATAGAGCTGTGCACGCACTGCGTATGTTGCAGGGTTCTTGGGTTCGATTTGTATCGCTTTCGAGATGTCGACGGCTGCTAATCCGGGGTTATTCTGAAGCAGATGCACATTCGCGCGTTTGGTATAGCCTTCAGCCCGACTTGGTTCGAGGTTTATGGCTCTTCCGTACAGTTCAATAGCCTTCTCGTAATCCTTGGTGGCTAGGAACCCATCCGCGCGTTCTATGAACTTAGCGAAATTCGCTGGGGCCAGGGATAAAGCCTTATCTAGGTCCGCATTAGCGTTCTCCGGTTTTCCGATTGCTAGGTACGCCGAGCCTCGGAGGTTATAGGCCTCAACATCTTTGGGTTCGAGATCGATCGCACTTGTGAAATCCTTAATGGCGTTCTTAAGATTCTGAGAGCTTCGCGGCATTCCTAGATACGCATTGCCGCGCTCTTTGAAACCGCCCGCGTCATTGGGATCGAGTTCGACAACCTTTGTAAGATCGCCGATGGCTTTTTCGTATTCCTCACGTCCGAGGTAGGCCTCGGCCCGCTTTTGAAAGACCGCTTTTGTAGCTAAATTCAGATTGATTGCCTTTGTATAGTTCGAAACCTGACAGTCGTAGTCTTTTGCCTCGCATTTCAGGCCCTGGTTGAAGAACTCCTCGGCGGGCGAGGCCGCCTTTGGCGTGGGCTTTGTGACGGGTAGTGTCGGCGCCGTCGTTGTGGGCGGCTTTCTGACCGGGCGCCTCTGGGCCGAAACGATGGAAGCTTGAAACAACAATGGTACTGCGATGATCGCTGCAAATAGGCCTAACTTTTTCATATGGGCAGTGAGGGGCGAACAAAAAATGTAATAAAATCGAATGCATTTGCATCGAATACGAAAACGA
>JAJTYJ010000021.1:0-1262 GCA_021463485.1 bacterium
GCCCGGTGCCAATCTCAGTACCACTTAGCGATCTACCGTGATGCCTTGAACGACTGCACCCAGGCTATTAAATTGGCCCCCGATCTTGAGGACGCATATCTCATCAGGGCGACCTTGCTTCGACTGACGATGGGGGCAACTGCGGATCAAGTCAAACAACAATCCAACCGTGGCAACTTAAATCGAATCGCCAATGCGAATCGCAGGTTAGAAGGAAACCCGCACGCCTACGATGCTCTTCTGAAACGTGCATACGGGTATCAGGGTATCGGAGAGTACTCGAAATCAATTGTGGATTTCTCAGCAGCCATTATGATCCGGCCAGACTCAGCTGAGGCATACGCGGGGCGTGGGACGTCGCACTCATCGCTTCGCGATGTTAATCGCGCTGAATCGGATTATGCCAAGGCGGTGGAGCTTGATCCAAAGAGTTCCGCGTACTTTGACGTACTGGCCACACTTCGCGGAACTGGAGCAGAGGTTCGTATTCAGACTTTCCCAAACCACTATTGGGGGTATTTCATGCGCGCCGGCACTCAATATTCAAATAAGAATTTTAATTACGCGATAACGGACCTTAATACGGCTTTAAAGCTCTTAGATACAGAAAAGTCTCGGACTTTTAAAGAGCAAATAATACCAGTAATAATGGCGGAACTCGCCCGAAATTATCACGCGCTAAAGGACGATACGAAAGCGATATCTATCCTTAGTAGAGCCATTGAGATGTACCCTGAGTCACCTCGAGCCTATCTCGGTCGGGCGACGGCTATCGAGGCCATGGCGGTGAACTTGCACTTCTCTAACTCAAGCCCGTCAGCAAAAGCGACGGCAAAACAGTACTTGCTACAAGCTAAGAGTGACTACTTCAGCCTTTGTCAAATAGTTGATCTGACGGAATGTTCATTGGCAATCATGAAGATGGAGCAAATTTCCAAATTGGGTTTGGGTTCGGAGATTACTCCTGAAATTGAGCAACTCAAGATCAACGAGTTGCGGGCAAGGTTACAAGATCAAAGTTTGAAAGTAGACCAGTACTTAAAGCTTAGCGGCGGAACCGGAGTCATTGATCCGACGGCTACGATCGAGAATTCTCAACGCGCGAATGACAGAGCCAAATTCGAGGAGTCATTGCGAAAGGATTCGGAGGAGCGCCGACTCAAGGCCGAAGAAGCGTTGGCCGAGAATATTCGTAGGGGAAACGTTGAGATAGAAAGCAAGATGCAAGAGGCAATTGAGAAAGGACAGAGAAGGGCTGAAAA
>JAJTYJ010000022.1:0-1233 GCA_021463485.1 bacterium
CTCTGCACGATCTTTGAAACCCTCAATCGCACGGGCGTAAAACTTACGGTGTTTGAGCTTCTTACGGCGAGATTCTGGAAAGACGGAATCCGTCTTCGAGAAGAGTGGGAAAGTGCCCGCGAGACTTACCCAATCATCGCGGAATTTGATGTGGACCCTTACTACTTGCTTCAGGCAATAGCTCTAGTCAGCAGGGCTGCCCCGTCATGTAAGAAGGGTGATGTTCTCAACCTTACCGTTGCCGATTTCAATACGTGGTGGAACAAAGTAGTCTCCGCACTCGCGGAAGGCCTAACAATCCTTCGCGATGACTGTGGCGTCGCTCTTCCAAAATGGATGCCTTACGCGACAATGTTGGTGCCGTTAATAGCCGTACTCGCAAAGTCGGGAACCGACAATACGGCGGCGACTGGTGCGAATCGTGAAAAGATCAAACGCTGGTTCTGGTGCTCAGTCTTCGGACAGGCATACGAAAACGCTCCGAATAGTCAGGCAGCAAAAGACCTGACTGAGCTTCTCCGCTGGTTCAACGGCGGCGACGAACCCGACGTGGTGCTCGGACTTCGCTTTGATCCAAGAACACTGCGCGATGTCACGCCTCGTCAGCGTGCTATCTATCGTGGAACGATCTGCCTGATTCTTGGTGCCGGCAACCTTGCGAGAGACTTCCATACGCAAGCTGTCATTACAGGAAAGCTTATGAAGGAAGAATCGATTGACGACCACCACATCTTTCCTTCCGATTTTCTCCAGAAGGTAAAAGGTGTTGACATTGCTCGTCAGCGTGACTGTATCGTTAATCGTACTCTGATCGACGCCGTGACAAACCGTAAGATCAGTAATAGAGCGCCGTCCGACTACTTGAAGGCCATTCGAGATACACCCGGATTTCCGTTCGATGCAGTTCTTGAATCACACTTCTTACCAACGGGTGAGACTTCTCCGTTCTGGACAGATAACTACGAGGATTTTTTGGATTGGCGTCAAGGACGCCTTTGGATCGAGATTAAGCGTGTGACGGGACTTGAAACGGCCACAGATCTTGAGCTCGAAGCCCCGGACGCGGATGTCGCGGTCTAGTGACTATAATTGAGTACAAAGAGATGCCGGACCCTGGGTATCGAAACATAAGATAAAGAAGGCTATGGAAACCGCAAAGTGACTATTCATGGGTGTGAAAACTAGAAAGAAGCTGATCGAAGTCGCACTGCCGCTTGATGCTATTAATAAGGC
>JAJTYJ010000023.1:0-1228 GCA_021463485.1 bacterium
TTTGCTTGGCGGACGATTTTCGAAGCGATCTTTTCTCGTTTATTTAGTTCTTTCGCAACCGCCTCTTCAGGGAAGTAAACGGGACGATTTAAGAAAGAATGCCCAGACCTAAGTTCTAGCTCTCCTTCGACGAAATGTCCGATCTCGATGCTACTCGATGCGTATATTTCAAAGAGAGCCCTTCCGTCATAGATGAAGAATTTTGAGAGGCCAGGAAAACTATGCTGATCCTTCTTAAACACTACAACGCCTTTCACGCGTCCCGTCTTTCGACTAAATAAATTAGTGTGCTTTGGAATCGGAAATCGATAGGACGGGGAACATACGAGAGATAGTGAGGTGTAATTCGTAGCATCTCGATGAATTCCCCAGCATTCGTGTTTGGGCCAGGGAATTCCAAGAGAATCGAAAATAGCAAAGCCTCCTTCGGGACTCGCAAAAAGGTAAATTAGGTTCCCACAATAGCGGCAAATTGTAGGAAAGCACACGGAGTAGCCTAATTCTGCCGCTAAATCTAGTAGCGACGGACCGAAATCATAGAAAATCGGGTATGTACCGGTGCCGGAACCGCCTCCATGGCCGCCGCCTAAATGGCCGTCGCCTCCGAAGCCGCAGGTGCAACCATCATAGTGATTCCATGCATTACACATATAGTACGGCTACACCATCACAGCTGGCATAGTTACATAACGTCAATACTTGCTAATATCTATTGACATTGTGTAACATCGTTCCGTGAGCAAACTGACGAACCAGGAAAGGATACTGCGATACGCCGAAAAGAAGAAGCTGATTCGACCGATGGATCTCGCCAACATCAAAGGCGCTCGGACACTGATGTCGCGGCTAGTGGACGAAGGAAAGCTCGTAAAGGTCGGTCGCGGTCTTTATTCGCCCGCCAACGCGGAATTCGATGAAAAACAGAATCTTGCTGAGATCGCCAAGGTCGCACCGAACGCAGTGATCTGTCTCCTGTCGGCCCTGCGTTTCCATGACCTGACCACCCAAAATCCATTCGAAATATGGATCGCGATCGAAGGCATGTCACGAAGACCGTCTGTCGAGTTCGTTCCGCTGCGAGTGCTGCGCTTCTCAGGCCCCTCATTCACGGCCGGGATCGACACGCACAAGATAGACGGCGGAAGCGTGAAAGTCTATAACCCTGCCAAGACCATTGCGGACTGCTTCAAATATCGCAACAAGATCGGTCTCGACGTCGCAATGGAGG
>JAJTYJ010000024.1:0-1212 GCA_021463485.1 bacterium
ATGCACTACGTGTTCGAACGCACCCCGGTGTTTTACAGATTTCAGCTTCTAACAAGATCCGGAACGCGACGGAGGTGCAGGTTTCCTGGTCAGGGCGACTCGTCGAGAGCTACGAACTGAGTAAAACCCCGACTGTTGTCGAGAGCAACCTGCAAGCAGCAAAAAGACTAATAAATGCCCTAGGGGCTGCAGACGTAGAAACTCCAAGTCACTTTTTGTGGCAAGGCAAGCCGTTTGCGTTGGTACGCGACTTTCTCGCTGGTTTTCAAGTCTTCGATAGTCTAAGGTCCGCAGCCCCTGCAAATCTTCTCCGATTCATTGAAATCAAATACTCGCGGAACGAACTAGACTCGTGGAATATTGGGGTAATCACGAAGTCCAGCGGAAAAGAATATCCGATAAATGACAGTTTGTCCGTAAATCTGATTCGCAGACAACAAACGGAGGACTCCAAGGGCCAAGAGTACTACTACATTCGTAAGTCACACATCATAAGTCCGAACGATGAATTTATCGATCTCACGCCGGAAGAGCGAGAAGAATCGATGAACGCGACGAGGCGTTTATGGGACGCCAGCGGTAAAGAGGGCGAGCCCAAGTATCCAAGTGGCGAATGGGTTCGGAATGAGATTCGCAAAAGGCAGCGGCGACCATTGCTGTTAATTTACCTTTTGGATCCGGATGGCGCCGAGATGCCCGCGGGAAGCGAACCCTTTGTCGGATTCGCGATCAGTTTTCCTGGAAGTGATTCGGACGATGCGGTGAGCTATGCGATCCATGAACAGTTGCTTCTGGCTTTTAACCAAGACGATTATTTTGACGAAGGTGGGTACGACGAGGATGAGAGTTAGCGAGCTTTGGAATGACCTATCATCGCAGATGTCCGCAACGCACGGCCTTTTATTGCGGCGCTGTCCGACTACGGTCGTGCCGAACCTCTTTGTTGCGATTACGTCGCCTGAGGGATTTAAATGCCTTGCGGCCTCAGTTGGAGCAACTTCGGCAATCGATGTTTCGAGATTCGCCGGACTTCGGGACATATCTGTAGAGGTAAGCGCCACCGGGCCAAATCAGGGAGAAACGTTCCTCATCTTCAAACTACTTGATTCACGTCTTGATGATATTTTTGCCGTACTTTGTGATGATCTGATTACTGCGGTCGCAACCGTGGCCGATGATGATGAGCTGGTCCGTGAATTGCTCAATAGGTTC
>JAJTYJ010000025.1:0-1197 GCA_021463485.1 bacterium
AAGGAACTTCAATTCCTCTTTACCGAGAGTTCACCTTTACACTATTCATCGGAAATGACAGCGGCAAAAATGTCCTACTCGCATTTTGGAAAGAATCGCGAGGAAAAGACTCAAGCCCTGTTTGAAGGCAATATCCGGTTAAGTACCGAGGGACAGCAACTACTGGAAAGCCTAAAGACGAGGTTGGAAAGATCGGATCTTAGACACTCATTGGCCGCAACTAAACACTTTCTCTTAAGTGTGAGCACTCCAAACAATGATTTGAGAAATCCGAACGAATTCGATCACAAGAAGACTTATCAAAATTTACCTCCCTATGAAAAAGATTTCGTTTACGGCAAAGCGATACATCAGAGAGATCTTTTAGAAACCCGAGTGCAAGAGCGATACGGTAAAGCACCAGATGATATGGTTCACACGTTCGCACAAATTCGCAAGGACGTAGCAAATGACCTTGTCAAGGATTTGAGTAATGATCTGACTATCAAACGTTCAGGGTCATTAGAGATTGTTACTTCGCACATGAGGAAATATGGGCTGATTGGCTCAGTTGAACCAGCCAGGACCGACGAGCTAAGTCATCAGATCGAGGAAAGTCTACAAAAGGCTCGACTGTCAATGCCGATGGCAGTCAACTATGGGGCTGGTAAGCTGAACGTTCAAAATACCAGGGATGAGCCACTTATAGAAGGAAGCTACTCCCAGAACCGATGAGTCGCTACTATCAAACAAGTAGCCGACAGGCCGTTGGTGGCCCGGATCAGATGTACTAGTCAAGATTTCATCTGCCGGCTGAAAGATTTGCGATGGTGGTGGGTGTACGATTTTGGGGATCGTGGGACCACCATGTTTCGTTGTCCAACTCCTTTTCTTTTGCCAGGTGCTTTGACTCAGCAAAAGTTTCCGTTGGGGTCTTGCCGTAGCAGTATTTGCCGGAACTGGTCGCTCGGTGTTGTAGTGGCGTACCACTCGGCTGCGTCCGGCTGCAGCGCTTCCAGCAGAACTCGTTGAGGATGGTTTTGTGAAAGCTCTCGCAGATTCCGTTTGTTATGGACGACCTCGTCTTTATTTTCGTGGGGTCGATGTCCTCTATTGGGTGATGCTCGTAATGCTCGCGATTCTCATCCGGCATCTTCTGAAACTCTCCGGTCTCCGGCCTATCATCAATCTTTTTTCACCAAGATTTCTTCTTGGGGC
>JAJTYJ010000026.1:0-1194 GCA_021463485.1 bacterium
CAACCGCAAGTCTGACACTAAGCCGCTGACCTTGACCGGTAAAGTGACTCTGATCGAGTTCACAGCTCATTGGTGCGTTCCGTGCAAGGAGAGTTATCCGAAATTGATGCGGCTGCACGAAAAATACGCAAAGCGAGGTTTCCAGATAGTTCTTGCGACAACGCTGTATGGCTATTTTGGGAAGGATAAAAATCTGCTACCGGAACAAGAAATTGCTGCGAATAAGAAGTATTACGCGGATGAGTTAAAGCTGCCCTTCAAGGTTGCAATTAAAACTCCCGTCGCTCGGGACTCTGCGGGCCCCGGCGGGGACAAGAACGCCCGTGCCTACTTTGCCCAAGCAATTCCTCAGTTCGTAGTAGTTGATCGGAAGGGAGTTATTCGGTATGTGTCTGCAGAATGGAACCCCCAGACTGAATCGCATTTAGCAAGCATAATTGAGGCTACGCTAGACCGCTCGGGCGACTAAGCCTTGGTACAGCGCCTCCGGATCTATCTCCCGCGCCTGCCCTCCGCGAGTAGGGGAGACAACCGACTGATCTTTAGTCGACTGGTGTATCCATCACAGAAATGAAACTAATGAGACGAAGGAGACATAAACAGATCTTAGCTTGGGTTGTCACCGCAATTAGCACATTTCTCCTACTGGGGACTGTACCCGATCCAACTCACGCGCAGGCAGCAGGAGACATCGTTCGATGGAAAGCCAGCGGACCGGCAACCGCGAAGGTCGGCGAGAGGATTCTCATTGACCTAGATGCCGAAATTGAAATCGGCTGGCACATATATTCCGTTTCGCAGCCACCAGGAGGTCCTATGGCCTCCGTCATCTCGATCCCGGGAAAGCAAGCGTTTCGGGTTGATGGAGTGGCGCGTACGCCGACTCCCGACAGGTCCTTCGATCCAAACTTCAATATGGAAACCGAGACGTATGAAGGAAAAATAAGTATTAAGATTCCGGTCTCCGTGATAGATGATGCTCCTTTGGGGAATCAAAGGATCGCAGTTGACGTGACGTATCAAACCTGCAGCGATACGACGTGTTTGCCACCTTACACTACGCACCTCTTTGTTCCGATCAAAATTCTACCGGCGGTAAGCAGCAAATCGGGAGAGGATCCCGTTGAATCATCAATACAGGGGAATGCGATCGGATCGCCAACGGCCGAGAGCCGTAAGCCAGGCAAAACGCCG
>JAJTYJ010000027.1:0-1191 GCA_021463485.1 bacterium
GGGGGGCAGTTGCTGGAGGCATGCAGGAGCAACCTTCAGAAGCGTCTAAACCAGAATTAGCGGAATACGAACGCGTCGTTCGTTTACAAGAAGAAGCGACCGCGATCCGTTTTCAACAAGAGGTTGAAAGCCAAAGGAAGGTCGACGCAATCATGGCGAAGATGTATCAGGAAATGGCGGATATCTCCGCGGCTGACGCAAAGAGACGAAGGGAGGAAAAGGCTAGGCGGGACTCGGAAACAATTCAGGCTTTGGGAAATCTTGTGAGCACCGTGGTCCAAGTCGCTACGGCGAAGACATCACCTAACACATCGGGTAACCAGACCAGATCAGGCCAAACTACCCGTAAAGCCCCGAATCCGACTAGTACGGTAAATTCAACAAATAGCCAAAGCAATTCTTCCGGTCGTCACAAATACATAAGATCGGCCGCTATTGAATCGGCGGATAACGAGCAATCATTTTTTGGTTGTAGCACTGATTCGCTCTATAAAAACCAGCCGCAGTACAAGCACTGTTGGTCGCCGTGGACATCATTGAGCGGAAACCTTACGTCAGTTCAGGTGCGGGCTCTTGGACCGATCGGAAGCACGGGCAATTTCATAAATGACGACCCAAACAGACGTTCTCACCATTGGTTTTTTGGATTCCGCAATTCCAGCAATTCCATAATCTACGTTAGCGGAGAGTTCGTCATCGGCGGTGAAAGATTAGATGCAAGTGCTCTTCTCGGGCCCGGACAATATATAAAGCTAAGCGGCTCCGCCCAACAGACATTTTCGGCTTCCAACACCTGGACATTCGTACCAAAAGAATACGAGATCTGTACAAATATCTCACGAGCACCCGGTTCCGGAGTGCGAGCATGGCAGTGCAATGAGCAATAAGGATGGAGTCAGATGCACTACCGAGTTCGGCGGAACGGATGTTAACGCCAGCTAGAGCTCTCGTAACCCAAACAATATGAAATGTATTCGAGTCATTGTTTTTGTCGTCCTCCTCCTCGGTATGCCCGCCTTACCAGTTTCAGGTCAACGGCGGCCGGTAAGAAAACCCGCGACCATCGCCCCGACGAAGCCGGCAGTCACAGCTTCCCCGACCCCGAAAGCATCGTCTCCTGCCGAGGCCTTTTTCAACGAAGGATCGAAGTGTGATGCCAAGGATTATGACTGCCAGGTCTCGAACTTCACT
>JAJTYJ010000028.1:0-1132 GCA_021463485.1 bacterium
TGTATTCTGAGTAAAGATACCGGAACAAAACAGGATATTTTGTGCTGTTCGCATCGGTCACGCGATAATATAAATCCACGCTCGAAGCGCTCCAGGTTATTCCGTCAGAACTCTCCTTGCTGTTCCCGCCGGCGTTCTTGACGCCCACTTTCCAGTGATCCTGACTTGTCCCATTCGCGCTGTAAACCTTCACCCAGTACAGCGTCCCGCTACTCAAGGCCTGCTCAGCGATTGCCGCTTTGTAAAACAGCGCAATCGTATCGGTAATATCGCTCGTTGTAATTGTCGCAGTTTGCAAAACAGTGTCCGGTTCGCCGCCACTCGATGAACATAATTCAACGGTCAAATCGCTTGCGGGTGTTCCATATCTCCGAACATACAAATATATATTTGCCGCGTTATAGTTCGCGTTTGCCGTGAAGATTGCAGCAAGATAATTCTTGCTTCCGGTTTTTATCTCGAGCCAGGTTAAATCATCTGGAAGGTTATTGACCTGGTTGCGCGTTCCGGTTGTATAGGTCTCCTGTGGACCAAGAAACATCTTGTTTGCGAAAGATGTGTTGACGCCAGCACTATCCCAAAAGCGGGTGATATTATCATCAAAGTCCAGGCTTCCACTACCTCCGCTCCAGTCCTCTTGGGCAACGGGTGACCAGGGTGGTTCGAAGTCAGAATAAGTTTGACTTCCACTGGTAGTCTTCAGCGCCGTACGGTTGATCGGCGCTCTGGTAATCGAATATGGCGCTGCGTTCCCGCGTCCATCGGTCGCGATAAAACCAAGCGTTGTCTTTCCATCGCTCAAGCTGATGTGATGGGTTCGCTTGATTTCACTCGGAGAAACAATCACTCTCCTCATTTATTTGCTCTCTTTTCGTTCACATATAAAGCACGCAAATGGGCTTCTGCTTCGCCCCTTGTTTTATGCGGGCGTTTGTGAATAGGTTTTCCCGTGTCCTCTTTGACTACGAACCAACCACCCTTACCAGAAACGATTTTCCAGGGCATTTACCACCTCGCATGATGCGGATCTCTTGGCAACCTGCGCATCTCATATTTCCTGGCCATACGCAAGGCTTCGGCCTCGTTGATCTTTGCTTCGTTTAACATGTCTTGCGCGGTTGGGTTGTCCTTG
>JAJTYJ010000029.1:0-1105 GCA_021463485.1 bacterium
CTGATCACGCTGCCGATCTTCATGCCGATCGTCCAGCAGCTCAGGGTCGACCCGGTGTGGTTCGGTGTGATGTTCCTCATCTGCATGCAGCTCGGGCTACTGCTGCCACCGCACGGGATGCTGCTGATGACGATGATTCGGAAGAACCGTATACGCTGGAAGAATCGCAAGACGATTTCGACAACGAAAGCGATGATGAGTTTGACACCGACAACTTGGATGAAGACGATCAGGATGAGTTCTACGACGATGAAGATGAAGACGAGGAGACACCGGAAAGGACTCGATTAAAACGTCCCCAACGACGAAACCTCATCGATCGGTTCGCCGAACAAAATGGATTTAGGAAAGATTCTGATGATAGATTTTTTCACGGCAATGGAAGCTGGATCGCAAAAAACAAGGACGGCATAGGCTTCCAATGGGAACAACGACGGAGCAATGGCTCGGTTATGAAGTACTACCATGTCAAAGACCATTGTCTGGAGAAAAAACCTTTGGAAGTGGACACAGATGTTTTCGAACTTCTTCGAAATTATCCAGACCTCTATTCGCTGGTGTTGGTAGACAGTGATGATGTCCCGATCGAACTTACCGGCGAAAGGATAGATGAAATGCGTCGCGAGGGGAAGCTTTCTTTACTGCCCGCAACGTATCGCATCGTTAGGATTGGATAACAACTTGCGAGATTGAGGCATTTAGATGGTTAACAACTGTCACTGAAGAGACTACCGATTTCATATGAGCATATTCGAAGATACTAATCCACGAGAACTGAAAGAGTTATTGGCCGATATTCATGGCCGAAATATGGTGCTCCCGGATTTCCAACGAGACTTCGTTTGGGATCCGGCTGCGACGCAAGAACTGATTGTGTCTATCGCTAACAACTTTCCCGCAGGAAGTCTGCTGCGGGTGCGAGATCGAAATCGTGTATTCGCTGCGCGCGAGTTTGAAGGAGCTCCCAAGATCGATGGTCAATCACATACATTCCTCGTGCTTGACGGCCAGCAAAGGCTAACGTCCTTGTACCAGGCGTTCTTCGGAGTCGGTGACCATCGGTACTACCTTGACCTCAAGAAGCTGTTGGCCGGAAATGACTTCG
>JAJTYJ010000003.1:0-154315 GCA_021463485.1 bacterium
CAGGCGGCGAGCCGCGAGGCGGGATTGCCGCCCTCAGGGCGGCAATCATTCGGGGTTCTGCTCAAAATGAGTTCTAACTTTTTCCAGCAGACACCACCAAACGGAAACTGCCTGCAAAAGAAACGTCCCTCAGACCTGTTAATGCAGGTCCATTTGCGGTTCGCGCATTGCCTTTGACGCTTAGTGTCGCGCCAGCCGGGAAAAGCACTCTCTGAATGTGTTGTTTGACTTCGAACGATGCACGAGGCCAAATCTCATCAACCTTGTTGAGGAACATACGGGAGAACTCCACTACCTTTTCGATGGCCGGTTCGACACTCGACGCATTAGGTTCTGCGAGTTTGGCGCGAAGCTCACGCATGGCTGATTCGAACTCCCTGAGTTGCTGTGCCGCCATCTCATCCGGTATCACACCCTCAACCGTTTTGAGGATGAGGGCCTTCTGCAATCTGCCCAAGCGGTCCAACTCCTGCTCGAATCGTTTTCGTTGCTCAATTAGCAGTGCGCGATCCGCGTCTGCTTGCCTATAGAGAGATGCAACAGCCGCTTCATCGAGAGGCAACTCTGAGCGGATCGCTGAAAGGAAGCGGGCAAAGGCCGTCTCGACCGCTTCCCGCCGCAAGTTTGTCTGAGAACAGCGCCGACACCTATAGTAGGCATATTTTGCTGATCGTCCGTGCGACCAGGCGGCGGTGAGCGCCTTGCCACATTGGCATCGCACCGTTCCCCGGAGAGGAAAGTGTGGGTTCTCTCGGCGTATCGTCTCCGGCAATGGAATGGCCCCGCAAGAGGTCAGCGACGATGAGATGATGGAGGAAATTCGTCTTGCCGCTGCCAGTCGCTCCGATCACAAGGGCGTGGGTTCTCAAAACCTCCGCTGAAAGGCAAATGAGGGCTTCTATGAGTGACCGACAGACATCCAACCAGTTCTTGACAACCCCCACCCAGTGGTCGGGGATCGGCACCGTTCGGCGGGAGGAACGGCTGCGCTCGTTCACGAAGCACCAGCCTCGGGCTTTCGTTGGTGTGCCGCACCTCGAGTCTCAGCGGCGCGAGTAGTCTGGGCGCAACTCCTCTTGACTCGAAATCGAACCTCTGCTATGGTCCGTAAGCAGTGGCATGGTGTATGCATGTCTACTGTTCCGCCGGGTCGCTGTCTCAAGCAGCACCCGGCATTTATAATACGCTATAAACCTCCGACACTTTCTCTGTTTGTCGTAAAACCAGGTAATACTACGGGGTCTTGAGCAATCAGTTTCCTGCCATGCTTAAGGGAGGCGTGAACGAATTTGGCGAAGCTATCAGACAGGCTCGGCTGGCACTAGGAAAGCCGACCGATCCTCAACAACCGTTCTCTTGCCCGACGACTACTGAGCAGGCCCCGCCTGCTCTCTTTTCGTGATGCGAGACGCGACAAGGTGCGGCCACTCCCTCGGTTAAAGAACCGGCCAATGGGCCGGTCAGGGCTGACCGGGTTTCTTGAACCTGGTTGAACTTGCATGAAAACTTAACTCTCATTCTCCGAGTTCTGTTACTCACTCCTCCTTCCTCATTCCCATTGCGTCAGTCGTCTTTCGTTCCATTCCCTCGGATCATTCGCCCGGGGCGGGGCCAACTTTGACCATGAGAGACGTAGTGAGAACGAGATTGAGAGACTATATCTGAAAGCAGCATTATCTCGGACTGAGAGGTTGTCTCCCAAGATCCATGATGAAGCCTTGAAGAAACGCAGTCGCTACCATACTTAGAATGAAGCCAACCATGTTCAACCGGTAGATCCGTTGATCCTCAGCCGAGTCTGAGTCGCACTTGTGGATCACGTTCCATAACGTCGCGGTGTGCACTCTCTTCGCTCAGGTCCACTAGAAAAAGGTTGCCCCTAAGGCGGCCTTTTTCTTTATATGGCTTATTGACATCAAACTCTGTAGAAAGTACTATTTTATGTGCCAAAAGCCCTAAGAGGCTAAATAGGAGTACCTATGCTTGAGAATCCGATTACCATTGCCGTGCCCTCGCCGCGAGGCGATTGCCAGCTGATCGACGACGTTGTCGTCCAGCTCGGCCAGCCCTGGAGGGGTCACATTCGTCAATTCCAAGAAACTGAAGATGGTTTCGAGGGCGTCTTGTCGCTTGGCTGCGGAGATATCCCGGTCAGGCTAAGCAGAAACACCCAACATGGGGACATCGTCATCAAAGCAGAGCCTACCGGTAAGGTCGGCCAGCGATTCTCGGGGACCGGAGGCCTGTTTAGGGTGAATCCCTATAACGAGTACGATAGCTCGATGCATCAACGCGTCGTCAAGCTGGTGACAGGCTCGATCAACCATTACCTGGAACAGCTGGCCCGACAGCGCAGCTATCAACCGAAGCAGCTAACCACTGCCTAACACGTTTTCCGGCCGCGAGGCCGGCTTTTTTATACTCCTCTAATCTTACGGTAAAAGTTTTCTTAGCGGTGTCTTAATTGCCGTGCCGTGTAAACACTATCTACTAACCCAAGCCCAATTAAGAAAAACTTCTTTTTAAGTGAAAGGTGATACAGCCGATTAGCAAATAACGACGCTAAGACTAACCCGTTAGCGATGATGGCTAGGATGATTGCTAAATTTGCAAGTGGGATTTTTGCGTCGTTTGTTATGGTCTGCGTAGCGACTAACGATCCGGCAGTTTTCTTCGGTAGCGGCTTTGGAATCTCTTCAACCGGAACTTCTGGGGCTGGATCAGCAACGGGCTCGGGCGTGCTCTGAACCTGGTTGGCAGAATTGTTAGCCGGTTTTGTTTGAGGTGTAGAAGACGGCTTATTGGTGGTTGATTGTGTTGAGCTGTTGGTAGCTGTAGTTGAGCTTTGGCCTTTATAGCCAGCCACGAAACTAGCAGTAGCGCTTTCGCTCGATGTTATTCGCCAATCTGTCTCCTTGTTAATATTAAACCAGGTAAAACCTTTAATCCGCGGGAACGAGCTTTCGAGCGTTGCGAACATATCGCTAATCCACTGCGCTTTACTTCCCCCAATTTCGGTTGAGGCAATCTCCATTATTAAGATGTCCTTATTCGCTACCCCAACTAGTTCGTTGTAAGAACTCTCAAATACTTCTCGAAATGTCTGCCAGATGCTCCAACTTTGTGAAGTTCCCCAATTGTACCCGTCCAATCCAAGTAATCGACGTACTCTGATCCCGGAAAAATGTTAGCGTACGAACCGTATAAAGCGCTCGCGTTCCAAGGTCGGACGTTTGCCGACCAGATCCATTTAACGTTGGTAGCGCCTGCGTCTCTAAATTTTGTAACGACGTGTCGCCAAAAAAGTTTGTGGTTGTCGGCGGTGTTCCCTTGTTTGCCGATGCCCCAAGGCGTCCAGTCGGTATTCATCTCAGGAGCGAGGCTAATGCGTATAGTGTGGTTTAGGCTTTTTACTGCCAGAGCAGTTTGGGTGATGTAAGAGTCGTAACTGCCGCTCATGACATCGTTATAAGCAACGCCAACTCCGTTGAGTTGCGGTTCCCAGGTAAGTTCGGGGATAAACCCTGCGGCGTGCATGGCGTTGGCAACGCTCGGGTCAAACGCTGTTGCCCAGTCCTGATACCACTTTGTGGAAGTAAACTGAATCCCAAGCGACTGTTGTAGCGAGGTTACAAGACCAGTGTTGTAGGCTGCCCCCGGATGAAAAATATTTACCTCAACCCGAGTTTTAGCTTGCGCAGAAAAAAGCGGAACCAACATAGTTCCGAGAATGGATATTATTACGGTAATAACGACATATACCCCTCCTCGACGCATGGCTTGATAGTAACAATATCAAGCCATATGACAAGCTGTTACGCGTATCTGGGTAGTTTTTGCCAAGAAAGCTGCTTTTTATGCCAAAAAATTGCTCGAAATAGCGAAAGAATAAACGATGCGACGTTAATTAAATGAAAAATTCCAAACAGCGGTGCGTACGGAATTGCCCAAAATCTTCGTTCGACCGCAAGTACCGTAATTGAAAGTAGCAACATAATTCCAAGCGCCGTTCCGTAGAGCTTTAGAAAGAATAACGGTTTAAATACTGCCAGTGCAACGGTTGCAAACCAGTAGAAAAAATCACCGGTTAGTAATAGTATCTCGAGATTAACTTTCTTATTGGGAAGAAATAATCGATGTGAAAAAAAATTCTGCCAATATCCGGTATTCCAACGCATAATCTGCTTCCAATAATCACCAAACGTAATCGGACCCTGAGTAATTACGTACGACTTTCGACTGTAAACCACGTTGCCAAGTTTCTGATGATGAATCTGGAGCGTCAGATCAAAGTCTTCGGTCAACGTTCCGCCGTCAAAACTCAATCTATCAAGTACGTCGGCGCGGTATGTCGAGGTGCAGCCAGGGGCGATAGTAATAGTACCCATAGCGTTTTTGAGCGTTCTTAAAAAAGCGGTGCGAGAAACCGTACTCAAACGCGCGGTAGGCACTGATAAGTTTCCGACGCTGGCTTGTGACCGTACCGACGATACAAGCAGGTTCCGAATGAATTAATTTCCTAGTCTCGCGAAAATACTCCTTATTAAGTGTGGTATCGGCGTCGAAAAACATCACGTATTGATACCGCTTGGTTAAGCTAAATTTTGTTAATAGCTTTTTAAGGGCTTTGGCTTTACCGACGTTCTTTCGCAGTGATAAGACGTTTTTCCCAAGAATTTCCCGAGCAATTTTTGAAGTGTTGTCAGTGGAACCGTCGCTGACAACATATACATGCTTTTTATTGATCGCCAAGAAGAGTGATCGCAACGATTCTCCGATTACGACTTCTTCGTTGTACGCAGGAACAACTACACAAAAGGTAGCTTTTCGAGCCATAGTTACGAACTAGCCGCAATTAGCGACTAGTTTTAGCAAATTTGAGGACAGCTTTCGCCAAAACGAACGCGCCAACAGCTAACAATGCAGCTGCGTGAACGATTGTACTTGGACCGGCTTTTGGAAGTGTATACATGCTTCTCCTAATAAAAACGGGGGATCCGCCCCCTTACTACTCAAAAAGAATATACTACTTATCAGTAAAATAATCAATACTCGGTAGTAGATTTGTATCAACTAGGCGACAATCGCCGTATAAATTGTTAAAATTGTGTTCATGAATCAATTAGATCAACTACTAGACGAGGCTCGCGTTCGGCTTCACGAGTCGCCGTTTGATATCGCTCACGACTTGGCGCATCACTTGGAGGTGCTGCGAAACGCGCTGCAACTGGCACATGATTTGGAAGACCCAAGTATCGATTTTGACGCTTTGCGCGTGGCGGTAATGTGGCACGACGTGCCGCACGAAGACGGAACCGAGAAGGCATCAGAGGCAACAGCCAACCATTTAAAAGTAAAGATGCAACAAATGGGCTTCCATAAAGATTTTATCGACAAGGTATACGATGCTGTTTCGCTTCACTCGTTCGATCAGGAACCAACGAGCATCGAGGGAAAGATATTATACGACGCCGATAAGCTAGAGCTACTTAATGTCGCTCGCATTATCCGGTACGGCAAAGCAGTGGAATCCGGGCAGATCAGCGCCGAAAAAGCTAAAAAAGATATCGAATGGCTGGCTCAAGCCTATAAGACACTACGTAGTAAACTCCACTTTGAAGCAAGTAAGACCAGATACGATAAGTTAATGACTAAACTTCGTGAGAGTAGTGCTGCCAAAGCTGTCTTTCAAAAGTTCGGTCAAAGTATCTAATTTTGCCTCAAATTAAGGTAAAATCACGACAGCTGCCCCCGTAGCTCAGCGGATTAGAGCAAGACGGTTATTGACACTCGGTCTACTTGCTATGAGTATGTGTGTATGGCCGACACAAAATCGAAAGGAGACCTTGGGCAGGCTATGATTGTCGCAGACGCGTTGAAGCGTGGCTATAAGGTTGCCTTACCTTTAGGCGAGGATTGGAAATTTGACATCATTATACAAAAACGGAACAAGCTCTTAAGAGTTCAGTGCAAGTATGCTACTGCAAAAAACCACGTAATTAAGGTCAGGTGTGAAACTCATGATGGTAGACATTACTATAAATATACTAGTAAAGACTTAGATTATCTGGCCATTTATGATAAGGTAACTGACAAGTGTTATTACGTTGCAAACAATCTCATCACAAACGGGCGTTCATCGATTAGTCTTAGAATTGAGGAACCGAAAAATAGGCAGAAGAAAAAGATATTATTTGCAAGTGATTTCACAAGATTTTAGCCCTGGTAGCTCAGTGGATAGAGCAGGTGCGTTCTAAGCACTTGGTCGGGGGTCCGAATCCCTCCCAGGGCGCGTTTAAAGAAAATCCCCCTTGCGGGGGTTTGAAGTTGGGAACGGCTTCGTCGAGCCGCCATTTCTTGTCGGAGCTGAGCCTGAAGAAGAGAATCCAATTGATCGTGCTTCGATCGGGCAGCGGGATGGTGAGCTGAACCACCTTCTCTGCTTTCTGTGACTTCATGTACTCGAGGACTCGGGTGCTGAGGTCCTCTTTGCCTCGGTAGTAGCGTTCCAAGAAGGCACGAAATTCGCTGGATTCGCATATAGTCGCAACCTCACTCTGACTGATGGTCGAGAACGAGAACTGCCTGCGAGCAGCCGTAAAGCCTTCACCGGAAGACATCTTGAAAACCTTCAGACCGAGCGCAAAATCTTCGATCATCGGGCTCGAGCCATCGAATAAGACCGGCTCGATTCCTTCCTTGCCGTTACTCGCCATGTGATCAACCAGAAGCTCAGTCGCTTCGGCGATCGGTTTGCTGTCGAACTGCGCTTGAAGCCCGGGCTCTTGGAAAGAACCAGGATTCAAACAAATACCCATGATGATAAGTACGAGTTTCATGTCCACTCCTTCGGACCTGTATCCGATGTGAAGAAATTATACGCTTCTTTTAAGCCGTATCAATATCTTGAGCCCTGTTGACAGACACAGCGTTTCCAGTAATTCTGAAAGTAACTAATAAAACTATGGAGGGGAATGGAACGCAATATGAAAATTAGAAAGTGGATAATTTATAGTGGGGTGTTTTTCCTCGCGTTATCGACGGTTGTAACGATAGTTAGTACAAGAGGTAGTTTTAAAGCGTTTGATGGTAGCGGTGGGACTTCTTTGAACCTTGGTGGTGGCGGGACAACGTGCGGCTATACAGAGACAGCAATTAAGGTAATGAATGATTGGCAAAAGCAAGGAATTCTAAATATCTGTCAGCAAGAAGTGTTTATAAACAAGGCCGATGACGCTCTCTTTGCTTATGCGCAGAGCCCGGCCAACCAAGCAAACTTAACTGCTCTTGTTACGGCGATTAATTCAGTACTCGCGAACCCGAATTATCAAGCCGCAGCAAAAGTAAAAAATTATGCAGAAATGCGGAGAATCGAAAGAGCTGCCCTTTTACCGCTCTACCCACAACTAGAGGGGATTATCAACCAGATAGTACAAGCGTTTAAGGATAGCGGTGGAAAAAAGATATCATTCATAGATGAATTGAACAACTTCTTTATGCCACAAAAAGCTCATGCGATCTGTGCACAGCAGGCTGAGGAAACGGATCAGATAGAGACAAAGATTGATGTAGAATTCAATAGAGACTGCTGGAAACCGCTTAAATGGCCGAAAGGTTGGGAGACAGGACCATCGCCTATTGGTATACCGGGGTGGGGTGGGGTTCGCAATCCAAAAGACTTACCGGGGTGGCAGTTTGGCGGTGGTCCACTACCAGGAATTGGTGATGGTGGCTTGATTATGCCACCGGGAAGTGGCGGTTGGGGTATAGGTATCGGTACCGGACCTGGAGGTCAGCCATGGGTTGGTATCGGAGGTGGCAACCAAAACGGAGGAGGTATTATCGGTATAGGTAGCGGAGGAATTATTATTGGAGGAGGATTTAGGTTCTAGCCGTAGAACTTAATAAAAGAACGGGTGGCAGTTTGAACTGCCACCCTTTTGGTAGTGGTGGGTGAGCTACCCGCCGTTAACTCGAACACGACCGAACGGGATAATTCCGAACAGGTTGAAGCTGATGTATCGCGGTTCCGTGCGACCGGTCCAGTTCGATCTGTGGATGACGGTAGCACCGAATAGGCCGTCGTCGATCCCAAAAGACAGATTTGGTCGGTACCGGAATCGGTCAAGCGAGAACTGCGACCGGTAGTCGTAGTGGCCGAACGCCCATTGCTGATTTGGTTTCAGCCAAACCAGGTCGCTGGCAGGGTCATCGAGACGCCATTTCGAGAACAGACGATCTTCAAGCTTATTGCTCGGTTGTTCGTAGCTCAATGTGACGGTTTGCAGGTTTGTGTACCCGTTGTTGGTTTGTGCGCTGGCTATAACAGCTAGCGCGAAGACGATGAAAAGAGCGATTACTTTCATGACGATCCTCGAACGAGGAAATACTATCATTCTCTGGTGCCACTATCAATGGATTTTTGGTCAAATTTTAAACAATCGTCCCGACGGCGATCGCTAGTAAAACCACAATTGTTCCGATTGTTGTAATTTTTAACGCGCTGAAAAATAACGATTTCTTTACGTAGTAACCCTTAAATACACCTAAGCCAATTAAAGCAAAGACCGTCGAAGCCACGGAATAGTAAAACGCCTGGCGGGTATCCGGAATAAAGATATACGGCAGTAGCGGGATTAGTCCGACCATCATGTACGAAAAAAACATCACCAAGGAATCGTTAAGTTGATTATCTTTCTTTTGTCCGTCGGACAACTCGTTGGTTGAGTCTTCTGAGATATAAACACCGGCGCCCATCGAGAGCGCTTCAACAAGGATTAAAATAATCCCACTAACGATAATTTCTCGGCTAGCTAAACCAGCGAAGCTAACGCCGGATAATAACCCAACGGTCGAGACTAAACCGTCCTCGGCGCCAAAGATAAAATTTCGTAAAAAGCCCCTCCGTTGCATATATGTATCTTACTGCAACGAGCAGTCTTTAGTAGACGTAACCGCGGATAACGCCGCTGTATACCGAGATCGTTCGCTGACTCACGACGAACGGTCGGACGTAGTTCATTTCAGTAATAGTAATGGTGTCGCCGCTGACGCGCTCAACATACGCGACGTGGCCGACCGAAGCCTCGGAAGTTACCACGATTGCGCCGGCGCGAGGAATACTACCGGTTGGGATTCCGTAGCTTCGAGCATACGCTAAATACTGGCCGCCGTTACCCATTTTCTGCGGCAAGTCGGGACGCTTATATTTAACCCAGTTGGTACACTGGCCGGCAAACGCACCGTACGTTGGTAGATTTCGATAGGTTCCAAGAATGGTGTAGCCACCGATAGCCTGGGCTAGTCGAACTGCTGGGCCGCTTCGGCTGCTTTGGGCGGTACGTCTTGTTGCTTGTCTTTTTAACTCTTCTTGGCGAAGGCGCTCTTTTTCTTCCTCTTTAACCTTATTTAAGCCGTCTAACCACGCGAGTGAGGTGTTGGTATCTTCTGATGGAATAAGCAACTCAGTTCCTGGCTTAATTTTCTCGATCTGATCGATCGGAATGTTGTTAGCATCAACAATTGTACCGACGCTGATATTGTAGCGACCAGCGATTCCAAGTAACGTATCTCCCTTCTCAACGGTATAGCTGATAGCCACAAGTTCTTGAACTTCACCAGTTAACAGCGTTTGACCGGCGAATAATTGCGGTTTGCCTAAGAAAGAGTCGTTTTGATCCTGGATTTGCGCCGCAACTTTTGGTGTATCGATTTCGTATGCCTGACCCTCACCGACTGTAATTGTTAGAAAAACACCAATAATAAACGCAAAGGCAAGCTGCGTCGCGTAGCGTTTCGTAAATGTTGCAAAGCGACGAACTGGCTTGAGTCGCGATGTTTTTTTCACCTGATTGATGAGCGGCAAACTTATAACAGCGAGCCGTGCCCTGGCAGATGAAAGATTAGATAGTAACTTTTGAGCGATAAAATATAATTTTTGTCTAACGGTCTTGATGGTAGTTCTAATGAACCTCCTTACAAAATAGACGAGTATCAGTGTACCCCAGATAGAACTAATGTCAAGCCTACTCGATGTCCCGTCGGATATCTCGGCGTCGTTACTGTACTTTAGTAGTATTCTACTCGAGAATCTTGATCGAACGAACAAGCGACGTATTTTTCCAGCGAGCGCCGAACCCGAACACATCACCTGCTCGCGCTTGGCCGATAGCCAGAATTGTCAGGGCATATAGTACGTGATCGTCGAGTATTGGGTTATTTTTCGGCGGAAAGTTTGTGAGCCAAAGTAACGTCATAAATAATACTCCGCCCCAAACTGCGAGGCGCATGCCAACACCTAACAAAAACGCGATTCCAAGCAAAAGAAGCCCTGCCAGAAATAGCCACTCGACCGCAGCGCTTGTCGCTAAGTTTTGGAATACTTCTGCAAAAGCTCCGCTTGTGCCTTTTGAAAGATAGCCAGCTGTCGCTGAGGCGCCGTTTAGAACCGACATCTCAGGTTTTGTAGCAAATCCTAACCCAAAAATCTTGTCTACAAACGCCCAGAGAAACAAGAAACCGAACGCGATCCGGACAACCGCTAGATACTTTTGTGTTTTTTCGCTCATTAGTACTCCTTTGCGTCAATACTAGAGCACTCTGGACAGGTTTCATAGATCTTGCGTCCTTCCTGAAACGCCCGCAGCGCGATCGCTGCCGGTAATATACTTTGAAAGAATTTAAAATCGACAAATCGACGAAAGACCCAGCCAAGTTTTCCAGTTAACGTACCGTCTTCAGCTTCTAGCAGTGCCCAACCCGGACCGACCGGGATTGAGTAGTACGGCAGTTTGGCGCGGTACGTCGCAAGTTCTCGGTTAAGAATGAGGTTTAAAATTTGTCTGGCTGCAAATTCGCCGTCGTGTATAGCCGTTTGCGCCATACCGCTATACTCGGTTGCAGCAGCATCGCCAACAACAAATACCGAGTCGTTATCACGGCTTTGAAGCGTTGGGCGGACTTCGATCTTGCCGTAGTGGTTTAGCGTAAAGCCGCTCTTCTCGGCTAATTCGTTAGACGTTGTTCCCGCAGTCCAGATCACAGTTTTGGTACGAATTTTCATCTGTTCCAGATATACACTCTCAACATCTTTCTTTTGGATCGGTGCGTTGACGAAAATGTTGACGCCAAGGGCTCGTAGTCGCTTCTCGACGATGATAGAACTATTCAAATGCAGCGTCGGCAGTAGGCGGCTTGAAGCCTCAAATAGGGTAATTGTTACAAGCGACGGGGGTACGCCGTGCTGTCGCGCAAGTTTCTTCGTGTAAACGGCCAACTCGCCCGAAAGCTCTACGCCAGTTGCTCCGCCGCCAGCTACGACGATATCGATCGGTTTTTTTTGTTTGGTTGCTGCGGTTTCGCTAAAAAGCTGATGGATATGTCGTTTTAATCGCAGCGCGTCGTCGATCGTTCGAAGTGTAAAAGAGTGCTCCTTAAGGCCAGGGATGGAAAAATATGTTGTCTTACAGCCGACAGCGAAAATTAGATAGTCAAACGGATACTCTGAGCCGTTATTCCCAATCGCAATTTGCTTGGTGAGCTGAATCTTTTCGATAGCGTCTTTAACAACAACGGTTTTACTTGGGTTTACTATCTCGGAGAGAGGGATGCAAACCTCGAGCGGCGAGCGACCGGTAACAACGCGATACAGCGCTGCATGATACTCAAAATGGCTGGTGTTGCTAACTAGAGTTACTTCGATATTTGAGTTGTTGTGTCTCTCAAATTCGCGCGCTGCTGCAATACCGCCAAATCCGCCGCCGACGATCAGTATTTTTTTAGGGCGCCCCATACAGTTATCGTACCAAGTTTCTGTTAAATAACTTGCCACTTATGATAATACGACTATTCTAATGCCATGAGCGGGCTACGAATTGTGGCGGGTGTATCGGCAAGCGGCAAGGGGACAATTATCGAGCTGCTCTTAAATCGGCACCCAAATATTGAGCGCGCTATCACTTGTACAACCCGACCCCCACGCGGTAATTCTCAAGATCAGGCTCGGTACCAGTTTTTAACTGACGAACAGTTTGATCGCATGATTAATGACGGGTTACTTTTTGAGCATGAAGTTGTTTGGGGATCTCGCTACGGCCTGCCGTTATCAGAGCTAGAGCGAGCTAAACTTAGTAACGAGCCAGTTTTGTTGGAGCTTGATATCCGCGGGGTGAGGAAGGTGCTCGAGTACGACTCTGAGGCACGAGCAGTGTTTTTATTTTGCGATGCGACCGAGCAGAAAAAGCGATTAATTGAGAGAAACGTCTCGACTGAGACGCTGGAATCGAGAATGGCCGGCGCCGCAAACGAAATAGCGATAGCCAAGCAGCTACAGTCGTATTTCGGTGACCGAATTGTTCTTATCGATAACAGTAATCAAACGATTGAGCAGACTTACCAAGCGGTGGAGAAAGTAGTTAGCCCTTAGACTTTTCGTCAAAAAGCTGCTATACTTTCAGTAACTTTATCCGCGTATGCGAGTATAAAGCAAAAATTATTTTGCTTTCGGATCGTGGCCACAACTAATAACAGTGGCACTACTGTTCGGGAGTACCAACAGTAGAAAGGCTGTTATTAGTAAATGTATAAAAATGTTAAAAGTCGTCGCGGCGGTTTTAGCCGAGGTAGAAGCTTCGGTGGCCGATCCAGGCGTCCAAACCCATCGGCTGTTCACTCGTCGATGTATATCAATAAGGCAGTTGAGCTGCCTGAACAAGTAAGCGAACCGATCAAACACCGTTTCACTGACTTTTCGTTAGATAATCGACTCGTCGATTTAGTAACCGCTCGTGGTTACGTTACCCCGACGCCAATTCAAGACAAGGCGATCCCGTTAGTTATGGGACACCGCGATGTTATCGGTATCGCAGATACTGGCACCGGTAAGACGGCTGCGTTTCTTCTGCCGTTATTACATAAGTTTCTAAAAGATCGATCACAAAAAGCTCTTATTATTGTTCCGACTCGTGAATTAGCGGTACAGATTGAAGATGAGCTTCGAGTCTTTTCACGCGGCCTACATGTTTTCTCGGCGCTTTGTATCGGTGGCGGTGGCTTTGGTTCACAAATCAACGCGCTCCGACGCAATCCCCAATTTATTATCGGGACACCGGGACGCCTCAAAGACCACTTAAACCGCCGAACTCTGCGGTTGAATGATGTTGCAAACCTTGTTTTAGACGAAGCCGATCGTATGGTTGAGATGGGCTTTATCGACGATGTTCGTGAGCTAATCTCTCAATTACCGAAACAGCGCCAGTCGTTATTTTTCTCGGCGACGATTACTCCAGAAGTTCGTAATCTTATTGCAAATTTCACCGTTAACCCAGAATCAGTTTCGGTTAAGGGCCGTGAAACGTCCCAAAATGTCGATCAAGATGTAATCCGTTACACAGACGCGTTTCAAAAATTAACACTACTTCACGATATCCTCACTCAAGAAGATGCGAAAAAAGTGCTGATTTTTGGTCGTACTAAACACGGAGTTGAAAAACTTTGCAACACACTAATTGAGCGAGGCTTTAGTGCTGTCTCGATCCATGGCAACAAAACTCAGACTCAGCGACAACGTTCTTTGAACGAGTTTAAAACCAGTAAAACCCAGATTATGGTTGCTACCGACGTCGCGGCTCGTGGGTTAGACATCCCAGATGTTACACACGTTATCAACTACGACGCGCCGGAGAATTACGCCGACTACGTCCACCGAATTGGGCGAACTGGTCGCGCAAACAAAAAAGGCAAAGCGCTAACATTTGTTGGCATGGGTGCATAAATGAGTATCAGAAACGTAGCTATTATTGCTCACGTTGATCACGGAAAAACCACCTTAGTTGATGGCTTATTAAAGCAGTCGAAAACGTTTCGTGAAAACGAAGCGGCAATGAGCCAGCACCTGATTATGGATTCAAACGATCAGGAGCGCGAGCGCGGTATTACGATTTTGGCCAAAAATACTGCCGTTACCTATAAGGGCGTTAAAATTAACATCATTGATACGCCTGGGCACGCTGACTTTGGTGGCGAAGTTGAACGAACGTTAACAATGACCGATGGCGCTCTGCTAATTATTGACGCAAAAGAAGGTCCGATGCCGCAAACAAAATTTGTACTAAAAAAGGCGCTCGAACTAGGTCTTCGGCCGATCGTTGTGATTAATAAGATCGACAAACCAGACTCTCAGGTCGAAAAAGTGCTACGTGATACTTCGGATCTTTTCTTGGACTTAGCTACCGACGAGTCTCAACTAGATTTTCCTGTTTACTACGCGATCGGGCGTGACGGTAAATCGTGGAATAGCTTACCAACTCGCGAACAAATTAGCGCCGAAACCGATCTGACGCCGATTTTTGATGCGATTCTCGAGCATATCCCAGCACCGCAGTCGCAAAAAGACGAGCCGTTTCAAATGTTAGTGACAGCGCTCGATTGGGATAGTTTCCAAGGTAAGTACGCGATTGGAAAGATTACTCGTGGTGTTGCGAAGCCGGGGCTGGCTGTCTCAATTGGTACACCAGACGGATTTCGTGAAACCGCAAAGATCGATCGAGTATATAGCACCCACGGTTTAACTCGATCGCAAGTTGAGTCGGCAGACGCTGGCGATATCGTGGCGATTACAGGGATTAAAAATTGCCGGATCGGCGATACAGTTGCTGATGCTAATACCCCCGAAGCGCTTCCGACACTCCAAATTGCCGAGCCAACACTTAAAATGGCAATCTCTGCTAATACCTCACCGTTTGTCGGTAAAGAAGGTACTCAGCTCACCAGCCAAAAAATTTATGAACGAATTATTAAAGAATTAGAAGTTAACGTTTCGCTAAAAATGACTCCCGGAGATAATAACGAATATATCCTCTGGGGACGCGGCGAACTCCATCTTTCTGTCTTTATCGAAAATCTTCGTCGTGAAGGATTCGAGCTTCAAGTAGGCAAGCCACAGGTTATTACTAAAGTAGTTGATGGTCAGACTCAGGAACCGATCGAAGAGCTAACAATCGATGTTAAAAACGAATTTGCCAGTGCTGTAACTGGCGAGATTGGTAAGCGAAAAGGTATTTTATTACTACAAACTGAAAACGAAGACGGCACAACGCGACTATTGTTTGAAATTCCAACACGAGGATTGCTTGGTTTCCGAAACCATTTATTAACTATCTCGCGTGGTACAGCGGTTATGGGCTCAAACTTCTTGCGATTTGCCCCCGTTGGCAGCGCCATTCCAAAGTTACGTAATGGTGTGTTGGTTGCGTCTGAAGGTGGTAAAGCAGTTTCGTACGGGTTAAATAACGCCCAGCAACGCGGTATTACTTTTATTCCGCCGCAAACAGCTGTTTATGAAGGGATGATTATTGGTTTGCACTCACGTGAAAACGATTTAGAGATCAACGTCACGAAAGAAAAGAAACAAACAAACGTGCGTTCGAGCGGCGCCGACGACGCAATTGTTCTTACGCCTCCAACAGTGCTCAGCCTTGAACAGTCGATCGACTTTCTAGAAGACGACGAGCTCTTGGAAGCAACGCCGAAATCTCTTCGACTACGTAAGAGAATCTTAAACTCGTCACAACGAGCTAAATCTAAAAAGTAATTCCGTTTTCCGCGCTACTTGTTGCGTGTGCTACTATTGAGAAACCGAATGTGCGGAATAATCGGCTCGATTGGTCATAAGAAAGTTGTTAACGACGTCTTGATCCACGGATTAAAACGTTTGGAATATCGCGGATATGATTCCGCCGGCTTAGCTGTATTAACAACAGATGGTCTAAAAATTGTTAAAAGAAAAGGTAAAGTTACTGAGCTCGAAGGCGACCAAGCGACACAGAAAATTGACGGCAATATAGGTATTGCCCATACACGCTGGGCTACCCACGGCGAACCAAACGAAGTTAACTCCCACCCTCATACAGATTGTGCCGGGAAAATTGCTGTAGTTCATAACGGGATTATCGAGAATTTTTATGCCCTAAAGATGATGCTAGTAAAAGAAGGTCATAAGTTTAAATCGGAAACTGATACAGAAGTATTAGCTCATCTAGTTGAAAAGTTTTATAAGGACGATTTAGAGGAAGCAGTTACGAGGTCGCTTAAGCTGGTTGAGGGTGCGTTTGGAATTGCAGTGATTCGCGAAGGCGAAGATAGGATTGTGGTTGCTCGTCGAGGTTCGCCAATAATCTTAGGGGTCGGGCACAAAAAAATGTACGTTGCCTCGGATGCACCAGCAGTTTTAGCACACACAAAAAAAGTTATTTATTTAAACGACAACGAAATCGCGTCGCTTTACGAAGATAGTTATACGATAAAGGATCTGAAAGGCAATAAAGTTGTTAATGATATCCATGAGATAAAATGGTCACTTGAAGAGATCGAGAAGGGCGGATTTGCACATTTTATGCTCAAAGAAATGCACGAACAGCCAGACGCTATTGCTAACGCACTTCGAGGTCGAATATCTGGCGAAAAAGTAAAGTTAACTGTCAAATTTAAATCCAAGAACATTAAAAGAATTGTTATTGTCGCCTGCGGAACTAGTTGGCACGCTGGTTTAATTGGTCGATATATACTCGAGAAATTAACTGGGATACCGGTGTCTGTGGAATACGCATCGGAATTTCGATACCGCGATCCAACTGTTGACAGCCGTACGCTTGTGATCGCTATCTCCCAATCTGGCGAGACGGCTGACACATTAGCGGCAGTTCTAGAAGCAAAAAGAAAGGGCGCAAAAACACTTGGGATTATCAACACGGTTGGTTCTACTATCAGCCGCGAAGTCGATTCGGGGATCTTTTTACATGCCGGTCCAGAGATTGGGGTAGCAAGTACAAAGGCGTTTAGTTGCCAAGTGACCACTCTGATTCTGTTAGCGATCCACATCTGCCAAGATTTAGATAAGAGCGTTTCTCCCGATATAGCACAGTCACTCGTTAAACTCCCCAGGCTAATTCGAGAGGTGATCGCCGATCGCAAGAAAATTCAATCGATATCCAAGAAGTATCAAAAATGTACGGACTTTCTGTATTTAGGTAGGGGGATAAACTTCCCGGTAGCGCTTGAGGGCGCGCTCAAACTCAAGGAAATATCGTACATTCACGCCGAAGGTTATCCAGCAGGTGAGATGAAGCACGGCCCGATCGCTATGATCGATCCAAATCTACCGTCGGTCTTTGTTATCCCAGACGACGATTCCTACGAGAAAACTCTTTCGAATATGCAGGAGATCAAAGCGAGGCAAGGTAAAATCATCGCAATTACAAGTATTGAAGATGAAAAACTTACCAAGTTAGCTGACGATGTAATTTTAGTACCAAACGTCCCAGCCGAGATCTCGCCAATTATCAACAACATTCCACTACAATTTTTGGCCTATTACATCGCGACTGCCAAAGGAATTAACGTGGATCAGCCGCGTAACTTAGCAAAGTCTGTAACGGTGGAGTAGGTTCTTTCTATTGGGCCGGGTGGTGAGGGATGTTAGAACTTTTTTAGATTCTGCTTCTCTTCAGTAATAACGAGTTCAATACCACAGAAATCGAGCTTGCGGCCATGGCAGCCGAAGCAAAGATTGGGCTAAGAAGTATTCCCCAAATTGGGAATAATATTCCAGCGGCAACAGGAACGAGTAATGTGTTATAGCCAAACGCCCAGACTAAATTCATTTTAATCGTTCCCATAGTTTTTCGGCTGAGCTGGATCGCCGATGCGACACTACGTAAATCTTTGTTTATTAATGTAATGTCTGCGGCTTCAATCGCAACATCGGTACCGCTTCCCATCGCTATTCCGTTATCCGCGGCAGCTAATGCTGGGGCGTCATTTATTCCATCGCCAACCATCGCCACATGGAAACCATCTCTTTGTAATTTTCGGACTTCGCTTTCTTTGTTCTGTGGCAAAACATCAGACAAGACATTTCCAGGATCAATCCCAACTTCTTTAGCAATTGCTTCGGCGACTCGGCGATTATCTCCAGTAATCATAAAAACCTTTAGACCTAATTGCATGAGCTGGTTAACTGCTTCTTTGGATGTTGGTCGGAGTGTGTCGGCAACAGCAACGACTCCAGTAGCTTGGCCATTTATTACTACTAGCATCGCAGTTTTACCTTCACTTTCTTTTTGCTGAAGAATTTTTTCTTGTTCGGGCGAAACAATAATCTTCTGGTCTAAAAGCATCGCCCTATTACCAACTGCAACCGTATTTTCTTCAACGACCGCGCTAACACCTTTGCCGGAAACCGAATCAAATTTCATCGGTTTTGACAGGTTAATATTTTTAGATTTAGCCCCTTCGACGATCGCAGTTGCTAATGGATGCTCCGACAAACTTTCAACAGAGGCTGCTGCTGCTAAAACTTCTTGTTCACTTTTTTCCCATGCAATAACGTCTGTGAGTACCGGCTGCCCGTTCGTTAAAGTACCGGTTTTATCAAAAATAATGGCATTTACTTTATGGGCAGTTTCAAGTGATTCAGCGTTTTTTACTAAAATTCCTTTTTCCGCACCGCGTCCAGTTCCAACCATAATCGCCGTCGGCGTGGCTAATCCCATAGCACAAGGACACGCAATAATTAAGACCGTCACCATATTTAATAAGGCATAAGTTAAGTTTAGATTTGGACCAAATGCGTACCACACAACGAATGTTGCGATCGCAATCATAATGACAATTGGAACAAAGTACGACGAAACGACGTCGGCCATTCGCTGAATTGGTGCTTTAGACCCTTGGGCGTCTTCAACTAGTTTAATTATTTGAGCGAGCATCGTTTCGGACCCAACTTTTTCTGCTAGTAATGTAAAACTTCCTGACTTGTTCAAAGTAGCACCGATTACTTGGTCGCCAACTTTTTTAGTTGATGGCATCGATTCACCGGTTACCATCGATTCGTCTACTGCTGAAGTACCCTCGATAATTTTTCCATCAACTGGGACCTTCTCACCGGGTCGAACGACAATATAGTCGCCTTTAACCACTTGATCGATCGGTAAATCTATTGTTTCGCCATTTCGAATTACTCTAGCGGTTTTGGCTTGCAACCCCATTAAATTCTTAATAGCTTGACTAGTACGTTTCTTGGCGACTGCTTCAAGATATCGACCGAGTAATATTAAGGTAATTACAACAACCGAAACATCAAAATACGGCATTATTTCGGCCTCAATACTCATAAATAAATCAGGCATAAAAGTAATGATTGCCGAATACAGATATGCAACCAACGTACCGATGGCGATCAAAGTATCCATATTCGCATTCCGATGTCTTAGGGCTTTGAGGGTGCTTTTATAGAATTGCCAAGCGGCCCAAAATTGTATTGGCGTTGCGATAATTAGCTGGACGTAAAAGTTCTTTAATAGTTCTGGTGCAGTTTCAATTAACCCTGGAAAACTTCCCCATAAAATTAATAATCCAGCAATTGTGCCAGCGATAATTTTTGGACGCAAAGATTTAATTTCTTGCTCGCGCATCATTTCTTGATGATTATGATGAGCCTTGCCTTCATCGACGGCTTTATAACCCGTTCGATCGATCGCTGCATCTAAATCTTTTCGCTGACTTAAAGTTTGATCGTAAGTAACCGTCGCTTTGCCAGTTGCTAAATTAACATTCGCTTCTTTAACGCCCTTAACTTTTGAAAGAGAACGTTCAATTGTGCGAACACAACTGGCACAGTGCATCCCCTCAATAACAATAGTTTCTTTTTTGTGGCTCATTTAATGATGATGATCTTCTGATTCGTCTTGATTAGATTTACCTAAAAAGAACCAGTAAACAAAAATAATTAATCCAACGCCAATAACAATGACAAATAATTTATCAATTGGCATTTGGCGTTGCTTTATAACCGCTTATTTCGTCGATCGCTTCAATGATTTCGTTGGTAGACATTTTCAATTCATCAAATTCAATCTCAACCTCCTTTTTTATTAAGTCCGTTCTAACGTTTTTAATAGCAGAGTGATCTTCTTCGAGCCCCTCTAATAACATCAGGCAACTTGAACAGTGAATTTCTGGTACTGAAAAAATTTGTTTCATGACTACTCCTTTAATCGAATAAAATATTGCCTGTATACATACCCATCGAGCAAGTAAATTTTAGGAAGCCAGGCTTCTGTGGGGGGATGTTGATTGTTTTTGTGCCTGTTTCCTCTAATATCTCTTGAATTTTCAAGCTAGGAATTACGAATGCACGACTGCAACTGTACGTATTGTTTGTTACTAGTATTAATCGTGTTGGAGAATTGGCCTTAGCTTTAAGTATCCTTGGTTCGTAGCCGTAGTCAGTGGCGTTGATAGTTAGTATTTGACTTGACCCATCTTCGGAGCTAACTATCGGAGGTTGGTTAGTCGTTGTATTGTTGGTGTTTTGTGAAGTAATACTTTTAAGTTCCAACCTCTGCTTATAAGCCGCGTAAGAGACGGGCGAGCCAATTAAATTTAATCCACTTTCTAGCGAGTACAGTGCAAAAATCAAAATAATTACCGCAACAACTTTAACGAAGTTGGCGTTTAAACCCTCACTGATACGTGTTGTGAAGTAGGCTAGGATAAAAAATAACGGCGAAGCCCCGACTGTAAACGCAAACATAATCACAGCACCATAGAGTGGGCTACCGGTTCCAATTGCCAGAGCCATCATTGCCTGTGTAATGCCACAAGGAATCAACACCGTTAAGGCACCCAAAAAAACTGGTGTTGCAAAGTCTTCTTTTCTATTCTTACTAAACCTACGAATAAACTTTCGAACAATCCTTGGCGGCTGGATTTGGAAATAACGAAAGATCGGGTGAACGTTTAACATCCTCAATGCTGTTCCCAACATGAAAACAGTAATCGCTATCATGAGAAAACCACGAGCAATTGGACTTAACTGGATCATAGTCCCTAAGTATCCGAGCCCAAGTCCCAGAATTGTATAAGCGATTATCTTAGAAATTAAAAATAAAATAATCGAAAGAGTTATGTTGCTACGGGATGTTGTACTCCTGGAGATCGGATGAATATTATTGTATCGGTTGAGTAGGTCTTTCTTAGTTGCGGGAGAAATTTGTCCTGGATTTTTTAGATCTGAACTTATTTCATCTTCGGCCTGGTTACCGATCACATTTGCTAGTAACCCGCCCTGGACTGCTAAACAACTCAAGCCGCCAGTCGTGAGTCCAGTTAGAAACACAAGCCAAATGTTTGGCATTATTTTGTAGCTCCTTCGGACAGTTCCTCGACTAAGTTCTGAGTGAACTCATTGTGTTGAAGGGAGTAATACACGGTTTGGGCCTGTTTGTTTGATGTAACAATATCCGCTTCTTTTAGCTTCTTAAGTTGTCGAGATGCGGCTGAAACTGACAGATCCACTAACGCCGCAATATCTGAGACCGAAAGCTCAGGATGGTGACGGAAAAGATAGCAGATTTTCATTGCCGTAGGGTCGCCGACTGTGCCGTGACGACGCGCACATGCTCTCACTGAATCGCTGTTTGCAATTTCTTCCTTGATCTTTTCAAAATCTTTATTTGCGTCCATATGCAAATACAATCAAATTCGTATTTGCATGTCAAGGAAAGTACAATTGGGCGCTAGACAGGGATCGAACCTGCGGCCAACCGGACCACAACCGGTTGCTCTACCACTGAGCTACTAGCGCCATGCCCAACAATTTTACCCTAAACGGCCGTGAATTTGAACCGCCTGTGGTACAGTTATTCTATGAAGAAAGTGCTTTCAATCGGTGAAGCAACGCTCGATTCCTTTATTTTTTTAGATGACGCCAACGTTCATTGCACGCTCGACAAAAGTAAATGCGAGTTTTGCATTAATTACGCTAGTAAAACAATGGCGACAGATTGTAAGTTCACCGTTGGTGGGAACGCAGCCAATGCCGCGGTCGGATTTCGTAGGCTAGGGATCGAGAGCCAGCTTTATAGTATGCGCGGTGACGATTGGATCGGTAAGCAAATTCAAGAAGTATTGGATAAAGAAGGCGTTGATCCAAAATATATCGAAGTTGAACCCGGGCAAACAAGTTTTGCTACTGCGCTTATTTTTCAGGGCGAGCGTAATTTAGTTATTTACCATGTTCCACGCGAGTACCATCTGCCAAAGTTTGAGCCAGTTGATTGGGTGTATCTAACCAGTATGGGGAGAGCATTTACGCACGCCTACGACACGGCAGTAAAGTTTGTCAAAGAACATAATATTAAAATGACTTTTAACCCTGGTACGTATCAACTTAAGGCTGGTGTTAAGGCGTTAAAGCCGATTCTTGAAGTGACCGAGGTGCTAATCCTTAATACCGACGAAGCGCGGCAGCTAACAGAATTAAGTGCGAAAGCAGACTTTCGTGAGCTATCTGAATCTCTTTACGATCTTGGGCCAAAAATCGTGGTTATTACCGATGGTCCAAACGGCGCGTATAACTTTGACGGCAAACAGCTGTTGTTTTGTAATATTTTTCCGGGCGAAGTGATAGAGCGAACCGGTGCCGGCGATTCGTTCGGCACCGGATTGTCGGCAGCGCTGCTGCACGGTAAAGACTTGGCCGAGGCGATGCGCTGGGGGATGGCGGAATCGTCAAATGTTGTTAAAAAAATCGGTCCGCAAGAGGGGTTGGTGACGCACGAGCAGCTACTTGAATATCTAGACTTGAATCACAAAATTCAGCCAACGATTATTAAGTAATCTTCATTTTTCTCGTTGAAAGTAGTATAGTAAACGCCCGTTTGTGGTGTCATCGCAAGCGACGAACATTACAAGGAGCATGGATGCATGACTAGTCAGCTACTAGAAGCTCCTCCCATTACAAGGGAGGATATCGTCAACGAAGTCCTGGGTTACTTCCGGGGCAAAGTCGAGTCCAACAACCAGCGAATCGCAAGCGAGCGAGAGCAGCTTCGTGAGCCATCTTGCGAAACCGATCGCGACGAACTGGCCGAACACCGCCGTTTGGCTTTGGATGTGATCGCCATTCGCGAGGCGGACAGGGTCAACTCACTAGCTTTTGTCGCATGGCTTGAGCGGCAAAACTTCGACGGCAACAATCCGTTGGCGCCTGGGAATATCTGGGTGCTTCAAACGGAAACGGAACGAATGATCTGGATCGTTTACGATCCAAAAGATGTTCGACCTGGGATGGAGGTATACATCACCATCAGCGATACTAGCCTGTATCAACAGTTGAGCGTCGATCAGATCGTTACACTTACCGTCAACTGCCCGCTCTACGAGCGATTGGAGGGAAAGACCTTCGGGGAAGGTGCCGAGATCGAAATCGGCGTCGAGGGTAACGACCCGGAGATTATCCGGCTCGTGCGAATTCTGTAGGGCTTCCGGGCGACACAACGTTGTGTCGCCCATTTTTTATCTAATTTATGGAAAAAAACAGGTTTGTACTGTAAAATTATCACGTTGCGCCTGTAGCTCAGCGGATTAGAGTACTTGTCTTCGGAACAAGGGGTCGCAGGTTCGAATCCTGCCAGGCGCGCAGTAGAAAAAAACAATTAACTAAATTATGATCGACTCAGATCCAGGAGGATTTACATGCCCCTTATTATAGGAGTTGAACACGATCGGATAATTCGACGTCTTGTGGAAAGTGGAGTGATTTTATCGGGTCACTTTGAACTTCATTCCGGTCGTCATAGCGATCGGTACCTCGATAAGCGATTGTTCATGCAAGAGCTAGTTGAGGAATACGACCAGTTTTGTGCGTTAATTGCTGATCGAATCGTTACTGAGGGTTACAGCGCGATTATAGCCCCGGAAGCGGCTGGGATGATGGTGGCGGAACGGGTTCTTGGACATATTCGATCACGCAGTTACAAAGTTGGTTACGCACCGGCGTATAAAACTGACAACGGTTTTGTGATCGAATCTAACTACAAGCGAGAGATCGCCGGACGGTGTGTCGCTGTTATCGAGGACGTAATTACGACTGGCGACACAGCGGTAAAAGCTGCTCAGCTTGCCCGTTCGATGGGCGCTAGCGTCAACTCTGTTTACTGTTTGTTCGAGCGCGGAACTCACCGACGGATCGGTGGCATACCGATTCATCCCGTGGTCAACGTAGAGCTGTCAGACTGGACACCGCCGTGTCGACTCTGCGAGCAGGGAATCCCGCTTTCACCGAAGCCAATGGGCGGCTCGCAACTTGCCCTTAGCGACTAACCCGCCGTTGGCGGGTACTTTTTTACTTGCTTCTAGTATCTGGCTGTGTTTCTATTGGGTTCGAACCGATTCGTCGGTTGTGGAGGGAAAATGTCTGTTATCGAGTTTGATCGCGAGCGAGCGATAGTTATCTTTCGCGATCTTGCCGCTCGGTGGCAGAATCGCGAAGCGCCCTTTAATACCGAAAAGTTTATCTCACCAGAACGGAAGTACCACCCCAAAGGAGTGACAGTGGGCTCAATCGAGCACGCTCAGTTCCTGTTCTTTAGCGGCTGGCTCAATAGAAACGGCAAAACTGCTACCGAGCTGTTTCGTGATGCTCGGAACATCGCAGAGCAGTCACCGTGGATTATTGATCCGCGCGACTCGCGAAGCTTAGAGCGTGAGCGGTTTGACCTTCTAGAGAGGGTAATACCGTTCGCTAGCCACGAGAAGTACACCGCACGAGTTGACTGGTGGTACCGAGACTGTATGGGGCTGTTACGAGATTTCTACGAGAGTGATCCGAGGAACATCTTTGTAACGGCAGAACTTTCTGGCGACTGGCGGGCTGATCGAGATTTGCTGCTGAAGCGGCTAATGTCGTTTTTTGGCACCGGACCAAAGATCGCCCAGCTAATTATGCTCTTCTTCCAGGAAGTTGATTGGCTGGACAATCACCAACATCGTTGGGAAGCAGTTCGTCGAGTACCGTCGATTGCGGCCGACATGTGGGTGATGAGACTCATGCGTCAACTAAATATCGTAGTAAGCTGGGAATCGGACATATCGACAAAGATTAGTTCTGAAATCTCAGATTTTATCTGCGAGATTTGTTTTGACGAGAGCATCCCACACACTCACCTCATTCAAGCGCTCTGGCATACCGGTGCCGTGATTTGCGGTCGGATGCGACCAAAAGACCAGACGGTTGCTCGACCGTTCTGTCATAACATTTGTCCAGTTGGAAAGAGCTGTGTAGGGATCGTTCCGGCCAATTACGTAAGTAACGGCAGGCTCTCGCTCTACGCTACGAAAAATGGCAAGCAACGTACCACACAGCGGCTGGCAAGTCTTCGCTACGACGAGATAAGACCGCATCCGTTAACGTTCGACGACCTCTGGCATGACCCAGAATAAGCCGGCCACAAGCCGGCTATTTTTTATTTGACACGCAATTTTTTTGACTGTACGACGAGTATAGGGGATCGTCAGTTCTTTAACCTACAGGAGGGTAATTTGTCAGATTCTACAGCTATCGTTCGCGGAGAACCGGGGTTTGTCGACCCCTTCAACGTCTGTGTTTTCCGCCAAGTCCGCGATGGCGAGGAATCACACTACCAGGGGATCACGGAGCTTGCAGAGAGTATAGCCGGGAACCATTTGCTGACTCCCCTCACAATTTGTGTTTGGGACGAAGCTACAACCGAACAGTACGCGCAACTGATTAAGCAGATATTCAACGGCGACGGGGGCTTCGTTTTTGAAGCGAAACAACCGTACGCCGACGGAAAGAATCGAGTCTTAGTTGCCGGCCACCGTCGGCGACAAGCGCTCCATCGATTGCGGTTTGAGGGTAGCGATGTCTATCGACAGAACTTTCCCGAGCAATCGAGCGAGGAATGCTTCCTTGATCAGTTCAAAGGAGATCGGAATCATCCGTTGCCCGGCTTTGTGCCGGCGATGATCTACACCGATATTCCAGCCGAGCGAGGCGTGAGTCTCCAGCTCGAAGAGAACATCAACCGTCGCAATATCTCATCGCCCACTCAAGCAAAAGCGATTAAAGGTCTCTACGATCTAAAAGCGCTGCAGCAAGGGGATGCGAGTCTCAGTATGGCTGAGTTTGCACGGCAGAGTCAGATAAGTCTCAACGTCGTTCGCGACGCGCTTCGCTTCTGCGAACTGCCGAAATCTATCCGCTATGCGGTAGAAAACGGCGCGTTCAAATGGAGTTGCGCGCTTGAGCTGACGGTGATTCACCGGATGTTACGCGAGCGACCGAAACCAGACGGCACCATGCGTGATGCGAAGGAAATCGAGTACACGCTACTCTCGCTCTCAGCGAGTGAAGCGGCCTCGAAAAATCTCCAAGCGTTTCGCAAGTACTTACAGACTTGGGTTACCGAAGTGCTTGGACAGCTGGTAATGTTCGAGGAACTCGCGCTAACTCCTCAACAGATCGCCACCCAACTCTTGGGCGACGAGATGGTTCGAGGGAGCGCTGAGCACACGATCTTTTTGCAGCGCGTCACGTACGCGCTCAGAAACGGCTGGATCAAGGATGGTAAACTGGTGCCGCTTCATCGTCACGAAGCGAGAAAAGCGATCGCAGCGATACTCGCCGAACAGCGAGCGTTGCTGCCGATGCTGCAGCTCGTGCTCGATCAAGCAACTGCCGAGGAACTGGAAAACCTTTGCACTGACAGTCAGAAAGCGCTGGACGCGGTTTCTGCTTTAGCCGTCAATTCCTAACCCGTTTCTCCGTTCGGAGAGCGGGTATTTTTTTACTTCTCTGGTATTATGCAACTATGGATCAGCAGGAAAAAGACAGGATTTTAGATCGCCTTGTTAACTCAATCGAAAAAGCTTACCATCGCCCTGGTCGCTTGATGTGGCGAGGTTTTCTTATTGGGCTAGCTTCAGGTATCGGCGGGACGCTCGGAATTGCGCTCGTTATAATAATGCTAACATTGCTCGTTGGGAAGCTCGGCGGAATACCGGTTATAGGCGAGGCTCTAAGGGATTTACTTGATATTATTAATCGAGGGGCGGATACGCAGTCGTTTATCCAGTACGTACGACTACTCGTTTAATGGCAGACTGGATTATTGATTTTATTTCTACTGGAGGTTATCCGGCGATCGCGGCGTTGATGCTGCTTGAGACAATCTTTCCGCCGATTCCGTCGGAACTAGTGGTACCATTTGCTGGATTTGCAGCCGCCCAAGGACGTCTCGATATCTGGCTGGTTGTGATCTCAGCCTTTGTTGGCTCTGTCTCAGGAGCGTTAGTGTTGTACTGGGTTGGAAAACTAATTAAAGACGAGAAACTAGAGCAATTCGTTCAAAAACACGGACGTTGGCTAACGTTAGATGTCGATGACTTACGAAAGTCTCGTCGATGGTTTGATCGTTATAGTCGAACTGCGGTGCTGTTTGGGAGACTCATTCCGGCAATTCGATCTCTTATTTCGATACCAGCTGGCATTACTAAAATGAGTATAGTGTCTTTCTTTATATTCTCGGCGATCGGTACCGCTGTCTGGTCGTCGGTGCTGGCTTGGACCGGGTACCTACTTGGACAAGATTACGAACGAATTCGCCACATCATCGACCCAGTAACGTCGATCATTGTCCTATTAGTTGTTGTAATCTATTTGTATCGACTAATTTTTCCTAGGCGTAAATCTGGATCAGCTGTAACAGATTAGGTATAATTTTATTTGCTAGATATTGGGGCATTAGTTCAGTGGCAGAACAACGGACTCTTAATCCGTGTGTCAGTGGTTCGAATCCACTATGCCCCACCATTAAATACTGTTAATAACCGTTGATATACTACTAATGGCGGAGTATAATTTGCTCCACTCCTGGTTAGACCAGGCGTAGATTACATACAGGAGGTTAACATGTGGTGGAAAAACTCCCTAGAATCGTAGTTGAGAAGCAAGGGTCGCATTCCGAGAACCCGCCGAAGGGTATCGAAATTCCGATCCGTGATGCGTTAGCGCGTCACGGCTTCACGGAAGGTAGTTGGTGTATGAAAGTTCGCATGGTGCACGCTCGTGGCGAAAGCCATAGCTATCGCGGTGCACACTTCAAAAGCCTTCGGAATTACGCTCGTAACGTCATCGACGTTGTGTCTCAGCCGGGCGCCGCTCATACGGCTTTCCCAGCAGACTTGATTGTCCCGGAGTGTTACGACGCAACTCACGTTCTCAACACGGTTCGACAGATCAACACCCTTGATCCGAACAAAGACGAGGACCTGGAGATGCTCAAGAAAGCATCGCAGTTCGACGTCGGCGCTTCTGCTAAGAGGCGCAGCAACGAACCTATCGCGTCAGTCCGTCGAAGCAACGAAGCGCGACAACAACGGATCGCCAAGTTCCTCGATAAGCCAAAAAACATCGACGCAGTCGGAGTAGTGATCCAGCGAGAATCTCTCAACGGTTCCGTTCCGATCAGCGTCCTGGATAAGGCGATCCGGGAAACGCTGCCATTTCAAATCTCAAGAGATGAGTTAGCGAGTACGCGAGCGATCTTCGTCTTAAACGAGGATCTTCTGCAGCCAGGTGATGGCGTGTACCACCTCTCCGAACGCGGCCAACTCTGGATCGAGAGCTTACGTCAGCGTGAGCGCGACAACGAAGCGTTAGCGCAGCAAATGCAGCAGCAGCTTCTTTGGCGGCAGCTTGAGAAATGCGAACGCAGCCTTCGACAGTTCGACGAACGGGTCGAGGCCGAGCGATCGTCGAGGCTTGAGACCATTCAACGACTCAAATCACAACTCGGGATTTCCGAGCAAGGAAGTGACGAACATGTATTGGTGTTGATGAGCTAACACAATGCCCCAGCTAGTCTGGGGCGTTTATTTTAATGTATTTACCTGGCTCGATATCGCCAAGCTCAAAGCGACCCAGTCGAGTGCGCGTTAGCTGTAACACTTCAATTCCGACAGCGGCACAAACACGGCGGACGATATGATTTCGGCCATCATGAATAGTAATAAGAAAATCAATTTTGTTTTGACGAATTTTACGCAACTCTAAATTATCGATCGTCACTGCACCGTCTTTCAGCTTTATCGGCTGGCGTAGCTTTTCCCAGGCTAGTTCGGGGTTTTTTGCCGATCCGACAACGTGATACTCTTTTTTATGCTCAAACTTCGGATGAGTAAGTTGATAACACAAATTACCGTCGTTTGTGAGCACTACCAACCCCATCGTTTCGGCGTCTAGTCGACCGCACGGGAAGACACGGGGGATGCTCGGCACGAGACTCGTAACGGTCGGTCGATTCTGAGGATCATTAGCGGTCGTTATCACCCCTTTTGGTTTATTAAGTAGATATACCACCGGCTGATCACTGAGTGTGAGTAACTTATTGTTAAGTGTGACGTTGTCGTTTTCATTAATTTCGGTTGCAAGATTAGTGCAAACCGCTCCGTTTATTTTTACCTGCCCGCTAATAATAAGCTCATCTGCTTTTCGGCGAGAAAACTCGGTGGTACTGGCGATAAATTTATTAATTCTCATTACGCTCGAATTATTGTTATTGTTCTCCAAATACACTACAACTGAAACATATGATTTTACAAATAGCTAAGGTTGAGGAGGAAAAATGAGCGGAGAAGGAAAGTTCTTTGGAATTGTGGCAATCGTTGCCATTGTAATAGTTGGCTTAGTCGTTATCTTTTCACGAGGCGGCGAAAAAGTAGTTGACGTCTCGGGCGGTGAAGCCTACAAAATTGGTCCAGACGACGCCAAAGTAAAGATTATCGCATTCGAAGATTTTCAATGTCCGGCTTGCAAAGCTGCTGAGCCAGCGCTTCGTCAAATGGTCAAGGATTATCCGACAACCGTTCAGTTTGTGTTTCGTCATTTCCCGCTTCCGATCCACCCCAACGCCGAGGAAGCAGCACTCGCCGCTGAGGCGGCTGGGGTTCAGGGTAAATTTTGGGAGATGAAAGAGTTGATCTACGATACTCAGGAAAACTGGTCAACGATGTCTAACCCCGACAACTATTTCGGTGATTTAGCAAAAGAGCTCGGGCTAGATCTCGACAAATTTAAGGATAGTTACCGTTCAGATAGTTTAAAGCAAAAAATTAAAGCTGATATTAACGCCGCTGGAGCGGCGCAAGTTAACCAGACCCCAACATTTTTTGTTAATGGGAAGAGGGTAACCGGTGCGCAATCGCTAGATGACTGGAAGAAGTTAATCGACGAAGCGTCGAGTACGCCTACAGAGTAAATCGGTATGCAGCTTGAGTCGAAGCAGCTTTTGCTGTCTAAAAATAACGAGCTCGAGCAGCTGCGATCGAACTGGAAAAGTCCTCCTGGGATAGCGTTAATCTGGGTTGGTGACGATCAGCAAACTGCTGCGTTTGTTCGGGTTAAACAACGAAAAGCTAAAGAGCTTTCTTGTGTATTTATGCTTCATCGCTTCCCAACCATAACCGATCGTCAGCTAAGTGCTGTAATAAACAGTTTGAACGCACGTAAAGATATACACGGTATCGTACTACAGCTACCACTGCCAAAGAATGTCGACACCGATCGGGCAATTATGGAAATCGCTTCCCAAAAAGACATCGATGGCTTGCGCAGCGATAGTCGACTAACGGCGCCAACCGCTCAAGGAATTGTAGAGTTGTTAAAGAATAACAATGTAGATTTGCGGAACTTGAAGACCGTAATATTAGGTGACGGTCGCTTGGTTGGGCATCCACTTGCAGAGATTTTCAAGGAAAAGAATTGGGACTTTACTCAATACTCAACTGATGCCAAGCGACACAGTGCTGAAATCCGGTCGCACGACGTGCTAATTTCTGCAACGGGACAGAATGGGTTGGTAAGTGCGGAGATGGTTCATAAAGATATGGTGGTAGTTGATGGCTCGGGAGTTGACGTTGATATTGAAGTAATTGAACCACTTGTCGCTTCAATTACGCCGAAAAAGGGCGCGATCGGCCCCTTAACGGTTTGTAATTTGTTCGAAAATTTACTTACTTCTTCGTCGCACGAGGCTTGATGACGTTTTCAACTAAACAGGAGGAGTAAGTAACAGTTGCTGTCGAAATCCCAGTTGTCATACATGTATCAACAGCAACTTTCTCAGCAGCGGTAATCGTACCAAGATCAAAGTTAATTTTGGTAGGATACCTTAAACCCGGAAAACCTTGCTGCCCTATCCAACTACCAATCGTATCGGTATCGAGAATTATTGTCGTCGGGATACTTATTGATTTGGCCTTACTGTATAGGTCTGTCTCTTTCCACCCGATACTAACGATACCATTTAGATCGTTTTCGGTACTAACGCCGGTACTGGTATTAGGTTGTACGGCTGCTGGTAGCATATATGCCTCTAAATTTAAAAGCTGTGCCAGCGAACCTCGAAAGCCAAAACCTACTAATACGCCGATCAACAATCCGACTAAACCGATTACAATTACTCTTGGTGTGTTCATATCCCTCCTTATGTATTATTACTTCTATCTAACTGAGTAACGAGAACTCTGTCAAATACGATACAAGCTTCTTAATATCAACAGTTTTTTGTTCTTGAGTTGAGCGGATTCTTAGGGTAACTTTCTTTTCGGCAAGCTCTTTTTCGCCAATTACCGCAATTACCGGCACTTTTTCCAGCTCGGCTGTCCGGATTTTTTTACCTAGTGTTTCTTCAGTAATATCCAACTCTGCTCGGAATTGCTTCGTTATTTCGTCAAATACCTCTTTGCTAAATGCGGCTGCTTTCTCGGAGACACTCAAGATTTTTATCTGGGTTGGTGCAACCCAAAACGGAAAGTCGCCAGCGTAATGTTCGATAAGCACGGAGATAAAACGCTCCAACGAACCCATGACAGCAACATGAATCATAACTGCGCGCTCTTTTTCTCCCTGTTCGTTAATGCAGTACAGATCAAATCGCTCCGGCATATTGAAATCGAGTTGTATTGTCGCGACTTGCCATTGGCGACCGATCGAGTCTTTCGCCATAAAATCAACCTTCGGACCGTAGAACGCTGCTTCGCCCTCTTGTTCTATTACCGCTACTTTTCGTGATTTGGCTATCGAGCGCAGCGTCTGCTCGGCTTGCTGCCACTGCTCCGGTTTACCAAGGTATTTCTCCGGTTCTTTCGGGTCGCTTAAGCTCAACCTAACCTCTAGCTTAAAGCCGAATTTTTTGTAAAACGTGTCGACGATATCCCAAGTATCTTTAACTTCTTTTTCGATCTGGCTTGGGCGGCAGAAAATGTGCGCGTCGTCTTGAGTAAAGCCACGAACCCTAGAAAGCCCCGCTAACTCGCCTGACTGTTCGTCGCGATAAACCATTGTCGTATTCGAGTAACGCTGCGGCATATCGCGGTAGCTTCGTTGTTCTGAAGCAAAGATTTGAGTATGGTGCGGGCAGTTCATCGGCTTCATCGCAAATTCGTGACCCTCACGAGTTTTAACTAAGAACAGCTCGTCTTTAAATTTCTCCCAATGGCCGGAAGTAATGTATAAATCTTTTTTAGTAATGTGAGGAATCTCAACTTTTTGATACCCCTTTTCTTTACGTAACTCCCAAACAGCGTCGTCGAGAACATTACGCAAGACGGTGCCCTTCGGCTTCCAAAGCGGCAACCCGCTGCCGACTAACTCGGAAAAGGTGAATAGTCCGAGTTTCGGACCGAGTACCTTATGATCGCGGCGCTTGGCCTCGGATAGCTGCTCAAGATATTCTTTTAGTTGTTTTTCACTTTCGAACGCAGTGCCGTAAATACGAGTTAGCATCGGTTGGTGCTCGTCGCCGCGCCAGTATGCACCGGCCGTAGAAAGGAGTTTAAGCGCTTTAATTTCGTTAGTAGATTTTACGTGCGGTCCTTTACATAGATCCCAAAAACTATCTATGCCATAGAAACTCAACTCTGTGTCCTCAAGATTTTCGGCAAGCTCGAGCTTATAAGGCTGTTGGTCTTTTCGATACTGTTTTTCGGCTTCAGATTTCTTTAGTGTTTTACGAACTACAGGAAAATTTTTGTTAATAATTTTCCACATGCTTTTTTCCAACACTGAGAGATCCTTTTCAGTAAGAGTTTTAGAAAGCTGGAAGTCGTAGTAAAACCCGTTTTCGATCGGCGGACCGATCGCCAGTTTTGCGTCTGGATCCCACTCTAATACAGCCATCGCCAAAACGTGGGCAGCGGTGTGGCGAATTTTGTATAGATTTGACTCTTCGTATGAGGCGTTATTCATCTCAACTATTGTAGGCTATATACCAACCTGAAAAAAGGTTTGCGATATAGGGTGGTTTTGTTACTGTTAATTAAATGAGGAGGGTGGCAACGGCTATTTCTAAGTCCTGGGCTCGAATTATCCGTGCGCTGGCGTACTATCCGCTCGGTTTTTACCTAGGCTTGTTACTAATTGTCGCAGCCGCGTTTCTATACTGGGCGCAAACAGATCTGGGTTGGAAATTTGATTGGGTACAGTTACAGCGGTGGATTTCAAACCACGCCATGGCGATACTAGCCTTGTTTACAGGCTTGCTCGGTTTAGTGCTAATCGGAAGTGCGATCGCGTATAAACAGGTAATTGACCTATCGAAACAGGAGTACGTACTATGGCTCCATCAACGAGCGACGAAAGTACTTTTCCCGGTTTTTTCTCCGCTGCACGACTGGATCCGTTTGCGCAGCCGAATATATCATTGGTGGCACGCTCAATCGTTCTCAAACGTTACGCACTATTTCTTGCTTATTATCGCAATCGGTGGATTAGCAAAAACCACTGTTAACTACATTAGTTCAGCTCAAGCGTCGCACGGCTGTTCGGATGCGGTAACGATTACTGTTAATACAACCTGGTCAACGAACCAATGCCACGGTGATGTCGTGATTCGAAACGGCGCAACCTTAACAATTAACGGCGGCATAACAGCCGATTTGAGTAGCCTAAGCGTCGGTAGCGACTCGCCGGCAGAGAACGGATTTATTGTCGCTAAAGGGGACACATTAAACAATCTGGGGGTCGTGTTAAATGTTGATGGAGCTGTTTACGTCCGAGCTAGTAGCTCAATTAATGCCGACGCTCAGGGTTACCTTGGTGGTCGGTCCGGTGACGTAAACGGTAAGGGCCCTGGCGGTGCAACGACAGACGGGACAAGTACCGCAGGGGGTGGTGGATACGGAGGCGCAGGCAGCAATGGTTCTGGTTCAAATGCCGGAGGAAGCTCCTACGGCACTCTAGCTGCCCCAGTTGATCTAGGATCTGGTGGTGGATTTGCTACAGGCTGTTGTAGTAATAACGGTGGCGATGGTGGTGGTGCTATTAAGATTAATGCACCCTCGAGCACGGTCACGTTAAACGGAACAATATCTGCAAATGGTGGAGCAGGTGGCAGCGGATGTTGCGCTTATGCTGGTGGTGGATCAGGCGGAAGTATCTGGGTTGTTGCTAACACTCTGGCCGGGTCCGGGGAGGTTAGAGCCCACGGCGGTGCTGGTGGCTCTGGTGGAGCTGGTGAAAGTAATAACGGCGGAGCAGGGGCGGGTGGACGTGTTCAACTGACATTCTCCTCTGACATATCAACGATCACTAAGTTGGCATATGACGGGGGTAACAACGGTGCTAACCGTCGCGGTGCTGCAGGAACTGTTTCAACTAGCAGTGAGTTGATTATTGCAAACAACGCTTCGCCAACAATTCTGCCAACCGTGGCTACTCCGCTCTCTGGTTCATTGAGTTACGCAAACACAACTATAAAAGATAATGCTTACGTTACATTGGCGTCGGGTGCAAATCTTTCTGGCGGTACAACCCTAATCCAAAATAATACTAAAACAACGTTACTTGCGAGTAATACAGTTTGGTCTGGGGGCTCTCTAACGGTTCAAACCGGTGCGAATACAATTAATATACCTAAAGACGTGTCTACAGAACCAAATTTTTCCTCGATTAATATTGGTACAGGAACGCTACAACACGACTCTCATACAAGTACCCACACCTATTCGTTAATTTTAAGCACTTCGGGTTCTGTCACCATCACGGGTACGATCAATGTAGACGATAAGGGATATGCCGGAGGGACTTCAGGCTCCGCGGATGGTAAGGGGCCGGGAGGTGGTTTAGACGGAGCTTCTAATGATGCTCCTGGAGCAGGTCACGGTGGAACCGGCGGTAACGGGGCAACAGTTAACGGCGGTGCAAGCTACGGTAATTTATCTTCACCGACAGATCTTGGCTCTGGTGGGGGTGGGACTTCCTCAAGCTCGTTTAATAATGGCGGTAATGGCGGTGGAGCGGTAAAGATTACTGCGTCATCCGGTACCGTGACGGTCAACGGAACGATTACTGCTAACGGTTCTACTGGGTTCTCCGCATGTTGTAACTACGCTGGCGGCGGCTCTGGTGGAAGTATCTGGATTATCGCTAACACACTTGCTGGCTCTGGCACGGTCAGAGCCAACGGCGGTGCTGGTGGTTCTGGTGGAGCTGGTGAGAGCAATAACGGCGGCGCTGGTGCAGGTGGAAGAATACAGCTCACATATAGTAGTGATACCTCGAGTATCACTAAACTGGCCTTTGATGGAGGCAATAATGGGGCAAATCGTCGCGGTGCCGCGGGAACTGTTTCAACTAGTAGTGGCTTAACCGTCGCTAACAGCACATTGGTAACAGTAATGCCCGTTGTTTCGACACCAATAAGTGGGACGCATAACTACCCAGCTACAAGTATTAAGGATTATGTCTACGTGACACTTGCAGCTGGTGCTAATCTTTCCGGTGGAACAACCACAATCGAGAATAACACCCGCACAACCCTACTTGGGGATGATACTGTTTGGACTGGTGGGGCGCTCACAGTTCAAACCGGTACTAATACGATAAATGTTAAGCCAACTATTAGCACTAAACCTCTTTTTTCAAGTATCAACTTTAGTAGCGGGAACGTATACCACGATGATCATACAACCGCAGATAACTACCATATTATTCTTAGTGCTACCGGCAATATTACGGTTGGAACTACCATTAATCTAACTGGTTTAGGATTCTCTGGGGGAGCAGCAAACAGCACAGGTAACGGTACGGGCCCAGGGGTTGGAGGTGTTACTATACATGCCGGTGGTGCCCACGGTGGGAATGGTGGAACAGGTGCAAGTAGCGGCGGCGCTGGTGGTACTGCCTATGGATCAACGCTTACTCCTATAACACTTGGCTCGGGGGGCGGTGGCGCTGAAGGAATTAATGGTGGTGATGGCGGTGGGGGAAGGATCGCGAGACACTATACCAGTTCCACATACTCGGGTACTGTCTCCGTAGTCAAGGGTTCTGGTTCGTGTGCTGCAGGTCAAAATGGTACTAATCAGACAGTCGGTGCAGTGACGGACCTAATAGTGACTGGGATCTCTACCCCGCGAACGGCTGGCATCACGAGCTCGGTTGTAGTCGAGGCGCGTGACGCGTCTAATAACCGCAATTACGCGTATACAAAAGCTATCACATTTACTTCAACCGACTCCCAGGCGACGTTGCCGGGAAATTACACGTTTACGATTGCCGATGCGGGACTTGCAACAATCCCTGGAGTCATTCTTAAAACCGCCGGCACACAAACGGTGACAGCTGACCAAACCGATGATGGGACTGTCGACGGAACACACGCCAACATAACCGTAAATGCAGGTAGCGTTACGAATTTAGTCGTCAGCGGTGTAACTGATCCTGTGACCGCTGGCACATCTACAAGCCCAACTGTTACTGCTAAAGACGCATATACAAATACCGTTAGCGGGTATACCGGCACCGTCACGTTTACATCAAGTGACTCGCAGGCGACGTTGCCAGTCAATTACACATTTGTTGGCGGCGATGCCGGTGTGAAAACGTTTACCAACGGAGTCGTCTTAAAAACAACTGGCGTGCATTCAATTACTGCCAGCGACGGTACGATCAGTGGAACAATCCAGAACATCAATGTAACTGCCGGACAACCGACGAAGCTAAAAATTAGCAATATTACTTCACCGATCGCAGCTAATACCCCTGCTTCCCCGACAGTAGCGGTTCAAGACCAGTACAACAACACAGCAACTGGTTACACCGGAACTATTACCTTTAGCTCAAGCGACGCCGCTGCAACGCTACCGAGTAATTACGCGTTTTCAGTGAGCGATCAGGGTGTTCGAACATTTACGAACGGTGTAACCTTTGCGACTGGTGGGACACATTCACTAATTGCAACGGACGTTAGCTCGCCAACGATCAATGGTACGTTATCAAGCATCGTCGTAACGGCTGCACCAAGCCCCGGTAGTACAAGCCAACCGTCGTTAACGATTGTGCTAATCCAGCCGTCGGAAGGTACCTTCTTTGGAACGATCACACAACAAGTAAACGGATTACCATTAGAAATTACCGTAACTGGGACCGTGAAAGGCAACCAAATAAACGGCACCGTCTCGGGTACTTACAACGAGCAGCCAGTAACTGGAACGATCACCGGTACAGTTAAAGGACAAAAAATTGAGTCGGCGATACTAACGCTCTTCAACGCGAACGACCCAGGATTTAACCTTACGGTCGTAGTTGGTGGGGTAATTAGTCCGCCAGATAGTCCTAAACAAGAACCCGACTGTAAGCTTCGTGGTACGCTCGAGCTGACAATCGACGGTAAAAAGTTTAGTGGCGAGGTCCAGTTAACAATTAGCCCAGATGGTAGCGTCACGGGGAGAGCAAAAGGATTTCTAGACAACGATCGGGTATTTGGTACGTTCAGCGCCAGCTCGGTTGAGGGTAGGCTGATCGGTGGAACAGTTACGTTAACAAGTAATAATAACAACTCACCGATCACCGGCGAGATAATCGGTAGCGTTCGAGATGGTGAAATACAGTTAACCAATGCCGAACACTGCAATATATCTACTGATGTTTTAATTGATACCGATGAAGACGGCGACGCTGATGGCGAGGGTACGGGCAACGTCGAGATCGACGAACCGGTTTCATCGAGTGATGTTATAAACGGTTCGATCATCGGAACTGTCGAGGGACAAACAGCTAACGAAGATGTAATCGTTAACGGATTATTTGAAGCGCTAGTCTCAGATGTTGTGATTAAACCGACAGAGCTAAAATTTGAGACAAACGAACAGAACGACTTAATCTCTGGCGCGCTGGCAGTGGTGAGCGGTTTGTCTGTTCTACCAATCCTGCCTGCTGTCCAGAGTATCCTTCTGACATCTTCAACTCGGGGTTTCACTTTCATTCATTGGTTCTTCTTTGGCTATACGCCTCGCAAACGACGCAAGTTCTGGGGAGTTATTAAAGATAAAACAACCGGCGTTCCAGTTGCAGGAGTACTTGTTAAGCTAGTAGACGTTCATAATGATCGGGTAATAAACCAGTACCGAACTGATAAGACGGGTCGTTACGGTTTCTTAGTGGAAACGGTGGGGGACTACCGAATAACAATTATTGATCCGTTGTATGCTGCCTTTAGTAGTAAAGAATTCTCAGTCGATAGCTTGAAACAACCGATAGTAACCGGGGATATTCAGCTAACTCCAGTTCACCAGAGACAGCTGCAACTTCTAAATAAGACGTTTGTCTGGGTTGCGGCGATAAAAGTTCTTAATATCATCCACTGGTCGTTGCTGATTGGAGGAACAATCCTTTCGGTTATGCTTGTTGCTGATCATCCGACGACGTTAAGAACCTTAATTGCGTCGCTGTATTCGGTACTGTGGTTGTCGAAATTACTCGGATATCGTCGAGAACGGCATTACGGACAAGTAACGGATACAGACGGCGCACCACTTGCTCGTGCAGTCGTACAGCTAACAAACCAATCCGGTGAAACAACAGCACATATTCACTCGACAGTTACCGACGCTAAAGGTCGATTTGTCCTATTGGTAAAGCCCGGAGTTTATACTGTTATTGTTGCCAAAGACGGGTATAAGACTCGACAAGGCGCTGTTATTGCTGACGAGGCGAATATGACTATTCGTCTCGAACGAGTAGATTCTTAAGCTAGTATCGAGACGATTTTTTCGGCGAGTTTTTCTAACTCTTGATTAGTAATACCTTTGGTTGTGATCGCACAGGTGCCGATCCTGATCCCACTTGGGTCTTGCGGCGGAGCGTCGTCGTACGGGATTGAGTTCTTGTTAACGATAATACCGTTATCTTCTAGACGTTGCTGAGCGACTGCGCCCGTTATTCCTTGTGGCCTTAAATCAATAAGAAAGAGGTGATTATCTGTGCCACCGGTCACAATATTCATACCTTTTTTTGTAAGTAATTCAGCCAGCATCTGGGCGTTAGCAACCACCTGCTGACAATAGGCTTTATAGGATGGTAACAGCGCTTCTTCTAACGCAACACCGATCGCGGCGATGGCGTTCATATGCGGTCCGCCTTGTAATCCAGGGAAGACCGCTTTGTCAATTTTTTTCGCGTGCTCAGGTTTACAAAAGAGCATCGCGCCGCGCGGACCGCGAAGTATTTTATGCGTCGTCGTCATTACAAAATCTGCATAACCAAACGGCGACTGATGTAATTCGGTCGCTATTAGGCCAGAAATATGGGAGATATCGGCTAAGTGGAGCGCACCGACAGTATGAGCAATTTCGGAGATGCGTTTAAAGTCGATCTCTCGCGAGTAGGCGGAAGCGCCGGAAATAATCAGTTTTGGCCTTACTTCATTAGCTTCACTCTCGAGCTGATCGTAGTCGAGCAGCCCAGTCTTTTCGTTAACAAAATAAGCGTAACGGTCGTAGAGCTTGCCCGAAATCGTAACTGGATGACCGTGTGTTAAATGACCGCCGTGCGAGAGCTCCAGTCCCATAATCGGATCATGTGGCTGGAGAAATCCAAAGTAAACCGCCAAATTCGCTATCGAACCCGAGTAAGGCTGAACATTGACGTGGTAATCAGTATTAAAAACTTCTTGGGCTAATTCTTTAACGCGGTTTTCAATCTTATCGACAATCTCAACACCGCCGTAATATCGCCAGCCAGGCTGCCCTTCGGCGTATTTATTAGTCAAATCTGAGCCAAGCACTGCCTTTACTTCATCGGAAACAAAGTTTTCAGAGGCGATCAAATTGATAACCGAATTTTGGCGTCGTGACTCTTCGGCGGTAAGCTCTGAGATAGTTGGTTTGTGACTCATTGCTGGTATTCTATCAGGAAATCTGAGAATTTTCAGGTAGAATAAGAGCGATGAAGGCAGTGCATCGCAATAAAAAAGCCACCTTCGATTACGAAATACTCGACCGGCTTGAGGCAGGAATAGTTTTACTCGGCCCAGAAATTAAGGCAATTCGCGAAGGAAGAGCAACGATCGCTGGAAGCTATGTTAAACCGCTGTTGACTAACGGCATGGTTGAGATGTGGTGGGTCGGGAGCAACTTTCACGTTACTAGCGGAGATCCAACAAGAACAAAAAAACTATTACTACATAAAACAGAGATTAAAAAACTATTAGGTAAATTAAGCGCTGGCGAGTATACGATCGTACCGATCGACCTTCATCTCGTTCGTGGTAAGGCAAAACTTACGATCGGGCTAGCAAGCAGACGAAAAAAGTACGACAAACGACAGAAGATTAAAGAGCGGGATATCGAGAAGAACCTTCGAGAGCGTTTTCGGGATTAGTTATCTTGCACCGGTTCAGAGCTCGATGAGTTTGTCTCGCCCTGTTGGTTTGATCGTAAATTATTATCGGCTTTCAACTCGTCAGCAATCTTAGCTAGCTCGGTTTTAAAGTTAGATAATGATGTTCGAGCAGCTTTTAGCTGAGCCTTGGCGCTGGTAAGTAGATCTTTGTTGGTAGTAGAACTTGGGTTAGAAAGAACCTTCTTATATGTGTCGATTGCTGCCATTAGTGAGCTCTCGGCGCTGGCTAATTCCTTCTCTAAGACGGTGGTGTCAACTTGCTTCTCTTTCAATTTAAGAATTAATGGATCAAATCGATCATTAATTCGGTCTAAAATTTTACCAGCCCGACATAAACCGCTAATCGCGGGGTTGATATACATAAAGACCCTAGTTTTTTCGATCGCTGACTTTAGTTCTGTCCTTGCTGATTCGGCGCTTTCAGCCGCTTTAATTTTTGCGAGCGCTGCGTTAAGGTCGTTTCTTAGCGTTGTGATTGCGGCAGTGATTGGCGTTTTAACGTCAACAGAAGTAACTTTCGAGCAGTTGGCGCCTGAGAGTCGTCGCTCCTGCTCTGTGAGCACTTTTAATCTAACGTTAATTTGTTTTTCGGCGTAGGTAACCGTTCTCGTTTTTAGCGCTTCGGCTCGCTCAATACTACGCGCTTCTTTATACGCGCTACGCTCGAGCTTCATTGCTTCCAGATCAGTTTTAAATTTAGCTCTCACAGAGTCGCTTGTGGTCGTTGTCTGGTTTGTGCCTTGAGATTCTTGCGCAAAAACCAGCGGCGACGCCAGTAACATAACGATGAGCGCGATCACGGCGATAATAATTAATATTCGTTTCATCACAAATCGCTCGTATCGTCCTCGGTTGAAGCCAGACTTTCGTCGATCTCAGCCAACTCTTGGTCTAGTTCGTTACCCAGCGCTGTTAGGTCTGTTTCAGACTGACTAATATCTGTATTAATATCGCTTTCGGTTGTCGATTGCTCGGTTGAGACACCGTCGTTAGAGCTGTCGGTACTACCGTCTCGATAATACATAAAGGCAACAGCAGCAAAAATCGCACCAACTACTAACAAACCCAGAAGCCAAAAAACAAGTTTACTCATTGGCTTTTCTTCCTGAAGTACCGGCTCAGTGTCCATACGTTCATGGTACTGAGCCGGTGGGCACTGTCAAGTGTTACTGGATTTTCTCGAGTTTCCAGCTAATTGTGTCGGTAGATTTCGTCTGGTAGTCGGCTGCGCCAACCTGAGCCAGCTCGCCGTTGACGTAAAATGCCCAAAATTCATCACTACCGGCTTTCCGGCCGTTGATCGACAGAACCATCTGGCCAAAGTCGAATTTCTGTGTCTCAATTTCGTAACTAGCGTCAAGTAGCTCTAACGCATTTTTGCCGTCAACGCCCTTGTAGCTAATTTCTGTGGTCTGTTCTTGACCAACCGGAGTTGCGGTATCGCTTGATCTTGGAATCACCAAGTACAAACCAAATGCTAATATAATCGCCATCGCGGCGTAGAGTAGTGTTCGTTGTTGTTTCATCGAACTCCTTTCAAATAAAATCCCTCGCGAGCAGTAACGAGGGTTACTATGTTCTGCTCGGAACTTTGAGTGAAGTTTTGTTAGGATCGGGCTTTAACCGTTGCGGCACAGCAGCCAAATTTCATGGCTTTCACTAACAAGACTTTTATAGTCAAAGAACTTCTCTAGGTATACTGTTCGACCTCCTACCTGTCAAGCAGGCATTTTTACGGGTAAAATACTCATATGAGTCTTGAGATAGGTATTGTTGGGTTACCAAACGTTGGAAAGTCCTCATTATTTAACGCACTAACTAAAGCCGGCGCCCAAGCTTCAAACTTTCCGTTTACAACAATCGAACCGAACGTTGGGATCGTTGAAGTTCCTGATGAGCGATTAGATTTTTTAGTCGAAACGTTCTTATCGGCAAAGCGCGTTCCAGCAACGATAAAATTTGTTGATATTGCCGGACTTGTGAAGGGTGCCTCAAAGGGTGAAGGTCTCGGTAATCAATTTTTAAGTAATATCCGAACCTGCGACGCTATTGCCGAAGTCGTACGGTGCTTTGAAGATCCGCAAATTATTCACGTTGCTGGCAAGGTGGATCCGGACGACGATATCACAACTATTAACACCGAATTACTGCTTTCCGATATCGAGCAAGCTGAAAAGGCTAAAAGATCTCTTGAGGAACGAGCGAAAAGACAAGATAAGGAGGCGCAAAAACTATTGCACCAAATAGAAAAAGCAATAGCGCTCCTAACAGCCGAACGTCCATTGCGAGTAGAGCCCGAGCTATGCCAAGAGTTAGTCTCTTATAACTTTCTAACAGCTAAACCACTACTCTATATCGCAAACGTCGGTGAGAACGCGGAGCAAGATCGGGTGCAAAAAGTTCGTCAACACGCCGACAAAGAAAGCGCAAAACTAGTTGTAATCTCAGTTAAAAGCGAATTAGAAATTATTGAAATGTCGCCTGAAGAGCAAGAAGAGTTTAGGCGAGAATTGGGTTTAACTTCAGGATTAAACGAAGTAATTAAAGCCGGGTACGCGTTACTAAATCTTGAAACCTTCTTTACCGCCGGTCCGAAAGAGGCTCACGCGTGGACTATTACCAAAGGTATGAAAGCGCCGCAGGCAGCGGGTAAAATTCATACTGATTTTGAGAAGGGGTTTATTCGAGCGCAAGTATATAACGTGACGGATTTACAAGAACTAAAATCAGAAGCGGCTATCAAACAGGCTGGCAAGCTCCGGAGCGAAGGCAAGGAATACACCGTCAAGGATGGTGATGTAATAGAATTTCTCTTCAACGTTTAAAACTGCAGTAAGTCGTGATGGTCGGTCAACCAACGTTCCGCTTTCTTGTATTGAGGGTAGTAAGAGTTAACTAGTTCCCAAAATTTTTTAGAGTGATTCATCTGCGATAAATGTGCTAGCTCGTGGTATATGACGTAGTCCGAGACCCAGTCTGGCGTGAGGATAAGTCGCCAGTTAAGCGAGATTGTTTTGCGGCTTGAGCACGAACCCCAACGAGTACGCTGTGAACGAATTGTTACGTTTAACACGTCGTGGTTAATTACGTCGCAAAGTAGTAGTACTCGTTCGGAGAAGTATTTCTTTGCTGTTTTTACGTACCACTTTTCAAGGATCTTACGGACCGTTTCGTGTTCCTCACTCCCAGCCGTTACCACAATCTGGTTGCTGACAATTTTAACGGTTGGCGAGACGCTGTTGGTTATTTGCAATTTAAATTGATACTCGCGACCGCGGACTAACAGGGTTTTTGGTTGGGTGATTAGCGCTTCGCGCCGGCTCTGAATTAGTGAGAGCTTCTCCGCAATCCAAGATTCGTGCTCAGTAAGAAAGTTATCGATCGTCCGCTGCGGAGTGAACGGGTGACAAGTTAGGACCACTTCACCTTTTGGCAGAACTCGCAGTCGCAGATGACGAGCGGTCCGGATTCGCTTAATCTTAACTTCCATTGGCCAACAATAACAAAAACGTCAGCATCTGCCGACGTTCCTTTGCGCAGTGGACGGGAAAGTTCGCTGCGCTCACTTGCGCTCCGCCTATCGGCGGATCGCGGTTGCACCCGGCGCGGGTTCAACTCTCCGTCCACAAAAAAATACCCGATAAATATCGAGTATCTTACTTGCGCAGTGGACGGGACTTGAACCCGCGACCCCCGCCGTGACAGGGCGGTGCTCTAACCAACTGAGCTACCACTGCAAAGTCGCAATGCTCATTATACTCGAGCCGGTATCAATTCTTCAAGAAGCCAGACTAAATTGGGACGTAGATCTTAATTTTATAGTTTGGCTTAATGCTCGCGTACCACTCCTCATAAGTTTGGTAGTTATTACCGGTCTTCTCCGTAACTTGGATAATGTGATAACCAAATTTGCTCTGAACAGGACCCAATATTTTATTCACTTCGCCGTTAAACGCCGCTTCCTCGAAGCCAGGTGCGATCTGGGCGCTGAGCTCGCCCTTTGTCCAGTAACCTAAGTCGCCGCCGGCTTCTTTTGTTTGTGCGTCTTGGCTAAATTCGCGAGCAGCAGTTTCGAAGACTTTTCCGCCTTCAATTTGTTTCTTGGCCTCATTTGCCGCACTTTCTGTGGCCGTCAGAATATGTCTGACTTTTACACGAGTTAGAACACTAGCCTTAACCTTTTCTTTCAAGATTCGTTCGGCGAGCACTTGCTTAAACTCGCCCGGCTTCATGCCGTAGAGTTCGTGTATTCGTTTCTCGAAATTTTCCGTTGTTTTTTTCTGCTGCTCGTACGATTTGTCGAGCTCTTCTTGTGAAACGCTAACACCTCGATTTTGAGCCTCGAGAAAAACAATCTTATCTTCGACTAGCCCGGCGATAATCTTCTCTCTAAGCTGCGCGTCGGTTGGGATAGCGCTAGCGACGTCTTTTGAGGCCTGAGATTGGAAGGTGATTAGAAAACGAAGTCTTTGTAAAAAATGGTGGCTCCAGATATACGATTGATTCACTCGTACGGCCGGCATCGGGTAGAGCAAGCTAATCGTCTCGCTAAACGCACTCTCAGATTTCTTTTGGTAGATATTGTAGTAACCTGCGGCGCCGAAGATTAAGTAAATCGACAAGATAAATATTGCGATATCAATAAAAATTGTTGATGGGTTATGTACGTGGCGCTGAACTAGCGCCTCGAGAAACGGCAGACGCAATCTCAACCATACGAATACTTTTTCGTATAGTACGTAAATGGCACGACCGACTCTTTTTAGAATCAATAAAGCGCTCTGAAGAAACTCAGATATTTTCTTTAGAATGGGGTTAATTGCGGAAAGTTTGCCCATATAATACTACCTACTACTACCATAACAGTTACCGCCACAAACAAAAAATGTCGAACAAGCTGGAACGAGCCCTGGCTGTCGCGTAGCTCGATCAGCCGCCAGAATAAGTAGAAGCAGATACCGCTTAAGAGCGCTCGGTTAAAGAAGGAGATCGGCCAGTGGCTAAATATGGTGTTAACCTGAGAAAGTCCTAAACCAAGTAGTAACCAAAAAGTAATTGGTGTTCTTGCGTTATCGTCAGTTTCCTCGATAACTCTGCCGATAAGCACTGCCGCCAAGATTAAAACCGCGTTACCGATTACTCCGTTAATAGATTCGTCGAGCAGCCAATAGTTGACGCTCACAAGTACCAGAAACATTGTTGAGAGTCCGGCGATACGCCCCTGTTTTAGCAGGATGTTGATAGTCGAAAAAACAAACAGTAGTACATAAGCGATCTGAGAAGTTGTGGTTGGTAAAAATCGCCAAGTAATTACAGTGCCGAGTACCAATATCGCCCAAAATACCGCTAGATGCGGACGCAAGAATCTCAAAGAATTCATACTACTTTACTTGGTAGCTGCTACCGACAGTTATTACAATATCTGCTTGTATCTCGGTAGCTGGTGCTTTCGAGGTACTAGTAATAGCAAAGCGTTTTTTGAGCAGGCTCATTGTGTACGGATCGTTCTTGCTCTCACTTAACGCCGATTTTACTTGGGCGTTTGGCGAGGCGGTGCTGCCTACAACGGTATAACCGAGCCTCGTTAGGCTATCGACAATCTTTTTCGTATTGGTCTCTTTGCCGGTTGCGTTAATTACGTAGACCTTCGCCGCTTCCTTGATGATGTACGGCTCTGGGAATACAGTCTGAACGAATTCCTTAACTTCGCTGAAGTCGTCTGCGCCCTTTTTAGGAATAATAATGTAAGCGCCGCCGCCGTTGGTACTAGATTTGAGCGGGCTATCAACGCTGGCGTCCAACACTTTAGTTGTGATTTTTTTGCTATCAACCGTTTTTATTAACGAGTAAAGCTTGGTGATTTCTTCAACTGTCATATCGGTTCGTAAGTTTGAGCCAACGATACTGATCATCGTTGTTAGTTTTTTCGGATTAGAAATAATATCGATAACGCCAAGCTTATCTTTAATCGCTAACATCACCTGCTGTTGTCGGCGTGATCGGTCGAAGTCGTTTGTAGTCTGTCGGCTTCGAGCGTACTTCAGGGCGGTATCGCCGTTCATTCGTTGCATCCCAGCCGGAATATAGAGCGGTTCATATCCAGTGTTGGTTTTATTGGGAAACTTCGGATCGCTAAGCGGTTTGTCGACGTATACTTGTATACCGCCAACAGCGTCTACTAGTTTCTTAAGACCCTCGAAATTGATTCGCGCGAAATAGTGGACATCGATTCCTAATGTGTTTTCAAGAACGTCTTTCAACGCTTCTGCTCCGTAGTCGATTTCCGGATCACACGTACTGGTTTTCTTTGTGCACCTCTTTTGAGACTGGTTATATACTCCGTTGATTCTAGTTTTACCGAGTTTCGGCGCTGTAACGTATAAATCGCGGGGGACTGAGAGCATCGAAAGCGACGAGTTAATTGGGTCGATTGAGATAATTTGGATCGTGTCGCTTAAACCTGCGGCGTTGTCGACGCCAAGCGCTAGAATATTAATTCGGCCATCACCCTCGTTGGCTAGCTGGTCTGGAGTAGTGTTGCCGCCAAATTTAAAAAACGACGGCTTATCGTCGGTGTTTTTTGCTGAGATATTGTTGAGCGCAATAATACCTGTCGCCCCGATCCAACCGACAACTCCGAGCACCAAAATGAACAGCGTCCACAAAAATACTCGCAATTTTTTATTGCGCGGTTTGACGATTCGATTAATAGTTTCTGGTCCTGATGAAAATTTTCGTCGAAATAGCATTAGACTTAGGTTAATTTACCACACTTTACGATTAGATATAAGGTTCAATTTGCGTGCAGTGTTTTAGTAATCTCAAATTTTTTCCCGTTTTTTATTTCCTGTGAAAGTGAAGATAGTTCGCCAGCTGCGGTGAATAACGGCACGTTAATCACCCAAGCTAGAGTATTTGCAACGGCGATACCGATACGCTGACCTGTTAGTGAGCCGTCGCGGCAAATCACGCCAATAGCGGTTACCGAACTGAGATTGCTCGATGCTTCTTTGAAAATTTCTTCAAGTAATACTAATAATTCTTGAGCTCGTTGTTGCTCAGTCTTACAAATTACCGTGTTCGCTGTAACCAGCGCGGCGCTCGTTGATTGAGGGTCGTTAGTGTCGAGCAGTAGAATTCGTGGGAAATCGGAGATGTCGTACTTGTTGGCCATGTATGTCGATTGTAGCTTCTTTGGTATCTTTCGGCAGTAACTCTTGAACCCGGTCCGGCCACTCTATAATCACTAGCTTATCTTTTTGGTTAAGATACTCCGACCAGTCGAATTTTTTAACTTCAGTGGTATTGAGTCGATATAAGTCTAGGTGGATGACCTCGGTGATTTTCTTGTAATCGACGCGGTAGCGTCGTTCTAGAACGAACGTCGGGCTACTGACACGCCCGGTGTAACCCATCTTTTCTAGAATGGCCCGAGTTAGCGTTGTTTTTCCGGCTGCGAGTTGCCCTTTAAGCGCTAAAATGTCACCGGCTTTCAGTTCTTTTAACAGCTTTGCGGCGACGGAAGAAATTTTACTTTCTGTAAATTCGATATCCAGCATAGACATATATTTTACTTTGGAATCGCACACAAAAAAATACCCCGTGGTTAGACGGGGACGTTGAGGGCGTCGCAGAACTGCTGGTATTGAAACTCCTTCGAACCTGATTCGATGAAATTAACTGGCCAGCCGCCACGTTGGAGAGTTAGAGCTTCGTCGTTCCAGTTACTACTGGTTTCGACGCGGCGTTGGGCGACCTCCGGCGAATCGCCGCGATCGATCATCCGATTGTACAGCTCGTAATCGTCGGGCGAGAGTAAGAAGAAATAGTGCTGACGATCTTGCGGCAATACTCTCCAAGCGATCGGAACAGTGTCGGGTGTGACAACGATCAGACTATACTCGTACTGAAGTAGCGCCGTATGAAATTGGGCAAAAACGTTTCCGTAGTGATAACCGTGTGCCTCGACGCACCACGTAACCTCACCTGTTTCGCGCAATTCTGAGAGCTGCTCTTCGGTTAGATATTCGTACTCTCTCGAATCGTCGTCGACGCGCGGCGCTCGGGTAGTGAAGCTTCGGATCATTCCGGCGTACGGTTGATGCTCCTTGATAAAACGACGTACTAACGTGGTCTTGCCGCTGCCAGGCCTGCCGATAATGCCAAACATACTGTGAGCGAAAGGAACGTCCCAAAACTGAGTCATCTTTTCACCTATCTATGTACAAATCGCTTCCGGGCTTGGAATATCCCATTTAGGCAATCCAAACCCGATAGCGCGACCGATGGTCTCGCTCCCGGGCTTGGATTCGAACCAAGATACCTGCCTCCAAAGGGCAGTGTCCTACCGTTAGACGACCCGGGAATACTCGCTAATTATATCTGCAAATTGGCAAAATGTCAGGTAGAAAATAGCGGCCCTTAGGCCGCTGGGTCTTCGTCTATCCATTCGATTTCTACCGGAATTGGTAAAAATTGATCAGTGGCGGTAATGACGAAAGCGATCTCGATTTGGCCGATAGTATGTTTGTAGCGCTTATTGCCCTTTGATGCAGTTCGCAATTCTGTCATCTCAACGACGCCGCAAACAAATCGTGAAGCGCTATCGTGCACGATAACTTCAACCTTCCCCTCACCCTTATCACGGATTGTCTTGCGCTGTTGGGGGTTTAGGATCGACGCCGCTTCCTTCAAAAGCCATTCGTTTGGTGATGTCCATTTCCGCTTTAATGTACGCATCGCAGCCTCCTGCTTTTTGTAAAAATACACAAAAGCGCTTCCTTGCGGAAGCGCTTCGTGGAAGCCGGTAAGCCGGGTTCTGTTTATACGACCATCTCTCTGATGCGTTGAGACCATTCGTAACTGCGAGACCGCAGTGGAGCTCGGTGTTTCTCTCGAAACGTTGAACTTAATTTACGAAGGGCCCACTCAACTTGCACCACGCTGGGTTTGGCTTCCAATCCGTATTACTACGGAAGTTGTGAGCTCTTACCTCACTCTTTTCATCCTTACCCACCAATTGGCGGGCGGTTTGGTTTCTGTGCCACTTTCCCGTGCCTTGCGACAGCCAGCCGTTAGCTGGAGCGCGTCTCTACGGTGCCCGGACTTTCCTCATGTTAAATAACACGCGATCGTTTCGACTTCGACAAAAGACTAACAGAATTAAGCTATGTTTTCAACCAGTTAAGATACGTTTTTCGGTGTAACGGCGACGGTCCAATCTCGTCAATTTTTCGTTTGTGATTGGCTGTGCCGTATCCGACGTTAGTTTGCCAATAGTATTGTGGAAAGAAGCGACCGTAGCTTTTCATAAGCTGATCCCGATAAGTTTTGGCGATAATCGAAGCGGCAGCGACTGGGTAGAAAAGTGAGTCGCCCCGAACTGCACGAATAGTTTTGTATTTTTTGGGCAATCGAACAAAGTCGGTTAGGAAAAGGTCGGCATTAATTTTCTCTAGGGCTCTAGCATATGCTAATTCTTGAGCTTTTGTGATCCCAATGCTGTCGATCTCGTCGTTGCTGGCTTGTCCAAGTGATACTTGTTTGGCGTTGGCAATCAGTAGGGGAGTGAGTTCTGTTCTGGAAATGGCAGATAGCCTTTTCGAATCACAAACGTTCGGCAGCACAACGTTAATCTCGATCGCCGCAACGACGATCGGTCCAGCTAACGCACCGCGCCCAACTTCGTCTAAGCCAACAATTCTACTAAATTGATATATGCTTTTTAACTCGTTGATAAACGATGGATCGGGGTTAGGCAGCGACTTTTTGCTCGCGCTCATGTTGTTCTTCCCTCAAGAACCGACCTGTAATCGACTGTTCACACTTAATGATGTCTTCTGGCGTACCTTCAGCTACTACTTCGCCGCCTCTTGTTCCGCCGTCTGGACCGAGATCAACGATCCAGTCAGCGCAGCGAATAACGTCAGTGTTATGCTCGATAACAATTACGGTATTGCCTTTATCAACTAACTGGTAGAGCACTTGCAGTAAGCGCTGAATGTCTTCGAAGTGAAGACCGGTTGTTGGCTCATCAAGAATATAGAGTGTTTTACCGGTATCGCGCTTAGCTAATTCAGCGGCAAGTTTAATTCGTTGCGCCTCTCCGCCTGAGAGCGTTGTTGCTGGTTGACCGAGGCGAACGTAACCTAATCCAACAGCCTGCAAGATATCAAGTTTTTCTCGAACTTCGATTTGATCCTGAAAGAAGGTGAGCGCTTCGTCGACGGTCATCGCCAAGATATCGCTAATGTCCTTACCGCGATAACGAATCTCAAGCGTCTCGGTGTTGTAGCGTTTCCCTTTGCACTCGGTACAAGTAACGTAAACGTCTGGCAAGAAGTTCATCTCAATTTTTATCTGACCGTCGCCGCGACAGTTCTCGCACCGTCCGCCCCGCAGGTTAAAACTAAATCGAGATGGGTCGTATCCACGATCCATCGCCTCTCTGGTATTGGCGAATAGCTCGCGAATCGGGCCGAGCGCGCTGGTGTAAGTTGCTGGGTTTGAGCGCGGTGTGCGACCGATCGGTGATTGATCGATATTAATAATATTGTCGATCGCTTCCATACCTGTTATTTTTTCGTAAGGTGCCGCTTCGTTTGTTGAGCTACGGAAGTGATTCTCAACTGCTATAGCAAGCGTATCTTCAACTAACGTCGATTTACCCGAACCGGAGACGCCGGTAACACAGATGAGTTTGTTGAGAGGAAAATTGGCGGTGACGTTTTTTAAATTATTCCCTGTCGCACCGTGGACAGTTAAAACTTGCTCGGCGTGATCGTGTCGGTGTTGCGGGAGGCGAATCAGCTTGCGGTTTGACAGATACTGACCGGTGATCGAGTTGCTGTCCGCCATCACTTCTTTCGGTGTGCCCTGCGAGATTATCTCGCCGCCCTGTTCGCCGGCTCCTGGTCCCATGTCGATAAGATAGTCTGCTCGAAGCATCGTCTCTCGATCGTGTTCTACGACTATAACGGTATTGCCGCGCTCCTTAAGCTCCTCGATTGTTTTTAGTAATTTCTCATGATCGCGAGCGTGTAAGCCGATCGACGGCTCATCAAGGATATAAACAACACCCGTTAAGCCAGAACCGAGCTGGTTAGCCAAACGAATTCGCTGCGCCTCGCCGCCGGCTAAGGTTGAGCTGGTGCGATTAAGCGTGAGATACCCCAAGCCGACTTCAAGGAGGTACTCAAGCCGAGAGGTGATTTCTTTTGTGATCGGCTCTGAAATCTTCTGGTCGGCGCTTACTGTGCTCTTTTGGAGTTTTTTAAAGAACGCCAATGCTTCCTCGATTGTCTGACTGGTAAGATCAATGATATTTTTATCCTCAATTTTAATCGAGAGCACTTCAATGCGCAGACGCTGGCCGTTACAGACATGGCAGAGTTTCTCGACCATATACTTTTCGATTTCGGCTTTAAGATAGTCTGAGTCAGTCTCCTGATATCGGCGTTCAAGGTTCGGTAATACTCCTTCGAATCGATCGTCGTTCTCGCCAGCTTCGCCGTTGAGAATAATATCAAGCGTGTCTTTCGGTAAGTCGCCGACCGGTGTGTCGAGGCTAAATTTATACTTGACGGATAAATCATGTAGCGCTTTCTGATACCAGCTAGTCTGCGATGTCGTTCGACTCCACGGACGAATCGCACCCTCTGCCAGAGTTAAACGGGGATTCGGTAATACCAATTCTGGTTCTGCTACGAGCCGTACCCCTAATCCCTGGCAAGACTGACACGCTCCTTCAGGGTTATTAAACGAAAAGAGGCGCGGCTCGATGTCGGGGAACTGCCAACCGCATTGATGACAGGCGTACTTTTGGGAGTAAAATCGCTCTTTCTCATTAATCGGCGAAACTCCGATGACCAAACCGCTGCCAATTTTTAGCGAGCGCTCGACAGTTTTAAGTAAATCAGCAAAAACTACCTCACGAGACTGATCGTTGCTGACCGGAAAGTCCATCGAACCAGTTAAAAATTCGATAGTGTGTCGTTTGTTTTTATCGATCGTTAGGCCGATCGCTTCGTCGATGTCCATCTCAACACCGTCGATGCGTGCCTTCAATACTCCGCTTTTTTTACCTTGTTTAAGATGGTATTTATGTTCGCCTTTACGACCCTGAATAATGACGGCATACAGTTTTACTTTTAGTGTATCGTCGTTTGTAAATTCTTCTAAAATCAATTTTGCGATCGTTTCGGGATTTTGCTGTTTAACGACGATACCGCATTTCGGGCAGTACGGTTTGCCGAGTCGCGAGAAAAGCAAGCGGAGAAAGTCATAAATTTCGGTTGTCGTTGCTACTGTTGAACGAGGGTTGCGTGCTGCTGTCTTTTGATCGATCGCGATTGCTGGGGCAAGCCCGTCGATGTAGTCAAAGTCGGGTTTTTCGATGTCGCTCATAAACTGTCTGACGTACGACGAGAGGCTCTCGACGTAACGGCGCTGACCTTCAGCGAAAATTGTGTCGAATGCGAGCGAAGATTTCCCAGAACCGGAAAGGCCAGTGATCACTGTGATCTGGTTTTTTGGTATTTCAACGGTGAGGTTTTTTAGATTGTGGGTTCTGGCGCCAACAACGTGAATTTTTTCCATAAATATGAACTAGTTTGTGCTGTTGGCAAGTGTAGCATGTTTTACGGTGGTCATACAAGGGTCTGAGGGTCTTGCAATTTGGTAGCCAACAGTTACAACTGTGAAAGAGAAAAAAGGAGTAATGAAGGAGGAAGTAATGTTAAAAACTGGTCCGAATGATGGTGTAAGCGGTCCTGGTACAGTTGTCGGCGTTAACGTCGCGCTATCAGGTACGCTGAAAGATCAGAACGATATCGCAGTGTACGGTATGGTCGACGGCGAAGTAGTCTCAGATAAGTCTGTGACAGTCGGTCAAACCGCTCAAGTAAAGGGTCCTGTTCGCGGTAAGGTAATAACAATCGCCGGCGTGGTGCGCGGCTCGATCGACGCGTCGGAGAAGCTGGAGATACTTGAGACTGGAAAAGTTTTCGGTAGTATCGCTACTCGCGATTTAGTGGTCCGCTCAGGTGCGGTGATCGCCGGCAAGGTCGCAATGGGCGCTGACGAAGGCGAAGAACCAGAGATAAAAGCCCCTGAAGATACAGAGCAAAAAGATGAGTCGATCGAACAATCGACCGAGCCCGAGGCGCCAGCTCAGGAAACGGCAGAACTAACACCGGACGAGGAGTAATTAGCTGCCATTGGCGGCGAAGTAGATGTACTACTACATCCTTGAATCCCCATCGAGTCGTGCGATCCGTCAGAATTATCAGCGTTTGCGTGATCTGCTGACGAATTTTGGTATCGCCGGCGAAATGGTAACCGCGAGTCCGGCTCGTACTCCGGCCGAACTTACGAATATGGGGATCTCAAAGGGATATTCGACAATTGTTGCTGTCGGATCAGACGCTCACATTAATCAAATTGCCACCTCCTTACTCGGAAGAGCGGTGCTGGGAATTATCCCGATCGGCGCCAGCGACGAAATCGTCGAACTAATCGGCAGTGCCGATATTAAAAGCGCCGCTGAGTCGCTTAAACAACGCAAGATTAGTTTGCAGCCCACGTTGTTCATCGAACCAGATACACTAGTATTTCTAGATGGTGTAATCGAGACACAGCAGCTTTGCAAAATCACAATCGTTTGTGACAACAAAGTCCGGATCCACGCCTACTTTAATAAACTTCGTGTTAACCGAAATTTAGAGATTGATCTCGAAAGTACTCACACAACAGAAGTTAAGCGGTTCTTGGGTATTTTTGGTCCGACCGCGCAAAGCGTTACTTCAAGAAGCCATTTTCACGGAAAAAACGTTCGTATCGTCACAGACCCGCCGCTAAAACTGACCGTCGCTGGTGAGGCGGTTGCGACCGCTCCACTCCAGTTACGATACGTCCCCGAGTCCTTGAAACTGATTACCAAACGTGGTACAGTTCTTGAGTAACATGGGTGTCAAGTTTTTACCCAGTGGTAATGTACATTAAACCTCACGAAGTGACGGTAGTTTTGATTGTGGGAGCCTAGCAATAGAAAAAGAACTTCGAATTAACGAAGAGATAACCGCAGACAAAGTCCACCTGATTATGGAGGACGGACGATCGGCTGGCGACGTCTCGCTCGATCAAGCCCGCTATCTTGCGGCGCAGTACGATCTAGACCTTGTAGAGATCGCCCCCAAAGCTGTACCTCCGGTCGCGCGTATCCTCGATTACAACAAATACCGTTATCAACAAGAGAAACACGCTCGTCAAACTGGTAAGAATACCAAAGGGAACGAGATGAAAGAAGTTAGACTCGGTTTTAAGACCGACGAGCACGATTTAACCACCAAGGCTAAGCGCGCTAAGCAGTTCCTAGAACAGGGTAACTTCGTTCGTGTCTTCATCACACTCCGCGGTCGTGAGAATATTTTTCCGGACAAAGCTAAGCAAACTCTACAGGAGTTTCAACAGCTTGTCGGAGCCACTGCCGAACAACCAATTACCCACATCGGCAATAAAGTCGCCGTTATATTAAAGAATAAGAAATAAAGATGCCAAAAATTAAATCCCATAAAGCAGTTACTAAACGATTCCGAACCACCGGGTCTGGATTGTTGGTTGGTCGAAAAATGTCGGTCGCACACCGAGCCAGGTTCAAATCTAAACGGGCCAAGCAAAACGCCGGTAAGACTTTAGTTGTATCAAACGGGCACGCTAAGAAATTACGAAAGGTTGTAGGTAAGTAAACATGGCACGCATTAAACGAGGTCTACAAGTAAAGAAACGTCACAAGAAGCTATTACGGCTAACAAAAGGCTATAAACTCGGCCGGAATAATCTCTTCCGACAAGCGAAACAAGCGCTACTGAAAGCCGGACAGTTTGCGTATCGCGATCGCCGTAATAAAAAGCGAGACTTTCGCAAGCTCTGGATTGTCCAATTAAACGCTGCAGCTCGAGTTAACGGCCTAAGCTATAGTAAGCTAATCGCTGGGTTAAATAAGGCCGAGATTACTCTCAACAGAAAAGTGTTAGCAGAATTGTCGATTTCAGCGCCGGAGCAGTTCGCGGCTATCGCCGAAAAGGCAAAAAAAGCGCTTCAGGATTAGTTCCTGCGTCGTCGAAAGATAAAGTTCTTAATTACTAAACCGACGCTGTTTCGTTCGATGCGCGGTCCGTGCATCTTCCAAAACAAAATATAAACTAAAACAATTAGTGCAAGGTAGACGAGCGCTTCAACACGACCGTTGCTACCTGCGAAATCTGCTCGAAGGGTTTTAATTAGTAACTCCCCAAGAAACAGCCCTTCAAGTGCCAGAAAGAAAACTACGCCGTCGCTCAAGCGTTTTGTTAGCCACGTTCGAAAGAGAAGAACTCCAACGATGATCGCCCAAATCGCGCTGAAAATATCGATCGGAAATACTCCGTTGACTGCCAAAAAGCTGTCAGTCGGTCGCCCGATCGAACAGGTTGAGAGAAAACAACCAAACTTACCGACTGCCCAAGCAGCGAGCAAACCGAGCGCTGCGATGTCGAGAGACTGCCATACCGAATCTTTCTCCTTACGAATAAAATAAAGATACGTCAGAAATCCGACGATAATCCCACCGAGTGCGACAAGCCCCCCTTGCCAGAAGTACAATACCTGCCAAAAGTTCTGGAACTGATTAGAATAAATAAAGTAATACGTCAATCGGGCGCCGATCAACGAGAATAGTAGAGTATAAAGTATGGTGTCAAAAAGGTGGTGCGTTTTTAGCTTTCGATATTTGGAAGCGCGAAATATTAGTACTCCGCCGATAATCGTGCCAAGGGCAATAAAGGTGCCGAATGAGTAGAACTTGAATCGACCGATCTCGAATAGGATTGGGAGCATTACCTTGACAGTATTGCCGATTCTCACCCGCTGGTCAAACAATTTACTCGAGAATTCTAGAAAATACAGGTATACTTTTGACCAAGCGCGGTTAGCTCAGCGGCAGAGCATTACCTTCACACGGTAGGGGTCAGTGGTTCAAATCCACTACCGCGCACAATGGTAATACAAATAATTTCCGGTACAATTTTTCAGTAATGTCACGATACTCATCGGTATTTGAAGTTTTTCGAGTGATCGCCATCGTTTTTATCTCGGCGGTTATTATTCGCTACTTTCTGTTTCAGCCGTTTATCGTTGAAGGATCGAGCATGGAACCAAACTATCACAACAGCGAGTATCTATTTATCGAGAAAGTCTCGTATCGTTTTCGTGAACCGAAGCGCGGTGAAGTTGTGGTATTCCGGTACCCAAATAACCCGAGCATCAACTACATTAAAAGAATTATCGGAGTACCAGGCGATACTGTTCGAATTGAAAACGGGGTCGTTTCCGTTAACGGAAAACAACTTTCTGAAGAATATCTAGAAGAAGGTACAAAAACGATCGTCAATCGATCACCGGATTTGCCGTATGAAGTAACGATCCCGAACCATAAATATTTCGTGATGGGCGATAATCGTTCGCACTCGTCAGATTCGCGTGATGGTTGGTTGGTTGATCGTCAGATGATCATCGGGCGATCAGCGGCGACGCTTTACACTAATTCTTCGTCTCAATCTCCAGTTACGTTTTAACGCGGAGTGTGCGTTTGAATCCAGTCTAATATTTGGTTTATCCCGTCTTTTTTAATAGCTGAGATCGCTACTTGGTCGAAACGAGAGAGGTGTCGGTGGGTTTGTACGTTCGGATTTTCTAATAGATCGGTCTTGTTGAAGACGACCAGAACTGGTTTACCGAGCTCTTTAGCGTAATAAATTAAATGGAGGTCGCCTCTAGTACTGCCGGCAGTTGAGTCGAGCACAGCAATCACGATATCGGCTTGAGTTATTGCTGTTAGTGTTCGTTTAACGCTAAACGCCTCGGGTCCGCGATCAATTTTGCCGCGCCGACGAACTCCGGCGGTATCGGCGAGAACGTACTCTTGAGCGCCGATCGTTACTTTTTCAGTGACGATATCTCGGGTTGTACCGGCAAGCGGACTAACTACCGCCCGTTGAGTGTTTGTTAATGCGTTTAATAGTGTAGATTTCCCGACGTTCGGTCTTCCAACTAACGCGATAACTGGCTGTGTGTGGGACGGGATTCTTACGTTTGGTAAATAATGACAAATTGCTTCTAGTAGATCGCCGGTCCCGCGTCCGCTACTGGCTGAAACTTCATAGTACGGCAGACCGATATCCGATAATCGCTCGAGCTTATGAAGTCTGTCGATCGAATCGACTTTATTCGCTACCAGCCAAACGGTTCGCTTTCCTCGGAGTTGGTTAAGGAAGTTCTTATTTCGATCGTGAAGACCGGTTGCGGCGTCGTACACAAAAAGCACTAAATCTGCTTCTTCAGTTGCCTTTTGCATCTGTTCAAAAATCTGTGGCGTCAGCTCAGAATCGTCGTCAACTAAGCCGCCGGTGTCGACCAAACTAAAGTACTGTCCTTGCCACTCTACCTCGCCGTACACCCTGTCTCGGGTTGTCGATTCCTCTTTGGCAGTAACAGCTTGCCATGAACCTGTTAATCGATTAAAAAGTGAAGATTTTCCGGCGTTTGTTGGTCCGATTAGCGCTACGAGCGGCAAGACCGAGTGATCAGTTGTTGTTGAAAGGTTTTCCATTAGAATGCAGGTGATGTTATATGCAGAGGTAATCGTGGCGACTCGAACTAACACACAAGAACTTACCTACGCTGTTAGTGCTCAAATTGTACCTTATATAAGGTTGGGTAGTCTAGTTACCGTACCGCTCCGGCGCAAAACCGTACGCGGTGTTGTGGTTCGATTGCGTCAAAGCGTTCCAATTCAAATTAAATCGAAACTTCGTGAGATTCTTAATATTGATCGTAGCGGAATGATCGCTCCAGCATCAATTAAAGTTATGCAATCACTCTCAGAGCACTACGGAGCGAGTTTGGCAGAGGTTGCCTACCACCTATTAAGAGAAACAACGCCGTCGGCAAGTAGCGGTTCTGTTGGCCAAAACAATGACCCGATCTACGTCCAAGCAGCGTGGCTGCAGCGTCAAGAACAATATATGTCGTTGGTTAAAGCGTTTCCGGGGAGAGTGCTTTTACTTTTTTCACAACAAGAATACCTTGCTTCGTTTGAGCGTTCGTTATTACAAACTCCAGCGCTGCGAAGACGGTGCTTGTTAAAAACCTTATCTGGCGCTTTCTCCCAGTTACCACTAGGCTCGATGATTATCGTCGACCAACCGTATCACATTGGTGGAAAGTCGATGCGTCGACCGTTTATGACTACAAAATCGATCGCTGAAACTCGAGCGCAGTACGAGGGGCATCAACTTGTACTAGGTAACGGAGTGCTCGGGTTCGAAGAGATAATAAATGTGAGCGAGAAAAAAGCAGAACTTGTTTCTATCTCGCCGCCGTCCGTATCGTTTGTAGTCACTAAACAAACTACGCGTCAGGGTATCGGCGAGACGACGATTAACCAAATTAACGAGGTGTTATCTGAGCAAAAAAATGTCGCTGTCATTACCCCATCTGGGAGTTGGGCACCGGCGTTCTTTTGCTCAGATTGCCAAAGCACACTTCAATGTCCGCGCTGCGCGCGGCCGATCGGGCTAATTTCACCTACAACTCACCAGTGTCAGTATTGCGGTTATACACAACAGCGATTAGCCGTCTGCCCGAGTTGCCAGAGCGAGAATCTAGTCGAAGTCGGCGTTGGGGTTCGACAGCTGCAAGCGTTTATTAAAAAGCACATCCCGAAGTCGGTGGTTGTTGAGTTAGGCGATAAAGACCTAGATAACAGCGGTAAAATACTCGTCACTAATGAAAAGTTTTTCAGCAACCCCATTCATCGGTTTGGCTTAGTTGTATTAGTCGGTTGGGATCGATTAGTTTCCGGCGTTTTTCCTGACGGCAACTGGCGTCTACTTAACACTATCATCGAGATTCAAGGCCAAGTACCGTCGATTGTGGTTGAGACACTCTACCCTGAACACTACTGCTGGGGGAACGTTACAGCCAAAAAACTACGTCGTTTTTTTGAAGAAGAGCTGAAAGAGCGACGACGCTTATCGCTCCCGCCGTACGGGCAGATTATCGAGGTTGTCGGTCGCGGTTCGATTCGTACGCTAGAGCATCAACAGGAAGAATTACTACAAAAACTTGAGTCAAAAGGATACACTGTCTTACCAAAATCCTCGCTCGTTCGCGGCAGAAGTTACGAACTATCATTATCTGTCTTTTCTTCAAAAAAGTTTTCAACCAAACAGAAGCAACAGATCCGTGAGCAGCTACCGCCAAGTTGGCATTTAGATGTCGACATTGCGAGTTAGCGCAGGCTAGCTAACGATCACTAGCCTAGATTCTGAACAACTTGTTGTGAAAAACGAGCCCTAGCGCTCGATTATCTCCTCCTGTTAGAGTAAAATTACTCCTATGGATGTTCGAATAATTTACGAACCGATCTTACGCCAAGTGATGAAGCCGGTCACGGTTTTTGACGAGCGATTAAAAAAAGAAGCCGACGAGATGGTCGCTACGATGCATCGCCAAAACGGTATCGGATTAGCGGCTAATCAAGTTGGCTTAGATAAGCAACTAATTGTTCTCGAATTCACGCCGCAAAAGGACGATGAGACACCAGCCATTCCTCGAACGCAGCTCTGCAACCCTAAAATTGTTAAAAGCTCGAGCGAAACAGAAGTTATGACTGAGGGCTGCTTGTCGTTGCCTGGTCTTGAATTACCTGTTCGTCGCAGTCTCGCAGTCGTGGTTGAGGCGCAAAATCTTCGAGGGGAAAAAGTAACAATTAAAGCCAAGGGACTATTTGCTCGAGTGCTTCAGCACGAGATCGACCATCTTAACGGGGTTCTTTTTACTGATCGGACTGAAAAAACCAACACTATAAAGCCGTATACGTTCGCTAAAGTAGTATTTTTTGGCAGCGACGATTTTAGCCTACCAGTTCTTAGAAGCGTTATTGAAACTGGCTACCAAGTGGTGGCTGTTTTCTGTGAGTCTGACAAACGTGGCGGGCGTGGGGATAATCGTATCATCTCACTAGTTAAAACGTTCGCCGAGCAACACAGCATTGCTGTATTTAGCCCTGAAACTAAAGAAGAGATCGCGCCGCTGCTTGCACAGATTAAACCTGATCTCTTGGTATTGGCGTCCTATGGAAAGATCCTACCCGAGGAGGCATTGCGTCAACCGGTTTTCGGTTGTCTAAATGTTCACCCATCGCTATTACCAAAATACCGCGGCGCAACACCGATTCAATCCGCCATATTAAACGGAGAAACCGAAACTGGCGTAACGATTATGTCGATGGCTAAATCTGTCGATGCCGGTGGAGTTATTGCGCAGCGAACAGCCCCGATCCTACCGAGCGATACTACGCCAGTACTCAGGGAGAAGCTGGCTGAACTTGGATCTCAACTACTAGTTGAATTATTGCCAAAGTATTTAAGCGGTCAGGCAAAAATTATCGCTCAAGACGATGCACTGGCTACGCAGACAACCAAACTTTCTAAAGAGCTTGGTCGAATAAATTGGGACGAACCAGCTGAACTGATTGTTAGAAAAATTAGAGCATTCTTGCCCTGGCCAGGAACGTATACGACGTTGAACGGGAAGCGCTTCATTATTCTTGAAGCAACGGTGAAGGATAGTACTGTGTTACCAATACGGGTACAGCTAGAGGGTAAAACCGCCGTGAATTGGGAGGATTTCTTGCGTGGATACCAAAGCCAATTGACTCGAGAACCCTGGTACGGTAAAATTTATCGGTAATGTTAGTTATTCGTTTACGCCGCGTCGGCAAAAAAAACAAACCAACGTATCGAATTGTTGTTGCAGAACACTCTTTTCCGGTTGACGGCAAATTTACTGCTGATTTAGGGTTTTATAACCCACACACCAAGGCAGTGGGCCTAAAAAAGGAAGAAGCGGTTGACTGGATGAATAAAGGCGCTCAGCCTTCTAATACTGTTGCCAAAATTCTCGAAAAGGAAAAAGTTAAGCACGGTTCCGTTGTTGTAATAAAAAAGAAGAAGCAACCAAAAAAGGCGACCGAACCGAAAGAACCAAAAACTGCTGAACATTCAGCTCCAGAAGAAGCTGCTGAAGTTACCCCAACGACTGAGCCAACAACAGAAGTGGCTGAAGGTACTCCAGCAAGCGAAGACTCGAGCGATACTCAAGCCTAACTGCTGGGCAGCGGCTTAACGCGCTGCTAAACTAAAATCAGGAGGGAAGTGGTAACAGGATTTTTTCGGTGGTGGTATAGCGAAGGAATTGTTCAAAGCGGACAGATTGTCTTGTACGCCGTTAATCGGATTACTGATTTCTTTTCGTTACCGATACTTATTAAAACTTGGACTGCGCCGTGGAAAGACGATCGTCTCGCGGCCGACAACGCCTCGCTTTCTGATCAAGTAAAGATACTCGAATTAAATTTTGCCAGTCGAGTCGTCGGATTTTTAGTACGAACTGTTGTAATCGCGGTGGTTCTATTAATTTTAGCGGTACTTATAATACTGGCTGTAGTTGGCTTGGCGATTTGGATTTTAGTTCCGTTTGCCTGGCTATTACTACCAACAGTAGCAGTGATTGTGAGTTATCAATGAAGCAAAAGCTGCGAACGCAATCGATTCTCTTTTTCGACTCAACAACTATATTGGTTATTAGAATATTTTCGCACTTCTTGGGCGCTGTGAGCGTGCTGCTAATCATCGCGGCCTTGTTTTTCGAGCTTTCCCCGGCTGTTATCGGGCTAGCAGTCTTATTTACGACGCCATCGGTTCTATTTCTTGGTTACGGTTGGTATATTAACTTCCTTAAAATTAACCCAAGTTACGGGCTAACTTCGCGAGATCTCGAGTTGCCAGAGAACAGGTTGGATTTTGCGGTTTGGGAAGCGGTACTAGCAATGCAAAAAGGCGGTTGGAGCGGTTTTTGGCGGCGCATCAGCAGTGATGTTAATGCCCTGGAAGTATTATTGCGCCTACAGCTTTCCGAGGCTAAGTTAATAGAACTTTTTGAGAGCAAGGTGTCGAGTGGTGATTTAACTTCTGTACTAATCCGGGAAGTTGGGCAAACAATTAACGATGGCTCGGTGGGGACGGTTTTTGATCTTCTTTCGATTACGCTAAGTCACCAGGAATTTGCGCCACATTTTACAGCGCTAAAAATCTCTCCCGAAGAAGTTGAGCAGTTAATTGGGTACTATCGGGATCGACACGCACGGTTTCGCGCTCGACAGTTGTTTTGGCTTCATCCAGAACTGGCTAGAACCGGCGGATTTGCTGCTGGTTGGGCGTTGAGTTATACATCGACACTTGATCGATTTACAGAAGAAATTACCTCCTCGATTAAATTCCATACCGAGCAGACGCCGTTATTTTCTCGATCGAGCGTTGTTGACTTAGTAATTTCTGAGCTCCAAAAACAATCGAACCACAACGTATTGCTCGTAGGAGAAGAGGGGAGCGGGCGCAAAGAAATCTTTTATCACGTTGCGGATAAGCTTCTGCACTACCAATCAAATACGCCGCTCGACGGCATCCAGGTACGGCTTCTCGACTCCGCGCGGTTAGTTGCGGCAACTGATAGCGTCGAACACTTACAGCAATTACTTGATCAAATTTTTACGGAGATCAGTCGCTCGGGAAGAATTGTACTATTTATCGATCAACTCGAATCGTTACTTTCGGACAACAGCGTCGGAACAGTGAATCTGAGCCAGGTGTTAGCGAAATATCTTCAAGACGAGCGGATCCACATCGTCGCTACAATACAAACTAAAACTTACGTCACGCAAATTAAACCTGACGCTACGCTCGCTTCAATTTGGGCAAAAATAGATATCGCGCCGCCTCCTAGTGCCGATTTACCGCTAATTATACTCTCCCATATCGCCCGCATTGAAAACCGTTACGACGTCTTCTTTAGCTATACTGCCTTGCGAGCGGTTACGCAGCTCTCCGGTCAGTATCTAACCGACTTACCTTCACCTGAGCGTGAGTTGATGATTACCGAGGAAGTAGCGGCGCGCAATCACGGTGAAAATAACCGAATTGTTGAGCCAAACGCTGTCACGAAGGTGATCGAGCAAAAAAGCGGAGTGCCGATAGAAGTCGGTGAGTCGGAAAAAGTGAAGCTCCAAGATCTGCCAAACATTCTCCATCAGCGAGTGATCGGCCAGGATGAAGCGATCCAGGCGGTGAGTGACGCTCTCTTGCGGGCTAGAGCAGGTATCGGAACGGGGAAGAAACCGCTCGGAACCTTCCTATTTCTCGGACCGACCGGGGTTGGGAAAACTGAAACAGCTCGTACGCTTGCCCAAATGTATTTTGGCAGCCCAGATAAACTTATTCAGCTCGATATGACTGAGTACGGAGCCGAGGACGGCTTACAAAAACTACTCGGGACTGACGCGGTTTCACAGCCAGGTACGCTAACTATTGCGCTCGAAAAAAATCCGTCAGCGGTCCTTTTGTTCGACGAGTTCGAAAAGGCTCACCAGCTCGTGCAAAACACCTTACTCCAAATCCTCGATGAGGGTAGGCTAACCACCAACTTCGGTAAGGTACTGCATTTCACCAACACAATTATTATCGCCACCAGCAACGCCGGCTCAAACTTTATTAAGCAGCAAGTTGAATCTGGACAAACAGTAAAATCCTTTAGTAAACAGCTAATCGATCAGTTAATTGCTGAGCGCGTGTTCACGCCTGAGCTTCTTAATCGTTTCGATACTGTTGCTGTTTACTCGCCGCTTTCGGCTAGCCAAATTGAGGCGATCGCAAAATTAAGAATCAACGAAACGCTCCAGAGTATCGAGCGAGATAAAGGTATAATCGTTAGAGTTAACGATGCGGTAATTACGGAAATCGCAAAAAAGGGCTACGATCCAGTGTTCGGAGCTCGAGCTCTCTCACGAGTTATCAAATCAGAACTCGAAACTCAGATCGCTAGAAAAATTATTAGCGAGTCGCCCCAACCCGGCGCGACGCTAACCATCGATTCGCTGAGTAAGTAATTTACAACGAGAGATAACTTTGTTACAACTGATGACAAGTTGCAGCAAGTAGGTCGAACTGTGGAGAGTTGACAGGAGATCCAAATGGCAGAAATGACTGATCAAGAATACGTAGAAAGCATGGTTAAGCCGCTTGTTGATAACGTCGATGACGTGGTTACTACTCGTACACTCGACGAACGAGGCGTTTTAATCCAATTGACGGTAAATCAGGCAGATATGGGGAAAGTAATCGGTCGTGATGGACGAACCGCAAAAGCAATTCGCTCGCTTCTTCGTGTCTTTGGTGCGCGTAGCAACGCACGGATTAACTTAAAAATCGTTGAGCCAGACGGCCAAGAGGTCGCAATTCCGGAAGAAAAAGCTGCCGGAACCGAGCAAGCCACAGGCGTAATCTAAAAATAAACAAAGAGCGCTTCGGAGATATCGGGGCGCTTTTTGTGTAGGTATACTATAGCTATGCAAATCGATGTTATTACGCTATTTCCGGAGATGATCAACCAAGCGTTGTCTCATTCGATACCCGCCCGGGCGCAGAAGAGTAATAAGGTAAAAGTTACGGCTCACTTCTTGCGTAACTGGGCAATCGATAAGCGTGGCACAGTTGATGACACACCGTACGGCGGCGGTCCGGGTATGGTACTTCGAGTTGACGTTGCGCACGCAGCGTTAACAGCGGTTGATCCGCGTCACAAAGCTCATCGAGTCATGCTTTCACCGGATGGCGACAGGCTCGACCAGAAGTTAGTTAAAACGCTGTCAGAAAAAAAGCAGTTAGTACTGTTGTGCGGCCGATACGAGGGATTTGATGCACGAATAGAAAAATATGTCGATCAAAAAATCTCGATCGGCGACTACGTTGTAAGCGGCGGTGAGCTACCGGCACTCGTACTAATAGACGCAGTTACCAGGTTAATACCAGGAGTTTTGGGTAACGCCGAGTCGTTAGAGCACGAAACGTTCGAGAACGACGTTACCGATTTTCCACAGTACACTCGGCCAGAAGTCTACGAAAAGGTTTCGGTACCGCCAGTTCTACTTTCCGGGCATCACGCCGAAATTACCGCCTGGCGACGATCGCAACAGACGCAAACACGTTGACATCTACCCTGTTGTTTAGGTAAGATAGACGCACGTATGCGTTCACTACAAGACGAGATTCGACAAACCCAACGTGAGTTATCTTGTCCTGTCTGTGGACGTTCGTTCGATTTGCGTGATATCCGTGTTCGTTCGTATCTTGGTAATAATTCAGTTGAGCTGTCTGTGGTTTGTAGCCGCGGTCACTCACCGATCATTCTCTTGGTCCCGATTAATTTAAAAGAAGTGGCTAAGGCTGGTCCGATTACCGAGAAAGAGCTAAAAACGATTCACAAAAAAATCGACAACGTCGAAGAAAGTATTAACGAATTACTAAAAGAAAAAAATGACCGCAAAAAAGATTGAATTACAAGCCGAACGCCGAACTATTGTTGGTAAGAAAGTAAAGCGCAGTCGTGCCAAGGGCCTACTACCGGCTGTCGTTTACGGACACGGTCAAGAATCGACGCCAATTTTTATTGATGAACGCGAGTTTAAAAAAACTTATAAAGAAGCCGGTACAAGTGCATTGATTGATCTTACGATCGACCAAGATAAGGCGATTAAGGTGCTGTTGCACGAGCCACAGGAACACTACCTCCATGGCGGGCCGGTCCACGCCGATTTCTACGCGGTAAAAATGACCGAAAAGATCGAGACTGCAATTCCGATCCACTTTACTGGCACTTCGGCAGCCGTCGAAGAGCTGGAAGGTAACTTGATTACTAATAAGGACGAGCTTGAAATTCGCTGTCTGCCAGCTGATCTCATTCCGGCGGTTGAAGTAGATCTTTCGGCGTTGGCGACGTTTGACGATAGTATTCGTGTCAGCGATATTAAAGTACCAGAAACGATCGAAATTATGCTTGATCCCGAAGAAGTTATCGCAACTGTTGCTGCTCCGATCTCTGAAGAAGAGCTTGAAGCAGAACTAGCAACCGATACCACCGAAGCCGAAGCTGCAGCTGTTGAGGAGCTTGGCAAGGAAGAAGCTCCAGCTGAAGGTGAAGCCGCAGAAGGCGAATCGAACGAAGAAAAATCTGAGTAAACGCAAACTAACAAAAAAACACCCGGAAGGGTGTTTTTTTGTTTAAGTCCAAGAACTTATATCTTTAAGTGCAAATGAGCGTAACGCCTTTTTCTCTAAATCGTGCGCATCTAATAGCCACTGCGGATCAGGGTGGTACTTAGTTGAACCAAACCAAATTTTAATCGGAATAATTGCTCGTGTCCCGGTTTCTCCACGATAATTTTTATACGTAATAGTTACGGTCTGGTTGATATTATCTTGCATCTGAGCCGAAGGCGGGATTTGAACCCGCGACCTCTGCTTTACGAAAGCATTGCTCTACCACTGAGCTACTCCGGCACAATACGAAAATTATAGCGCAATTACCCTGTAATTTCACGGGTAAACTATTTTGACTTAACTCGATATCGACTTGATTGAACCTCTTTATCGGGCGACCATCGAACCGAACGTGTTAACGCAGTTGCACATTAACACTAAGGAGAACGCGATGAGCAAAACTCTTCCAGCCCCGAAACTTGCTGCCCGCCTCGGCGTCGGTAAGGTTTTCATTCCTCGGATCATGCCAAGCAAAGACTCTGAATTGCCGCGCAGTCGAGATCTGGCGATCCTAGAATCGACGCTAAAAGGAGTACTTCGTCGAGCTGCCGATTTGCGATCACAGATCCACGCCCCGGTCTTTGGGGTAGAAACGGTAGATACCGATCAGCTACAAACCGAGCTGGAGTGGCGACTGGAATACGCGGAGCACGCGCGACGCGTACTTCTGCCGCGCATCCACAACTACCCAATTCTAAGCGCCGAACCGCTAACGTGGCGCGACGAGCAAGGTTTTCCGAAGCTGGTGATCGTTCCGATCGACAGAGCCGGAGAGGTTGAGATCAGCGCCAACCGCGACCGCTGGCACTACCGGCCGATCGGTACTGGAAGCGACGTTGACTACGGCGATTTTGGTCAAGAGATTATCACCCCGTGTTACGAGTCGGTCGGCGAGGTACTAAGAAAACAAGCGCCGTACGGCGGCCTGATCTCGATCAAAACGACGCTCAACGGTTTACTAATGCCGAAAAAAACACGCGAGAAAATCGCGGCAGCACGCGCCCACTTTGGCAAGCAAATCTTCCTGATCGCCGAAGCACCGCAGCCGTGGGAGATCAACGTCGTCGTGCCGCCAAAACCAGACCCATTGGTGGTTGGTTACGAGAACGGCCTACTCTTCTTGATTGACACGTTCAATATGACCCGAATCGAACGCGTCGTCGCTGCCGAATACACTCTCGGGTAACGTCCAACCTGCCGCGGTGCGGCAGGTTTTTTATTTAAGCGCTTTACGGAACGATAGAACAGTGAAGCTAACGAGGACGACAAACATTACCCCTGCAGCAATGAAGCCCTGAGTAATAGCTGGGTCACCGAAGCCGTAAAGCACCAAAGCGCGGATCGCCTCGATAATGTAGGTTACTGGATTAAGATCGGTTGCTCGTGCGAACGTCTCTGGCAGTAGCTCGCGAGGCGCAGCCGAGGTTGTAATTGATAGTAACGGGAAGACTAGCAGGAACATGGACTGAACTAGACGAGCGTTCTGTGCGCGTAAGGCAATGATCATACCGATACAGCTCCAGGCCATAGCAAACAACATCAGGATACCGAAGATCGTTATTACACCGAGTACACCAGACTCGAAATTTACACCCCAAAGCAATAGCAGCACTAACATAATTAATCCCTGCATTATTGCTTGGAACGCTACTTCAACTAGCTTTGCTAAAACGATCGACAATTTATTGATCGGCATAATCACCAATTTCTTGAAGTAGCCGCCAGTGATGTCTTGAACCAACTCGATACCAGCGTTACCAGCTGAGAAGAAAATTGCAGTAAAAATAGCAACCGGAGCGATAAAGTCTTTATAGGAAACGTCCGGGAATCCGGGCACCTGAGAAAAAGCGGTTAGCGAAAGTGAGTTGACCACAAAGAAAAAGATCGGCATAAACAACGACGGGATCAACGCCATAATCGGCCGCCAAATCAGTTTGATGTTACGGATCGAAAGGTAAAACCAGTCAGAAAAAAATGTGTTCATCATCTCCTCGCTCTTATATACGGATCGCTCGCATTTTCGTTTACTTCCTCGTTGGCTAGGTTGCTACCCGTTGTTTTTAGAAAAACTTCTTCTAAGTTCTTAGACTGATGTTTTTTCTTTAACTCGTCCGGTGTACCGATTGTTACAATTTTCCCTTTATCCATTATAGCGATGCGCTCACAGAGTTGTTCCGCCTCTTCCATAAAGTGGGTGGTTAAGAAAATTGTCATACCCTGACGGTTTAATTCACGAATGTGTCCCCAAATGAGCTGTCTAGCGTGCGGATCTAGACCTTGTGTCGGCTCGTCGAGAAATAAAATTTTTGGTTTGTGGATTAACGAGAGCGCTAGATCGAATCGACGTCGCATACCTCCGGAGTATGTAGAGGTAAACTTGTCGGCAACTTTCTCCAGTTCAACAAGCTTTAGGAGTTTACTAATCTGTTCCTTAATTTCAGCCGGTTGTAAGTGGTAGAGGCGACCGTGCAGCTCCATCATCTCGCGGGCTGTTGCTACCTCGTCTAACCCAACTTCTTGCATCGCAAATCCAACTCGCTTATAAACTTCGTCTGCGTGTTCCGTTACCTCAAATCCGTCGATTTTAACGGAACCACTGGTTTTCTTAACTAGATTAACCAGCATATTCATTGTTGTAGATTTACCGGCGCCGTTTGGCCCTAAAAATCCGAAAAATTCGCCTTCACGAACTTGGAACGAAACACTGTCGACGGCTTTTGTGCCGCCAGGATAAACTTTTGTGAGGTTTTTTACCTCGATGATCGATTTAGTACTTTTTGGCATTAATTTAGTATGAACGATCAATTCATGTGTGTAAAGGAGCCTTTACATAGACGAGAGTTTGGAACTATTGACGAAACCAGCACGGGATTTTGGTAATTATTGGCCTATTTGCCAATGATACTCGTGCGCGATGAGGGTACTGTAAGCCCATGGTTAATGTAGTGTTGGTAGCGTTCGAAAAGCATCAGGACGATCATCCAACTTGACGAGGCGGCGCAGGACATCGTGAACCGTAGTGTTCCACCTCAACTCTAGCAAATACCCCCAGGCGACGACCCTGGGGTATTTGCTATCTAGAGCGGGAGACGGGGTTCGAACCCGCGACCTCTTCCTTGGGAAGGAAGCATTCTACCACTGAACTACTCCCGCATTTTGACCAGATTGTATCACGCTCCAGGTTCGTCTCCAAAGCGTGCAGGGTAAGGGGGTGTGGGGGTTTAGGGGCTGCCTCGCAGTTAAGCCCCTCTACCCCCACATTTACTCTTTATAAATTGATAATATTCTCGTACATTAATACCAATGAGGGGAAAGATTGTCTTTTTTGAAGTTGACCAGTACGAACAAGAACTTTTTCGGGAGAAATTAAGTGGCGAAGGCGAGCTCGTGTTTTACCCACACCGCTTAACGCACGACAACATTGACGAAGCCAAACCCGCCGATTACATCGTCAGTTTTATCTATTCTGACCTTTCGGATCGAATGTTAGACCAACTCCCAAACCTCAAAGGTATCGCTACGATGTCGGTTGGGACGGATCATATCGGGCTCGAAGAAACAACCAGACGCTCTATCCCGGTCTGCAACGTGCCAGCCTACGGGCCAAACACTGTTGCTGAACACGCCGCCGCACTACTCTTGGCGCTTTCGCGACGGATCGTTGAGTCTGTCGATCGAACCCGAGAAGGTGTTTACGAGTACACTGGCTTAACGGGGTGGGACTTAAAAGGAAAAACGATAGGTATTGTTGGTACCGGCAAGATCGGGGCTCACGTGGCGCGTATTGCCAACGGCTTTGAGATGAAGATTATCGCCTACGACCCACACCCAAATACCGAGCTAACAGAAAAATACGGCGTCGAATTTATGGAGATGCCGCAGCTTCTCCATCGATCCGACGTTGTTACGTTACACGTTCCGCTCACGCCAGAAACTAAACATATGATCGGCCAAGAACAATTTTCGCAGATGAAACCGGGCATGGTACTCATTAATACCGCTCGTGGCGCCCTAATAGACCCAAACGCGTTACTTGATGCGCTCGAGAAGGGTGTAATCTCACAGGCAGGCATCGATGTACTAGAAGACGAAGGCATACTAAAAGAAGAGAAAGAGTTCTTCTCCAGCTACTTCAAGCTCCAAGATTATCAAACGGCGTTAGCGAATCATGCCTTAATGAGACACCCGAAAGTAATCGTCACGCCTCATAACGCTTTTAATAGTAAAGAAGCGTTACAGAATATTACTCAAACGACGGTCGATAACATTAAGGGGATGTTAAGCGGCGATCGTGTTAATCAAGTTAATCACACCTGAGTCGCAATGCTATTTTTAGCTGCTGACCACGCCGGGTACGAAATGAAGGAATTTATTCGTCATAAATTGGCTACTCGTAACGTTGCGTTCGAAGACTTTGGTACGTTCTCAGACGAGCCTGTCGATTATCCTGGTTACGCTCATAAAGTGGCACGAGCCGTAGTAAAGCATAAGGGTCGAGGCATTCTTTTTTGCCGCTCGGGACAGGGTATGGCGATAGCAGCCAATCGGCACAAAGGCGCCCGTGCCTCGGTGGTCTGGAGTAAAGAAATCGCTCAAGAAACCCGTGAAGATAACGACGCCAACATCCTTTCGTTGCCCGCTCGTTTTATCGATCAAGACACGGCGTGGGAGATCGTCTCAGCGTTTTTATCGACAACATTTAGCCATGAAGACCGACACAAAAGAAGGATAAGCCAGCTTGAGCCATGAGATCGAAATCACCAATTATCCCAGCAGTACTCACAACTAATATCGATGTGTTTTCTCAGCATTTAGAGTTTGCAAAAGAAGTCGGAAACTCGCTCCATATCGACGTGATCGATAACGATTTCTGTCAAGGAAAGTCGTTGGAAATTCGAGATTGGCCGGAGCTGTTAATCGAATACACCGAAGCGCACCTGATGGTGCGTGAGCCGTTATCGTACTTAAGCGAATTAGCGGCAAAAAAAGTGACCCGTGCAATAATTCATATCGAGTCGAATTTCGACCTCATTGAATTAGCCGACCAAGCGAGACGGTTAGATATTTTGCTTGGCTGGGCGGTTAATCCAGACACAGACTTAGATAAGTTGCGCAATTTCTATCCAGTCTCTAACTATATTCAACTAATGGGCGTTCAGCCGGGTCTTACCGGTCAGCCGTTTATCGACACAGTATACCCAGCTATTAGATATTTAGCGAAAAATCCTGCACGAAGGCTGATTGTATCTGTCGATGGTGGCGTAAGCCTCGAGACAACGCCGAAGTTAATCGCTGCCGGTGCCGACTATTTGGTGAGTAGCGCTGCCATTTTCGAGCGTGGTAATACTTGGAAAGCTAATTATGAGCAGCTGGAGCAAATAATTCATGACCGTTAAAGAACTGCAGCTTAAGGCAACGGAAATTCGAACATCGATAATCGAGATGTTGCTTGAAGCTGGCTCAGGACACTCTGCGGGGCCTCTAGGAATGGCCGATATTTTTACTGCACTCTATTTTGAGGTAATGAATATCGATCCAAACAAACCTGATTGGGCGGATCGCGATCGCTTGGTGTTATCGTGTGGCCACATCTGCCCAGTACTGTACGCAACGTTAGCGTATCGCGGTTATTTCCCACGCAGCGAACTAATGACATTGCGCCGGTACGGCACTCGATTGCACGGACATCCGCACAATCTGGCGTTGCCGGGTATCGAGACATCTTCGGGACCGTTAGCGCAAGGCTTAAGCCAAGCCGTGGGGATGGCACTAGCTGCAAAAATGGACGACAAAAAGTGGCGGACGTATGCGATACTCTCTGACGGCGAGCATAACGAAGGCCAATTATGGGAAGCAATTATGTTTGCCGGCAAGAACAAATTAAACAATCTAACTGCGATTGTTGACAGGAATAATATCCAGATCGACGGATTCACTGAGGACGTGATGCCGCTCGAACCGTTACCGGATAAGTACCGCTCGTTCGGTTGGTACGTCCTGGAGATCGACGGTCATAACTTTAACGAGATCATCGCCGCTCTTCGTCACGCCCGGGCGGTCTTTGAGAAGCCGACTGTCATTATCGCTCACACAGTCCCAGGTAAAGGGGTTGATTTTATGGAGAACGACTACCGCTGGCACGGTAAACCGCCGAAGGCAGATGAAGCGAAAATAGCGCTTCGCGAGCTCCGGACGCTACGCGGTAAAATTATTGGGGAGCACGAGTAATGCGGTATTTGACGGATCTCGCTAGCTCATTCTCGAATTTAATACCGCCGCGTGATGGCTTCGGTGAAGCGTTGGTGGAATTGGGGAAAAATAATCAAAATGTTGTAGCGCTAACCGGTGATTTACTCGAGAGTACTCGTGTACAAGCGTTCGCCGAGAAATACCCTGAGCGATTTGTGGAGATGGGCGTGGCTGAGCAGAATATGGCGGGGGTTGCTGCCGGGATGAGTTTAGCTGGCAAGATTCCTTTTATTACCTCATACGCCGTTTTTTCGCCTGGACGGAATTGGGACCAAGTGCGTGTCTCGATTTGTTATTCGAAAGCTAATGTAAAGATAGTCGGAGCGCACGCCGGAATCTCCGTTGGACCCGATGGAGCGACGCACCAAGCCTTGGAAGACGTAGCAATAACAAGAGTTTTACCAAACTTAGTGGTGGTTGTTCCAACGGATAGTATCGAAGCTAAAAAAGCGACGTTAGCGATCGCTGAGCACGTCGGTCCGTGTTATATCCGCTTCGGTCGGGAAAAAAACCCTGTAATTACAACCGAGAAAACCCCGTTTATCTTAGGCAAAGCCTTACCGATGATTTCCGGTGATGACGTTACTGTTCTTGCCAACGGTCAGATGGTGGCTCGAGCGATCGAGGCGGCGAAACGTCTAGCAGCCCGAGATATCAGCGTTGGCGTCGTGAACGTTCATACGGTTAAGCCGCTGGATCAAAAGACTATTATTAATGTAGCGAAAGATACAGGCGCAATCGTCACCGCAGAAGAACATCAAAAAATTGGTGGCCTTGGCAGCGCAGTGGCTGAGGTATTGGGCGAACATTTTCCGGTACCAATGGAGCGAGTCGGTATTAACGATACATTCGGTGAGTCGGGCGAACCAAATACACTGATGGATCATTACGGTCTGGCGGTTGACGATATTATTAAAGCCGTTGAGAGAGTATTGGAGCGAAAGCATGCTCGTTAATTGCAAACAAATTCTTACTAAAGCCGATCAAGAGCGCTACGCGATCGGTGGTTTTAATATCACCAGTCTTGAAACGGCACTTGGTATTATTCAGGCGGCTGAGGAGCAAAAATCGCCCGTAATATTACAAATTAGCGAGAAGACGATCGATTACATGGGTTTGGAAGTCGTAACTAGTATCGCCCGTACGTTGGCCGACCGCGCATCTGTGCCAATAGCGGTGCATTTTGACCACGGTCGGAACTTCGAGTTAGTTTGGCGTTCGATCGAGATCGGTTTTTCTTCCGTGATGCTCGACGTCTCGAAAATGCCGCAGGGCGAACGCATTCCGTTTGTTAAAGATTTTTCCCTGCGAGCGCATCAGCGAAACGTGACTGTCGAAGTTGAAGAAGATGTAATCGGAGGACGCGAGGATTATATAGAAGGAAAAGGCTGGAAGTTTACCGATCCAAAGCGAGCAGCAATTTTTGCCAAAGAAACTGGTTGCGATATGTTTGCCGTTTCAATCGGCAATAGTCACGGGAAGGCGCTACCAGACGAAACACTTGATATGAAGTTGTTATCGGAGATCGACGCCGCTGTTTCGGTGCCGCTCGTGCTTCACGGGGCTTCCTCAACACCAGATGAGAAAATTCGTGATGCGATTAGTCGAGGCGTTCGGAAAATTAACATAGACACGGACCTGAGACTGGCAGTAAACGACGCGATCCGTGCTACGCTAAAAGACGAAGCTTTGTACGATCCCAGAGATATCCTCAAGAGTTCGATCGAAGTAGTAAAAAAAGTAGTAAGCGAAAAAATTCAATTATTTGGAAGTAATGGAAAGGCGTAAATGGTAAAAATTGCGATCAACGGTTTTGGAAGAATTGGGCGTACGGCGGCACGAATACTGCTAAAACAGTACGCAAATAAAGCAGAGCTAGTGGCGGTTAACGATCTAACGGATCCGAAAACACTGGCTTATCTTTTCACGTATGACTCAAATTATCGTCAATTTGAGCACGCAGCCAAAAGCGATTCAGACGAGTTAATAATCGGCGACAAAAAGATTCGGGTTTACGCCGAGAAAGATCCGACAAAGTTGCCATGGGACGAACTTGAAGTTGATGTTGTACTCGAATGCACTGGACGGTTTACCGATGCCGATAGCGCTAACGGCCATATTAAGGCTGGCGCGCGCAAGGTTGTTATTTCGGCACCGGCAGAAAACGTACCGACGCACGTTATTGGTGTTAACGACGATAAAGTTGGTGATGCAGCGATAATTAATAACGCGTCGTGTACCACTAACTGTATTACGCCTGTTGCTGCGATACTCCATAGCCACTTCGGGATCGCCAAAGCGATGATGACGACCATCCATTCGTATACGCAGGATCAGAATCTTCAGGATGGCCCGCATAAAGATTTACGTCGAGCGCGCGCGGCCGCTCAAAATATCGTGCCGACCACTACCGGTGCGGCTAAAGCAACAACGGAAGTTATTACCGAACTCAAAGGGTTATTCGACGGTTTGGCTATTAGAGTACCAACGCCGGTTGGATCGTTATCCGATTTCACGTTCGTCTTAAAGAAAAAGACAACAATTCAGGAGGTTAACGAAGTATTAACTGATGCCGCGGCGATGCCACGATTTCGCGGCGTATTAGAAGTAACCAACGAACCGATCGTTTCAACGGATATTATCGGTTCAAGTGCCTCAGCTATTGTCGATTTAAGCTTAACACAGGTTGTTGACGGCGATTTAGTAAAAGTGATCGCCTGGTACGACAACGAATTTGGCTACTCAAATCGTCTAGTAGAGATGGCGATGGAGGTGGGTAAATGAAGCAGGGAACGTTCGAAGGCGCAACAATTACGGCACTCGGTCACGCAGGCTTCGTTATTGAGTTTGCCGAGAAGAAACTACGCATCGCCTTTGACCCGTACGATATCAAAGAAGAACAGCCAGTCGATTATATTTTTGTTAGTCACCAGCACTTCGACCACTGCGACCCCGTATCGATTCGCAAATTATTAAAGAATTCGACACGTATTATCGCTCCGTCTTGCTGTGAGCGAGAATTATCAGAGTTTGGCCAACAATTAGAGCTATTAAAAGACAAAGAAAAACACAAGCTTAAGCAATGTATCTACTGGGCGTTGCCGGCGTACAACGTCAATAAATTCCGAACGCCAAACGAAGTATTTCATCCCAAAGATATGGGTGGGGTTGGATTTGTTGTTGAAGTAGATGGCTTTCGTATGTACCACGCCGGTGATACCGACAGGATCCCAGAGATGGACGGTCTGAAAAAACTCGATTTAGCTTTTCTGCCGATTTCGGGAACGTTTGTTATGACGCTCGAAGAAGCGATCGAGGCGGCACAGATATTAAAACCGAAAATGGTTATTCCGATGCACTTCGGTAAACTTTTGGGGAGCGTCGGCGACGCTAACCGTTATCACAATATGTTGCGTGACTTAATTCCGGTAATGGTGTTAACTGACGCCGCGTACTAATTGATCTTTTAACACCAACGGAGTAAAATTTGGGGCATGTCAAAAGCTGTTTACGCAGATTACGCCGCCATTACTCCGATCGACGATCGAGTTATTTTGGCGATGAACGAAGCGTCTGGGCAGTACGGCAATCCGTCGAGTCGGCACTTATACGGCCGAGCGTCGCGCCAATTATTAGATAAATCGCGACAGACAGTTGCGCAATTTCTTAGTTGCTCAGATGCCGAAGTAACCTTCACAGCTTCCGGTACAGAGAGTAACAATCTGGCGGTACTGGGGATCGCTCGAGCAAATAAAGCGAGAGGAAACCATATCGTAACGAGCTCGATTGAGCACCCAAGTGTTATTAACGCCTGTCGAGCGCTTGAACGAGATGGTTTTAAAGTAACATATCTACCTGTTAACTCTAACGGTGTTGTAGATCCTGCCAAGTTACAAGAGGCACTGACCGATGAGACGATACTAATATCGATTCATTTAGCTAACTCTGAAATCGGTGTTGTTCAGGATATACCGGCGCTCTCAGAAATTATTCGTACGCACTCGTCGGCGCGATTTCATACCGATGCTTGTCAGGCAGCTGCCTATACTGATTTAAATGTTCAGAAACTCGGTGTTGATAGCTTAACGTTTAACGGCACTAAGCTATACGGTCCAAGAGGTATAGCGGCGTTATATGTGAAAGAAGGTACTGATATTTTTCCGTTGGTCTACGGCGGCGGCCAAGAAAAGTCACTTCGCTCTGGTACGGAGAATGTTCCTGCAGTTGTTGGTTTTAGTGTGGCTCTGGAGATAGCAGTTGAGAACCGTGATAGCGAAGGCCGACGAATTGAAAAACTTCGCGATATTCTACAAGAGCAGCTATCTCGTCAATTGAGTATATCTATTAACGCCAATCAAAGCCGACGATTACCGAATCATCTCTCGATTACGCTTGTTAATTGCCGTGAGAGCGACGTTGTTCGGGCGATGGACGAGCGTGGTGTCGCCGTTTCTTCCGGCTCTGCGTGTAGTTCAAAATCGTTAACTGATTCACATGTCTTAAAGGCGATCGGACTAACGAACGAGCAGATGAATCGTACGCTGAGGATTACTCTCGGCCGCGGTACTATCGAGAGCGACATAGAAAAGATTGTCTCAGCTGTGGCCAAAATCAATCAATAAAAAAACCGCATCTTACGATGCGGCGAGCTCGGATACGACTCGTCGGCGTCCGAAGTCTACCAAACAGATGGCGTCGGCGACGTGCGGCGATTTAACCCGGTGTCCGACGATATCTGAAGCGTGAGATACGGCGTACTCTTCGAGTGCTTTTTGGCCGCGGATATTGCCGTACGACTTTTTTAGAATCGTCCGCTGCCACTTCGTAGCGTCCACCATATCCACCAAGAGGTACGGTGACAACTCTGACAAGTACCGCTTCCAGTACCTTGTGATATTTGACAAGTACGGCGACTGGTTGAGTTTTTTCGATTTTGGCTCCCGACGAACGATACGACGGGTCGGTTGCTCAACGTAGGAGTACCCCAATACCACACCATTATCGTGCTGTCCGATTTTGGTGACTGCCTGCTGTAGGACATTGCCAGGAGTAGAGTAAGCGACAGCCGCGCAGAACTCACCGTAACTACAATGGCGAACGTGGAAGTCGCGAGTTAGCTCGATCTGTCCGTGAAACATCACATCGTCTGGTCGCTGGATAGCGACACCGCAATATCGTGTTCCCGGATCGATGCCGATGATTAAAGGTTCGTTATTTCGGATAGTCTAACCTCCAAAATTAATTGTAACAGTATAGCTGTTGTGTTATTTGGGTTCAAGACGTTATGGCTGTATTATAGGCAATAATGAAAGGGGAAAATGTTAGAAGCTAAAACGTTCGAATCGATAAGGCAACTAGACGGAATCAGTGAGAGAACAATGTCCGAGCATTACAAGCTCTACGAAGGATACGTTAAGAAATTCAATGAAATTTCAGAGAAATTACTAACAGTGGATCTCGATGCGGCTAATCCGTCCTATAGTGAAGTAAGAAGTTTAAAAACAGAGTACTCATTTGCGCTAAACGGCGTTAAAAACCACGAGATCTATTTTGGTCATCTTGGAGGTGATGGTGCCGTACCGTCAGGCAGATTGTCCGAGCAGCTCACAAGAGATTTTGGCAGTTTTGAGAAGTGGCAGTCGGAAATGAAAGCAACTGCGATGGCAGCGCGCGGCTGGGCATGGTTGGTTTGGGATAAAGATCTTAAAAAACTTGTAAATATTTCCGGAGACACTCAGAGCACCTACTTGGTTTGGAACTGTGTACCGTTAGTGGCGCTAGACGTCTACGAGCACGCTTACTTTATTGATCACGGGATCATGCGACGTGATTATATCGATGCTTTCTTCAAGAATCTTAATTGGTCGGTAACTGAAAAAGCCTTTGATATGGCAATTAAATGATAAAGAATTTTCTGAGGCGAAGCCTATGGTAGTTGGCGCTCACGTTCCGACAGCTGGCGGATTGAAAACTGCGCTCAAAATTGGGACAGAAATAGAAGCAGAAGCGTTGCAAATATTTCCGTCAGCACCGCTGCAGTGGAAAATACGAGGCTGGTCGGACGATGACTGTGCCGTTTTTAAAACTGAATGGCCAAAAAAATTTTCAGAAGTGGTGTTTCACGGTATTTACCTTACAAATCTAGCGGGTGCGTCTGCTGAAAATTTAGAAAAAACCAAAACCGCTCTTATAGATACGTTAACGCTAGCACCTAAAATTGGCGTTCGAGGCACGGTATTTCATCCCGGAACCTACAACGGCGGTTTAGAGAAAAATGCGAGACAAATTAAAACACTAATTAAAGAGATACTTAACGCAACACCAAATGACTCATTACTGGTGTACGAGAACTCTGCTGGCTCAACGATCGGCGCAACTTTGGAAGATTTAGCTTGGCTGATCGAAAACTCGAGCGACAAGAATCGTGTTGCAGTTTGTTTGGATACTTGCCACGCGTTTGCTGCTGGTTACGATATCACAACCAAAGAAGGATACGACGAATATATTGAGAAAGTCGACTCACTTATCGGCTTAGACAAGGTATTTTGCTGGCATCTGAACGATTCGAAATTTGGTCTTGGAGAAAAGCGAGATCGTCATGAGAATATCGGGCAAGGAAAAATGGGTGCCGAGCCATTCCGAATATTGCTAAACGATTCGCGGTGGGCGAACACCGCGGGATATCTTGAAGTACCGGGGTTTTCCGAAACTGGGCCTGATCTTAAAAACGTTACAATACTCAAGGATCTGCGCGCTTAACGCGATTATCTAATTGTCTTTATATAAATAAAACTATTTGTTACAGTGACGGCGTATCGCTTTGGCGATGCGCGCACATGAGGAACTTATGGATGGAGAACGATTACGTTTCAATCAAGAAACGCTCAACGGTCTTACCAACGCATTTCGTGGTGTTCGGTCCGATGTCGAAACGAGAGTTCTAATCGGCCTTGACCGCGTAATCATGACTCCGCAATCAAGCCCAGATCAGTCCGAACTCGTCGCAGCGATTAGGGCTTCAGAGGAATACGTTGTGATTCGTCGCGAAGGATTCCCGGTCATCGGCGTTGAAGTCGAGGTAGGTGGACAGCAGCTACAGATCTTCCCAAACCGTGAACGGGGCAACACCAACTTGGTGAACTTCATCACGATTCAAAAGGCAGATAAGGAGTTTGCTGGTCAACTAATGGAATGGGCTGCGTCTTAGATCTTTACCGTTGTGCCCATGTGGCACAATTTTTTTGTTTTGCTACTATAAAATTCAAAGGAGTTAAAAATGGTTGATGCTTCAAATATCGCAATTAACTGGTGGGCAATACTTGCCTGCGGTGTTGCTTCGATGGTAATTGGATTTATTTGGTACATGCCGAAAGTAATGGGAAATATGTGGATGGCAGCGATTCAAAAAACGCCGGAGGATGTTGCTAAAGGCTGGCAGCCGTCGATGTTTCTAAAAACGTTTGCGCTGGCGTTACTCACAGCTTATATTCTTTCGCATTTTACTCAGCTCGTGCGCGCAGACACGTTCGCAAATTATCTTACTACGGCGTTCTTTATCTGGCTGGGGTTCGTCTTTACGGTTATGGCAATGAATATTATGTACGAAGGCAAATCTTCGAAACTCCTTGTCGTTAACGGTTTGTATCAGCTCATCACGCTCCAAGTGATGGCCGCCATTCTCTATTACTGGCAGTAAATAAAAAAACCGCCTCGGCTGAGAGCCGGGCGGTTGGAACGTTCTCAGGTTCTTTGGAACCCAATAATCCGTGACGCCTGTTGCATGCATCCTGCTTTAATCCTCCGTAGCCAACTTGATCCAAGTGAGATTTCAGGATCAACGAACGTTCGTACCCACACGGGCGTCTGACTTTTTGGCTCAGCCGTCATCTCTTTGCCATTCCAGCTGTAGACGACGGCGTGGCTTTTGTTCCCGGTTGCGACCGTAACCATTGTCGGTGCTTCCGATGACCAAAAGTTTAGCCTGATTGTCAGTCGATTCCCCAGAGCGGTAACGAGGGCGAAGCTCAAGTCTCCAGTACGCTGGTCGCTTGTAACTACAATTCCTCGTTCCTTAGCAGCTCGTTGTAGTTCCCACAAACACTTGTCGGCGATAGGAGGACTGCTGTCTGACACGGTAGTGATGTTAAAGGCGCTGGCGATGAACCTTGCGGCCGCCACCAACGCATCGTTGTTGTGAAGCCGGTAGGCCATAATTTTCACCTCGCGTGATGCGATTGGCATATAGTATAGCAATCATATGTGGCTAAATCAATTTACTTATCACAAATTTTTCGCTAACTTTTAACAAAGAATTGTATTCGCATACTCTAAAAAGGAGGAGAAATGCAAAGAACGTTACTATTAGTACTATTTATCGTTATTTTAGCGGTCGGCGGGTATTTCTTGCTCAAATCGCAATCACAAGAGCCGGCTGAGACGACAAATACAAACGAGCTGTCGGATGTAGAGCCAAAGAACACCGACGATAAAACCCCGATAACTACCAAAGAATCTGCTGAAGTTACCGTACTGTACGGTTCAAATGGCTACTCACCGGCGACTGTAACGATTAAACGAGGGCAAAAGGTTACTTTTAAAAACGAGAGCGGTAAACAAATGTGGGTCGCGTCCGACGATCACCCAAGTCATTTAATCTACCCAGAATTTGACGCCAAAATCGGAGCTGCAACTGGATCGTCATACGAATTTGTTTTCGACAAGGTCGGGACGTGGCGGTACCATGACCACCTATCGCCAAGCCGAACTGGTATCGTTATCGTCGAATAGTTATTCGCTGTGCTTTAACGATTTTTTCCGCTGCCGTGTGCGCTGGAAATTAAGACCGTAACGATGAACTTCATCGCGGATGCGAGCTAGTAAAAGTAATCCTTTATGAAACCGCTTCGCTGGAACCGGTGTTTTACGGTTTGGGACAAATATTCGGTCTGGCTTTTTTGCAAGTGAAATAATTCGGACGGAATCACGCTGTGATTGGTTTAAGGCAGCGACGGCAAATTTCAACTGCTCAGGACCGCCATCAATTACTAATAAATCTGGTAACGGTCGAACAGTGTCGCTGAGTCGACGTGAAACTACTTCGCAAATCATCGCAAAATCGTTCTGGCCTTGAACTGTTTTAATAATATAACGCCGGTATTCGTTTTTTTCTGGCTGACCATGAATGAAACAAACGGAAGCACCAACTGGTTCGCTTGCTCCGAGGTTTGAGATGTCGATAGCCTCAAGTCGTTCCGGTATCGCCGGTAAGCCCAGTAATTCCTTCAGAGCAATTAGCCCTTCGAAAGCCCTATCTTGGTTAATAAGACGCTGCTGGAGTTTTGATTCGGCGTTTCTACTAGATAGCTGCACCATTTGCAATTTCTCACCGCGTTCTGCCGTTCGAAGCTCCACTCGACGCCCGCTCTGCTGGGAGAGCAATAGCTCGATCAGCTGCTGATCTTCAAGTACTTCAGAAATCGCAACAAGTTGTGGGATAGCGTGAAGCGTCGGATACATTGTGGTTAAAAAGTCGCGCAGAATTTTTCTGTTGAATTCCCCTGAATAGTTCTCAACGAAAAAGTGTTGCTGCCCGCTAACACGACCGTCTCGGATATGAGTTACACAAATAATAGCTGTAGTACTTGAACTAAATACTCCGAGGGCGTCGTAGTCTTCGTTGTGCGTTGAGATTACCGACTGTGGCGTGGTGATCTGTTGGCTGGCATGGAGTCGATCGCGAAGTTTTGCTGCTCGCTCAAATTGTTTTGTTTCAGCAGCGCGTTCCATTTCCAGTTGTAAATCGTTAAGAATATTTTTGCGCTTACCTCTAAGAAATAACGTCGCCTTATCTACTTTCTCCTCGTAAGCTTCTTGGCTAATTTCGCCAGCGCACGGACAGGGGTGCCCAGTTAGTTGGCAGTGAAAGCATGCTCTAGTTTTATTCACCTGTAACGGTTTGTCGCTGATATGAATACCGTAGAGATCTCGCAAGAACTCAAGTGTGAATTGTGCGGATCGTGCCGATAAATACGGTCCGAAATAGTGTTCGTTAGTTTTACTGGTACGACGGCGAACGATTGAGAAGCGGGGAATTAACTCGCCGCGACTTAGTTTAATAAACGGGTAAGTTTTGTCGTCTGTGAGTTTGATATTAAACTTTGGCAAATACTGTTTGATTAATGTTGATTCGAGCATTAATGCTTCAAGCTCGTTTGTGACAATTGTAGTTTCAATGCGCTTAATTAAACCAATCATGACTGCGATCCATGGTCGGTCAGAGTGAGCGCCTGAAAAGTAGCTCCGAACCCGGTTTCGCAAATTGATCGCTTTACCGACGTAGAGCACCGAATCGGTCTCGTCGTAGAACATATATATTCCGGGTTTTGCCGGAATCTCTTTAAGCTGATCGCTGATTTTCATCCAGAGTAGTATACCTGAAAATAAGGTGATAGTCCGTTGACATTAGCCCATTTAAACCATATAATCGATGAACCGTGTCACACGGAGGTGTACCTATGAGTATTGAGAAAATCCTAACTGGGATGAATATTCCCGGCACGATCGTCCACATCAACGGGACGGTCAACGTTTACCACTTTTCCAGTGCGCTCCGGCGCATTCGGGGAGTCGAGGATGACGCGTCGTATGAAGAGCTGGCGCACGAGGTCCTGGCAATCCAAGACGACCCGTCGTATGTTCGGATCGAGCTTGGCGATCGCCGATTTCTGTTTGTCCCTAGAGAGCTCTCGGATGTGATGGCGGTGTATACCGCAAGCATCAGAGACCAGCTGACGAACACGTTTAACCCGAGAGGATTAGCGGTCGCGTATTCGCAGCTTCGGTCGAGATCTAGCTCCGAAGGCGTGCTGATCGTGCTGTACCTCGATGCCAACAGATTCAAAGTCGTCAACGACGATTTTGGTCACGATGTCGGTGATCGAGTGCTAAAAGCGATGTGCAACCGCCTTCGTGGCCAACTCAAGCAAGACGACGTTGTTGCTAGGATCGGGGGCGACGAGTTTGTCGCGCTGGTCTGGCTTCCGAATGAAGAGCTAAAAAGCTACTTCATGGACACTCGACTTCCGCTAATCCAAGAGGTCGTTTGCGGGGAGCCGTACGCGATTAAGGACGGCAAGAAGATGTTGCCGACAGGTTTTGCGCTCGGTGTGCATATCCACTCGGGGGAGCTGCCGGAGAACTACACTGAGTTGCTGCGCCAAGCCGAGCTTGGCATGTACGCAGACAAAGGCGCTGTGGCGCGCTAAACAATTCCGGATCCGCGGGGCGAAAGCCCCGCATTTTTTATAGAATCTTAGCTAAGACCTTACCAGTTAGAGACTTAGGCTCTCGCGCAATTTGTTCTGGAGTACCCTTGGCGACAATTTCACCGCCATTGACACCGCCGCCAGGACCGAGATCGATAATCCAGTCAACAGATTTAATCACATCTAAATTATGTTCGATCACCACAATAGTATTACCGCGATCTACTAATTTTTGCAGTACTGCCAGTAATTTCTCTATGTCCGCAAAATGCAATCCAGTGGTTGGCTCGTCGAGGATATAAAGGGTTCTCCCAGTGTCGCGGCGAGATAGCTCGGCAGCAAGCTTAATACGCTGTGCTTCGCCGCCAGAGAGGGTTGGGGCGCTTTGACCAAGCCGAACGTACCCCAACCCAACTTGCTGCATCGTTACGAGCTTGTCTACAAGATTTGGAACCGGCTCAAAAAATTCAATAGCTTCATCGACAGTCATATTTAGAACTTGGTTAATGTTTTTTCCCTTCCAAAGTACTTCGAGCGTTTCACGGTTATACCGCGCGCCCTTACATACGTCACAAGTAACGTAGACGTCTGGTAAGAAATTCATCTCGATCTTAATTTGTCCGTCACCCTGACAATTTTCGCAGCGACCACCGACCACGTTGAAACTAAAGCGCCCAGGTTTATAACCGCGACTACGAGCCGCTGGAGTAGCGGCAAAAAGCTGACGAATTAAATCGAAAGACTTAGTGTAAGTAACCGGGTTTGAGCGCGGTGTTCGACCGATCGGGGATTGGTCTATCTCGATAATTTTGTCGATTTGATCGGTACCGGTAATGCCGGTATGTTTGCCGGGAACGCTGCTCCGAACTCCAAGCGTACGCGAGATACCCTTACTTAGAATCTCGGTAATAAGAGTTGATTTACCAGAACCTGAAACACCGGTCACGGCAGTAAATCGTCCAAGTGGAAAGCTAACAGAAACATTCTTTAAATTATTTTCGCTCGCTCCGTGAACAATAATATACGGATGTCTTTTTTCTATTGGGCGTCGTTCTGGAATTGTGATTGCCTTTTTGCCGTTAATATACGGAGCAGTAATAGAATTGGGATTGTTTAGTACTTCTTCTAAAGTTCCGGCGGCTACAATTTGTCCGCCGTGTTCGCCGGCGCCAGGCCCGATATCAACCACGTAATCGGCGGCTTTTATAGTTTCTTCATCGTGTTCGACAACTACGACCGTATTACCTAAATCTCGCAGTTTTTTTAATGTCTCGATTAGTCGGTCATTATCGGTTGGATGAAGTCCGATCGTCGGCTCGTCTAAAACGTATAAAATCCCCACTAACGCGGAGCCGATCTGTGAGGCTAATCGTATTCGCTGACCCTCACCGCCAGCCAATGTCGTTGCTGAACGATCAAGAGTTAAGTAAGTTAGCCCGACCTTACTTAAGAATTCGAGTCGATTGGTAATTTCATAAACCACTTTTTCTGCGATCGCTAGCTCGCGGCCGGTCAGTTTTAAGTTCTTAAAAAATTGGTACGCGTTATCAATTGAGAGCTGCGAGACTTCGGCGATATTTTTTTCGTTCACTTTTACGATTAGCGCTTCTTCTTTGAGGCGAGCACCTTTACAAGTTTGACACTCGTTGGTGAGCATATACTTTTCTATCTCATCTCGTACCGAATCGGATTCGGTTTCGCGGTACCGTCCTTCAAGGTGAGGGACTAGTCCTTTGTACCAAACGTTGAAATACTGTGCTGTCCCACCGCTGAAATAGCGAAGTTTCATCTGGAACGGCGCGCCAGTGCCGTAGAGTAATTTTTTTATTTTCGACTCGTCCTGGCCTTCGAGCGGAGCATCAAAATCAAGCCCGAAATGCTCGCAGGCGTTACGAAGGAGTACGCCGTAATAGTTTGTTGCTGAATACGTCCACGGCATAATTGCTCCCTCGGAAACTGAAAGTTTTTTATTTGGAATAATAAGTTCTTCGGTGATTTCTTTTTTAAATCCGAGTCCGTGACAGTCTTCGCACGCACCGTACGGGCTATTAAACGAGAACGATCGCGGGGAGATCTCGCCTAGACTAAAGCCGTCGTACGGACAAGATAGCTCTTCAGAAAGCAGGATCTCGTCTTTTGGTTGGCTGTCTTCCCCAAGCACCGAAACAGCCACTAATCCTTTACTTAATTTCATTGCTGTTTCCATGGCATCGGTTAGACGCGACGGCGAAGACTGACCAATAATTAAGCGATCAACTAAAACCTCGATAGTATGAGCTTTGTATCGATCGAGCTCGATTCGGTCAGATAAGCTATAAGTTACGCCGTTTACTCTCGCAGAACCGAATCCGCCCTTAAATAAATCGTAAAGTAATTGATGGTACTCACCCTTACGACCGCGAACCACTGGTGCGTAGATAATAATTCGAGTGCCTTCCGGCAAACCAGTGATTAAGTCGACCATCTGATCGACGCTTTGTCTTGTTATTTTACGGCCGCACTTTGGGCAGTACGGTACGCCGATTCTGGCATAAAGAAGTCGTAAGTAATCGTAAATTTCGGTGACAGTACCAACTGTCGAGCGCGGGTTGTGGGAAACGGTTTTTTGATCGATCGAGATGGCAGGGGATAGCCCTTCAATGTAATCGACGTCAGGTTTTTCCATCTGCCCTAAAAATTGCCGGGCGTAGCTGGATAACGACTCCATATAACGACGCTGACCTTCGGCGTAAATTGTATCGAAAGCAAGCGAAGATTTGCCCGATCCGGATAGACCAGTTAATACAATTAACTGATTGCGTGGTAATTCAACGTCAATGTTTTTGAGGTTGTGTTCGCGAGCTCCCTTGATAAAGATGACATCTTTCTGAGACATCTCGTTATTGTACCAAACAAATACCGAATGATTATTATCAATAACAAAATAGGGCCTTCCGACCCTATTTTGTGCAAAGAACAGTTTTACTGATTTTGTTCTTTAGTTTGCCAAGTACCAGGTGTGTCTGGGTAGCCTTTATCGCGTCGCTTCTTATCTTCTTCCCATTGACGCATCAACTCTTGATTGTGCGTTGGGCTTTCGGGCGTAACTCCTGAAGCCTCCAATTTTTCTTCGGCTTCTTGGAACTTTTCTTCAGATACCTCTTCAGGCATCGGTTGCATTGTCTCTCCCATGTCTTCCTCCTTTTCTACAATTAGAAAACGCTATATCAATACTATTGTCAATAAAAAAAAGCCCATCCCTGGGCTTAGTTGGCTTTACCGCGGTGTCCGTACACGGTGTTGGCGATAACGGCGTAAGCCAGAGTGGCTTCCACCGATTGATCGGCTTTGAGTGAGGCCATGACTGGTTGAAGCTGCTCGAAGCAGCCAATCACGTCGGCCTCAAAGATCGCGGTCTGTCCCATCAATTCAAGCTGACAGGACTCGACACGGTCACGAGCCCCTTTCGTAAGTGGCGTAGTGGCAAGAAAAGCAAGCTGCTGGTTAGCAGTCTGGAGCCTAGCCGCCAGCCAATTTGGACCATTGGTAAGTTGCATTGTTGCCTCCAAAAAGGAACGGCTATATTTTACTTCAGATGTTGCTCAAAATCAAGTGGATTACCGCTGGTTTTACCCATTTTTTCGCGCTCTTTTTGCATTTTCTTTAGCTTTATTACTTCATCACGTAGGATGGCGGCGAGCTCAAACTGAAGTTCTTGAGCTGCAAGTTTCATCTGTCGCTCCTTGTCTTTAATCATTGCGTCGATATTACCTCGAGCTAATTCTTTCTCGATTTTATCTAGCCCGATCGACTCACCGATCTCGCGTTCTATGATGCTGGTAATCGCTTTACTAACAGATTGTGGTGTGATGTTGTGTTCTTTGTTATACGCTTCTTGAATCGTTCGTCGACGGTTCGTCTCATCGATAGCCTTTCTTAGTGAGTCAGTAATTTTATCGGCATATAGTAATACCTGACCTTGAACGTTTCGAGCGGCGCGACCGATCGTTTGAATTAAGCTACGTTCACTACGCAGGAATCCTTCTTTATCGGCATCTAAAATCGCTACTAGCGAAACTTCTGGTAAATCCAAGCCTTCGCGCAGTAAATTAACACCAATTAAAATATCAAAAGTGCCCTTACGTAATTCGCGCAAAATCTCAACCCGTTCCAACGTTTCGATATCACTGTGGAGATAGCGAACTTTATACTCTTTTTCTTGTAGGAAATCGGCTAGCTCTTCGGCCATCTTTTTTGTGAGCGTAGTCACTAATACTCGTTCTTGTTTCTCGACGCGGTCTTTAATGTGTTCTAATAAGTCGTCGATCTGACCTTTGGCTGGACGAATTAACAGCTCTGGATCTAGAAGACCAGTTGGCCTAATAATTTGATCAACAACATTAGTAGACTTTGTTAGCTCGTATTGCGCGGGTGTTGCCGACGTATAGATAACTTGATTCACTTTTTGCTCGAATTCAGGGAATTTTAACGGTCGATTATCCCTGGCGGAAGGAAGTCTAAAACCGTGTTCAATAAGTACGTCCTTTCGAGCTCTATCGCCGTTGTACATCCCGTTTAATTGAGAGATCGTGACGTGAGATTCGTCGATTACTGTTAAAAAGTCGTCAGGAAAGTAATCGAGCAAGGTGCTCGGCGTTCGACCGGGTTCGCCGCCGTCAAAATGTCGTGAGTAATTCTCGATACCGTTGCAATACCCAACCTCGCGGATCATCTCCATATCGTAAATTGTTCGTCGTCTTAAGCGCTCTGCCTCGAGCAACTTATCGTTGGCTTCGAGGACTTTCAACCTATCTTTTAGCTCACTATCAATTGATTTGAGTGCGCGTTCGATTTGTTCTGGCGGAGTAACAAAGTGACGTGACGGGTAAATAACAGCAACGCGTAAACTTATTAACTCGTGATTTGTGACTGGATCGATTTCAATAATATCCTCGATTGTATCGCCGAACATACTAATACGAATGATCCGTTGTAAGTTAGCTGGCATAATCTCAATGTTTTCGCCGCGAACGCGGAAATTTCCTCTCGAAAGTTCGATGTCATTGCGCTGATATTGCAAGAAAATAAGCTTGTCTATTAAAACGTCACGGCTAACTGTCTCTCCTTTACGTACGACAATTGTTGCTTTTTGATACTCCTCAGCTGAGCCAAGGCCGTAGATACAAGAAACTGAAGCGACCACGATGACATCTTTTCGGCTTAATACCGCCTGAGTCGCAGCGTGACGAAGGCGATCAATCTCGTCGTTAATTTGCGCCTCCTTTTCGATGTATGTATCCGAGTTCGGCATGTATGCTTCTGGTTGATAGTAGTCGTAGTAGCTCACGAAGTACTCGACAGCGTTCTTGGGGAAAAAGTGACGAAATTCGCTAGTTAGTTGGGCGGCTAACGTTTTGTTATGGGCAATCACTAGTGTCGGTTTTTGAGTAGCGGCGATCACATTAGCAATGGTAAATGTTTTACCAGAACCCGTTACACCAAGAAGCGTTTGGTGTTTTTCGCCCTTTTTTATGCCCGCACTAAGTGAAGCGATTGCTTTAGGCTGATCGCCGGCTGGTGTGACGTTACTGTTTAACTCAAACTTCATTAGTTAGTCGATTGTAACAACCCTGTTTTAACCTGTAAAACAACATATACCCTTGACAGGTTGTATTAGGGTATCTACCTTGAGCTACAGGTAGCGACAGCAGTTACTACCGACAAATTAAGAAATAACACTGCGGGGAAGGAGGTGAACGAATAATGGCATTTAGCACCGTTTCAAAAAAATCCGGCAAGACCTACTACCTCCATCACCGTAGCGTAACTCTACGAGGAGGTCGTCAGCAGACGATCTACTTCTTTGCTCAGGATGTCCGCGATGGCGCTCTTGACGCAGTCCCCGCAGGATACATGGTAATGGAAAACGCACGAACTGGTCTTCCAATGTTGAAGAAGGCGTAAGATTGTGAGTTCTCACGCAAAAAATCCGCAGCTAACTGCGGATTTTTTGTTGTAACGGGTATATACTACTAGTGTTAGGAATGAAAAAATTCAACCTATATTTTGCGGTACTCTCGGTGGTCGCAGACGCAATCCTTCTCTGGGCAGCGATGTATATCGCGTATTATCAACGCGCCGATGGGCACGAAATTTATCTCTGGCCACTCTCTAGTTATTTCACATTCGTCTTAAAGTTTATCCCGATCTGGCTTCTAATGATGGCGTATCAAGGCCTGTACCGGCTCCGTAATCCACTAAAGGGCTGGACGGCGGTAGCACGAATTATTACCGCGATATTGTCTGGTTGGGGTGTGATACTCATTTATCTATATTTATCTCGATCTCCCGAGTCATTAGTTTTCCCGCGATTAATCATCGCTTACGGAGCGCTGTTAACAGTAACATTTGTCTTGATCGGTCGATCGTTACTCGATTCGTTTCGTAAGTTTCTACACCGATACGGATACGGATTTATACATACGGTTATTATCGCCAAATCGCCTCAAGATAGTTTCGTAATCGAAGTCCAGAAACCCATCCATAACAGGAAAGTAAGAGCAGTTGTTACTAGCGACTTTATTAACCAGCTAAATAAGATCGAGCGTAAGGATCGGTTCGAAGAAGTGGTAGTTGCTTGGCCAGATCTTGACGAAAAAGAAGTTTTTAAGATTATCGATTGGGCTGAGTCCCATTTCGTTAACTTTGCCCAAATACCGACTTTGCTTGATGTGAAGGCATCGAGGGTTGAGCCTGGTGTTTTAGCCGGTTCGCCGATTATTTACTTCCAATCATCGCCGCTTGATGGGTGGGGGAGAGTGTTTAAACGTTTACTGGATTTACTAGTTGTCACTCCCGCACTGATTGTCGCTTTACCGTTGTTTGCAGTGCTTTCTCTCTTAGTACGAATGTCGTCACCCGGCCCGATAATCTATCGTGAACGGCGGATCGGTCAGGATGGAAGCGAGATAATGATCGGTAAATTTAGAAGTATGTACGCTGATTGGCGCGAACGATTCCCGCACGTTAAAGATTGGGCGGCCGATGAAAAAACCGATATTCGTATTACTCCGATCGGCCGAATATTACGCAAAACTAACCTAGATGAAATCCCGCAACTTTGGGATGTTTTTGTTGGTCGGATGAGCTTAGTCGGACCGCGTCCCGAGCAGCCAAAATACGTTAAGCAATTTGCAGAAGAGGTGCCACAATACATTAAACGACACCACGTTAAGGTAGGCTTAACGGGTTGGGCGCAGATTAACGGCTTACGTGGCAACACTCCAATCCCTGAGCGAACGAAATACGATCTTTATTATATTCAGAATTGGTCAATTTGGTTCGACATTAGAATTATTCTTGGTACGTTACTGTACATGGGAAAACAGCTATTCAGCCGATGAAAGTAGCTCTCGTTCACGACTTTTTTACGCAGTGGGGCGGCGGTGAGCGCGTTTTGAAATACTTCAGCGACATTTATCCCGATGCGCCGATCTACTTGATTGCGAAAGACCAGAAGTTAATTGATGAGTTTTTGCCAGGGAGAACAATTATTCCGAGTTTTCTTCAAGATTATCCGGGCATGCCAGCTGCGTTTAAGTATTATCTGTCGTTAATGCCACGAGCGATCGAGTCGTTTGATCTTTCTAGCTACGACGTTGTGCTATCCGACTCCTCTGCTTACGCCAAGGGCGCGATTACCAAGCCGCCGACGAAGCATATCTGCTATCTTCACACACCGACACGATACCTAACCAGCGACAAAGAAGAGTATCTAGCTAATGCCCCAATTCCACTACCTTTGATTGGTAGGCCGGTGGTACGAGCGATCACAAACTCATTGGCTAAATGGGATTTACAAGCCAGTAAGCGACCGGATTATTTAATCGCAAATTCTAATTACATCGCCGAAAGAACTAAAAAATACTACGGACGAGTACCAGATGAAGTGTTATTTCCGCCGGTTGACGTTGCAAGGTACAAAATTGCCGAACAGATCGGCGATTATTGGCTGATTTTAGGACGCAACGAGCCGTACAAACGCACCGATCTTGCGATAGTGGCTGCTAATAAACTAGGGCTAAAGCTAAAAGTTGTTGGCGGTGGAACAAAGATGCAAGAACTAAAATCGCTTGCTGGACCAACAGTCGAATTCACGGGTCGAGTCAGCGACGACGAACTAGTTGAACTTTACTCGCATGCAATCGGACTAATTTTTCCACCCAAAGAAGACGCGGGGATGACGCCGCTAGAAGCCATGGCGAGCGGCCGACCAGTTATCGCTTACGGTGAGGGCGGCGCCCTCGAGTCGATTGTGGCGGGAGTAACGGGCGAATTTTTTAACCAGCAATCGGTCGATTCGTTGTGCGAGGTTCTTAAAAATTTCGATATCTCTAAATACAATCCAGCAACAATCCGTGATCACGCAATGAAATTCGACGTCGAAAAATTTAAAAATCGCATTCGAGATATCGTTAGCGCTCAGTTATCTAGCTGACAGCTTGAAAATTCTTCTCTATAATTCATTTACAACCTTACGGCACATAAGAGGTGTACATTATGAACAATAAACGCAAACTTGTGGCAATTAGCCACAACTACATCGGTGAGACGTTAGCCAAAAGTCTTCCAAACAAGCCGATCGAGCTTGAGCAGCGAGTGGTGATCCCCATCTCTGCCGAGCATCTTCTGGCTGCTCAACGGCCAAGAGCGGGTAGATTTGAGAACCGCGACTGGATGATTCAACAAGTTCGTGATCTGGAAATCGCCCTACAATCACCGGATCTGCTATTGCTCTATATTGGCAGATCACCGATGCTCGACGCTCTCAACTTCGCAACCCTGTTCGAGTCGGCAGAGATTCATTTGGTGTTAAACCGCGAACGTGACGTCGAGCTCAACTTCCAAGAGTCTTGGGATACTCGCCAATGGTCGTACTGGCCGATTCTGCACTTCGCTGAGACGACCGGCAACTGCACGATGGCGCGTCTGGTTGATCAATTCATCAACGCCGGATTTATCCAGCCTGAACCGATTTGGTGGTAAGCCCGCGGCGACTTGTTCGCCGCTTTTTATTGCTTACAAACGGGTTGCCTAACTGGTTGAAACTGGTATAGTGGATCTAATGAGTGCCGAATATTCTGCGTCACAAATTACTGTGCTTGAGGGGTTAGAACCGGTCCGAAAACGGCCGGGAATGTACATCGGTGGAACCGGTGTCGAAGGCCTCCACCATTTAATTTGGGAGATCTTAGATAACTCGATCGACGAAGCGATGGCCGGTTATGCTGATACGGTCAAAATCTTTTTACTTGCCGACGGATCAGTTTCTGTTGAAGATAACGGTCGCGGAATTCCTGTTGATATTCACCCGGCTACTAAAGTGAGCGCACTGGAGACAGTGTTAACCAAGCTTCATGCTGGTGGAAAATTCGGTGGTGAAGGCTATAAAGTTTCGGGCGGGTTGCACGGCGTCGGTAGCTCGGTCGTTAACGCGCTGTCAGAAAAATTAAAAGCGGAAGTTTATAAAGACGGTAAAATTTACCAGCAAGAATACACCCGGGGTAAACCAGATTATCAAGTTAAAGAGGTTGGTGAGACGACAAAAAATGGTACAAAAATTACATTTAAAGCCGACGATCAAATTTTTCCTAAAACTCTGTTTTCGCGCAGAACTGTAATCGACCACATTCGGCAGCAGGCTTACTTAACAAAAGGCATCCGAATCGAAATCGTCGACGAACGCGCCGAGGACGCACTGGAACAGGGTGATACCCAGTATCCAGCAAGTTATACTTTTCACTTTATGGGCGGTATCGCCGCCTACGTCGGTCATTTAACGCGACACAAAAAGTCGCTCTTGGCAGAGCCGGCTTATTTTCAAAAAACGATCGGAGATTCGTTAATTGAAGTCGCGTTTACTTATGTTGACGATTACAACGAGCATGTATACACCTTTGCTAACAATATCCACACTATCGAAGGCGGAACGCACTTAACTGGTTTTCGTGCTGCAATTACCCGCGTCATCACCGACTATGCGAAGAAACTGGCTGGCAAAGATTCTGATGTCGTCTTTACCGGCGAAGATATCCGCGAGGGTTTAACCGCGGTCGTATCCGTCAAACTACCGGAACCAGAATTTGAAGGTCAAACAAAATCAAAACTCGGTACGCCATCGATGCGTGGCCAAGTTGAAACCGTTGTTAACCAGGGTTTGGGGCAATGGCTCGAAGAACATCCGAGCGAAGCTAAAGCGATTATCGAAAAAATTAGCGTTTCAGCCAAAGCCCGTTTAGCCGCTCGAGCCGCTCGCGACGCTGTTATTCGTAAGGGCGCGCTTGAGGGCATGACGCTGCCAGGAAAGCTAGCTGATTGTTCAGAGAAAGATCCGGCTAAATCAGAACTCTATATTGTAGAGGGTGATTCGGCAGGTGGATCGGGCAAACAAGGCCGCGACCGTCGTTTCCAAGCAATTTTGCCGCTTAAAGGAAAAATCTTAAACGTTGAACGAGCTCGGCTCGATCGAATGCTCGCTAGCGATGAGATTAAGGCATTAATTGTCGCGCTTGGCGTTGGGATCGGTGACGAGATAAATATGGAGAAGCTTCGTTATCATCGTGTTATTCTCATGACCGATGCTGATGTTGATGGCGCACACATTCGTACACTTCTTCTCACATTCTTCTATCGTCACTATCCAGAAATTATCCAGAAAGGTTATCTCTATATCGCTCAGCCGCCGCTTTACGGCGTTAAATTCCGCAATAAAGTCGAGTACGCTCACAGCGACGCCGAGCGAGATGAGATTATCGCCAAGCTCAAAACGAGCGAGGATAAGAATCTTCCCGGCTTAAACATCCAACGTTACAAGGGTCTCGGCGAGATGAACCCAGAAGAGCTGTGGGAGACAACGCTTAACCCCGAAAATCGGGTCTTGCTTCGTGTAAATATTACCGATGCTGAGCGCGCAGATGAAATTTTCTCGGATCTGATGGGTGACGATGTAACGCCGCGTAAGCGATTTATTCAAAGTAGAGCCGCAACCGCACAGAATATAGACATATAGATGAGAAAAATAATGATATCTTTATGTCTTTTCTCAATACAAGATTTCGAAATAGATAATTAATTCATGGACGAAGAACTACGAAACGATTCAGCTGAGCAACTACCACAAGAGCCGATCGAAGATACGGTAGATTCTGATACTCCCGAAACACAACCAAACGTTGTGGAGCAGCCACGAGAAGTTGTAGAGGAAAACTCAACCGAAAAAACATCGTTCGGTTTAATTAGAGCACGATCAATTAATAACGAGATGAGTGAGAGCTATCTCGATTACGCGATGAGCGTTATCGTCTCTCGTGCACTTCCTGACGTTCGCGACGGCTTGAAGCCGGTGCATCGCCGTATTCTTTACGCCATGCATGATATGGGATTAACGCCGGGCGCAAAACACCGAAAATCAGCCAAGATCAACGGTGAAGTTTTAGGTAACTACCACCCGCACGGCGAGTTAGCGGTCTACGACGCGATGGTTCGTATGGCTCAGTGGTGGAGTTTGCGCTTACCGTTAGTTAACGGTCAGGGAAACTTTGGATCGATGGACGGCGACTCTCCGGCTGCATCGCGATACACCGAGGCGCGTCTTGCGCCGCCCGCCGAAGCGCTATTAGCTGATATCGAGAAAGAAACTGTCGATTATCGTGACAACTACGACGGTACACGCCAAGAACCGGTAGTTCTACCCACGCGATTACCAAATCTGTTAATCAACGGCTCACAAGGGATCGCTGTCGGTATGGCAACCAATATACCGCCGCACAATCCTGCTGAAGTTATCGACGGTCTACTTGTTCTACAGAAAAATCCAACAGCCTCGTTAGAAGAGCTGATGGAAGCAGTAAAAGGACCAGATTTTCCAACCGGCGGTATTATTTATAACCAAAACGATATTAAAGAAGCGTTTGCAACTGGACGCGGACGGATATTAATTCGCGGTCGAGCGGAGATCGTCGAAGATAAAAAAAGAGAACAAATCGTTGTTACAGAGCTACCGTATCAGACCAACAAAGCAACGTTTATCGTTCATATCGCCGAATTGGTTAAAGCTAAAAAAATTGAGGGTATCCACGACATTCGCGACGAATCCGATCGCAAAGAAGGTGTCAGAGTAGTGATCGAGCTAAAAACCGGCGCCGTTTCTTCTAAGATTTTAAACCAGTTATACGAGCTAACCGAATTACAAACGGTAATTCACTACAATATGGTGGCGCTTGTCGACGGTATTCAACCGAAAGTTCTAACCCTAACCGAAGCCCTAACAGAATTCTTGGGCCACCGCACTGACGTTGTGACGCGCCGCACTAACTACGAGCTCAAAATCGCCAAGGCCAGAGCTCACATATTAGAAGGATTAAAAATCGCGCTTGATCATTTGGACGCGATTATTAAATTAATTCGCGAGTCTGCTAACCGAGATGCTGCTAAGGCGGCGCTTATGAATTCGTACAAATTAAGCGAGATTCAAGCCAACGCTATTCTTGACATGCGCCTCTCGCAGCTAGCGAACCTTGAGCGTCAAAAAATCTACGACGAATACGACGCTGTGATGAAGCTAATCGCCGATCTCGAAGATATTTTGGCTAAGCCGGAGCGAGTTGAAGCGATTATTCGTGATGAACTCTTGGAAATGAAGAAAAAGTACGGCGATGCGCGGCGAACAGAAATTCGCCCAGAAGCGCTTAACGCTATGACAGCACTCGACCTTATTCCAGAAGAAAACGTCTTAATTACGCTTACCGCCAACAACTATGTTAAGCGCTTAACCCCAGACACGTATCGTAGCCAGTCACGTGGCGGTAAGGGTGTTATCGGGATGACGACGCGCGAAGACGACGTTGTAATGGATATGATTTTTGCTTCAACCCACGACGATATTCTTTTTTTCACCGACAAAGGTCGGGCGTTTAAGGTAAAAACCTACGAGATCCCAGCCGCAAGTCGCCAAAGCAAGGGAGTAGCGCTGCCGAATATTATCCGGATTCTACCTGATGAGAAAGTAACCGAGATCGTAAGCGTGAAAGCGAGCGATCAATTCGAGTACTTCTTCTTCGCAACGCGCGAAGGTACTGTCAAACGAGTCGAGCGAAAAGCGTTCGATAACGTTCGTAAAAGCGGCGTTACAGCTGTTGGTCTAAAAGGTAAAGACCAACTCATCTGGGTAAAAAGAACCAGTGGTAACGATGAGATCGCTCAAATAACTAAAAACGCTCAGGTGATTGTATACAACGAATCGGAAGTTCGGGCGATGGGTCGTAGCGCCTCGGGTGTACGCGGTATTAAGCTAAAAAGCGGTGACATCGTGATCGAGACGACAGTTCTTAACGAAGCCTCGCAATCGATTTGTGTTATTAGTGAGCGTGGTATCGGAAAACGAGTGTTATTAAAAGAATTCCGAAACCAACACCGCGGCGGTAGCGGTATCAGAATCGCAAAAATCACAGAAAAAACTGGCAAACTCGCCGCTGGGGCAGTGATCGAAGAGGGAGTAAACGATTTAATAATCTCCAGCGTCGGTGGTCAAGTTATCCGTATTCCTGTTAACGACGTCAAACATCTTTCAAGGCAAGCATCCGGAGTGATCCTCATGCGAACAAACGCTGGCGATACAGTAAGTACGCTCGCTGTTGTTAACCAGGAACAAGAAACCGAGAAAGAGCCATCATAATGACAGAAAAAAACACACTAGTATTACCCGAAGAAATTTCGGTTCGGACGCTCGCTAGCGCCATGAAAGTTGACCCGACAGTCGTAATCGGGAAGCTAATTAGTAACGGCGTGATGGCAACCATTAACCAAACGCTCGATTACGAGACGGCAGCGCTACTAGCCGAACAGATGGGCTTTACTACTTCGCTTGAAGAAAAAACAGTCAAAATTAATAAATCTGCGCAAGGTAAAGACGCGGTCGAACGCGCCCCGATCGTTACAATTATGGGTCACGTCGATCACGGCAAGACGTCGTTACTAGATTATATTCGCCGTTCGAACATCGCTGCTGGTGAGTCTGGCGGAATTACGCAACACATCAGCGCGTATCAAATTGAATTTACTACCAGCGAGAAGCAAAAACGCAAAATTACATTCGTCGATACCCCAGGTCATGAGGCCTTCTCGGCGCTACGAGAACATGGCGCAACACTTACAGATATCGTCGTATTAGTAGTTGCGGCTGACGACGGTGTTAAACCGCAAACCCTGGAAGTTATTCAACACGCTAAGAAAGCCAACGTACCGATGATTGTGGCAATTAATAAAGCTGATCTGCCTACTACTAATATCGATCGAGTTAAACAACAGCTCTCCGAAAACGACGTAACCCCAGAAGAATGGGGCGGTTCGACAGTAATGTTACCGATCTCAGCCAAAACAGGACAGGGCGTACCCGAGCTTTTGGAGATGATCGCGTTAACTGCCGATCTACTAGAATTAAAAGCCGATCCTGACGCTGTGCCGGAAGGGATAGTGATTGAAGCAAACCTCGATAAACAAGTCGGCCCGGTCGCAACAGTACTAATGTATAACGGTACGCTTCATCCCGGCCAAGTACTGGTGATCGGTTCAACCTACGGCCGTATTCGTTCGTTAGAAGATGATCTTCGCAGTCGCATCAGTTCGGCTGGTCCTTCAAAACCCGCTATCATTACAGGCTTAAAAGACGTACCGAGCTTCGGGGAGCGAATTGAGGTAGTACCGAACGAGAAAGTTGCTCGTTCTATGACACAAAGTGATGCTAAACATAAAAAACACGGCGCGAAAGAAGGCGCTAACACCTATAAAGTAGTGCTAAAGGCAGACGTTGGTGGAAGTTTGGCAGCCTTTGAAGACTCGTTATCTAAACTCTCATTTAAAGACGCGACAATCGAAGTTCTTTCCAGCGGCATCGGACAAGTTAATGAAAACGATATTAACTTAGCGAAAACTTCCGGCGCAACTGTCATTTCGTTTAGAAGCGCTCCGATTAAGCGCGTTGCTGATATCGCAGAAAAAGAGGGCGTAATTCTTAAAGAATATTGGATTATTTACGATGCTATCGAGTTTCTAAATAGTGAGCTGAAACGAATCGCTACACCTGTTTTCGTAACAGAAGAGGTGGCGCGCCTAAAGGTACTAGCAATTTTTAGCCGCAAAGCGAAAAACGCTATTGTTGGTGGTGAAGTAACACAGGGTGTTGTCGTACCAAATGCAGATGTTACTGTTCTACGCGAAAAAGAAGAGGTCGGTACCGCCAAACTTAAAGAAATAAAAATCGGTAAACTAACTGTCGAACGCGCCGAAACCGGTACCCAGTGTGGAGTCTCACTTGAAGAAGTTAGCGACATCGCCGAAGGGGATATGCTGGTGTTCTCAATTACGCGAGAAGAGTAATATTGCGTCTTGACTAACTTGTAGCTAGTCTAAAAGTAACAGGAGGGGATTATCGATTTCTTAGAGCAGATCTGGTACGGCTACTTACAATCAAACTTAACCGATGGGTCACGACTGTTGGGGATGATTTTCGATGTAGTCATCGTCAGCTTACTCTCGTACGTTATTTTTAAAGTTATTAATTCCCAGAAAGGGCTACGTTTTTTTGGCTGGGTTGCAGCCGCTAGCGTTGTGCTAGTTGCGAGCAGTTACGTCGCTTTGCCGGCTCTACACCTACTTGCTCAAGCAGCGTTGGTCGTACTTCTAGTAAGTTTCCCGATATTATTTCACCAAGAGTGGCAAGCAGTACTAGATAAAAATACTCAAGCGCCACCAACCGTCCCGCTTTCGCCCGCAATTCGGATACTGCTAAGTATTGGCCTGGCTTTGCTATTTGTGGGGATGACAGTTGGTTCCTCGACGAAAGTTGGCCAACTCTCACAAGAGATACCGATAAAAGCTGTAAACGTGCCAGACGGAATGTCTGCACGTGTTAGTGGTGATCAACGCGTTACTATTTTAATTTCTGCGCCAAGAGAAGATTGGCGTTCAGTTACTCCCGAAGCGTTCTCGGCTACCGTTGACGTCGCTAAGCAGTCTGAAGGAACGTACGATTTGGCTGTGACCGTAACCTCGAAAGTCGCCAGCGTTAAGATACTAAAAATTAAGCCGTCGCGAGCTTTTGTTAGCGTCGAGCCAGTTATTCGCAAGACCGTGCCGGTAACAGTCAAATACTCTGGAAAAGCTGGTGACGATTTGGTGCCGGGTGAAGCAAAAATTACCCCCGATAAAGTTGAGATATCTGGTGCTAAATCCTTAATCAACGATTTAACACAAGCTGTTGTCGCCGTGAAACTAAACGGCGAAGTAAAACCGATTGAACAAAAAGCCACACTCCGCGTTGAGAACTCCTCAGGCGAAACTCTTGAAGGCGTTACCTTTACTCCGGCCGAGGTAGCGTTAACGATTCCGCTCGTTAAAGCCGGGAAAGTAAAAACTGTTGGTATCAAACCAGTGTTGAGTGGTCAGCCTGCTACCGGATTTTGGGTTAAGTCCGTTACTGTTTCTCCGTCAACTGTTTCTGTCACTGGTCCAGTCGAACAGCTGAGCCTTCTAACCGATGTACCGACAGCGCCGCTGACGATCACCGGTATTTCAGAAAACACCGAGCAGCAACTGGTTCTAAACCTACCAAGCGGTATTACCGTCGCTGATACCGTCACTAAAGTTAAGGTGACCGTAACGCTGGCCAAAATCGAAACGACAAAATCAATTAATCCTGAGATAGTGTACGTTGGAATCGATCCGGCTTTGAAGGTAGCGAGTATCTCGCCAAACGCAATTACGGCAATAGTTTCCGGCGCCAGCGATATACTTAACGGTTTAACCGGCGCTCAGATAAAGCTCAATCTTGATCTTTCGGCGTACAAATCGGCTGGTACTTACTCGGTTAATATTAAAAACACAAATTTCACGCTGATTGACGGTGTTAGTTTAGTGAGCTTCCTTCCGTCAGCAATTGGTGTTACGTTAGAAAATAGATGAAGCGGTTACGTTTCCTTGAGGGGATTAAGCATATTAAGTTAGCCAAAAGCGCTAGCTACGCTTTCTTAGGCGCACTCGTAGTGTTAATCGGTACGTTTGCTGCTTGGCAATTTACTAAGATCTTTTCGCCATCAACACTTATTAACAACAACGACCCGGTTGTTGTAATGAAAACGAGCGATCACGACGCGAGCGACAGACCGTTACCAAATAATATGATCGATACAACTGTCCCGGATTACGGTGATCAAGGTCTTGTACTTATGATCCCGATTATTAACGGACAAGTACAGCTCCCAAGAATCCAGGGCGAGGTGACGTTTCGATGAAAAGAGTCTGGATGAGCGTTTTATTGCTCGGGGCCGCTATTTTGTTCGGGGCGCTAACACAAAAAACCAATACAGCGTCTGCCTATGCGCCGCCACCGGCTTCAAATTATTACGCGCTCCGCGGTGGTATGAACTTAAAATTAATTTTGCCACCGTTAGAGCTGGTTCGGCCGGCTGAGTTACGAATTGCAGGTGAACGTTTTACTTTTAACGCAAATACTGGTCAGTTTACACTTGCAACTCCACCGAGTGATCTAACAGTAAGCGCTTCAAGAAGAACTGTCTCGGGATACGCAAAACGTGATTACTATGAAGTTACAATTCGCGGTTTTGTGCTTGGCGGCGGTGGGTTAGCTAAGTCTATTTTTAATCTTCACAATTCCTATATGGCCAAGGCAAGCACACCACCGCCAGCTGGAACGGTCTGTGTCATCGCTGGTTGTGAGGCTGCGCCGTACCAACCATACGAATATAAAATAACCTTTGCGTCGCTCTCGCGAGCGGTCGCTAAAGATTACGGCGATTGGTTGCGAGCAAATGCCGGTGCTAACGATGTTAACGCGATTTATCTTAGCGATCGCAACTGCGCGTCCATCAACGCGCTTAGTGGTACAACACTCTGTACAAAAACTACAGCTAGATTGTCAGTCCCTGGTTTCGGTCCAACGAATCATATTTTAATCCACGCTATTCCTGTCTTCGGCGGGATTTCGGTTGAAGGTAACGTCGCTGGCACAGGAACAGTCAGCGGCTTCGTCTTTGACGAGAATTCACCAAAAGCGATCGCGGTTGGTGGAGCAGTTAACTCAGGAGTTACTGGTGGTGCTGGTAATGTTCAGAATTACACTAACAACTCTACGGTTTTGAAATGGGATCCACCGGGCACGGTCGGCGCTCAGATCGCAAGTATTTATAATAATGCAAGCTCAAAGGCAGCAGAAGCGACGAATAACCCCCCTGATTTTAGCGGCGGTAACATCTATCTAAATGCAAGTAATCGTAACTTAAGGAACTCAGGCACGACTACTCTCAGTTCGCCACCGGAAGGGAAACTCTGGAAGATAAACGGTAACACAACGTTCACTAACGTCACGATCAACGGCTCGGGCACCATTATGGTTAACGGTAATGTAACCATAAACAACAGTTTGCGTTGCGCGACTGGAGCTCGGTTCGGTGTTATCGCCACTGGCACAATCACTATTAACCTGGCGGCAGGTACAGGAAAATTGGCTTGTGGCGCGTATGTTGCTCGGGGCGGCGATCTAATTTTCAGTGATGGGTTAAATAATCCCGATATCGCTTACGAGGCTCGAGGAATTTTTGTAACTCGAGGCAGTATTCAACTGCCGTCGATCGCTGACGACGTCGCATTCAAAGTCAAATACGACAGCGCGTTCGCGGCTGATCCAACTGTTCTGTTTAAAGAACTGCTCTCAATTATCTTCTCCACCGTCTCCTAGCCTTATCAGCGCGGTTTATACCAAGTACAATAGTCGTATGTTGATTGATAGCGTAGAGATTACAGTTCGTGCTGGTCGCGGCGGCAACGGTATAATTGCCTGGCGAAGAGAAAAATATGTTCCGTTTGGCGGCCCGGACGGCGGAGACGGCGGTCGCGGCGGTAGCGTTTACTTTGTTGGGAGTAATAACGTTGACACTCTTAGTTCCTTTCGATACCGAAAGGTGTTTCAGGCTGCCGATGGAGAAAACGGTCGTAGTAAGCGACAACACGGACGCGCTGCCGAAGATTTAGAGCTGCTCGTACCGCAAGGCACGGTAGTGATCGACGACGAATCCGGTAAGATCTTAACAGATATTACCGAAGTCGGTCAGCGTTATCGGGTAGCCAAAGGCGGAGTTGGTGGTCTCGGTAACCCGCACTTTGCCACCGCTACCAACCAAAAACCCGAGGAGCAGACCGACGGCAAACCAGGTGAAGTAAAGAAAATTAGGCTCGAGCTTCAGTTGATAGCTGACGCAGCCTTAGTCGGGAAGCCAAACGCCGGTAAATCCTCTATTATCTCCGTATTAACAGGAGTTGAAGCTCGAATTGGAGCTTACGCATTTTCCACTACCGAGCCAGTGCTCGGGGTAATGAGAAGTGGCGACGAGACGATCACACTCGTCGATTTACCTGGTTTGATCGAGGGTGCCCATCGCGGCAAAGGTCTTGGCGATAAGTTTCTCCAGCACTTGCGTCGAGTTAGTCAAATTATCCATGTTGTCGACGCAACCGAACCAGATATTAAAACTGCAATTTCCGAAATCGACACCGAGCTTAAGGAATACGACCCAATTCTATTGGAAAAACCAAAAATACTCGTTTTGAATAAAATAGACTTGCTAAATCCCAAAGAACTCTCTAGCTTAAAAAAGAGCTTTTCGCAGGCGCTGTTTATTAGCGCCCAGGAGAAGATCAACCTCAACGATCTTCGCGAAGCTATCCAATCCAATTAACCCTTGACAACAGGTATATATACCGAGTAGACTAACGATAAGTTAGTTGAGGTAATAAAGGAAGTGATAAATCGACAGAACAGTCGGCTAGTGATTTGCTCCGCTCGGAGTAATTTTGTCACATCTAATAATAATTAAGGCAAGGGAGGCCAAGCTGCGTACAAATTTTCGCCCACTAGAAACCAATAATACGTTATCGAACCTTATTGAGGTTCAGCTCAAAAGCTATAACTGGCTATTTGAAGAGGGGATCGGTGAGCTCTTAAACGAGATTTCACCAGTTGAAGACTTTACCGGTAAACTTTTCACTTTAGAATTTACCGATTACTCGCTCGATAAAGCTAAGTACGACGAGAAAACAGCACGGTCAAAAAACCTTACCTACAAAGCGCCGCTCCGTTGTCAGATTAAATTAACCAATAAACTCACCAAGAAGGTAAAAACTGCCGAAGTTTTTCTTGGCGATTATCCGCTCATGACCGAGCGCGGCACGTTTATTATTAACGGCGTTGAGCGCGTTGTTGTTTCACAGATCGTTCGCTCGTTCGGTGTCTTATTTGCAGCCGAGGAGCTAAGCGGCCGCAAGTTATTTGGTGCTAAAATCATCCCAAACCGCGGTGCTTGGTTAGAGTTTGAAACCAACTCGCGCGATGTTATTAGTGTGAAAGTCGATCGTAAGCGTCGAATTCCAATTACAACCTTCCTCCGAGCTGTCGGCAAATTCGACGACGAACAAATTAAAAAGTTGTTCAAAGACGTCGATACTAACCACGATCATCCGTTTATCGAATCAACGCTCGCACGCGACCCAGCTAAGACCTACGAAGAAGCAGTTGTCGAGGTTTATAAGCGAATTCGACCTGGTGATTTAGTAACACCAGAAACCGCTGAGACATTTATCCAGAATATCTTCTTTAACGCTAAGCGCTACGATTTAGGTCGCGTCGGACGCTATAAGATTAACCAACGTCTCGAAATGGATATTCCAAACACCGCCAAGAACCGAGTTCTGCGCGTTGAGGATATCATCGAAACAATCAAAGAAGTTATCCGTTTGAATAACACTCCAAAAGCCGAGGGCGACGACGTCGATCACCTTAAAAATCGTCGTGTCCGCGCCGTAGGTGAGCTCGTTCAGAACCGTCTCCGCGTCGGATTACTCCGAATGGAGCGCATTATTAAAGACCGAATGAGCCAAGTGGTTGATCCAGAAGACGTTAATCCAATTACGCTTATAAACAGCCGTCCGGTTGCTGCCGTATTGCAAGAATTCTTCGCCTCATCTCAGATGAGTCAATTTATGAACCAAACCAACCCGCTGGCAGAGCTGGAACACAAGCGAACACTCTCAGCTACCGGCCCTGGTGGAATCTCACGCGAACACGCCGGTTTTGATGTTCGCGACGTTCACCGGTCGCACTACGGACGTATCTGCCCGATTACAACTCCAGAAGGTCAGAATATTGGTTTAGTCGGTTACTTAGCCGCTTCAGCTCGAGTAAATGAGTACGGCTTTATCGAAACCCCGTACCGTAAAGTTGAAGTTAAAAACGGTAAAGCAAAAATTACCAGCAAGATCGATTATCTTGATGCCTATAACGAGGAGAAGTACACCCTAGCGCCGTTCTCAACCAAAGTCGATAAAAACGGTTACATTACTGGCAATAAAATCGTCGCGCGTCGCAACGGTGAGCCGGTTATCGAAGCTGTCACAAAAATTGATTACGTTGACATCTCACCGCAACAGGTCGTTTCGATCTCAACTGCCTTAATTCCGTTTGTCGAACACGACGAAGCTGTCCGAGCCTCGATGGGATCGAACATGCAACGCCAAGCCGTACCACTTGTTAAGCCGCAAGCTCCAATTATTGGGACAGGCTTAGAAGGCGCAGTTAAAGATTCTGGACAACTAATGGTAGCCGATGCTGATGGCGTGGTTACTTACGTTGACGGTGAAAAAATTACAATAAAAACCAAAAATGGCGATAAAACTTACGAACTCTTAAAGTTCGTTCGCTCTAACCAAAGCACTTGTATTAACCAGCGACCAGCGGTGGCGCTCGGCGATAAAGTAAAAGCCGGTCAGGTGATCGCCGACTCAAGCGCATCTGACGACGGAGAATTAGCAATCGGTCAAAACGTCACCGTCGCTTACATGAGCTGGGGCGGTTACAACTACGAAGACGCTATAATTATTTCCGAACGCCTTGTTAAGGAAGATCGTTTTACCTCGATTCACGTTGAGAAATATTCGTGTGAAGTCCGCGACACTAAACTCGGACCAGAGCTGGTAACGCGTGATATCCCGAACGTCGGTGATGAAGCGCTATCGAACCTTGATGAACAAGGCATCATTCGTATCGGTGCCGAAGTCGGTAGCGGTAGTATCTTAGTAGGAAAAATCACCCCACGCGGTGAGACGGAACTAACCGCCGAAGAGAAACTACTTCGAGCCATTTTCGGCGAGAAAGCTAAAGATGTTAAAGACACCTCGCTTCGTTTGCCTCACGGTGAGCGCGGTAAGGTTGTTGAAGTAAAAGTTTTCTCCAAAGGCAACGGCGACGAACTACCAGCTGGTGTTTATCAGCAAATTGAAGTTTCAGTAGCACAACTTCGAAAGATTACAGTTGGAGACAAGATGGCTGGCCGACACGGTAACAAAGGTGTTATCTCGCGAACTCTGCCGGAAGCCGACATGCCGTTCCTACCAGACGGTACACCAGTTGATATTATCCTCAACCCGCTCGGTGTTATCTCGCGTATGAACCTTGGACAAATTCTTGAAACCCACCTAGGATGGGCTGCCGGAAAACTAAACTATAAAGTTGCCTCTCCAGCGTTCTACGGGACACCTGTTACCGAAATTGAAAAAGAACTTAAAAAAGCAGAATTACCTGATGACGGTAAAATCCAACTTCGTGATGGCCGAACTGGCACGGAGTACGACCAAAGAACAACGGTCGGTACTAAATACATCCTTAAACTAATTCACTTAGTTGATGATAAGATGCACGCTCGTTCAACCGGTCCGTACTCGATGGTTACGCAACAGCCGCTCGGTGGTAAGGCACAGTTCGGCGGTCAGCGATTCGGTGAAATGGAAGTGTGGGCGCTCGAAGCGTACGGCGCTGCTCACTCGCTCCAGGAAATCTTAACGATTAAATCCGACGACGTAATCGGACGCGCCAAAGCATACGAGGCGATTATTAAGGGCGAAGAAATTCAGAAACCTCAAATTCCAGCCTCGTTTGCAGTGTTAGTTCGCGAGCTTCAGAGTCTTTGCTTAAACGTCGAAGTAATCGAGACAGAAGACAAATTAAAAGAAATAGAAACAACTCGTTCGCTTCTCCAAAGCCAGAGTACTCCAGCCCAATCTATCGATGAGATCGTTAATGCTGAGGTACCAGAGGCAGCTGTAGAAACCGAAGAAGTTGAAGAACCAGCCGTTCAACCGGTTGCAGAGAAGGAGGACCAATAATGGCCGAGTTAAAGATGAGCACCCGGACAGATAAGCCAGAGTTTAGTCTTCTAAACTTCGAAGGATTGCGTGTTCGCGTTGCCAGCCCGTTAGACATCGAGAAATGGAGCTACGGCGAAGTTCTCAAACCTGAAACAATCAACTACCGAACCCAGAAACCAGAACGCGACGGTCTTTTTGACGAACGCATTTTTGGTCCGACCAAAGATTGGGAGTGTTACTGCGGTAAATACAAGCGAATCCGCTACAAAGGCGTTATCTGTGATAAGTGTGGCGTTGAAGTTACGCGCTCAAGCGTTCGACGCGAACGAATGGGTCACATCGACTTAGCAGTTCCAGTTGCGCATATTTGGTATGTCCGCGGCGTTCCGTACTGTATTAGCACACTTCTCGACATCTCAGTAACGGATATCGAAAAAGTTGTCTACTTTGCCAGCTTTGTCATTCTCTCAGTTAATGAAGAGTTAAAAACAGAAGCGCTACAACAGTTGGATGGCGAATTTAAGAATGCTAAAGAGCAGCTTAAAGACTCTCCAGAGCGCCTCGAGCAATTGGAAGCGAATTATAAAGCTACCAAATCTGAGTTAAACTCGCTCGAAGCTAACGCAGTTATTAGCGAAGGTAAGTACCACGAGCTATCGCTTCGCTTCGGTAACATTATTAAAGTTGGTATTGGCGCCGAGGCTATCCTCGAGTTATTGAAAAAAGTTGATCTCGACGAACAGATCTCGATTGTTAAGCAAGAACTATTAGTTGCCGCACCAAACGCAATTCGCCGCTTAACCAAGCGCTTGAGAATGTTAACCGATCTTAAACTCGCTGGTTTACGACCGGAGTGGTTTATCATCAACAAACTTCCAGTTCTGCCACCAGATCTTCGCCCGATGGTCCAGCTCGACGGCGGCCGATTTGCCTCGTCAGACTTAAACGATCTTTACCGACGAGTTATCAACCGAAACAATCGACTAAAGCGCCTAATGAACCAAAGCGCGCCGGATGTTATCGCTCGAAACGAAAAGCGGATGCTACAAGAAGCGGTAGACGCCTTAATCGACAACTCTGCACGAAAAACCCAAGCTACAACAGTTGGACGTCAGCCACGATCGCTCTCAGACATGCTTCGCGGTAAACAGGGACGATTCCGACAAAACCTCTTAGGTAAGCGCGTCGACTATTCCGGTCGATCGGTTATCGTTGTCGGTCCAAATCTTAAGCTCGATCAATGCGGCCTGCCAAAAGTGATGGCGCTCGAGCTTTTCAAACCGTTTGTTATCTCACGACTTATTAACGAGCAATACGTGCACAACGTTAAAAACGCTGCTCGATTGATCGAACGCGGTACTCCAGAAGTTTGGGAGATTCTCGAAGAAGTTACGAAGGATTCGTACGTGCTGTTAAACCGTGCTCCAACGCTCCACCGTTTAGGAATCCAAGCTTTCAAGCCGATTCTTATCGAAGGAAAAGCGATCCAGTTACACCCGCTCGTCTGTGCGGCTTACAACGCCGACTTTGATGGCGACCAAATGGCTGTACACGTTCCGCTCTCCGCGATGGCTCGTTACGAGGCACGCGAGTTAATGAACGCCAAGAACAACCTACTTAAACCTTCTTCAGGAGAACCGCTCGTTTCGCCGCGACTTGATATTGTTTTTGGCCTCTTCTACCTCACTAACGCCAAAAAAGGTGTTGCTGGCGAAGGTAAATTCTTCGCATCGTTTGACGAAGTGGAGCAATCGTACGCTCGCGGTGATCTTCACCCACAAGCCGAGATCAAAGTCCGTACCGCTAGCGGTGAGCGTCTTGAGACGACCGTCGGTCGGGTTATGGTCAACAACGTCTTCCCAGAAGGCTACAAGTTTGTGAATGAGCCGCTCGATACCAAGAAAATCAAATCTGTCATGCGTGAGATCTACAAACTTCACGGTCGCGACGCTACCTCAAAATTAGCAGACGACTTAATGCAACTCGGTTTCCGATTCTCTGAGAAATCAGGTATGACGATGTCTATTTTCGACATCAATATCCCAGAAGTTAAAGAAGCGATGATCAAACAAGGTGAAGACGCGATCGAAGAGATCACCAAGCGTTACCGACGCGGTCTTATTACCGACGAAGAGCGCAAAAAACTCTCAATCGAAAAATGGACTGAAATCCGTAACAAGATGGAGAAGGAAGTTAAGGAGTCGTTCGACAAGAACTCGTCAATTTGGACGATGGTTACTTCCGGTGCCCGTGGCTCTTCAAACCAGTTAGTGCAGCTGGCTGGCATGAAAGGACTTGTAGTTAACCCATCTGGATCGATTATTGACGTTCCGATTACCTCTAACTATAAAGAAGGTCTTTCTGTCCTTGAGTACTTCATCTCCACTCACGGTTCACGTAAGGGTAAATCCGACACCTCGCTTAAAACTGCAGACGCTGGGTATCTAACACGTCGACTAGTCGACGTCTCACAAGACCTAGTAATTACCACCGAAGATTGTGGCACTACTAATGGTATTACTGTTGTCCAGTCTGAATCTGCTGAGTACGGCGAAACGTACGAAGAACGCCTAGTTGGTCGAGTTACTTTGGACGCTATTAAAGGTAAAAACGGCAAAGCGATCCTTAAAGCCGGAGAGCTAATTACCGAAGATCACATCGCCGAGATCATCGAAAACGGCGTTACTGAAGTTCGAGTCCGATCGGTGCTCCACTGTAAAGCCGAATGGGGTATTTGCCAGAACTGTTACGGTCGAGACTTGTCGACTGCTGAAATGGTCACACAAGGATCTGCTGTTGGTATTCTTGCTGCGCAAGCGATCGGTGAGCCAGGTACACAGCTGACGATGAAAACCTTCCACATGGGAGGCGTTTCGGTCGGCGACATTACTTCTGGTTTGCCACGCGTAGAAGAGATCTTCGAAGCCCGACCGCCGCACGGCGCCGCTGTATTATCTGAAATCGCCGGTAAAGTCGTTATCCACGAAACCAAAGAGCGCTTGTATATCGACGTTGTTTCAGCCGATATTCCAACAGAGGAATTCGAGCTAATCGAAGATTACACCGCTTCTGTAAAAGACAAAGATATCATCAAAGCCAAGCAAGCCATCGCAACCGCACCAGATAAAAAAGCGATGCGCGCTTCGATCGGTGGACGAGTCGATATTAAGGGTAAGAAGATTACCGTTACTTCGCTCGAACCAACCAAGGCAAGTTACTTGGTTTCAGGTGATGTTGGTCTTAAAGTTAAAAACGGCGATACCGTTGAAGTCGGTCAGCAGCTCACCGAGGGTCACGTCGATCCGAACCAGTCGCTCGATCTGCGCGGCGTTAGTAAAACTCAGGACTATATTATTAAAGAAGTCCAGAATATCTACTCCTCGCACGGTGCAGGCGTTAACGAAAAACACATCGAGATTATCGCTCGTTGTATGTTCTCGCGTGTTCGATTAATCGACGGCGGCGACTCAACGCTTCTTCGCGGACAAGTTGTCAGCAAGCTCGAAATCGATCGAATGAACGAGAAACTTGCCAAAGAAGGCAAGCGACAAATTCAGTACGAACAGATTATCTTGGGTATTACCCGCGCCTCGTTACAAACAAATAGCTTCCTATCAGCCGCTTCATTCCAAGAAACAACCCGCGTTTTGATCGAAGCAGCTATTCAAGGCGCTGTCGATCCGCTTCGAGGTCTAAAAGAGAACGTTATCATCGGTAAGCTTATCCCAGCCGGTACTGGATTTATGGATGAAGCCGATGTTCGTGTCATCAACGACGCTTACCAGGCCACAATTCCACAGCCGTTACCAGTTGGCATCGACACTACCGCCGAGGAGCAAACGGTTGAGCCAAAGAAGGAAAAAGAGTAAACTATCAACTAATGCCAACAATCAATCAGTTAATTAGGCGCCCACGAAAACAGGTTAAGGTGAAGTCAAAATCACCAGCAATGCATCGTGGATTCAATAGTCTCAAAAACCGACCGGTCGAAATTACAAAAGGCCGGCCGTTCCTACGTGGTGTTTGTACAAAAGTTACCACCACAACTCCTAAAAAGCCGAACTCAGCCTTGCGAAAAATTGCTCGTGTTCGCTTAACTAGTGGCCAAGAAGTTACGGCTTACATCCCAGGAATCAAGCACAACCTTCAAGAGCACTCGTTGGTACTAATTCGTGGTGGTCGCGTTAAGGACTTACCTGGTGTGAAATACCATATCGTTCGCGGTGTCTTAAACGCCGAAGGCGTTGAAAACCGCAAACAAGGTCGCAGTAAGTACGGAGCTAAGAAAAAGTAATGCGTGGACGAAGTAAAATCAAAAAACCAGCCCTAGTTCTTGATCCAAAATATCAAGATGTCTTGATCTCAAAACTCATAAATAAAGTGATGTGGGGCGGCAAAAAGACTACAGCTCAAGGTATTGTTTACAGCGCCCTAGAGCGATTAGCCGAAGAACAGCAAACCGAACCACGCACTGTGCTGCGAGATATTATCGATAAAGCCGCTCCAATTTTGGAAGTTCGTTCTCGTCGTGTTGGCGGCGCAACCTACCAGGTTCCAGTTGAAGTTAAGCCAAGCCGTAAAAATGTGTTGGTAATCCGCTGGCTGCTAGAAGTTGCTCGTAAACAACAAGGCAAATCGATGGAAGAGCTGTTATATCAAGAGATGAAAAACATTCTGGAGAATACCGGCTCAGTTATGAAGAAGCGCGAAGATCTACACAAGATGGCCGAAGCCAACCGAGCATTCGCTCACTTCGCCCGCTACTAAATGAAACTGAAAACGATCTCCGCCATTTTGTTGCTGCTTGTGGAGTTTATGCTCTTCTTCATCACCGTTGAACCGCTTTGGGCAAAGGTAGTTGCAATAATCCTGCTTGGGATAGTCATCTTCCTAGCCGTCACCGACAAAAGCGAAAATAAGTTAAATCAGTAAGGGAGATACATGGCACGACAATACCCACTCGAGCGCGTCCGAAATATCGGTATCATCGCTCACATCGACGCAGGTAAAACAACAGTTTCAGAACGTATTCTGTTTTACACCGGTAAAAACTACAAAATCGGCGAAGTGCACGAGGGTGCGGCTACGATGGACTGGATGGAACAAGAACAAGAGCGCGGCATTACCATTACCGCCGCGGCTACTACTTGTTTTTGGAAAGATAACTCGATTAACATTATCGACACACCAGGTCACATAGACTTTACTATCGAAGTTCAGCGCTCACTACGCGTGTTAGATGGTGCTGTTACCGTTTTCGACGGCGTTGCGGGTGTAGAAGCGCAAAGCGAAACTGTTTGGCGACAAGCCGACAAGTACAAAGTTCCGCGAATTTGCTTTGTTAATAAGCTCGATCGTATCGGCGCCGATTTTAAATTTGTCGTTAAAACGATCCAAGATCGTTTAGGCGCTAAAACTGCCGTTATTCAACTACCTATCGGTCAAGAAGACCAACTTAAGGGAGTGGTTGATTTACTCGAAAATAAAGCCGTTGTCTGGAAAGACGATTTAGGTAAGGATCCGATCGTCGAAGACATCCCGGCGGATATGAAAGACGAAGTCGAGGAGTATCGCAGTAAGCTCATCGAGCAGATCGCCGAAACCGACGAAGCATTACTAGAAAAGTACTTCGCCGGCGAAGAGCTAACGGTAGCCGAGTTAAAGGCGGCGCTGCGAAAAGCCGTTATTGCTGTTCAAGTTTTCCCAGTTTTAGCTGGTTCGGCGCTTAAAAACAAAGGTGTTCAAACGATGCTTGATGCCGTCATCGACTTTTTACCAAGTCCGCTCGACGTTCCGGCGCCGCACGGTACCGACGTTAAAGACCCAGAGAAAGTCATTGAGCGAAAAGTTGACGACTCCGAGCCGTTCACAGCCCTGGCGTTTAAAGTTGCAACCGACCCGTTTGTTGGCTCGCTAACATTCTTCCGCGTTTACGCTGGCAAGATTACCGCCGGTTCGTATGTATTAAATAGTTCAAAAGGCGAAAAAGAGCGCGTTGGTCGCATTGTTCGTCTTCACGCTAACTCCCGCGAAGACGTAACCGAAGTTTACGCCGGTGAGATCGCGGCTGCTGTTGGTTTGAAGAACTCAACAACCGGTGACACGCTTTGCGCCGAGAACGCTCCGATTATTCTCGAGCGAATTAACGTTCCGGAACCAGTTATTAAAATGTCGATCGAGCCAAAAACCAAAGCCGATCAAGAAAAAATGGGCGTGGCGCTACAACGCTTAGCTGCCGAGGACCCGACTCTTCGCTTAAGCCAAGACGAGACAACTAACCAAACCTTGATCGAAGGTATGGGCGAGCTTCACTTAGATATTATTGTCGATCGCATGCGACGCGAGTTTAGTGTTGAAGCTACGAAGGGCCAGCCGCAGGTTGCCTTTAAAGAAGCAATTACCCGAGCCGTTAAACAAGAAGGTAAATACGTTAAACAAACTGGTGGTCGCGGTCAGTACGGCCACGTCTGGCTCGAAATCGAACCGCAAGAACGCGGTAAGGGGTTTGAGTTTGTTAATAAAGTTGTCGGTGGTGCGATCCCACGCGAGTTTATTTCTTCTGTCGAAAAAGGAGTTAAAGACTCTGTTTCCAAGGGTGTTATCGCCGGGTATCCGCTCGTTGACGTTAAAGTTACCGTTTACGACGGTTCGTACCACGACGTCGACTCTTCAGACGTCGCGTTCCAAATCGCTGCTTCGATGGCGATGAAAGACGGCGTCAAAGCCGCTGGCCCGGTTCTACTCGAACCAGTTATGAAAGTCGAAGTTACAACTCCAGAAGAGTTCTTTGGCTCGATAGTCGGCGATCTTAATAGTCGCCGTGGCCGCATTATGGGCTCCGAAGACCGCGGCAATTCTCGAGTAGTTGATGCGATGATTCCGCTCGCTGAGATGTTTGGTTACATTACCGACCTACGCGGCATGAGCCAAGGCCGAGCCAGCTTCACAATGGAATTCGACCATTACGAAGAGGTTCCACGCAACATCGCCGAGGGAATAATTGGCAAATCTGGTGCTAAAGCCGCCGCGTAACCACTGCCCTTGACCGGGATATGGTTTAAGCAGTAAAATGTATCAGAAACTAACTAATAATAAAAACATAAATATAAGGTTTAAGTAAAAGGAGTACGCATGGCAGCAACATTCGAACGCACAAAGCCGCACGTCAACGTTGGTACCATCGGTCACGTCGACCACGGTAAAACTACGTTAACGGCAGCTATCACAAACACACTCGCCGACAAGGGTTGGGCAGAGAAAAAGGCCGTTGATCAGATCGACAACGCCCCAGAAGAAAAACAGCGCGGTATTACTATCGCGACGTATCACGTTGAGTACGAGTCGGAGAAGCGACACTACGCTCACGTCGACTGTCCAGGACACGCCGACTACGTTAAGAACATGATTACCGGTGCCGCTCAAATGGACGCCGCTATTCTCGTGGTCTCTGCTCCAGACGGTCCGATGCCACAAACTCGTGAGCACATTCTGCTTGCGAAGCAGGTTGGTGTTCCGTACATCGTCGTCTTCTTAAACAAGTGCGACCAAGTTTCTGATCCAGATCTTCTCGAGCTCGTTGAAGAAGAAGTTCGCGATCTTTTAAACAAGTACGAGTACCCAGGTAAAGACACACCGATCATTAAGGGCTCAGCTCTTAAGGCTATCGAAGGCGACGCTGACGCTAAGAAAGCAATCTTCGATCTTATTGAAGCGCTCGATTCTTACGTCCCAGAGCCAGTTCGTGAAACTGACAAACCTTTCTTGATGCCAGTAGAAGACGTCTTCTCAATCAAAGGCCGTGGTACGGTTGTTACCGGTCGTGTTGAGCGCGGTACCGTTAAGGTTGGTGAAGAAGTTGAAGTTGTCGGATTGAATGACACTAAGAAAACAGTTGTTACCGGAGTAGAAATGTTCCGCAAGCAGCTCGATTCTGGTCAAGCTGGCGATAACGTTGGTCTTCTTGTTCGTGGCTTAGAGCGCACAGATGTTGAGCGCGGCCAGGTTCTTTGTAAGCCAGGTTCGATTACTCCACACACCGAGTTCGAAGCTGAGTGTTACATCCTTAAAAAAGAAGAAGGCGGACGACACACCCCATTCACCAAGGGTTACAAGCCTCAATTCTACTTCCGAACCACTGATGTGACCGGAGAAGTTGAGCTTCCAGGCGACGCCGAGATGGTTGTCCCAGGCGACACTACAACCTTCAAAGTTAAACTCATCCAGCCAATCGCGATGGAAGAGAAACTCCGCTTCGCTATCCGCGAAGGTGGTAAGACGGTTGGTGCCGGTATCGTTACCAAAATTATCAAATAATAGGGAAGGAATTGTACATTAATGGCCCAAAAGACCGCTCGCGAAGCTGCCAAATCCAGCATCCGCATCAAGCTTAAAGCGTACGATTACCGAGTAATCGATCGTTCCGCCAAGAAAATTATCGAGGCGGCCGAGCGGACAGGGGCTATTATTGCCGGACCTATCCCGTTACCAACTGAGAAATCATTAGTAACGGTCAATCGCTCCACGTTCGTCCACAAAGACGCACGCGAGCAGTTCGAAATTCGTATTCACAAGCGCATTATCGATGTCTTGGATCCAAATCCAAAAACCCTTGATGCCTTGATGAATCTCGATCTCCCAGCCGGAGTGGATATTGAGATAAAAACGTAAGAGTCTCACATTGAAACGCAAAAAGTCCGCTCACAAGAGCGGGTTTTTTGTAGAATTATTGTCTAAAATAATTTTTCAGAGTATTATTTCCGTGTCCTGGCTTCGGCCAGGCGAATCCTACATGGAGGCACAAAAGATGAATGGTTCGAACGTTCTTGAACGCACTCACGCTGAGCCTAGCTCTTCGCTGGTGCGAGACATCAATTCGATTCAACCCGGGTCGACGGAACTGCTCAACGAGGGGCAGGCCCGAAAGCGACTCACCGACACCCATACGATGCGAGCCCGAGAGCTCTGCCCTGCCCAGGGCAAGCGAGCGGCCGGTGGATTCCTCCAGCGAATCTTCGGCTAACGGGCGACCAACGACGTGGGAGTTGTTCGTCGCTTTGAAGCGACAGTTCGAGAGACCGAAGAAACGTTTCCCGATGAATTTTCCGTGGGTTTGTGGATGTGGCAAAGCCGGCTTCCCCGGCTGTAAAGACCGCGAGCACTTCTGCGAGCGCGTCTATCTAGCACTACTCGACTACCACCAACATCAGGAAACGAAATCCCGGAATCTCTGCTACTTCGTTGACGGCGGCGAACAACTTCTACGTGTCGACCAATTCAGTGCCAGGCGTATACAGCTACTCGAGGCAGACCTCGAGAAAGCTGAGACGATCTTGCGCAGAATGCTATCCGACAACCCCGCTTAACCACAGCGGGGCTTTTCTTGACAATAGAGCCTAAAGCACGTTGACTGTATAAAAATGGGTGGAGGGAGAATGCACGAACAAATTAGGCCGCAGGCACACGTAGCGACGTGGGCGATTTCGGTGTTGATGGTGATACTAGCGGCGACGCTTGGTACAACTAACGATATTACAAACGCAACTGAAGTCTACACAGCTCCGGACGGTACGAAGAAATACTTTACGTACGAGGGGAGCGGCGGGTTTAAGGCGCCAGACGCTTGTTTAAAACCGACGGCAGAGCAGCAGGTGCAAATTGATCAAATTACAGTACTCAAAAAAGAGTTATTGGTGTTACAAGAGAAAGATACTTCGCAATTTACAGCTGAAGAAAAGGCTGCACACGAAGCTAAAATCCAAGAGTTATTAACTAAAATTAAAACAGCAGCTGGTACGGTGTCGACAGTAAAACCAGGGCCAACCGCAGAATGTAAGGCAGCGGTGGTGGCCGGCAATATTAAACTAATGACTGCACAGCTAGAACAAACAAAATCAAAACTAATTGTGAGCGTGGACAACGTAAGCGCCAAAATAATAAAGGTTGAAGATGCAATTGCAAACATTAAGCCGACAACCGAGAATCAACCAATTCTAACTGCAATTACCGCTGATATTAACGCCGCAAAGCTTAACCTAGCCATCCTTTCCGACTTTCTAACCAAGACACAATCTCAAATGGAATCGTTTTTAACGCTTTCAAAAACCGATCCTAACAAAGCGTACGATTCAATTAGAACCTTTAGGGTTGGCGGAGATAATCTGAAAGCTACAAAGGCAAGTGAAGGTATAATTAGCGCGTTTACGAGCCTGAAAGCCAATATCGAGCGCTTAATCGAACTTACGGAGGGTAGTAATGGAAATATCTAATTCACCAGTACCGGCATCGCAGCCGCACTCAAAAGTCTGGTTAATGGTGACGCTCGTAGTAGCAGTAGTTGCAGCAGGTTTAATTTGGTATTTCTTGTATCCGAAGACAGAGGATTCAAGCACGCAGACCCCCGAGTCCCAAAAAACCGTCAAAAATGCAGTTGATGAGACGCTAGTTGCAGCAAAAAACGATCTGAATACCGTTAATGTCGAGGAGTTAAAAGTTGCGGTCGACGAGTTAAAATCCACCCTTGACGCTTTTGAATAATAAAATGCCCCGACGGTGCGGGGCTTAGAGATCGGCGTAGATCTCGGGTGGGACAACGAGGTCGAGCTTGTTTCGTTCGATCGCTTCAGCGATAACTTGCTCTCGGGTCATCTTGTAAACAACCATTCTTGTTGCAATCCAGCGGCAGATCGTCATGGCCGGTGAGAGACCGAGACTGATCATTACAACGGCGCTAGCTGCAAGGAGTTTTACGATCTCGCCGTGGTTAATCGAACGTAACTCGATTAAAAGATCGCCCACTGTCTTATAGAGCGCCATCGTCTCGTGCTCGATACAAAACCGGCAAGCTGTGTGCCCGTGTGGCTGAAAGATCATATGCGGTTGCGAATGAATAGGGCAATAAATACCTTGTTCGAGCGCGCATGATACACACGAGAACGGCGATTGCGAGAGATCAACTTGCTCGCAGAGTTCGGGAATCGTAACGACGATATCTGGTTCTTTCTGACAATACCGACAAACCATAATGTAACTCCAAGGTGCTTTGCGTATTCTATCGAAAATGACCCGTAAAATATAGACAGATATGGATAAAAACCCTCCCGTCAGCATGATCGGGAGGTTGGAGATGAGAAGGGGTAACCTCTCGAGTTGAGTATACGCTCAAATATTAACCTCGTTTAGAGCTTGATTATTTCTGGGTAATTATTAAGGTGAAGTTATGAACGGTTACGTAGAGAATGTCGAACTTGAGACACAACAGAATACCAACTTTCGCAAAGTAGTTTATACCGGCAAGCACTCGCAGTTGGTGCTGATGAGTCTGTTACCTGGTGAGGAAATTGGAGAAGAAGTTCACGAGGACGGCGATCAATTTTTCCGTGTTGATGACGGCGTCGGCAAGGTTGTAATTGATGGTGTAGAAACGGAGCTGACTGACGGGAGTGCTGTGGTTGTTCCGGCTGGTGCTACTCATAACGTTATCAACACTTCGGAAACCGAGCCATTGAAGCTGTATACGATATACAGCCCTCCGCACCACCGCGAAGGAGTTGTCCACGCGACTAAAAACGACGCCGAAAACGATAACGAAGAGTTCGACGGTATAACTACGGAATAAAAAAACCCGACCTTTCGGTCGGGCGCGGCATTGCCGCAGGTTGTACTCCTAATTGGAGCTGGGTGCCGGCTCTTCGGCCGGTTTTGGGGAATCGCCCTCGCTTCTTCGTCGCCTCAACTCGTCGAGGTCGATCTCAACCAGGTCGCCCATGCCGCCAAGTAATGCGCCGAGCAGACCGCGGCCGCGCTCTCTGCGCATGGCATCGCGGAATCGCTGGCGATCGGTGGTGACGACGTGGTAGCCGACACCGTTACAGTTGCACTCTTCGACTTCCCACTTGCCGTCGACGGCGAGCATCTCGGTCAGTTTCTCGCGACCGACTTGGAAGTGGAGGAAATGGACGACTGAATCAGCGATTTGGTAGTCCTTCGCTTTGTCGGACGAAAAGATGCCGGCCTTGAGAACCATGTCGCAGATTCCCTGACGGTGATCTTCGGGGATGTGCTCGTGCTTGCGTGCCTCCAGGCTTGCTGAAACCTGATTGATAGCATCTTGACTTGGCTCGTCTGAAACAAAAGTGTTCAGAGCGTTGCGGAACAGTTCCCACCCTGGGGTGGTTGGTGCAGCGAATGTGTTTTCCATAATGTTAGCTGGTACTCCCCCTGTGAAAGTATTCACAAGTTGCCGAAAAATTATAGTACGGACTCGGTTTATTGTCAAGGTATTAATAATAAAAACCCGCCGTGAGGCGGGGAGGTCTTACGGCCAACGATAGGCGATGAAGTTGTAAACGACACCGCCACCGAATGTGGCGAAGATAAGTTGGTCGTTTCGTTGGAAGTGGCCGAGCTCGGCGTAATGCGCGAGCGTACTAAACACCGAAGCAGAAGATTGGTTACCGCGCTCAGCGATCCGATTAAGCACCCGCTCGGGCGGTATGCCGATAGCTTCGCCGAGTCGTCGAACCATTCTCCAATTGCCGTTGTGTGGTAGTAGGAACGTTCGTTCGTCGACAGAAATACGCGAGTCAACTATGAATTGCTTGAGTTTTTGAGCGATCGGTCCGATTACCCACTGGTAGATCTCCGTACCCCTACCTTCCATTGAAGCGTTCAATGCTGGAAAACGACGGTGGTCTGGGTGGACGCCGATCCCGCGACTGCGAGTGGTGCCAGATAGGCTGCCATCAGCTCGAGAGATGAAATCTTGTACACCGAAGTTTCTGTTATCGGAGAAACCGGCATATACAACAACTGCGCTACCGCCGTCGCCCCAAAGCAGAGCGTTCTCGTCCATATGGTCGTTGCAACGCGAACCGATCGTCTCGCCGACTGCAACCAAAGCGTACATATCGCAGCCAGTTTGGAGTGCTCGAACAGTTTCGATGAACGCTTGTGTGCCAGAACAGCAAGCTGCTGAAACATCGAACGCTTCAGCATCAGGGATGTTAAGCAAGTGTTGCAACTTGGCAGCGCAGCTTGGATAGAGATCGTCTGGTGTAGAACCGCCACTAACAATGAGGTGGATTTTCTCTCTCGAGAAGTTCGGGTTATTACGCTCAGCTACAGCGATCGCTCGTTCAGCTGCTTGTCGGGCTAGTTCTGTTGAATCGGCTTCAGGTATGTATTGTCTGGTGACGATCCCGAGTTTTTTGGTAACGGATTCGGTAGTATGAGCTCGAACTTTTTCAAGCTCAAGCCTGTACCTCTCGCGCTCGTGCTCGGATTGTTGAGAACCGACAACTAATGGTTCGAGCTTGCGCTCGATTGCCCGCAAAACGGTCGGGTTGTCGACAGAAAAACGATCTTCGGTTGGAGTATCGCCCCAGCCGATGATCTGGATTGGGTGGGAAAGTCGCATGAGGCTTCTCCTTATTGTTCAGGTTCAAACCTGTAGTGCAATTTTGGCACGATCTTCAAAAGATATCCAGGTATTGCAACAGATAAAAAAATTCAGTATTTTTCCAAAACGGTCGCCAGGACCGTCAAGTGGGCCAAGAGCGGCTGCTTGGCAGAGTTGCCACTTGCTCCGGCGGGTTGCGGCGCCACAATCGCCGCGCCCGCTTATTTTCTTGACTTACTCTCGAAAAAGCCTCATAATTGGTAAGCATATTCAACCTGTTACGAGTTGAGTGTTAAATATTTAATTCTAAATGAAAATTCTTTTAGGACAGAAAATTGGTATGACACAGCTTTGGGATAACAAGGGCAAGCTTGTTGCGGCCACTGTTATTCAGGCACAGCCAAATAAAGTTCTACGACACGGCGAAAGCCGCGTTTTTGTTGCGGCTAACGTTCGTGGCAAAGTTAATAAACCACAACAAAAATTAGCTAAAGAAGCCGGCATCACCGACGGCATGTGGTTAAAAAGCGTTACTGATGTTGAAGGCGAAACGCTCGATGTAACACAGTTTGAAATCGGTGACGTTGTGACAGTTAGTGGTACCACTAAAGGTAAGGGTTTTAGCGGTACGATTAAACGTCATAACTTCCACCGCGGACCGATGACTCACGGTGGTGATAACCATCGCGGACCGGGTTCGATCGGTGCACAACGACCGCAGCGCGTACCGAAAGGTCAGAAAATGGCCGGTCATCTCGGTAACGTTCAGTTTACTTCTCGCGGAAACAAGGTTATCGCCGTCGAGCCAGCTGAGAACTTATTAGTGATCGCTGGTGCAGTGCCAGGACCAAAAAAATCTAACGTTATCGTCCGATTACAGGAGAATAAATAATGGCCAAGGCAAAACTAAACGTATCGCTGATTAAACAAGCCTTGCGCACCAAGCAAGCGAATACTCGGCAGGCAACGTCGCACGTTAAAACACGCGGCGAGGTTTCTGGTGGCGGTAAAAAGCCGTGGAAGCAGAAAGGTACTGGTCGTGCCCGTGCTGGCTCAAGCCGAAGTCCGATTTGGGTTGGCGGCGGAATTGTGTTCGGCCCAAGCCGAGAGCGCAATTACAAACTCAATTTACCGAAAAAAATGAATCGAGCAGCGATTACTCAGCTGCTTCGGTACCAATTGGAAAACGGTGCACTAAAAATCGTTGACAAACTAGCACTCAAAGAGCCAAAAACCAAATTAGCGCTCAAATTACTAGAAGAGCATGGCGCCCAGAGCACGGTAACAATTATTACAAAAGAAGTGCAGCCAGAGTTACTAGCCGGCACTAACAATTTAAAAACTGTTTCAGTTGTTTTAGCAGATAACGTATCAGTATTAGATATCGCTCATGCAAAGACCATCCTTGTCGACAAAGCCTCGGCCGAGCAGTTCGGATTAGTCGAGAAGGTAGCTGAATCGAAACCAAAACCAAAAAGCAAAATAACAGCTAAAAAGAAATAATGAGCTCAATTATCGCCCCAGTTTTAACAGAAAAATCGGCAAGCAATTTTGATAACGGCTTATACGTGTTTGCTGTAGCTAAATACGCGACAAAAAACTCGATCGCGGCAGAGCTAAAACACCTCTACGATGTTGATGTAACGTCGGTTCGAATCGTTAATTTACCAGCTAAGACAGTTAATTTTAAACGAAAACCCGGGGTACGCAGCGTTCGACGTAAGGCTTACATTCAACTTGCTCCGAAGCAAAAAATCGCGGGCTTTGAAGTTCAAAAAGAAGCAAAAGAAAAAGAAGAGAAAGTAGAGGAGACTAAGTAATGCCACGCGCTATTAAACCGACCAGTCCGGCGATTCGCCACATGAGTTACGGCGATTTTAGTACTCTTACTAAAAAACGACCAGAAAAGTCGCTAACGTTTCGTTTGAAAAAGCACGGCGGACGCGATAATAAAGGTATAATTTCCGTCCGTCACCAGGGCGGCGGCTCTAAAAAGCTTTACCGAGCTGTAGATTTTAAGTTTTTACCGTTTGAAGGTAAGGCAGTTGTAACAGCAATCGAGTACGACCCAAACCGCTCGGCGTTTATCGCGTTAATCGAAGTCGGTGAGGCGAAGACAAAAAATTACATCATCGCTGCAGAAGGTTTGAAAGTTGGCGATACCGTTACCTCAGGACCGGCTAAGAAGTTTACAGTCGGATCTCGTATGAAACTAGCTGATCTACCGGTCGGTACGGTTATTCATAATATCGAGCTTAACCCGGGACAAGGCGGTAAAATCGTGCGTTCAGCCGGTTCGAGCGCGGTACTAGCTGCCAAGGAAGGTAAGTTTGCGTATATCAAGATGCCTTCTTCAGAAATGCGTAAAGTCCTGTTAGAATGTATGGCGTCAGTCGGTGCGGTATCTAACCCAACTCATAACCGCGTTCGCATTGCAAAAGCCGGTCGTATGCGCCATATGGGCGTTCGTCCATCTGTTCGTGGTAAGGCGATGTCGCCGAACTCTCACCCACACGGTGGAGGAGAAGGATTGAGCCCGATTGGTATGAAACATCCGAAAACTCCATGGGGTAAACCGGCGCTTGGGTACCGAACGCGTCGTAACAAACGTACCCAGAAGTATATTATTAGCCGCCGAAAGGCCAAGAGGTAAAGTAGATGAGTCGATCACTGAAAAAGGGTCCGTATTGCGATCCGAAACTACTCAAAAAAATTCAGAATATGCCAGCCGGCTCACGCACGGTAATTAAAACGTGGTCGCGTTCGTCGACGATCTTTCCAGAGATGGTTGGGTTTACGTTCGGTGTTCACAACGGTAAAACTCATCAAGCAGTAACTGTTGTGGAAGAGATGGTCGGTCATAAACTTGGTGAGTTTGCGCCAACCCGGAAATTCCGTAGTCACGGCGGTAAAATGGCAAAAGAACAAGGCGCCGCCCCAGCTGGAGGTAAGAAATAACCATGGCTGTAACTGTTAAATTACGCTACATCAGACATTCAGCTAAAAAATTGCGTCCGTACGCACGACTTTTTGTTGGTAAGCCTCTTCAGGGCTCGATTAACAAAAGTATGCTGATGCCACAGGATTCCGCTCAATTTATTTATAAAGCATTGCTAATGGCGCGCGCAGCAGCAGAGTCTAAAGAGTTTAAACCAGAAGAGATGATCGTCTCGATGATAATGGCCGACGAAGGTCCACGGATTAAGCGAATGCGACCGAACGCTCGTGGTCGCTCGAACCGCTACCAAAAACACTTGGCTCACCTAACCCTTAGTGTTGATGTGCCAAAAATTGAGCCAAAGAAAATCGAAGAAAAACCAAAGACCGCTAAAAAAGCCGTCGCCAAGAAAGGTGAGAAAAAGTAATCATGGGTCAGAAAATTAATCCTATCAGCAATCGACTTCCGATCACCGCTAACTGGCAGAGTAAGTGGTTCGCTAAGGGTGACTTTAAAAAATACTTAGTCGCCGATTTTAAAATTCGTGATTACATTAAAGCTAAGCTCTCAAACGCAGGCTTACGCCGAGTTGAAATTATTCGCTCACGAGATCGACTAACAATTCAATTGGCGACGAGTAAACCTGGTCTTGTGATCGGTCGCGGCGGCCAAGGTATTTCTACTCTTAAAGACGAACTTCAGAAAAAGTTTTACCCTGAAAACTTACCAGTAATTCGGTTAGAGATTGTTGAAGATCGTCATCCCGAACTATCAGCGACGTTGATCGGTCAGAATATTGGTAATCAGATCGAACGTCGAATTCCGTATCGAAGAGCCTGTAAGCAAGCGATCGAGCGAACGATGAGTAACAAGGTTGCTAAAGGCATTAAGATTATTGTTTCCGGTCGTTTGAACGGCGCCGAAATTGCGCGGGACGAAAAATTCCAAGACGGATCGATCCCACTTTCGCGTTACGAGTACGATATCGACTACGACGTTTACCACGCTCGTACCACTTATGGGGTAATCGGCGTTAAGGTTTGGGTTAATCGCGGTAAATTTGTCGACCAAGAGCAGGAGGAGAAGAACTAATGCTTTTGCCAAAGAAGCTCAAGCACCGAAAAGTCTTTAAGGGAACCTACGCTGGCCCAGCCACGCGTGGCTTTACCGTAAGTTTCGGAACCTACGGCTTAAAGGCTATGGATCGTGCCTGGTTATCTTCAAGACAGCTTGAAGCCGGTCGTCGAGCGATGACTCGCTATATTAAGCGTGGTGGTAAAATCTGGATTCGTGTCTTTCCTCACAAACCTGTTACATCAAAGCCAGCCGAAGTCGGCATGGGCGGCGGTAAGGGCGCGCTTGATCATTTTGTTGCTGTAGTTAAGCCCGGTACTATTCTTTACGAAATGTCAGGTGTTGATGAAGCGACGGCAGCTGAGGCGATGCGTTTGGCGGCCAATAAACTACCAGTTAAAACTAAGTTCATTAAGGCGGACTCCAAATGAAGCGACGAGATTTATTATCAGACATTAGAGGCTTATCAACAGAGAAGCTATCTGGTAAAATAGCCGAGAGCCAGAAAAAGTTAGTGCTCTTACAGCAGGATAAATTATTAGGAAAGCTCAAAAACGTCCGAGAGCTCTCTGTATTAAAAACCGATATCGCTCGGATGAAGACCGTTCTCGACGAAAAGATTACCGAAGGATTAAGTAAATAAGATGAAAAAAACCCAGGTTGGCACCGTTGTTTCCGACAAAATGCAGAATACTGCTGTTGTTGAGGTTGCTCTCTGGAAGATTCATCGGATTATCAAAAAGCGCTATAAGCGTCATCAACGATTTATGGCCCATAACCCGGAAAACACGTACAAGGTGGGGGATAAAGTAGAGATCGTTGAGACCAAGCCGCTGAGCAAGAATAAGCGTTGGGAGATCACCCGAAAGGTTGAGGTTAAGTAATGTTACAGCTTATGAGTCGCGTAAAAGTTGCGGACAATTCCGGCGCTAAGTGGGTCGGAGTAATTAAAGTTGTCGGTCAGGGTATCCACGACGGCGCCGAGCTCGGTGATATCGTAGTTGCCTCTGTTAAATCTGCGATGCCGCGAGGTAACGTTAAAGCTAAAGAAGTTGTTCGAGCGGTGATCGTTCGACAGAGTAAACCGTATCGTCGCAAAGACGGTTCGACGATTCGCTTTGACGATAACGCTGTTGTAATTATTAACCCCGACGGAACGCCGCGAGGAACCCGAATTTTTGGTCCGATTGCCAGAGAGATTCGTGATCGTGGATACGCGAAGATCGTTTCGCTAGCGCCGGAGGTACTCTAATGGCTAGAATTCTAAAAGGCGACAAAGTACTAATTATTGCCGGCAAGGACCGAAACAAGGTTGGCGTGGTTGAAAAAGTTTTCCCTACCGAGCAAAAAGTTGTTGTGGCAGGAATAAATATTGTTAAAAAACACTTAAAAAAGTCGATGCAAAATCCGCAAGGCGGCGTTATTGAGAAAACTGCACCGATGCATATCTCAAATGTTATGTTGCTTGATCCGGCAAAGAATAAACCAACCCGAATTGGTTATATCGTAACGCCAAAAGATAAAAACCGTGTCACGAAGCTTAGTAATGAAGTTGTTCGACAGACTAAAGAGAAGAAATAATGTCTATTATTAACGTCAAAGAAAATTATCAGGCAAACGTCAAAGAACTTCAGCAGAAGCTAGAGGTACCGAACGTGTGGGCGCTGCCTAGAATTACGAAGGTTAGCGTCAACGTCGGACTTGGCCAGCACCGGGCTAATAAAGAGATGGTTAGTTATATTCAAGATACGCTCACAATTATTACCGGTCAGAAAGCTGTGCCAACAAAAGCCAAGAAAGCGATCGCTGGTTTCAAAATCCGAGCCGGAGATGTTGTTGGTATGCGAGTAACGCTTCGCGGCGCAAAGATGAACGATTTTCTCAACCGTTTAATTAATATCAGTCTTCCACGAATTCGTGATTTTAAAGGAATTGAAAAGAAATGTTTGGATAAACAAGGCAATCTAACGATCGGTCTACGCGATCAAGTTCCGTTTGCCGAACTCGGTCACGACGCAATGGAGAAGCAGTTCGGTTTAACAATCAGTGTCTCGATAAAAAATTCGGATCCAGAAAAGAGTTTCGTTATGCTTCAGACTCTTGGTTTTCCGATGAGAATCCAGTAAAATTGAATCTGTTATGGCAAGTAAACGATATACAACCGGCAAAGTTCCAAAATTCAAAACCCGCATCGTTAATCGTTGCGCACTTTGTGGACGTAACCGCGGCTATCTGCGTAAGTTTGGGATTTGCCGAATTTGTTTTCGTGAACGAGCTAGTAGCGGTGAGATTCCAGGTATTAGAAAGGCATCGTGGTAAATAAATATGTACTATCACTTCGCTCAGAAACCATCGCAGAAAACCATGAATATTTTTAGAGGTGCTCATGTATAACGACACTGTTAGCGATTTCTTAACTCGACTCCGCAACAGCTCACTCTCCGGCAAGAAGGTGGCGAAAGTTCGTTATAGCAAAATGGTTACTGATATCGCTGAGATTCTTAAAAAAGAAGGTTTTATTATTTCGATCGATCGCGACGGTAACGAGATGGATATCGTATTAAATAGCGAGACTCCGTTTACTCACATTAAGCGTATCAGTAAGCCTGGCATCCGACGTTACGTTAAATCAAGCGAAATTCCAACACCACGTAGCGGTTTTGGTATGGTAATCATTTCAACGCCAAAAGGTGTCTTAACTGGTCAGCAAGCAAAAAAACAAAAAGTCGGCGGCGAATTAGTTTGTGAGGTCTGGTAATGTCACGAATCGGAATTAAACCAGTTGTAGTTAACGACGGCGTCACAGTTACGGTTGAGCCAACGAGTATTACCGCAAAGGGCCCGCTTGGCGAACTTTCGATCGCGTTGCCGCACGGAATTTCTGTAACTCAGAAAGATAACAAAATGACCGTTGCTCGTTTGAGCGATGCAAAACAGTATCGGGCGTTGCACGGTACGGTTCGCAACCTTCTTCACAACATTATTACAGGTGTTTCAACTGGGTTTACTAAAAAATTAGAATTGGTTGGTATTGGCTATAGAGCAGCGATCGAAGGGAACGACTTAGTATTACAAGTCGGGTATACTCACCCAGTCCGAATGACGATTCCCGAAGGACTTCAAGCTAAAGTTGAGAAGAACGTGATTACAGTTACAGGCGCCGATAAACAACGTCTCGGTCAGTTCTGCGCAGAGGTCCGTCAAGTCCGCAAGCCTGAACCGTACAAGGGCAAGGGTATCCGCTACCAAGGTGAGCACGTTCGTATGAAACAAGGTAAGGCGATGAAGGCAGCGGCGTAAAAATGATAAATAGAAATAAAATTCACACTAAATTGCGGTTCAAAGTTTCTGGCACAGCCAGCCGCCCTCGTTTAGCAGTCTATCGAAGCTTGCAAAATGTTTTTGCGCAGTTGATCGACGACGAGAATGGTGTCACACTTGCCAGTGCTTCTTCACTTAAAGAAAAAGGATCACTAACACAGAAAGCCAAGATCGTCGGTGGAGCAATCGCTAAGGCTGCGGCTGAGAAAAAGATAAAGACGGCTGTATACGATCGCGGCGGATTTGCGTACAAAGGCGCGGTTAAGACGCTTTGCGAAGCAGCACGAGAGAACGGATTAACGATATAAAATGGTACGAGATAAAAACGATATTAGCGAAGAGATAATTATCACCGAAGCACCAGAGATGTTGGAGCGCGTAGTTGGAGTTGATCGAATTTCGCGAACCGTTAAAGGTGGTCGTCGGATCCGTTTCAGAGCGCTGATTATTATTGGCGATCGTAACGGTAAGGTTGGTATGGGAGTTGCGAAGGCAAACGACGTACAGACCGCAATCGCTAAAGCTAAAAACAAAGCAAATAAATCGATGATTGAAGTGCCGATCGTTAACGACAGTATCGCTCACGAGGTGATGCAGGTATTCGGAACGACTCGCGTAATCTTAAAACCAGCACCGAAGGGTCACTCAATTATCGCTGGTGGAGCTGTTCGCTCGGTCGTTGAGCTTTGCGGAATTAAAAATATCGTTAGTAAATCACTCGGTAGTTCCAACGCGATCAATAACGCAACTGCGACGTTTCTAGCATTACAACAATTAAAAGTTAATCCTGTTAAGCGAGGTCAAAAATGAGCGTAACGAAGCTATTTAAAGACATGCGCGACACCAAATCTCGACGACTCGGTCGTGGTATCGGCTCGACTAAAGGTAAAACTGCCGGTCGCGGTACGAAGGGTCAGAAATCTCGAGCCGGAGCTAGTCGAAAAATTAAGCCGTGGTTTGAAGGTGGACAGACCCCGCTATTTCGAAAGTTAGCTAAAAAGCGCGGATTTTCTCTCGATAAAGTTGAGAAAGTAACTATTACAACTACAGTTCTTAACGCTTTTTATAAATCGGGTGAAACTGTTTCGCCACAAACCCTGCTTGAGAAAAAGCTAATTCGCGCTAATAAACTTAAATCACGAATAAAAATTGTTGTTCGGGCACCGCTGGCGCACAAGCTCACGTTTGAAGGCGTACAAACCTCAGCAACCCTAAAATAATTGATGTGGTCTTATTTGCTCCAAGTTTGGCAGTCAAAAGACCTCAGAACAAAGATTCTCTTCACAGTGGGGATTCTCTTATTTGTTCGTATCGTTGCCCATATCCCGTTACCAGCAATCGATCGAGATCAGCTTGCAGCGTTTCTTGGACAACAAGAGAACCAAGTATTCGGTTTTCTTAGCTTGTTTACCGGAGGCTCACTTAGCCGTCTCTCTATCGATTTACTCGGCGTCGGACCGTATATTACCGCTTCTATCATCGTCCAGATTCTCACTAAAGCAATTCCGAAATGGGATGAGATTAGTAAAGAAGGCAACAGCGGTCGCGAGAAGCTTAACCAATACACCCGATACCTCAGCGTGCCGCTTGCGCTAATTCAGGGTTACGCCACAATCACCCTCCTTAAAAGTCAGAATATTCTAACCCTGTTGACGACTGAAGATATTATTAAGATTCTTATCACCATCACTGCATCGAGTATCTTCGTGATGTGGCTCGGCGAGCTTATCTCGGAGAAAGGTATCGGTAACGGAATCTCGTTAATTATTGCTCTTGGTATCGTCGCAGGCTTACCGCAACAAATTAGCAACACCGCCAATATTATTGAGTCGGGTAATCTAATGAGTCTTCTAATATTCGGCGCAATCGGATTATTGGTTATTGCGGTAATAATTATGGTTAATGAGGCGGAGCGAAAAGTACCGATTCAGTATGCACGTCGAACGATCGGTTCCGGTCGAGCCGTTGATAGTCACTTGCCGCTCCGGGTAAATACTGCCGGAGTTGTTCCGATTATTTTCGCGTTAAGTTTCTTAACGTTCCCGACGCTAATTGCTCGATTTCTGTCTACGGCAAAATCAGACAAGATCGTCGAATTTGCTAATAAAGTTACCGAGCTATCTTCGAATAATTTGTATTACGGATTATCGTACTTCCTTTTGGTATTTGGATTTACATACTTTTATACTTACATCGTTTTTCAACCAAATCAGGTAGCGGAGAATTTGCAGAAACAGGGTAGTTTTATTCCGGGTATCCGTCCAGGCAGCGAAACAGCGGCGTTTTTAAAGTATACAATCGGTCGCATCACCTTTATCGGTGCCACGTTCTTATCGGCGATCGCTGTTTTACCGATTGTCGTTCAGTCGATAACCGATATCTCAACGCTGGTACTCGGCGGCACAAGCTTGCTAATCGTTGTGTCGGTAGTAATAGAAACCAGCCGACAACTCTCCAGTCAGTTGATAATGAGAAAGTACGATACTGTTTAGCAAGCGTTGGCTGTAAAACCGTGTTAGGATTTAATAGATGAATATTCCAACAAGTGCGTTAATCGTTACTGTTTTACTTTTTGGCTTTTTAACTGGATCAACGTTGTTTTTCTACAACAAAACCAGGGTGGAGAAAACTCAGAAAACTGAGCAAGTTAACTCGTTTAACGCTGAGCTACCGAAAAGTGTCGACGCTAACACTCCTGACGAAGTTGATGCCGCTACCAAACCGGCTGAGCCAAAGGGGCGACCGTCGTACCCAGCTAATGTCTACACCGTTAGTCCGAAAGAAACGCTCTTTGCAATCGGCAATAAATTTAATATGCCCTGGACGCTAATTGTCGAGGCTAACGGCTTAAGCGACGCCAACGTTATTCAAGCTAACTTTCCGTTAGTCATTCCAAAATACAACAAGAATACTGATTATTTTCGGGTTAACTTCGTTTTGAATGAAGATAAATTAACAGAAATGAATCGCGAACTCCGTGACGCTAAAGAGAGTGAGTATTATGATCCGATCAAAGTCGCTAAAAAGCACGCCGTGCCGTACTTTGCCGTTAACGAACAAGATAGTTTCTCGCTGATTGAAGAGGATAGAAGTAAAGGAACGGCATTAGTTGAGGCAAAATCTGAGCGCCAAACCAATGTCATTGGGCTGATACAGCCGAAAACCAAAGGCGAAAAAGGTCTCTGGGTAGTTTTATACGTTGAAAGACATGAACAGTAATATTCCAGTGTATCTTGTCTTTGGTCCGCAAGGTTCGGGCAAAAGTACTCAAGCCGAGTTATTGAGCGAGAAACTCTCTATCCCGTATTTCGACGCTGGTAACGAATTGCGACGCTTTGTTGAAACAGATTCAGACGAGGCAAATATTGTTCGCTCCAAGATGCAAAACGGTCAGTTAGTCAGTAATGATATACTGCGTCGGCTATTTTCTCAGTTTATGGAAACGCATAACTGTAGTAACGGGATAGTGGCAGATGGATTTCCAAGAAATATCACTCAGGTTGAGTTACTCACAGAATTGGCCGAGCAACACCGATGGCAGGTAATTGGCCTATTTATTGATATTTCTGATGAGATCGCTAAGGAACGACTTTCGAAGCGCTTTTCAGTTGTTGACGGCAAGAAGGTAGTTCGAAGCGATGATCAGCCCGCTATTGTTGAAAAGCGTTTACAAGTATTCAAGCGAGAGACTTTGCCGGTTTTAGAATATCTTAAACAGCATTTTACCCTGCATGATATCGACGGTACGCCGTCTATTGAAGAAGTACATAAGCAAGTGCTAACTGCTATTAATGGATAAATTTAAACGAGACTTGCTGACGCAAGCCGGCAAATTAGCTGCCGCCATCCATCGCGAAGTCGCAAAAAAAATTCAGCCTGGCTTGAATCTTCTGGAGATAGAGCAGTATGTTGATGAACGAATTAGAAAAAGCGGAATGCTGCCAGCTTTTTACGGGTATAAAGGCTACAAATTCGCGACGTGTTTATCGGTAAACGAAGAGATTGTCCACGGGCTACCGCACGACTACACCTTAGCAGCGGGTGACATTATTTCCGTTGATCTAGGGGTTAGCTGTAACGGCTGGATGGTTGATACAGCTCGAACGCACGCGGTTGGTAAAATTACGCCAAAACTACAACAGCTGTTAGCTAGTACAAACCAAGCACTCTCGGTAGCAATTAATGAAGCAAAAGTCGGTAATACTGTCGGTGATATCGGCGCAGTTGTTGAGAAAACTGTTAAAGATGCCGGATTTTTCGTGGTTAAGGAATTGACTGGTCACGGTGTCGGGAAAACGCTCCAGGAACCGCCGACGGTGCCAAATTTCGGTCGCAAGGGGAGCGGAACGCAATTAAAAGTAGGTATGGTGATCGCAATTGAACCCATTACCTCTGTTGATCAAACTGATATCGCTGTCTTGTCAGACGGTTGGACAATCATCGCTCGCAACGGTTCGCCGTGCGCTCATTTTGAAGATACGGTTCTAATTACCGAAGACGGACCCGTTGTCTTGACTGCATAAGGGTAAATTAGGTATAATTTTTCCCAGATGTCGGAAAAAGAAGGAGTAATTGCGCTTGATGGTCTCGTTGACGAGGCGCTGCCAAATACTCAGTTTCGCATCATACTCGATAACGGGCAGACCGTTACTGGTTACGTCTCGGGGAAAATTCGAAAACACAGGATTAAAATTTTACCCGGCGACAGAGTAACCGTAGAGTTAAGCCCGTACGATTTAGAAAAAGGAAGGATCACCAAGCGACTTACCTAACTGGTAAATCGCAGACAATATCATGAAAGTGCACGCAGGTGCGAAAAAGAGATGTCTCAAGTGTCGAATTGTCCGCCGCAAGGGGGTCGTTCGGGTGATCTGCGAAAATCCACGACATAAACAACGACAAGGATAATATGCCAAGAATTGCCGGAGTAAATATACCAGACCATAAACGAGTCGAGATTGGCTTAACGTATGTTTTTGGAGTTGGTCCGAGTAATGTGATGAATATTCTTGCGAAAGTTAAGGTAACTGGTAACCCGAAGTTTTCTGAACTTTCTCAAGAAACCGTCGATGCGATTCGTAATATTGTCGAGAAAGAAATGACAGTCGAGGGCGACTTACGTCAGGTTGTTAATCAGAACATCCGCCGCCTAAAAGAAATCGCTTCGTATCGTGGCACCCGCCACGCTCGTAACTTACCAGTACGTGGTCAGCGAACTAAAACTAACAGCCGTACCAAACGCGGTAAACGCGTTACTGTCGGATCTGGTCGTAAGAAATCAGCAGCAAAGACATAAACTAATGGCAAAATCAACCAACAAAGCAGTTAAGAGCAAGCAAATTCAGCCAGTATCAGATATTCGTATCTCGATTTACTCTTCATTTAATAACACAATCATTACCGCTAGCGCTTACCACACCGGAGAAGTACTATCTTGGACATCCTCAGGCAAGGTTGGATTTAAGGGTACGAAAAAAGGGACGCCGTACGCTGCTACTACAGCCATGAAACAACTTCTTGAGCAATTAGCCCCTTACAAGCCCGAAAACGCGTATATGTTTGTTTCCGGCGCAGGTAACGGCCGCGACGCAGCGCTACGAGCTCTCTCAGGCTCAGGCTTAAAAGTTAGTAAGATACAAGATGTAACACCGTTACCACATAACGGTTGCCGACCTAAAAAAGCGAGGAGAGTATGAGTACAGCCGCAAAACCAACCCAACAAAAAGCCCGACAGAAAAAAATCACAGAGTACGGTCAGCAGCTCATTGAAAAGCAGAAAACCCGACGCGCTTACGGTTTGCGTGAAGCGCAGTTTCGTCGCTACTTTACAGCTGCCACAAAATTCCGCGGGCAAACTGGTGTTGTTTTACTACAAAGTTTAGAGCGACGACTTGATAACGTGTTATTCCGAGCTGGTTTAACAAAATCTCGAGCTCAGGCTCGTCAAACAGTTAGCCACCGTCATGTATTACTTAATCGTCATCGCGTTAGCGTCCCATCACAACAGGTAAACGTTGGCGATGTAATCGAATTTTACAAAAAAGGCGAGGTTACGTTTTACCCAGAAATCCCACAAGCCGACTGGCTTAAAGTTGACAAGAAAACTGGTCGAATCACAGTTGAGCGTCTACCAGAAGCTGCCGACTTACCGATTGAGTTTGATACCCAGAAAATTATTGAGTTCTACTCACGATAATAGGGTGTAGGGATTTGAACCATAAGATAAAAAACGATATAATAACTAGGCAAAATATTTGGAGGACGTATGTCATATAAACTACCAGAAGTATCATTAATGCAGGTTAAACAAGAGCGCTCTGAAGGTAATTCAGCGACTTTTGTGATTGAACCGCTTTCCCCAGGCTTTGGCCTAACAATGGGTAACGCGCTTCGTCGTGTTTTGCTTTCGTCTCTCGAAGGCGCAGCGATCACTTCGATTCGGATAGACGGCGTAAGCCACGAATTCTCAACGATAAAAGGAGTTCGACAAGACGTTGTCGACATTATCCTTAACCTTAAGCAAATCCGTTTACAACTTGACGGTGACGAACCTCAAGTTATTATTCTCGATGCCAAAGGATCCAAAAAAGTAAAAGCCGGCGATTTCAAATGCCCAACTGGCGTCAAAATTGTTAACAAAGATCTTGAAATTGCAGAGCTCACAGAAGGTGGCAAGATTTTACTTGAAGCAACTGTTGAACGAGGTCGCGGATATCTCCCAACCGAACTTCGCAAAGAAGAAAAACTACCGATCGGCGTCATCGCCATCGATGCCGCGTTTTCTCCAGTTACACGAGTTAATTTTCAAACAGAAAATACACGTGTTGGTAAGATGACGAACTTCGACAAACTCGTACTTGAGATTGATACTGACGGTACGATTACACCGCACCAAGCGCTCGAAAGCTCCTCAGCGATTTTAGTTGAGCATTTCTCAGTGGTTTCTGGTATTCCAGCTGCCGCTGTCGAACAAGCAGAGATCCCTGCAGAAGAAGTTAGCGCTGAGGAAGAAGAAAAACCAAAGGCGAAGCGCGCAACCAAAAAAGCCGCTAAGTAACTATGAAACGAACGATCCGAGCACAAGCTGATTTCAAAAACACACTGATGCGAAATCAGCTAACTTCGCTCGTATTGTTCGAATCTATTACCACCACAAAGGCCAAAGCCAAGGCAGTTCTACCGTTTATCAACTCTTTCTTCAATAAGGTTCGCGTAGCTGATCTAACGGCTAAACGCCTGGCACATCAAACGTTGTTTGACAAAAATGCTGTTAAAAAAACTTTCGAGGAGATCTTACCTCGATACAAGAAAGAAGAGACCACATTTGTTCGACCGTTCCGAATGATGCCACGTAAAGGTGACGCAGCTGAGATGGTTATGATCTCCTTAATCCGACCACTGGAAGTAAGGGCCGAGAAAGTAACAGCCACAAAAGCTAAAACAACGAAGGTAGCAACAAAGGAAGCTAAGTAATGCAAAAAGTTGAACGAACGACACATCAGATCGACGCTTCAGGAAAAATTCTCGGACGCTTAGCGACAGAAATTGCTACATTGCTGCGCGGAAAAAACAAAGTTGGCTTCACATTTCACCAAGATCACGGTGATCGTGTGGTTGTAGTTAACGCAGAAAAAATTCGCGTAACTGGTCGGAAAGAACAGCAAAAGATGTATTACCGTCACTCGACCTATCCAGGTGGACTGCGAGAGATGAACTACGCCGAACTCAAGAAAACACACCCAGAGCGCATCATCGAATTGGCTGTAAGAACCATGCTGCCAGATAATCGACTACGCGATCAGTGGATGAAGCGTTTAACAGTAATTGTGGGAGAAAAGAAATAATGGCAACAAAAACTAACTTTTTCGCCGGTGTTGGTCGCCGCAAGACCGCGGTTGCTCAAACTCGCTTAACTTCTGGTAACGGCACGTTTACTGTTAACGGTGTTGAGAAACCAGTTTTTCCGCAATTAGAGCGGTTACTCGAAACAGTTGATCGTAAGGGAAAAGTAAATATTTCGATCGTTGTCCGGGGTGGTGGTACCAGCGGCCAAACAGACGCGATCCTTCTAGGTGTCGCTCGAGCCTTGGTAGACCTTAACGAAGACTTCCGATCTGGTCTACGAAAAGCTGGTTATCTAACCAGAGACGGTCGAATTAAAGAACGAAAGAAACCAGGCTTGAAAAAAGCACGTCGAGCTCCTCAGTGGGCAAAACGGTAAGAAACTGCCCTTCGGGGCGGTTTTTTTTGTCTAAAAACTCAGATAGGATACAGGTATGAGCGCACTAGTAATTGATATCGAAACAGCCGGTGAGCCTTGGGAGAACATCGACGAACAAACTAAGAAAATTTTAATTAAACGAGCTGAGTACCAGCTACCAAAATCTGAGACATCTGCAGAAGAGTACGCTGAAGAAATGCTCGGCATCTCGCCGTTGACCGGTGAAATCGTTGCCTTAGGCCTGATCGATACGTCAACCAGTAAAGGCGCAGTTTATTACCAGACACCCGGCAAAAAAGTGCCTGACGGTGAATATAGAGGATTAAAGCTTCACAGTTGTACCGAGAAAGAGATGTTGGAGCGATTTTGGGAATTGAGCGATCGCTACACTCATTTTGTTACATATAGCGGTCGTTCTTTTGATATCCCGTATTTAATGATCCGCTCTGCGATTCACGGAATTAAACCGAAAAAAGATTTGATGCGTGGCCGTTATATCTATCAACAGTCACCGAGCGCGATTCACGTCGATTTATACGATCAGCTCACTTTCTACGGAGCAATGCGACTCGGCGGGTTACACACGGTTTGCCGAGCCTTCGGTATTGAAAGTCCAAAATCCGACGAGATTGACGGCTCAAAAGTCAGCGAGTACTTCCGCAGCGGAAAGTATAAGGAAATTGCTGAGTATAACGCCAGTGATCTGTTTGCAACTAAGGATTTGTATAACAAGTGGAAAGAGTTATTGGTGTTTTAATGAAACGTGATATCGAACAGAAAAATCAGTCGTATAAAAAAGCCCTCGGCAAAGTACTATTAAAAGTTTTTCCTGGGGAGTCGTTAATTGTCACAGATGTTTTACTGGATCCGTCGATGAAACACGGCAAAGTGTGGATTAAGGGTTCAACAGAGGGGATCGAACAAATTAATAAGAAAAAAGGTGATATCTCACAGGAGTTAAAGCGCTACGTTAATACCCGCTATATGCCAAGTCTTGAGTTTGTTCTCGACGACCGTTATCTCGATCATATCGACGAATTATTTTCGGAGGTAATAGATGAAAAGTAAAATACTACTTTTTAGTCTGTTTTCGGTGACGCTGTTCGCTTTAGCGACAACAATTACTTTAGTATTCAACACCGCACCCGATTCACCGAAACTAATCGTCGGATTCTTTGCTTCGGTATTAGTAACAGTTTTTGGGCTTATTTACTTACTTATTTACGGTTTGCAGTACTGGCGGTATCGTTCTGTCGCGCCGTGGCAAGCGACGCTACTAAATCTCAGATTATCGTTTATTGGTGCGATGACGTTCGTTGCCTTGTTACTAATGAGTGCCTATGAGATAGTAACGCCGGCAACAGCAATAATCGTGTTAATTATTGCCGTGCTAACAGAACTAGTTTGGCGAAGGAGAACTGCAAAGATATGACTGGGCATCTACATCCGCTAACCGTTGTAACCGAAAAGATTGTTGAGTACTTTAGGCCGTACGGATTTGAGGTGATAACTGGTCCTGAGATAGTAACAACCGAAGAAAACTTCGATGGTTTGAATATCCCTGCCGACCATCCTGCTCGAGCAGAGTTCGACACGTTCTATTTAAACGACGGTCGTAGCCTACGAGCGCATATGACATCTTTATATTTACGTACGATGAAGGACCGCCAGCCGCCAGTCCGCCTTCTATTTCCTGGGCGCTGCTTTCGTAACGAAGCTACCGATGCTACCCATAATCATACGTTTCACCAAATTGACGGGTTAGTAATTGATACAGAAACAAATTTAGGCAACCTCATAGCTTCGTTAGAGGGACTACTGAAAAATTTAGTAGGGGAGTCGATCGAATTTCGGGTTCGAAATAGCTACTTCCCGTTTACCGAGCCAAGTATCGAATTAGATATTAAACGAGCCGGTGGCGATTGGTTAGAGATGTTGGGTGCCGGCATGGTTAACCCGAACGTTATACGATATTACGGACTCGACCCGGCCGTCTATCAAGGTTACGCTTTCGGGATTGGTCTGGAACGAATATTGAATGTTGCCGGTGGTGTTGACGATGTAAGAAATAACCTTAGCGGCGATTATCGTTATATCGGGCAAGTGAAATGAAATACAACTACTCTGAATTCCAACATGCAATTAAGAATTTACAGTGGAGTAAACAAGAGCTAGCAGACCGCCTAAGTGTTATTGGACACGAAACGGAAGTAACGGGTGAAGAACTGGATGTTACCGTAACCAGCAACAGAAAAGATTGTCAGAATTTTCAGTATTTAGTTTTTGATTTATGCGGCGTTACGGAAGAGCTAGAGCAATCTAATCCGCCGAGCGGCTACTCACACTCCAACGTAATCCCCGTTTCGATCGAACAGGTAAATAGATTACTAGGATCCAACCTAGAACCGTCGGTACTTAAGAAACTCAAAAAACTCGGCTTTATTGTCGAAACAAACGGCGTTCGACCGCCAGATTTTAGAACTGGTATCGAAACGGTTGCTGATATTGCTGAAGAGGTTCTACGAGTTGTCGGTTTTGAGGCTATCTCGATCAAAGAACTGTCAAAGACCAACATCAAAGTATCGCCAGACTACGAAAAGCAGTTAGCGATTAAGCAAAAATTAGCTGATATCGGTCTATTTGAGACACGAACATATTCGTTTGAATCGAGCGGGGATGTAGAGTTGAAAAATCCGTTTAGCGCCACTACGCCGTTTTTGCGCACATCGTTGATACAGGGCTTGCTCGTCACTGCCAGCAAAAATCCGTTTATGAAACGAGTTAGTTGTTTTGAGATCGGTAACGTCTTTAACCCAGACGAGCAGACTGTTTTAGGGATTCTCTTAACTGGGCAAAAAAATTACGATCACGTAATACAGCAAATAAACAAAGTGCTCGGAGTTACTATTACTTTTCAGCCGGTTGAAGACACTCTGCTGACGGCTTCAGGCGTCAAACAACCCAACCCAGTATCGGCTCAGCTGCCGATCGACAAAATTACAGAAGTAAAACTAACGAACAGACCGGTGGATCTGCCGCAATTTCAGCCTGTAAGCAAGTTTCCGCCGCTCGTTCGTGACGTTACGCTTATCGACACAGAATTCGACGCATCAACGGCAGCGAAAATTTTTCCTGAGCTACTTTTTGTTGAGGAAATTGACAACTACGTAAGCCCCGAAACAAACAAACAATCTGTTACGTACCGATTTCTCTTTCAGAAGTTTGAAAGCAGTTTTGTAGATGAGGAGATTCGATCGATCGATCAAAGGCTACTTAAGCATTTCAACAACGAGTAATAACAGGTAAAATTTAGACATGGAACGAGCTCTAAGTAATCAAGTCAAAGACAAGGTCGGTCAAGTTGTAACGATTCGTGGCTGGGCAGAAACTGTGCGCAAACACGCAAAAGTTGTATTTATCGACGTTCGCGATCGAACTGGGTTAGTTCAGGTAGTTTGCACGGAAAAACTACTTGAGGTTGCGAACTCCATCTCTCCTGAATCGGTGGTTACAATTACCGGCACGGTTACCGAGCGCCCGCAATCACTGGTTAATGTTAACATCGTCAGCGGTACGGTCGAGCTTCAAGCAGACTCTATCACGGTTGAATCAGTCGCCAAAACGCTCCCGATGCCGTTAAACGATCGAGCTGTCAGCGAAGAAACACGATTAAAATACCGGTATTTAGACTTACGTTCGAAGAAAATGGCCGAAAATATCCGAATGCGTCATCAAATGAATCAGTTTTTGCGTGAGGAACTCACAAAACTTGATTTTGTTGAAGTGGAGACTCCGTATATCTCTAAGTCTACTCCAGAAGGGGCACGTGACTATCTTGTGCCAAGCCGGATTCAACCAGGCAATTTTTACGCGCTTCCGCAATCACCACAGCAATACAAACAGCTATTAATGGTCGCTGGGCTCGAGCGTTATTTCCAGATTGCCCGCTGTTTTCGCGACGAGGACGCACGTGGCGATCGCCAACCAGAATTCTCACAATTAGACCTCGAGCTAAGTTTTACTTCGCAAGAAGAGATTCTCCAAGTTACCGAGGACTTATTCTTAGGGCTTGTGAAAAAATTCTTTCCGGAAAAAACCTTAACGTTCAACACGATACCGCGACTAACGTATAAAGAAGTAATGGAGAAGTACGGCACCGATAAGCCGGATTTGCGCCAAGACAAAACAAATGACGACGAGCTAGCTTTCGCGTTTATTATTGATTTTCCGATGTTTGAGTGGAAGGAATCCGAAAAGCGTTTTGACGCAACGCACCACCCGTTCACAGCGCCAAAACCAGAATGGGAAGATAACTTTGAAAAACACCCAGAAGAAGCTTTAGCCCTCCAACACGACTTTGTTCTTAATGGGTCAGAGATTGCTGGCGGAAGCGTTCGAATTCACCGTGCTGACGTTTTGGAGCGTGTCTTCGAGTTCCTAGGACACAACAAAGAAAAGATTCGAGCTGATTTCGGGCATTTACTAGAAGCCTTCGAGTATGGAGTGCCGCCACACGGTGGTATCGCTCCCGGACTCGACCGAATTTACACAATCTTACTTAAAGAGAACTCTATCCGCGACGTCATTGCATTTGCTAAAGCCGGCGATGGTCGCGATCTGATGATGAACGCACCGAGCCCAGTAGATGACGCACAACTAAAGGAACTTGGTCTAAAGAAAATCGGTTAGCGATGCTAACACCGGAAACGCAGTTCGGTCCAAAGAGAAAAAAGCGCTTACCACTCGTGCTTATTATTCTTATATCTCTATTTTTGGTGCCAGCAGCTACCAATAATATTGAAGCTACCACCGACACTACTACGTTGCCAGACATTTCTGTACAACTCTCCGATACAACTAGTTATCTCTCAGTTAAAGATGGTGCTCGTAGACCACTTGTTTACGCAAAATCGGTGTTACTAATGAACGCTGAAACTGGAGAAGAGTTATGGTCTGATAACGCCGACGAAGTGGTGGCAGTCGCCTCAACAACCAAAATGACAACCGCATTAACTGCTCGCAAATTACTTAAACTAGATGAAGTTGTTACCGTCACACGATCGTCTGTGTTAGTCGCAGGATCAAAAATACAACTCGCAGTTGGCGAACGGATTACGGTGGAGAACTTACTAAAAGGACTATTAATACAGTCCGGAAACGACACAGCGTTTGCGTTGGCCGAGCATTACGGCCAGAAGCACGGCGGTGATTATAAACTGTTTGTCGATGAAATGAATAAGTTTTCAGAACAAAATAATCTGACGCTCTCTAAATACAACGACCCAGCAGGACTTGACGACGAAGTTGGTCGCTCGACTGCTCGGACACTTGCTCACACCGCTAGATTATTACTACGTGATTCGGTCTTATCTGAAATCGTGCGGACACCGACTGAGACAATCTATTCAGTCGATAACAAGTACTCACACGAGCTAAAAAACTCTAACCGCTTACTATTAGCCGACACACCGTATTACATGCCTGGTGCTATCGGTATAAAAACTGGCTTCACTCACGGCGCCGGTCACTGCTTGGTAGCTGGGTATAAAACATCGGTCGGTACCGTGATCGGCGTAGTATTGAATACGAACGAATACACCATTACTGCCTCTGCTGCAGAGATGAAGAAACTCTTCCAATGGGCTGAGAACAATGTTCTTGAGAAAAACTACTAATCAACCAAGGTATTGACAATACTTAGAATGAGTATAGTAATAAGTGATTAGAAGTAATTACAAAAGTGTTAATAAATAATTAGTAATCAGGAAAGGAGATTTATGAATATTGATAGTTGGGGAACAGAAGTCCGTGATACAATCGAGCTCGTTTGGAATAGGATTGTAGATTTTACTCCGAACGTAATCGGTGCAGTCGTTATCGCTCTTGTCGGAGCAGTTGTTGGTGTAATTTTAGGTTACATTGTGACGTATATCCTCAAGGCCATCCGCTTACAGAACTTGTCTGATCAAAGTAAGTTCACAGAAGTTCTCAAGCGCGCCAAGATGAAAACAGACGTCGCTGAAGTAGCGGGTACGTTTACTCGTTGGGTTGTGATTCTTGCGTTCCTACTCCCAGCCTCAGTCGTATTAAAGGTTGAAGGCGTTCGCGATTTTGTTGAGGGAATTCTCAGCTACGTACCACGTGTTCTCGGTGTTGGTCTGCTGGTTGTAATCGGATCACAGATTGCTGATATTCTAAGTAAGTTAACACGAGTATCAGTTGACAGTATCGGCTCAACAATGGCTCGAAGCGTCGAATTACTTGTTCGCTGGTCGATCTACGCAGCGATCGTAATCGCTTCGATGTTCGCACTTGGTGTTCCACGTGAGTTCACTGTTATCTTGTTTATCGGCGCGGTTTCAGCCTTTGCGCTCGCGTTCGGTATCTCGTTTGGTCTTGGCGGTCAGTCGCACATGAATGATCTCGCAAAGCGTGTTCGAGAAGAGTTTAAAAAGTAAATAACTTAAAACTCAACAAAAAAGACCCAACCGGGTCTTTTTTGTTATTTATCAGCAATAAATTTTTGCCAAGCCGCGAGCGCGTTGGCGGCAGCGATCTGTTCGGCTCGTTGTTTTGAGGAGCCCTGTCCTTCAGCGATTAGTTTTGCCTTGGCGTAAACGCCAACGGTGAACGTTTTGTTATGGTCAGGACCTTCGTCTTTGATAACTCTATATTCGGGCGTAACGCTTAGTGCTTCCTGTGAAAGTTCCTGTAAATGCGATTTTGGATCGATGTATAATTTCTTCTCAATAATCTCTGGTAGTAGACTTATGAGATGCTCTTGAATGAACGTAGTAGCAGCTGTGTAGCCCCGGTCGAGGTAAATCGCTCCAATAATAGCTTCAACAGCGTTTGCGAGTATTAAATTACGTGCCCTGCCGCCGCTTTTTTCTTCGCCCTTGCTCATCCGCAGTATCGAACCAACACCGAGATCGATCGCAACTTTCGCTAGGACTTCGCCCTTAACGATTGCGCTACGCCAGTTTGTTAGTTCACCTTCAGGGTTTGGAAAGTTCTTGTAAAGGTATTCTGTTACAACCAATTCAAGCACGGCGTCGCCAAGAAATTCCAGCCGCTCGTTATGTTCTTGTGATTTATCGTTCGTTTCGTTTAAAAACGAACGGTGCGTCAGCGCAATTTGCAGTAACTGAGGGCTCTTAAAGCTGACGCCGATTTTCTTCTCGAATTCGGTGAGATCACTTAGCTTCTGGTTCATCAGCGGGTTTTATTTCTTCTTCGACGTAGCGGTCGCTGTTGCGATAAAGTGTTCCCAGTACGCCGTTAATAAACTTCGACGAGTTCTCGCCACCAAACGTCTTTGCGATCTCAACTGCCTCGTTAATGGCAACTTTTGGCGGAATGTCCTCGTCTTTTAGTAGCTCATATGCCGCTAGGCGCAAAATACTTTTATCGATTATTGAGATTTGATCGAGCGGCCATTCGGGCGCTGCATCGGCAATAAGTTGATCGATCTCTTCTTTAAATTCAACCGTTCCCTCTACAACACGGTGAACGTAATCTACGTCCACGTCTTTTTTTACCGGCTCCATCACACGATCAGCAATTTCAACGATGGTTTGATTCTGATGGAAGTCCCACTCGTAGAGCGACTGCATGGCAATCGTTCGCGATAGGTGGCGGTTTACCGACATCGTTATTTAGATTCTTGATCTAAGACGATTCGCTTGGTTGGCGCGCTCTGAGTAACTGACTTACCGTTATAAAAACCGCAATGCGGGCAAACAACGTGAGGAAGCGTAGGTTTCTTGCAGTTAGTGCAAGTTGTTACTTCCAAATCAGTTGCCTTGTACTGGGCTCGACGTAAATTTGTTCGAGTTTTGGATAACTTTTTCTTTGGCTCTGCCATTGTTTATATAGTATACAGCAGTTTCTACCCTGAAACAATGAGATTAAGCACTTCACCGGGCTTATAAATACGCTTAACAATGGGGCGATTGAGTAGCGTTTTCTCAACTTGAGGATCTTGTAGCGCGGCAGAAACTGCTGACTCTTCGTCATCAGCGGTAAGTTCAACAGTGGCAATAAACTTCTGGTTTATTAGCACTTTAATTGTTTCTAAGCGCTCAATAGTCGTTGCCTTTGGCCAGCTTGCCGCAAACACCGACCCCGGATAATTAGAACTAAACGATTTCTCCCAAAGTTCCTCCGCCAGAAACGGGTAGATAGGGGAGAGAGTAATAATAAATTTCTGGAAATCGCCGCGAGAAATAGTTTCCAACTTCTCCCAATTATTTATTAATTTCATCGCCTCGGCGACTACTGTATTAAGCCTGAATTCAGCGATCATCGGTTCGATAGATGCTAAATAATTATTCAACTCATCGCTCGGCTTGGCTGAATCGGATACTTTTTCTACAAGTTTATACAGCCGAATCAGGAAACGATGAATGCCGCTGATGCCGCGCGGATTCCATTCGACGTCAATCTCCATCGGACCCATAAACAGCTCGTAACCACGCAGTGCGTCGGTACCGTAATGCTCAATAAGCGGATCTGGTGATACAACGTTCCCCTTGCTCTTACTCATCTTACTGCCGTGTAGGTTAACCATGCCGATGTTGTAGAGCTGCATGAACGGCTCGGTTATCTTTGCGTCGATGTAACCGTGCTTAGCCAAGAAACGAGTAACAAATCGCGCGTACAATAAATGAAGCGTCGCGTGCTCGATACCGCCGATATACAAATCGACTGGCAGCCAATCATTAACTGTTTTTTTATCAAACGCTTGCTTTTCGTCGGTAGGGGATAGGTATCGCAAAAAGTACCACGACGAGTCGACGAAGGTGTCTAGAGTGTCGGTGTCGAAATACCACCCCTTGCCGTAGAGCGTTTCGGCGCGTTCTTTATATTCTGCCGAGCGAGCAATAGGACTTTCGCCGCCTGGCAGAAAGTCGACGTCTTCAGGAAGTCTAAGCGGTAAATGCTCCTCCTTAACAGGGTGTGGCTGTCCCTGTGGATCGTAAACGATCGGAATCGGCGCACCCCAGTATCGCTGACGGCTGACTAACCAGTCCCTCAGACGATACGTTGTAACGGCTTTCCCAAGTTTTTTCTTTTCAAGATCTTTCGTTATTTTTTCTGATGCTTCGTCGCTGCTTAATCCGGAGTACGAACCAGAATCAGTCAAACGACCCTTGCCGGTGTAAATTTGCTTATTAACCAGGAAGTGAAATGAGAGAATATGCGACTCGTCTACAATTAAACGCTCGACCTCAGATTTAGTTAGCCACTCGATCTTAAATTTATCGATCTCGTTGTCTTCTAATTTTGTTGGGTCTTGCTTTTTACTTTTTAACCTAAAGTGAAGCCCCGTAACGTCAATAATCCGATTAACACCCTTTGAGTAAGCGCGGTAATGGTGGTGTAGCGTGCCGGTCTGCCCGATTAGCTCTAAGTCAGTGTAACCAGTTTCTTCAGCAATTTCGCGCCGAGCTGTAATTTCCGCATCTTCATTATTATCTCTACCACCCCCGATAAAAAGTTGACCTCCAAGCTCTTTGCCCCAATTAAGCGTTAAGAATTTGCCTGTAGTTGGGTCTTCGACGATCGCGATAATGCTTTCACGAAATTCCTCGTTATCTAATACTTCACCGGTTTCAGGCTCGATTACTGGTTTAATTGGTAGTTTGTGTGTAGTTGCGAACTGGTAATCTCGCTCATCATGAGCCGGCACGCACATCACCGCCCCAGTGCCGTATTCTAACAACACGTAATCAGCTAGGTAAATTGGAATTTCTTTATTGGTTAGCGGGTGGATTGCGAAACTACCGGTTTCGTAGGCCGTTTTTTCCGACTCTTTAGCTTGGGCGCGATCAACGTTGGTTTTAGCAGATACCGTTTGTAGATACTCCTGAAAACCACCGCTACGCTCTGGTACTACTAACTCTTTTGCCAACTGGTGTTCAGGCGCTAACACAATCGCGGTTACGCCAAAAATCGTATCGATCCGAGTAGTGAATACCGGTATCTCGCTTGCTGAATCTTTAATTTTAAAGGAGAGCTCAACACCAACGGACTTACCGATCCAATTGCGTTGCAGGCTTTTTACCCGCTCCGGCCACTTCACCTGCTCCAACCCATCGATCAGTTCTTGTGAGTACTTGGAAGTTTTTAAATACCACTGCGAGAGCTCTTTCTTGGTTACCTTGGCGCCGCAGCGATCACAACAGCCGTTAACTACCTGTTCGTTTGCTAATACAGTCTGGTCGTTCGGACACCAGTTCACGAGCGATTTTCGCTTTTCGGCCATACCGTGTTTGAAAAACTGCAAAAACAGCCATTGCGTCCAGCGGTAATACTCTGGATCAGACGTGACTACGCGCTTTGACCAGTCGAAACATGCACCGAGCTGATTAAGTTGTTTTGTAAACGACTCTATGGCGTTGTCGGTAAACTTTTTCGGATGTGACTTATGTTTGATTGCCGCATTTTCAGCCGGCAAACCGAAGGCATCGAAGCCCATCGGATGAAGTACAGTCTTCCCTTGTAACATCTGGTAGCGCGCGTAAAAATCGCTCATAACGTATCCGCGCCAGTGGCCAACGTGCAAACCGTCACCAGAAGGGTACGGGAACATGTCTAGACAATAATATTTATCTTTACTCGATAAATCGGCAGTAGAAAGTTTATTTTTTTCCCAAACATCTCGCCATTTCTGCTCGATTTTTTGATGATTATAGTGACGATCCATTACCTGTAAGTATATCTGTAACTAAAAAAACTGCCTAGCAGTTGCGAAGTTTTTAAACGAGGTTAAAGTAGGGGAGAGGAGTAATGGAAAATATTAATCAATTTCTCGATTCACCGATGTTACGCTCGATAGCGGGCGGGGCAATAATTTTTATTATCGGATTAATTTTTCTTAAAAATCAAATTGTTAAGTTACTTATTCTTACGGTGTTAGTTGCCGCTGCGATTTTCTTCTACAACAACTATCGATGAGGAAAAATTGGGGTTGGGTTCTCGTAATTGTTACGGCGCTTTTTCCGATAATTCTTTGGATGTTGGCGGCTCCGATAAACACTAGATTCACCTCAGCGAGCGTTAGTATACTAAGCCTCTCTCAAATTTGTGCGCTTACCGGCGCGTCATTCTTTGCCTGGAACTTTATTTTAGCTGCGCGGTTACGGTGGTTGGAAAGTGGTTTCGGTGGATTAAATAAAGTCTTTGTCGCTCACCACACGTTTGGCGGGGTTGCGTTTGTTCTACTGCTTCTGCACGCAATTCTTGTTATGGCGCAATATCTGCCGATTTCGATCTCGCTCACGGGAGAAATGTTGATTGACGTCTCTGATTTGTCAAAAAACCTCGGTCGCTTAACACTTGGCATTATTATGACGGTTCTAATTATCACTTATTACTTTCCGCTCAAACACAACACCTGGAAGTGGACGCATCAGATTATCGGAGCAGCGTTATTTACGGGTTTTGCGCATGTTTTTATCGTCCCGAGCGACGTCGCGAACTACTTGCCGTTACGCTACTGGATGTTGGGAATACTGCTTTCTGGAATCATTGCGTATTGCTACCGGGTACTATTTGGTAGGTATCTGGTGTCGCGCTACAAATACACAGTTACCGATATTAAAAAGTTCCCAAACAATATTATGGAGATTGTACTAACGCCGACCGCCGACTCTATGCAGTACAGACCAGGGCAATTTGTTTTTATTAGTTTTATCCAAAACGGAATCACTACCGAATTCCACCCATTTTCCATTACCTCCGATAGCAGCTCAAAACAACTCTCAATAGGAATTAAGCGGCTCGGCGACTACACTGAAACACTTTCTAGTTTGGAACGGGGCACAGAAGCAAAAATTGAAGGTCCGTTCGGTCGTTTTTACATACAAAAAAATCATCACGCCGACCAAATCTGGGTCGCGGGCGGAATCGGTATTACGCCGTTTTTGAGTATGATTCGCAGCCAAAAAGTAATCGATGGCGGTAAAGTTTGGTTATTCTACTCAGTTAACACCATCGACGAAGCGGTCTTTCTTCCAGAACTTATTGCCTACGCAAAAGAAAATGAAGATTTTATATTAATTCTTCACGAAACTAAGCGAAACGGTTACATTAGCGCCGAAATTATTTCTAAAAAAGTGGGGGAACTTACGAATAAAGAGATCTTCCTCTGCGGTCCGCCACCGATGATGAAGTCGCTTCGTGGACAATTTGTTTCAATTGGCGTTAACAACAATGTAATTCATTCAGAGGAGTTTACACTCTAATGTTACAACGAATTATCGATATTACCTTAGCAATCTATATATTGTTTACAATAATTTTTATTTTAATCGCAGTGCTGTAAATCTGTGGTTCACGACGGCAAAAGACCGAACCGGGTTACGTTCGGCGCTATTCTTCTATGAGCCAGGAAGATGAGTTATTGGCACGAAGAATTGTTTTCTTAAAAGAACTTTACAATCAATTTGGTCAGGGAGAAGACGGTATTCCGTCCGCCAAGAAAAGAAAGCGAAGGAAGTGAACTACTACCAAATCATCTCAGCGATGGGGAAAGAAGCGGTCAAGCGAAAGAAAGCCGAAGATGAGATGGTGTTCCTAACGTCTTGCTTTATTGTGGATGTGACTTTTTGATGTATGGAGATGCATATCAACCGCCCGTTTTGCCGAATGACTTTGAGAAAAGCTCCTTACGAATGGCCTCAATCTCGGTCTTTGCTTGTAGTGCCAACTCTCCTTCCCACTCAGGCAGCGAAAGGGCTATCCTTGAGAAATAAGATACGCCCGTGACAAGTGCGTGCTCTACGGAAGTTTTTGACCAGCTTTCTAGTCTGTCCGTAAGTACGTAATGAATAACGCCATTGGGCGTAGGATGGTTCTGCTGATTCCCCGCCCTCCAAGACCACTTAATTAACTCCTTCTCACTATCTCGTTTTATCAAGCCGGATTTAGAAAGATCCTCTATCATTTGCATCATATTCACGGACCGCCAGGGGAGAAGTCGACCGCGGTCATCTACGCCGAGTCTCCTCTCGGCTACGGGCATTGTCTCGCAGAGCTTTTTCAGGAGATCCTGCTTTGGCTTCCGACCAGCTTTCTCTATTGTCGTTACTTCATCTTGGATTTCCTGCGCTTGGTAAAGCCAAAATTTCCTGGCATATTCCTTGGGATCAGTCAGCTTTACCCACTCGATTGTCACCGTATCTTCCAATAAGCCGCGCTGAAGATCAATGAGTGGGCCAGCGGTTATAACGTCTTCCTCTGTCTCAATCAACTTCACAATACAACGAAATGAGAAGTATGCTTTCCTGAACAGTCCTTCGATGAACTGCGAATAGTCCTCGTCGTCGGAATATTTAATGGGACCATTCACTAATGGTTCAACTGCTAGAAGTAGTCGCTGCGCTAATGATAAGATTCTATTTCTAATACCAGCTTCCATTTGGTTCATTTAAACCCATACGGTGGTCTTGTCAAATTCTCCCGCCCTACTGACGTGCGACGTCAAATGGTTCACCATTTACGTACTCAGTAATGACCATCAGACCCATAAATAGCATCACAAACCGTATGAAAAACGTTTCATGTACGAAACAAGTCTGTGGACCGTACCGGGTTCGAACCGGTGACCTCTTCCATGCCATGGAAGCGCGCTACCAGCTGCGCCAACGGCCCGATGTTGGAAATTATACCAGAGAAAGCTTACGGATTCACCGCTGCGGCCGGCTGTTGGACTGGAACAAGCAAAGTTTTTCCTGTCATCTCCGGCGATGGCGGTAACCCAAGAATATTTAGAATAGTCGGCGCAACATCAGCCAAAGTACCGCCGTCACGTACTTGCAGACCAAGCGCCGCCTGACCGGTAATAAGAAACGGGACGGGGTTACTGGAATGCTCGGTGTCTGGTTCACCAGTTTTGGGATTAACCATCTGTTCGGCGTTGCCGTGATCGGCCGTAACGATAAGTAGGCCGTTAGTTTTTCTAATTTCCTCGTAAATTCTGGTAAGTCCGGCATCAACTGCTTCGCATGCTTTTATCGCTGCACGTAAATTGCCGGTGTGGCCAACCATATCTGGGCAGGCGTAATTAAGAATAATAAAGTCGTAGTTATTGAGATTTTGCAGTACTGTGTCTGTAACCTCGACGCTTGCCATCTGCGGAATTTGGTCATAACTGGGTACTTTCGGCGACGGAACAACGATCCGATCCTCGTTTTTATACGCTTCTTCGTGCCCGCCGTTAAAGAAGTAGGTAACGTGGGCGTATTTTTCCGACTCGGCGACGTGAAGCTGCTTTAAATTCGCAGTTGAGAGGATGTGTGAAAGCGGCTGGCTGACGTTTCGCGGTTTAAACGCGACTTCCATCGGTAGTCCTTCTTGATAATACGTAAAACCAACGAAATAGAGGTTCTTACGCACAACTTTGCGGTTAAAGCCATCGAAATCTGGCTTAACAAATGTTTGGGTCAGCTCACGTGCTCGGTCGCCGCGGAAATTAAAGAAGATAATTGAATCGCCATCTTGTATCGGCCGATAGCTGTTATTTGCGCCCTGGACAACCGTTGGCGGGATAAACTCGTCCGAATAACCGTCGCGATAAGCAGCAGCCACCGCCGCTTCGGCCGTTGGCGCAACCGGACCAACACCTTCTGTCATAGCTCGGTAGGTTTTCTCGATGCGCTCCCAACGGTGATCGCGATCCATGGCATAGTACCGCCCAGAGACCGTGCAGATAGCCCCGAATCCAAGTTTAGATAAATACTCGTTAACTCTCGATAAATGACTCTCTGCGTCAAAGGGAGGGGTATCACGACCGTCGGTAATCGCGTGGATACAGACGTTTGGCATCTCCAACGTCTTTGCCATATTTAATAGGGCGTAGAGATGGTCGACGTGGCTATGAATACCGCCATCGCTCACTAAACCAACTATATGAACGTTTTTACCGTTCTTTTTTGCTTGGTTGAAAGCTGTAACAAGCGGCTCGCTTTTCAGAAACGAGCCGTCTTTAATTGCCGCCGTAATAACTGGTAGCGATTCTAAAACAATCTGTCCTGAACCTATATTCAAATGCCCAACCTCGGAGTTACCGCGCTCATTAACTGGTAGGCCTACCGCTTCACCAGAAGCCTGTAAGATTGTGTGAGGGTAAGATTTGGTTGCCATATTGAAAAACGGCGTCTTCGCTAACGAAACCGCGTTGCCGCCCCAATTTGGAGCAACGCCCCATCCGTCGATCACGGCTAGTACGACTGGTTTCGGCCTACTGCTTTGCGGCATTGCCAGACAATTCTCGTTCTATCACTAATAACCTGCGATATTTACTCATTCGTTCCGGGTGAGAATCGTTCGGCGCCCCTGTTTTTATAAATTGAGCCCCAACTCCAACGGCAAAATCTGCAATAAAATCATCGAGCGTCTCGCCGGAGCGGTGAGAGATAATATTGATGTAGCCGGCTTGGCGGGCGATATCAACAACTTCCATCGTCTCGGTGACACTACCAATTTGATTAAGCTTAACTAATATAGCGTTAGCTGCGTTGGACTCGATACCTTTTTTGAGTCGATCCGGATTGGTAGCAAATACGTCGTCGCCAACAAGCATTAGTTTTTTCGTGCTCGGGTTTGATTGCTCCATCTCTTTATAAAACTCAGCCCACGAAGCCCAGTCGTCCTCCGGAAACGGATCTTCGATCGATAGAACTGGAAAATCTCTCAAAATGCCCAAGTACCGTTTTGGAGAAATCTCAAAAGTTGGCGGCAAACTCGAAGCAGCTACATCAAGCGCTAGCGATACCTCATCCCAAGGCTTATACCCAGATTCTTTAATGGCTTTAACTAAGTAATCAAATGCCATCTCGTTTGTGTCTAAATTCGGTGCGTAACCGCCTTCGTCACCAGTTGGCAGAAAAACTGACTCCTGTTTCAACAACTGTCCGAGCGTACTAAAAACCAACTTTCCAGCGGAAAGCTGGTTGTGATACCCATCTACACGGTCGGGGATAACCATGAACTCTTGAATGTCTAAGTTGTTGTCGGCGTGTTTACCGCCGTTAATGAGGTTGAACATCGGGACTGGAATCGTAAAACCAGTTCGATTATCTAATTCTCCAATATATCGGTAGAGCGGCACACCTTTTTCCATAGCTGCAGTTCGAGCCACAGCCATCGACACGGCTAATATCGCGTTAGCACCGAGATTTGATTTGTCTGGAGTAGCGTCGAGCTTAATCATTATCTGGTCGAGACCGCGTTGATCGAAGACTTCTTTTCCGAGTAACGCTGGAGCAATTTTTTGCTTAATATTCTCCACGGCCTGCGCCGGCTCAACTACTTTGGCTTCGAACGCAGATTTTGAGGCGCCGGCCGGAACCGCTGCTGAACCGACTTTACCGGTATCAGTCTTAACGGTAGCTTGAACGGTATCGTCGCCGCGTGAATCGTGAATAACTTCGCCGATAACTTCTACAATTTTTGCCATTATATTTTCTTTAACCCCTCTTTTAACACATTGATCGATTCCACCGGCGACGGATCGACGCCGTAAACACCCGCTAAGTAATAGCTTAACAGGTCGCCGAAATAAATGAGTAGTAGTTGCTCGCTTAACAGGTTTTCTGAACGAACCGACAAGGGGATAAACGGTACTTCGTTTTTATTAAATAACTTTTCAATTAGGTTTTTTCGGGCGTTATTTCGTGAGAAGGCAAAATTTGACTCTAAATACACGACCGTTAGTTTCTCGGGGATTGGAAAATCGATCCCAACCAACGTGTTATGACAAAGCTCCGGAACCATCGCACCAAACGCGAAGACCTTACTATTTTCATTAAACTGATTCACCCAGCGGCGCATCACCGACCCCAACGGCGCAGATGTAAGTACCATCGGGACTTTATTACTCAGCGTCATCGCTAGCTCCTCGGCCTTCGGCGGAAAAATCTGCTTACTGACGGTGTTTTTTAGTTCCGTGATCGAAGTGAAATACTGCTTCTCGGTTAATGCCGCGACCTGTAGTTTTGTTAAAAGTGTTAGCAATAGCCCATATAACCAGCCAACAGCTGCCCTGGGTGCGCTCTCATATTCGATCGGAATTAAGAAAAAATCGTGTATTTTAGCTAATTCAGCGAGTTTACCGCCGCTGGTAATAGCGACAACTGGCGATTTAAGCTCTAAAGCAGTTTTCACGGCATCAAGTGTCTCTTCGGTATCACCTGAAAAACTAACAGCAATAACCAGTGTTTTATCCGTTACCCAGCCGGGCAACCCGTAATCAGCCCAAGTATCAATCGAGATTTTACTACTTCGAAGAAGATCTTGCGCGAGCATTCCCGCAATCCCCGAACCGCCCATGCCACAGATCACAATTCGATCAAACTCTGGTTTCGGAACATCCTTAATCCAAAGACTCGTCCAGGCTTTTTCAAGCTGAATTGGTAAGTCGTGGATTTTTTCGAGCATCTTCTGCTCATCGAGGACAACAATCTGTTCCGCCATAGTTCTACACTACTATGTGTCTCGGGAGTAGGGAAGTGTGGTGTTTGTTTGAAAAAGTCAGAACCCATTTTGCGGAGAACCCCCACGAATGAGGACGCCCCGCCACTGCCTCGCTCCGCTCGGCAACCCCAAAGAAAAATGTTCCTTGCTTTTCGGATTTGCGCGCGACCAATTTCTTCTAAAAAGGAAAGGACATTTTTCTTTGGGGTTCTGCCCTCCAAGTATTCGGGCAAGTGGCGGGGCGACAATTCTATCCGCTCGGGCATGGCGGAATTCCCCCCACGCCCCCCTTCCGCCATGCCCTCGCTCGGACGGACGGATTTTTTGGCGGCGGC
>JAJTYJ010000030.1:0-1067 GCA_021463485.1 bacterium
AGGCGCTGAGAACCTTGCCAGCCGCTGTCGAAGTCTCTCGAAAGGCCGACCGTCGAGGTACTAATTTGTCAGCCGCTCCGGTTTCCTCCTTGTGACGTTTCTTCGCGTAGGGATACCAGTTTGCACAAGAGTAGAGCAGATACGCGGGTAAATACCTGCCGCATAGTTTTTGCGGGTCAACTCGCGGCTCCAGACAGCACTCTTAGAATCCCGGAACTTGACGTGTCAGTTGCGTTTGGTGGTATAATCGAGATCCGAATAACAATAGTTCGACGTGCGAGTACGGCTACGGAGTGCTCGACACAACAGACCCCAACACGAAAAACGGAAAGGGCAGGGTTTAGTTTTGAGCTACGCAGGTCCTAGTCGTACCAGGTCGAAACCAAAAATCTGTCTCGAAGAGAAAGTAACGATTATGGGAGAACGATGGCAAAGATTCCGGCGATGGATCGATAACGAAAAGGAAGAACACCGCCTCGAGGAAATAATACAGCATGCAAAACCTGGCAGCCCTTCGATGAAATTTATCGTTCGAATTGTCGATGCAATCAAAACCGATTTGGTTTCGGGTGGAGCATACATACCAAGCACTGAGAACTCACCAGCGTATTTCCCTCCGATTTATTACGTTTTTATAAGCGAGTCCGATTCAAAGGAATGGACGGGGAGTAGGCTAACGGACTTGCAAACGAAGGTCGCGGAAGGTGTTATGCGAAAGGTCGCCGAACTCGACAGAAGCACAACTACTCAGACGATAAGAATTGACGTAAGAACTGACGCAACGCTAAACGCCGGGCAGATAAAGGTTCAGTCGCGGAACCAGTTCACAAAAACGGCCGACGAAGCACAGACTCCAATCGAACTACGACCGACGAAGAAAAGCAAAGGCAAGCGTCCCATTTTGTATCAACTGGAAGTCTGGCACCGGGACGAAAAACAAGAGGTAAGAGACGTAACGGAGAAAGAGATCGAAATAGGCCGTGGCCCTGACGCGAACGTAAAGCTTATCGACGAGGAAATAGGCAGAACCCATGCGAATTTATTATTCGAAAACAAAGAGTTGTATG
>JAJTYJ010000031.1:0-1062 GCA_021463485.1 bacterium
CGTATTACCGTGAACATTGTTCCTAAACAACTTACCATGAACATGAAAGGAATTGCGGCCGCCATCACGGTGTACAATGTCCGATCGAAAGCGAGGCCAAATGCAAACTCGCTCAGAGGCGTAATTACAAGGCACGCCGCCATCAGCATAATCCCGAGGCCCAGAAACAGTCCGATCGTCTGATGTAATCTTCTCGAAAAGGCCCGCGGTTCCTCTACAAACACCCTGCTCAGCCGGCCAAAAAAGACAATGGCAAGTGTGTTTGCCACACCGGCAAAAACACCTACCGTGATGACGATCAAGGAAAAAATCCCAAGATCTTTTTCCCCGAGGACATCGAATATCAATACGTTATTTGCCCGCAAACCTAACTGAAATACCATCGCACTGACGATCAGCGGGTATGATTCGATCAAAAGGAAGCGAAAGTCCACACACCGAAGGCCTTTTTCCTCGACCTGTTTAGCGCGTATTTTTTGCCACCGAAAAACGTTGACGGCTAACATTAACGCGGCACATACAAGCTGGGCAAGATAAAGGTAAACGATGTCAAATCGGCTGATACAGACGAATGCTGAGATACCCACAAAAATGATCGCATTTGAACACTTAAAGACACCGTACTCACGAAGGTCTTGTAAGGTTTGATGCGCCGTATAGTAGGTTTCATTCAAGGCATCGACGCCCTTAATACAGATCATCAACAAAATGAATATCAGGTTTACCCGCAACGAAGAATAAAAACAAAGAATAACGGCGGCAGCGAAGACCAAGACGATCGCCATGTTGCCTGACCTGAGGATCTGTACTTTCGCAAGATAGGAGTTTGCGGAGTATTCCCCAATGCTCAGATCACGCCTCATCAGCAGCGAAAACACACTGCCGATACCCAGGATGCCAATTTGCGCTATTGCAAAAGAAAGGGCATACACACCGACTACCTCGGTTCCGTAATAATGGTTGATCAGGAAATTAACCAGCACAAAACCGCCGAGCATCAAATACTCGGTCGCGCTCACGACCATTCCTTCCAATAGGATCCCGCGGTATGCAAACTGCTTA
>JAJTYJ010000032.1:0-1051 GCA_021463485.1 bacterium
TAACCGAATTCCATCGGCCCGCAACGTAAATACTGCCATCATCAACGACAGATATTTCGGATATTGCGACATCAGATGGGGAATTCGCCGAAACGAACGATGGGGCATTCCAGGCCCCATCAATTGTTCCGTCGGCGTTTCGCCGTGTCAGCGTGACAACTGAACCCATTGACCCTGAGGTATTTCCAAGAAAGAAGCGGCCGTCGGGAAGCGTTCCGATACTGACGGAAGCCCACACTGCCCTGCCCGAGGCGATCGAGATTGGTGTAAAACCAGCGTCCTGTGAACCATCTGTGTTGAACCTGTATAGACTGATCTGCGTATATCCAAGATAGGAAGCTCTGATTGTCGCGAGTACCTTGCCATCGGCCTGCACGGTATTCAATGTGATCTGTGAAGAGTTCGACCCTGCCGGCGGATCAAAAGTCGAATCGATGCTGCCGTCTGAATTTAAGCGAACAATTTTTGTCGCTGTCGGCACCACACCGCCAACATAAATCTTGCCGTCAGTACCAAGTTTCACATGAGTGACAGACGTAAGTGCACATGCACAGTAATTGAATGTCGTATCAAGCGAACCGTCCGTATTCAAACGCAGGATGTCGCCGCGCGGGACGCCGCCGATCACCATTTTCGGGGCAAACACTATGACCCTGCCGTCAGGCTGAACAACCTGCTGGATCATGGTCTCAGATGATGTTTTGGCGGGTACCGCCTTAAATGTATTATCAACCGTTGTCTGCCCGCCGGCAGACACAACCGCAAACAACACCGTAACCAAAATGACAAATAGCGAAAGTACTCGTAACATTAGCCCTTACCTCTATACCATTTCGATACGTTGCTGACACCGAAATGACCGTGCTTGATCTTTTTTACTTTATCATAATTTGGGATCGCCTCTGACAGGATATTCACTCCCGCGCGTAAACCGGACAGCCTCGCCACTTTGCCGCCTTACTGGAACAAGCCGGTTCGAACTGAGCGGTGCGGACATTTACAAGCGAAGTGCCTTGATATTGAAGCAGGTTATGTTTACATTTAGACTTGA
>JAJTYJ010000033.1:0-1050 GCA_021463485.1 bacterium
CGATCTTTTCGAGCGCGAGGTTTGGGAATGAGTGGCTCAATCCATCGCCATTGATCTTCCATGAGTTTCATAACTCATGATCAAATCCCAACTCCGCAACTATTTGAAATCAAAAACTCAGGACGCCGTTTTTGAGACCGACTTTAGGAAAACGAGGGCTGTAACCAGGTTGAGTTTTTTTTTCGATCTAAAGATGGTCACCTTGATCGGTGTTCAGATTTATTTTTCGGAGGCCTTAAGTCTTGGGCCGAATTTACGAAACGTTACCAAGCGCATGGGGGCGCGAAAGAGGAGGTCCACGAAATGGACTACGTTCCTACCGACCTTTTCGTTGGGTCATTGGTAGCGTTATCGACGATCGCGTCGTTTCTCTGGCACAAGTGGACCGAGGCGCGAGTGGAAAACAAAAAATTGAGACTGAGGATCGATAAGCTAGAAGCCGCGGTTGCAAGTCTGAGCGGTGAAGTGAAGGAAATGCGGTGGCGGGTAGAGGGAGCCAATTCTAAGGCAGATGAATGCCAGGCACTCCTCAGAATATTAAAGCCGAGGAGACCTTACTCCAGGGCAGGATGACTAGCGGACATGGCTTCACGGTAACTGTACCAAACTGATGCTGTTCAGACTTCGGCGGGCTTAGCTGCCGTCTTATCGGAGCCTGTGGCGCCCGAAGAGCTGTTATCGAAATTGCCGCTACCAAAGCCGCTATCACCCGCTTCGGAAGGAGTGTAAGCCTCGAACGAGGCGAGGTAACGCTTCGAGAGCTCTGACGCGAAAAACGGCGGCTTAAGAAAATCAATCCGCTGCTTGACTGTCATGCCTTCGAATCGATTTGAGACAATGATGATTTTCATCGTCTTCCCAACGACTTCCGCGCGGATAGTCTCCGGATTCGTCAAAGACTTATACAGGGCTATTGCATTTAGCCGATCAGCGTTTGAATCCACTTAAAAACCGCCTCATAAGTCGTTAAAATCGATCTGACATCGTCGGAGGACCTTGGAACCCTCACGTATCTCATTTGCATACACCATGCCGATTCCACATCAGTAA
>JAJTYJ010000034.1:0-1020 GCA_021463485.1 bacterium
TCGAGGATCGAACGGCCGGTCGCGAGCGGCCCCGGTCCGGTAACCTGGCGGGAAGGCGCCCGGGTGGCCGTGGTCGACCGGGAAGCTGCCCCGGAGGCCGAGCTCTCCATCGTACACATCAGCATTCCTCGAAAGTCATATTCGGCTATTTCCACATTGGCCGCTCCTGAGCGTTCAAAAGTTCGATAAGCAATGGAGTTTTCGATTTCACGAACGAACCTGCCGGCCCGCGTCCGCAATTCTGACCTAACCTTGGGCTTGGCAACTTGATTGCTTTCTAGTCGCGCGGCTACGCTCTCTGCCGATCGAACACCCTTAGGTGTTAAGCTGAAACCATCCTTCGTACTTCCGGTGATTAGACCTTTCGAACGGCAGTCAAGCCAACGTCTAAGAATCACGCTGGAATCTGGCCATTGGGGATATCCTCTAAGCTCAAATCTTCTCGGGAACATAAGAAAGCAAATTGCTACGATGTCAGCTTCAATAATCTCCTTCCCATACTGGGACAATACAAAGACCGCGTAGATCACCAAGTCATTCATGGCAATGCCGAGGTACTTTTCAGCACTAAAGCTGGGAAGACTATCCATTTCCGAAATAGGCATCGTTGTTTATTGTGCTAGTTGATTCCAAATCCGATCAACGCTAAGGAGTGTGTTTTCCCGGCCTCTCAGGCTATAAACGCCCCGCCTAGGAGAGTCCACTAAACCTAGTTCCTTTAAGACCGCGAGGACAATATATGTTTGATACGTTGGGAGATCGAGTTCTTCCTGGACCTCATCTGCGACAAACTCGTCCACCTTAGTAAAAACATCCAATCGCCTAAGGACGGTTTCAAATGCACCTCTGCTTACAAAATGTTCGTACTCCGATCTCAGGTCCCGGCCTAGTCCGATTTTGACTAGCGTATCGCCTCGAATTGAGAATTTAGGATAATCGGACCGAACCTTTATCGCCGTTTTCCCGTTACGCTTCAAAATGGGGTTTGCTGTGTCGACGGTACAGTCCGGCAAACTCGAT
>JAJTYJ010000035.1:0-1011 GCA_021463485.1 bacterium
AGAGTGATGCGCTTGGCCTGCGGATAGGCACTAGAAACTTTTTTCATAAACCTCGCCCAATCCCCTCGGCACTTTCGCGCCGTTACCTCCAAAAGTCGCGTTCCCGCAAGTGGCTCTGTTGCCATGAAAATATTGTAGGTTCCGCAGCGTTCGTATTCATAGTCATGTCGTTGAGGTCGCCCAGGAGCGCATGGAATTACTAACTTTGTTTCAGCAATAAGCTGATGCGGCGTTTCATCCATACAAATCACCGGATACTGCGGATCTAGGGGACGCTTATATACCGAAAGAACTTGCTCCATGGCCGCGACGAATGCCGCGTTTTTCTCTGGAGGAATTACCCATTGCTGACTTTGCCAGGGTTTAATTTCGTTTTTTTTAAAAGCTGGCGAACGGCCTCATGCGAAAGCGATTCAACGTATTGGAGTTCGACCGCTTTGTCGGCAAGTAGGCGCAGAGTCCATGCGGCACGTCCTTCCGGCGGTTTCCCGCAGGCCAGTGCAATGATGCGGGCTTCAAGATCGCCGTCCACCTTGCGCTTATCAGGCCGCTCCGAAGATCGCTTTTTCAAAGCAATCTCTAATCCGTTTTCGACGAAACGTTGTTTGACTCGATCAATCTTACGCTGACTTACGCGTAAAACAGCCGCGATATTCGAACCTGTGATCGGAGCATCCTGAAACTTTCCACGGTCGCAGTTAAGGAGTATCAGCGCATTGAGAACAGTTTGTGCGCCGCATTTCCCCGTGTTAGTTAGAGCAGTGAGGTGCTTTCGTTCGTCTTCGGTGAGTGTGACTTTATAGAGTATCTTAGGCATGGTGTAGATGTTCATCTCCAACAATGCCTATCTATTGCGACATTTCAAGCTTTACTAAACACTAGTGGCACGCACATCAACGACTGAAAGGCTTCTTTACTTCCGATGGCAAGCATATGTGCCGGCAATTGACGATGCGAAGCATCCTTGAAAGATTAGCCGTTCTACGCCGAGTGACGGTTGGGCTTAGATGG
>JAJTYJ010000004.1:0-54301 GCA_021463485.1 bacterium
GGGCGCACTCCGTCTCCCCCACACCCCCGCCGGTGCGCCCGCGCGAGCGGACAGGTTCAGCCCTTCAACTCCGTTCGAATTTTTTCGTACAATGTCTGCAAAGAAAAGTGTCGAGCTGCTGCTCGGCATTTTTCTTTGCGGTAGTTACGCGAACCTGGTTGCGAAGCAACGGGTGCGACTACGAACGAGCATCGCGAGTGAGGAGCTGAGCGAAGCGAAGATCCTGTCACCCCTGCAAAGAGTTGTATTATTCATTGATTGTCATGCGAAAATATGGTAAAAATATGTGTCTCAAAAAGAGGTAATAGTTTTTGCAATTTTACAAATACGCATACAGGAGGTTTTAAATGTGGAAAAACCCTGAGCCAGTCATCGCGTGGTGTCGATACGTAATAAAGAACCAGATTGTCAGTGAAAGGTTCGAGCGACATAAGTTCCCGGTAATTGATCATAAAGCGGTGGATGTAGCCTACGCAACAGCAAAGAATATCTTTGACGAAATGGCTGCTGCTAGGAATAAAGATATCGAGCAGAACCGTGACACTCAAGAGAGTGTAAATATGATCTGTTCTCTTTTTTCGCGACATGTTGTGAATCTGGCGAGTAACATCGAAGAAACAAAGAACTGGTCGTTCTTGAGTGATCTTTGGTCGCTATCTGCCAGAATTCAACGGAATCTTCTAGAGGGGCAGGAGATCACCGAACCAGCATTTGATCTCTGTGTTATGCTTGCAGAGTCAGTCCACCTGCTCGTTGGGACAGACTCTTCAGTGCTAGTGGGTACTCGTCACGGCAACGTCGCTTTTCAGAAACTAAAATACCCCGTCTTTAAGATGAGCGACTTGCCAAGAGCTCTAAAGATGGCTTTCACATTGGAATATTTCGGGCCAGAAGACTTAGATATTCTTCCCGAGGTTGGATGCTGGCTCAGCCAGCACGATGTATCATCTTCAGATACCGACGATCGTTTCCCGGCCATTATAGATCCGTGGTTAAAAATTGCTGACTTACTGGAATCATCCTACTATAATCAGCAATTTATGCCTCACCCAAGCGGATCGGTTGTAAAGATCCTAGGCGTTCCTGGAGTTGAGCAGGTGGTGTTGAAAGCTAAGAAAAGTGTTGCTGATCGCAATTACATTGACTTAGTTGGAATCTTCACGATCGACAATAGGCAATTCCCTTGCGTTTTAGATGGTGACATAGCTACACGGCGGGTGGCTGGGGACATGGTAACTTGGAGCGATCTACAATCCAGAACGATGCATTTCATGCGTTGGCTACTCGCTCAACTCTATCACGATCTGGTGACTGCCAAGGATGTGGTGCCAGGGCGTGAAAGAAGGTTAGGCAATAAAGCCAAGGCTGCCGCCAAGCTGCCGGAAAAAGTAGCTGAAGATCTCAAGTGGATCTACATTCCACGTAAGCGCAAGAAAGAGACGCTCGAAATTCGCCGTCCAGCAGTCAACCCACGTTCAATGTCGCCGCACCGGGTTAGTGGTCATAAGCGCCGGGCCAACATGACCGATCGTCAACGCGAGGCGGTCCGGGCCTTGGAACAGGAATCTGGTATCGAGATCTTGCGCTGGATTCCAGAAGGCTACACTTTCGTTCGGCCGCACATTGTTCCAGCCGACGGTTCGGCCTCAATCATGCAATTGCCGCGGTTCATCCGAACCCGGATTCAAGAGGATATTAAGAGTCTCCTTTTGGGTTCTGACGAATAACGACTCAAATTATACAAAGGTTCTGCTTGCAGAACCTTTTTTTGATTTAAAAAAAGCCCCGAAGGGCTACTCGGGGCGAAGTGAGTCGGCAGGGACTCGGAACTGACGCGGCGGGATGCCGACAAGTCCCCAGAGATGCGGAACGTACTCGGCGATCGGTTCGACGACCGCGCTCGTTCGGGACTGTGCGACCTTTCGGACGTTGATTCGACCGTCGTGGATGTCGCGATCGTTCAAAACGAAGCCAACCTTTCCTTTGGGGGTGGTGTTGGTACGGCGACACTTAACCACCACGATACGCTGGTTTTCGATAAGTTCGCCCTCCCAGCTGCAAGGGTGAACTTCTACGGGGACGCTGAAGGTGAATGGATGTGTGAACATAGGTGCTCCTAATGTACTGAGTAAATTATATTCCGACTCGGACAAGTCATCAATAATTTTCAAGGGTGTTTTTGGGCGTTGACAAGCAAAATTCTTCTCCGTAGTCTGGAAATAAGTAGTAAAAACTTAGGAGGGGACTGTGGATCAGGAAAAACAACCAGCAAATCGCGCCCAAGATGCAATCGCTTCGTTAGAGTCTGGGATTAGCGCCTTCGAGACCTTCGGTCGCGTTATCTTTTTTGTCGTACTAGTTGAGGTAGCGTTGATAATGGGACTTAACTTTTATCAGAAGAGTCGAATTAATACCTACACGCAAAAAATCGACCAAATTACTGCCGAGATTAACACCCCAGAATACTCCACGATCAACACTCAAGTTGAACAAGTTCTGGCTGGCAGCGAGAAACTTCGAGTAGCGTTAGACAGTAAAGTTCAATGGAGTAAATTTTACAGCCAACTTAATGCTGTTACACCAAAAGATGTACGGGTTACCTCTGTTTCGATTGCAGATGGCGGTTCTGTTAAGTTAGATGGTGAGACGGCGAGCTTGAGTAGCTTGGCGAAACTGATTGTAGCTTGGAACCAAGGAACGCCGGCCGCTACTACGCCATTCACTGGAGTTACGTTGGCATCGAATGGTTACGCTGAAGAAGAAGGATCCCGACGGGTAATTTTCTCAGTGACTGGTCAAATTAATACTGGGGGATTGCGATGAAAGGTATGAAGCATATCGGAATAATTCTAATTCTAATCTCAATCTTAGGTTGGTTTGGTCTGGTTCGACCACAAATTAAGAAATTCTCCGAGAACTCGCTACTTGCTGAGGCTCGCTCGGAGGAAGTGACTTCGTACCAGACACGACTCGATCACTTAAAACAGATCAAGGAACAGGGAGAAGCTGTAACTAGTACGCTCGACGCGTTGTTTCTAGCTATGCCGAAAGAGGCCCAAATTCCGGAGGTGTTGGTGATGATGGAGAGTATCGGCGCAAATACCGGAGTTGTGTTTAGCTCGTTTAGCGTTGGCGCACCCGCCAGCGGTGAGGTACCTGTCTCCATTTCATTTAGCGGTAATCTAACGTCAGTGAACGCGTTTCTAGATGCCTTGGCTCGAAATGTTCGTACCGCCACTATTAAGTCACAATCCATGACCTCAGACAGTTCTGGTAATTTATCGATCTCGATGCAAGTCGGGCTAATCTATCAAGGAGAATAATATGAAGGGATTAAAGTTAGATACGATTATCGGTGTTGGACTCCTCATTATTACCGTTCTTGGTTTCTTAATTTCAGTGATAGTTCAATTACCAAAGAAGGAACAAATCGATCAAGTCGCACAGCCACTACCGACGATTCCAGCCAATATGTTTTCGTCGGATAATGAGCTAACAAAAGCTGTCCGTGCATTATCGAAGCCTAACGGCGTTCCAGTAACAGTTGATCCTTCGACGATCGGTCGCACGAATGTCTTTGAGAACTTTTAATGCATGCCATTAAATGTTGCTCAGGCTCCTAGTCCGGTAAACACTCGAAATTTTGTCGATTTTCTCGTAAACAGAAACTTGATTAAGCCGGGTTTCAGGCAGATTTTGCGCGGCAAAGATATCCTGGAGGTAGATCGGTATCTCTTAGAAAAACGACTCTTTACGCCAGAAAGACTCCAAGAGCTATACGGCGAGTATTTCCGATTACCGTATTCTCACATTCTCAATACCCCGATACAGCCAGCAGTTGTTAATTTAATTCCAGCAGACGTTGCCAGGCGGTATAAGGTACTAGCCGTCAAGCTTGAAGGAAATGTTTTAACGCTAGCAGTTGGCGAGCCAGCGTTTCTTCAGAAAAACGCTCCAAACGCGCTATTAAATCTTCGCAAACAGAAAGGACTTCGAATCCAGTTAATGATTGTACCGGAGGCCGAAGTGATGGCGGCGATTAACAAAATATATCATCCGGCTCCGGTTACATCCGAAGCTAAAACCGAAGCACCAGAACAGTCGCAGGTAACTATCGAATCGCTCGGTACGCCACCGGTGGTGCAACCGCACGAGATTACACATCAACAGGCCCCGCGTGCAACTAATAAGGAAGATCTAATTAAAGAAGTCGAACCACGAAAAACCGTTGATTTACGGGGGATGGAGATTCCACCTGAGACGCTCAATAAACTGCCGTACGCGGTGGCTAAAAAGTACAAGATAATTGTATTTGGCTCGCACGGCTCGAAGAGTAAGTTTGAACAGCCGCTCATCAAAGTAGCGCTCGTGAATCCAGCCGATATCCATGTTCGTGAGATTCTAAGTTACATCGAGCAGCGTAATAAAGTACTTGTTCAGCGGCACGAGACCACTGAAGAGTCGTTTAACGCCGCACTTGAGCAGTACCCAGAATCCAAAGCCGAAAAAGCACTAAAACAAAGCCAAGAAATAAAAGAAAAAGAAACGATCGTTGCTGAACCACCAAAACCGAAAACACCAAGTTTAGCTGAAGAAGTTTCTCGCGCCTCACAGGTAAAAATCGACCCAAGCGCGAAGATCGAGACTACAACCGAAAATCTTCAGCCAGCTGCTAGTGAGCCAGTACAGAAGCCGGTTAGTCAAAAACTGAGCGATCAGGGATTATCTATCTCGGCAGCTGATATTATTAACCGACCGACAGAGGAGTCTGCGAGTGAACTTCAGCAATTGGCCAAACAACAACAGACAACTATCGAGGATCAAAATCTAGATAAACTACTAAAACAACCAGTAACAAGCCCAGAGGATTTAGCCAAGTCATTCCGTACCGGTTTTGTACCAGAAATCGTCGCTGCCACATTGTTTTTAGCGATTCGGATGAAGGCGAGTGACGTCCATATCGAGTCTGGCCAGGAGACGGTACGGGTCCGTTACCGAATTGATGGCATTCTTCATGACGTTATCCGTGTACCGGCGTTCTTACACGCACCGCTAATCTCAAGAATAAAGATCCTCGCCAAGATGAAGATCGACGAACAACGGGTTCCGCAAGACGGTCGTTTTGATGTTGTTATCGACAGTCGCCAAGTTGACTTACGTGTCTCGACGCTACCGACTGTACACGGCGAAAAGGTTGTGATGAGACTTCTGGATAAGAGCGAAGGCATTATGACACTAGAGCAACTAGGTGTGACGGGCTCTAATTTCGATACATTAATCGCCAACATCAAAAAACCGTACGGCGTCATTCTCTCAACCGGGCCGACTGGTTCAGGAAAATCGACGACGCTATACGCAATTCTTTCGCGCATTAGTAAGCCTGGTGTGAATATCATTACACTAGAGGATCCGGTTGAGTACGAGTTGCCGGGGATCAACCAAGCACAAGTAAAACCGGGTATCGGTTTCACCTTCGCCGAAGGTCTACGCTCTGTATTACGACAAGACCCAAATATCATCATGGTTGGAGAAATCCGCGATCTAGAGACGGCGGCGATGGCGACGCACGCGGCGCTGACAGGCCACTTAGTGCTTTCAACGCTTCACACTAACGACGCATCGGGCGCTCTGCCACGTCTTATCAATATGGGCGTCGAGCCGTTCTTAATTACTTCCTCAATTAACGCCGTAATTGGCCAGCGATTAGTACGAAAAGTCTGCGACAACTGTCGTGAAAAAGTTGAGATTCCGCCAGCCGTAAAGACGTTTGTTAAAAAACAGCTCTCAGAAGTCCCGTCTGGCCAATTGAAAAATCTCGATCTCGAACAATTAACTTTCTACCACGGCAAAGGCTGCCCGAACTGTACAAACGGTTATCGAGGACGGATCGGAATATTTGAAGTCTTGGCGATGAATGAGAAGATAGAAGAGCTCGCAGTTAAAAAAGCGCCGGCGTCAGAGATAAAACGGGCGGCGATCGATGCGGGGATGATAACTATGACACAAGATGGTTTAATAAAAGCATTAAAGGGAATCACAACCATCGACGAAGTGATGCGAGTGACTACCGCGGATAGTAAAGAATTACCAGGAGGATAAATTATGGCCGAGGCAATGACCACGCAGATGAAGCAACTACTCGATACAGCTATCGAGAAGGGCGCGAGCGACTTACATATCACGGTCGGTCTGGCACCGACGATCCGAATTGATGGTAAGCTGTTTCCGCTCACCGACGCGGGCGTGATTACACCGGAAGTAGCGCAGCGCTTACTGCTTAGTATTATGACTAGTGAGCAGGCTGAGCGTCTCCAACAACGTCGCGAGCTCGACTTCTCATTTGGGTATCAAAAGATGCGATTTCGAACCAACGCCTTTTATCAAAAAGGTAATGTCTCGGCGGCGCTTCGTTTAATTCCCGTTGCGATTAAAAGTATGGAAGAGTTAGGTGTTCCGCCGATTCTCGAGAGGTTTGCCGAGCCGAGTCAAGGTTTTGTAATTATTACGGGCCCAACGGGTCACGGTAAATCTACTACACTCGCAGCCCTAGTCCAGAGTATTAACGCTAAGCGTGCCGAGCATATTATTACCATCGAAGATCCGATCGAATACGTGTTTGAACATAATAAATCGATGATCGTCCAACGAGAAGTCGGCTCGGACACTAACTCGTTCTCAAGAGCGTTGCGCTCAGCCTTGCGCGAAGACCCAAACGTTGTTCTAGTTGGTGAGATGCGCGATCTGGAAACGATCGAAGCGGCGTTAACGCTGGCCGAAACTGGTCACTTGGTATTTACGACGCTCCACACTAACTCAGCTGCGCAAACTGCCGATAGAATTATCGACGTATTTCCGCCGCACCAGCAACAACAAGTTCGAATGCAGTTAGCAAACGTTTTGTTAGGGGTTGTGTCTCAGCGATTACTACCGAGAGTACAGGGTGGACGGGTTCTAGCAACAGAAATTATGATCGCTAACTCTGCTGTTCGTAACACTATTCGCGAAGGTAAGACGCATCAGTTGCCAAATATTATTCAAACATCAGCATCAGAAGGCATGATATCGCTCGACAAAGTTTTGGCGGAGTTGGTTTCTCGCGGTGAGATTACGATTGACACCGCGTTGGCCTGGGCAATCGATCCAAAAGCCTTTAAGATGATGGTGTATTAAGGAAAAAGAGGAGGGGAAGATATCGAGCGTATCGGTTACTGTTAATAACTGGCTGGGTAGAATCACATTTCAGGAACGCTCTTTTGTAGCGCGCCAACTGGCGGTCATGCTCGATGCCGGCTTACCGCTAGCACAGGCAGTGCGCTCTATTTCTGAGCAAACAGAAAATAAGGCGCTTCAGGAAGCGATGCTGGTTGTTTTGCGCGATCTCGAAAACGGATACAAACTCTCCGAAGCGGTCGAAAAGCATCCGAAAGTGTTTAATCACGTCTTCGTCTCGGTGGTCGCCGCTGGCGAATCTTCGGGTAAACTCGACGTCGCCCTTAACTTACTAGCAGAAGAGTTAGAGCGAGATTACGGTTTCCGTAACCGTGTAATTGGGTCGTTAATGTATCCGGCTTTTATTATCGCTGCCATGATTGTCGTAGGAATTATTATGGTTACGCGGATCGTTCCGGCGCTCCAGTCGGTGTTCGAAGAATCGGGCGCAGAGTTGCCATGGACAACCAAAACAGTTGTTTTTATTACTAATAGTTTAATTAGTTACTGGTTCTTTTACGTCATTGGATTAGGAATTCTGGTCTTCCTATTTATCCGTTACATCTCGTCGGATGAAGGTCGCCGAGGGTTCAATAACTTTCTCCTTAAGATTCCGGCAGTAAATTCGCTGATCGTCAGTCTTGAGATGGCGCGTTTTACTCGAATCCTTGGGATTCTTATTCAAGCCGGCGTACCAATTATTCAAGCGATCGATTCTGTGGCGCTGGTATTAGATAGTATTGTTTACCGAGAGGCGCTGCATCAAGTTGCCAGAAACGTTGAACGCGGCGCACCGATCTCACAAACCCTTATTCGGTATCCAATTTTTCCGGCAACAATCACCGAGATGATCGCCGCTGGCGAAAAAACAGGTAAGCTGGAACAGGTTCTCGGTAAACTGGCAGATTTTTACGAGTCACAAACGAACCAAGCCATCCGGAACATGTCAGCGTTAGTTGAACCAGTTGTCTTTGTAATAGTAGGTCTTGGAGTAGCATTTCTGGTGTTCTCGATCATTGTACCGATCTACAACCTAGCTAATATTATTCAGTAATGCTTGACAGACAAGATGGATAGAATGATATTGAATGTAATGGCTTTCACCGATCTTTTCAGAACGAGAGGGGCGGTCGACGAAAGTTTACATTTATATTCTCAAAAGGAGGAGAAATGAAACTAAATATGAAAAAAGGGTTTACGCTCATCGAGCTGTTGGTGGTAATCGCCATTATTGGTATTCTCGCCGCTTTAATTATCGTTTCGCTTTCGGGTGCACGACAAAAAGCACAGGATACCCAAATCAAGAATAATGTTCGAAATCTTGCAACAGCTATCGAGCAGTATGCCTTAGATCAGCCAAACCCCGTCTATCATGGAGCTGGGACAGGGATCATCTTTAGTAACGCTGGCTTAGTTGCTGCGTTAGATGACTATATGGGTGGCGGTGCTAACTCAACGGTCTTTAATACGGGTACTGGCACTGTTTATACTGGTGCGACCACAGGAGACACCATGTATCGAACAAATGCGTTAACTCCATTCACGAGTTGGGCTGCCGGGGCACGTTTGCGAAGCGCCTCAGACAACGGTGCTAATGTTGTTGCAGGTGTTGCTACAACTGGCCCTACGGTTGGTGGTATCGCACTGAACGGATTCACTACAACAACTGCTAAGTACTTTACGGCATTTGGTCCGCAGTAATCTGGTTTGAATTCCAGGGGAACACGTTCCCTTGGATTCAGTTCAGAACGAACTTGAAATATTAGAAATTAGGAGGGATATGAAAAAAGGTTTTACGCTCATCGAGCTGTTGGTGGTAATCGCCATTATTGGTATTCTTGCGGCATTAATTATTGTCTCGCTTTCAGGTGCACGACAGAAAGCACAGGATACCCAATACAAAAATAACTTAAGAAATATTGCTACGGCTGTAGAGCAGTACGCGGCAGATCAGACCAACCCGGTTTATCCGTCATTGACTGAAAGTACTATTTCCGAAGCCAACTTAGGGGCATCGTTGAATGCGTACTTAGGTGGTGGGGCGACGTCTGAGGCTTGGAATTATGATTCGCAAACAACTGCCTATATGTCTTGTTCAACTGATGCGGCTTGGGGGGCTGGTGTGACGCTGCTTAGCGCAACTGATAACGGTGCTAATGTTGTAGACGGTGCTGCATCGTTAGATATCGGTGCCTGCACAGGCTTCCTAACGTTAACCACTGGTAAAGTCTTTACAGTCAGCGGTCCGAACTAAAAAATACTTATTTAAAAAAAGAAGAACCCATTCGGGTTCTTCTTTTTTATGCCGGAAATAAGTAATGTAGAGTTATGGTTGAGGTTGGCACGATTGCCGCGTTTATCTTCGGACTAGTGTTTGGCTCGTTTCTGAACGTGGTGATTTATCGTTACGATCAATGGCTTTCAATTTTAAAAGATCGTTCTGCCTGTATGCATTGCAAACAACAACTTCGCTGGTACGATTTGGTACCGTTACTAAGTTACGTTACGCTCGGTGGCAAATGTCGGTATTGCCGTAAACCTATTTCGTGGCAATATCCCGTCGTCGAGTTATCCACAGCATTGTTAGTAGCTGTTTTTTATAGTCGAATCTTTGAGTCTGGCATTTTCACCCTGCCACTTGGTGTAATTGCGTTTATCGGTGCAATTGTAGCGGTCGGTGCGATGATTGTGATTTTTGTCCACGATCTCTACGAGCAGATGGTTCCTGATCTAATGGCGTACTTACTCTTAGTTGGTGCCGTGCTGTTTTCTGTTGTGTATTACGATTCGCTCCTGAACACGGCGCTCGGCCTGCTAGTTGGTGTGACGCCGATCGCGCTGATCGTTTACCCAAGCAAGGGTAAATGGATGGGGGAGGGCGATGTTAAGATCGCTGCGGCGCTTGGCGCCTTAGTTGGTTATCCGAATGCTTTTGTGTTTCTTGTCAGCACTTTTCTGGTTGGTGGTCTATTTGGCTCGCTGGCGATTGCTAGCAAACAAGCCAAGCTGAAAACAGCGATACCGTTTGTGCCGTTTATGATCGTCGGCGCATTAATCGCTTTTTTCTGGGGTGATCAGCTAGTTACCTGGTATCTTGGGTTAATTGGCATTCCGACATACGTCATCGGGTCGTAGTCAACAGATGAACAATTCGCTACGCTAGAAAGAACATGAGAGGGGATTTTAGACTGAAAGTTCGTCGAGGCTTTACTTTAATTGAGTTAGTTATATCAATGGCCATCATCGGTCTTTTAATTGCGCTCATAATTCCTGGTATCGATCGCTCGCTCTCGAAAAACAGTGTCGCAAACGACGCCGAGTTATTTAAAGCAAAGCTCGAAGAAGTACGTTTGCTGTCTGGCTCAACACAACAAATTGACGAGACGGGCGGAAATAGTGGTTCGCTTGGTGTTGATGACGTCGGTTATTACGCGATACTGCTCGATAACATTAATACCAACAACTATTTCTCGATCGTTCGTATTTCTTATCCCGCTAACTCCACCACGGCTGCGTGCAGGCCGCTAGCCGCCAGAACACAAGCTCGGTTACAATCTGGTCCATGTTTTGTGCAACGTGTAACGTTTACTGCTAGGTCTCGGAAGATTTATGACCAAGATTCGTTCTTTATCGCGTTTAAGTCCCCTACACAGCAGCTTTTTCTGCTTGAAAGACCAGGAAACATCGGTACCATCTGGCAGGAGCTGCCACCAATCTTTCCAGAAGATATTTTTCATTTGACTTACCAAGATAAAAGAGCAAAAGTTAAATTAGATGACTACACTGGGAGGGTACAGGTGGAGTATGAATAGATTGAAGCGAGCCTTCACGCTTTTAGAAGTATTAGTCGCTGGCGGCATACTTTTTGTTGTTTCCGCTGCTGTTGTTGGGTTGAGTAACTCTATAATCCAAGGAACCGTTATTAGTAGCGATACTACGGTAACAAACCGCTGGGCGGCTGAAGGTATCGAATTTGCCACGAAGATTCGTGACGACAACTCAAGGATACAGGGCTTCTCCCAGGGACAACAGTATTGGTTTCACACACCAAATCTAACTTCAGATCGCTACGGCTGGCACTATTTAGTAGCCAACGCTGACGGGATTACTTGGAGATTACAGTCGTTGCCGACCGAATATAAAAATGTTCTGGAGTATAAAACGGCCACATTTGATCCAGCGCCGCTAACCGGTGATGAAATTCAAGCAGAGAATCTACGTGGCTACAGGTTTATCTGTGTAGAAGCAGTCGGTGCGATCCGAACTGCGAACCAAAATACGAATAAACTTCACTGCAATACAAACGGCGACGATACGACAACCAAAATTGTCACGGACGGCCCACGTAACGCTGCGGCAACCACTTGCTATCAGGAAGCGCCAACTGTCGATCAATTACGTTTCGATAGATATTGTTTGCTGACACAACCAAGCTTAAATCGCGAAGGCCTTGGTACTAACAGTCCGAAGTTAATTCTAGACGGCAACGCTGTGAAAGTTCGGTCGGTTGTGTTGTGGAACGATCGCGGCGAGTACCGCTTTACCGACATCGCAACGATGCTGACAAATTGGCGAAGCGTCGGCGATTTATAATCTATGCAAGAGAAACGAAACGGCTTCACGTTACTGGAGTTATTGGTCGCGGTCGCGATCTTTTCTGGCCTAGCAATCTTGACGCTAGGTATCTTTGCCCGAAGCGCCGCTTCGTCGCTTAAAAGCGGAGAGACACGTCGCCGGACAGAAGTTGCGCGCTCAGTTATCGATCGAGTTACTAACGATCTTCGATACGTTTACACCAACGAATTAATTACGAACGAACAAGGTCAGGGTAACTGTGTTCAAGCTGGCGGCGAATTCGTCGGTTACGATTTTAGTGACAGTTGTTTAAAAATTGTGTTGAAATATCCACGCTCGACCGATTATGTTTACAAGGTTTTTAATGTTGAGCCAACAGGTGACGTAACCCTAAGAGAACATCGGGGCTGTACGATCCGAACTCAGGGTAACTCCCGGGTGTTGAGCTGTTCAGAGTCGTCACCAGCGGTGTCAATTCTTTCTAACGGATATAAGGTAGAGACTGGTTTAATTGGTACCCCATTTTTCTCTGGGAGTAATCCTAAAGATGCCACAACCCCAACTCCTCCGACAGTTCCTCACTCGCCGTTCATACGTTTGTCGTTTACCTTTAAGCCAATCGATATCACAACGATTTGTACTAGCGCAGAAGTCCGAGCGAAGTGTTATAGTGTTAGTACAACAATCACAACAGGTGGATCGCGATGAGGGGAATAATAAAACAACAAAAAACCGGTAGTAGCATCTTGATGGTTCTATTAATCATTAGCGGTGTTTTGGTGGTAGTATTTGCCGCCCAGCGCATTAGTTTGGTGCAGTTCAGCCAATCTTCTCGCGAAGAAGATAATATTCTAGCCTACTACGCCGCTAAAGCGGGGATCGAAGATGGCTTGGCTAGATATCGGTTTAACCGTGACGTACAGACGTTGAGCGGTAAGGCTTTTCGTTACGGTATAACAAGCGCAAGGTATCCGCAGACTGCCACATTCGAGGTAGATAACAACGAAGATCTCTCGAGTACTACTGGCTTGAATTACGACCCGAAAGAACAGTATTACGATTTAGAAGTTAAGTACAAAGTACCAAGCATCGGTATCGCTACTAATGGTACTCTCGACTGGGCTTCGGCCAAAACAGCGACGAAAGATACTGCGGTAGAACTGACAGGATTTGAGGATAGGGTTGATAGCTTACCGTATTATCTGCGACACGCCTTCCAGTTTCAGTGTAGCGATAATCGAGCGTTCATTCAGTTAGAGCAGATCACCGAAAGCGGACAAGTTTTAACGCAAAAACAGGTTCGTTGGGGTGGCAACCCAATTTACGACTCAATGGGGGTTAATGAAAACTGGGATATAAAAACCACAAACGACATTACAACCACATTGCGATTCCGACCGTATTTCTGCGATGTTAAGTTTGCTTTAATTACTTCCACCACTACTAGCGGTAGCGGCGTCGGTACAACTCGCGGACCGGAAATCGATTCGTTGACAACCGTTGTTACCGCAACCGGGTATTACGGATCGAGTAAACGAACATTGGTGGCAGAAGTTAATAGAATTAGTGGCGCGTTAATCGGAATTTACGACTATAACCTCTACGCAGGTGGCGGTAACGTTAGTCGATAGTCGCTTCTAGACGTATTAGATAATAAACCGTATATTGCACTTAGATGCGATCTATTTCTATACACACCGACGGGGCTTCGCGAGGCAACCCCGGCCCCGCAGCGATCGCTTACACGATCCAAGGGCTGAAGGAATTACTGGTTGAGCGCTTTGAAAGTATCGGTAAAACAACAAACAATCAGGCAGAGTATCGGGCAATGGTCGCTGCGCTTGAGTATTTGATTACAAATAATATTAGCGACTCAACGATCCAGTGTTACTCCGATAGCGAATTAATGGTGAAACAGATTCAGGGTGTTTATAAGGTAAAAGATGCGCTTCTTAAGCCGCATTACGAGAAGATTCTTGGCTACATCAACCAACTCCAAAAAAGTGGTAATACGATCGAATTTAACGCCGTAAGACGCGAGGCGAACCGACGAGCCGATTATTTAGCTAATTGCGCGCTCGACAACGTTCTTCCGTAAGGTTACTACAGTAGTATGCGTAGGTTTTGGAGTCTACCAATCGAGTGGTTTGTATTGTTGGTTCCGATTGTTCTAACAGTCACCGGAATTATAACTATCTACACGATTACATTTCATCAATACGGCAATCGTTTGGCGATCGATCAAGGAGTATTTGCCCTCGTAGCCATATTGGCGATGGTTGTAATGATGTCGATCGACTATCGAGCCCTACGCTCATTTAACGTTTTGCTCTTTGTGATTGGCATCCTACTTCTTATACCGCTATTACCGTTTCTAGCACCGAGTCTTCCATTTGTTCTAAAAGTCTTTGGTGCGTATCGATGGTTAGATTTTGGTTTCTTTCAGCTCCAGCCCTCGGAGATTTTTAAATTAATCGGCGCAATTACGGGCGCGGCATTTTTAGCCCAACATATCGGCGTAATGGGTTGGAGACGGATTGTTGGTTTTTTACTTATCGCAGCTGTGCCAGTTAGTTTAGTGATGCTGCAGCCGGATCTTGGTACGGCCTCAGTGTTGTTGATAGTCTTTTTATCGATTTTTCTTGCAGCAAAACCGTCACGCAGGATATTAGCGCTACTTGCCGGTATTATCGTAGTGGCGCTGCCGATACTTTTTTTCAATTTGCAGCCGTATCAGCGGCAACGGGTTGAGACATTTCTTAATCCGATGAGCGACCCGTTGGGCGAAGGCTACAACGTTCGACAGTCACTCATCGCGGTCGGTAGTGGCGGCTTATTTGGCCGAGGTTTCGGTCAGGGATCTCAAACAGTTTTGAATTTTTTGCCGGTCGCTCACGCCGATTTTATTTTCGCTGGTTTTGCCGAAGCAACCGGCTTTGTCGGGTCGGTGTTAGCTGTTAGTTTGTATACCCTGTTAATTTTTCGAATCTTGGCCGTTGCCCGTGAAGCGGATGATCCGTTTGCGCAATTACTTTGTATTGGAATCGCTGCCAAGTTCTTTTTTCAGGGATTCGTTCACATCTCTATGAATATCGGTTTACTGCCGGTAACTGGTATACCGCTGCCGTTTATGTCGTACGGCGGTACGGCATTAATTGTAGATTTCGCAGCGATCGGAATTGTGGAGAGTATCGCAATTCGGCATAAAAAAATCCTTTTTCACTAATTGGTTCGTTGCATTGACGTAATAGGGTATTTTTCGTACAATATAATCCGTTAATTATAAAAAGTATGAGCAATTCCGAACACAAATTGGCAGTTGTAACAGCCGGCGGCAAACAGCACGTTGTTCGTGCTGGTAAAAAAATTACTGTTAACCAAGTTGCCGATAAAGAGGGCGCGACAATTTCTCTGAAGGATCAGTTAAGCAATCAACAGATTCAGCTTAAAGTTTTGCGACATTTCTTAGGCGAAAAAGTAAGCGGCTTAAAGTTTAAAAATAAGGTTCGTTATTTAAAGCGCTACGGTCATAGGCAGCAGCTCTCCGAGCTTGAAGTTGTAGCGATCGGTGCCGTTGCTAAGACAGAAACGAAGAAGCCTGTGGCTAAAGCTAAGACCACAAAAAAGGTGAAGAATGGTTAAAGTACCAGGAGTCGCATTCGTTGGATCGCTTATCGAAGAAGCGCGAAAGGTAATTTGGCCGAAGCGCGAGACAGTTATCCGCCATACCTTAATGGTTCTTTTGAGTGTAGCTGTAGCTACTGTAATTTTCGGCGCCTTTGATTTGGGTTTACAAAAACTAGTGTTATTGGCGGTTAAATAATGAGCGATACTATCGATTCAATCCCAGAGACACAAGAGCGACGCCAAAGTGGCGAAGCTGGTTGGTACGTAATTCACACTTATGCTGGATACGAGGATCAAGTCGCTGAGAATCTAAAGCAACGCGCGGCTACTTTAAAGCTGCAAGACTATATTTTTGAAGTGATTGTACCGAAAGAAAAGCAGGTTGAGATTAAGAACGGCAAGCGCAAAACTGTCGAGAAGCGTAGCTTCCCGGGATACGTTTTCGTTCACATGATTGTTACCGATGAGTCTTGGTACGTCGTCCGAAATACCCCGAGCGTAACAGGATTTTTGGGTAGTGGTATCCGACCGACGCCAATTCCTGAATCGGAAGTAGTAGCAATTAAGGCAAAAATGGCAAAAGACGAGCCGGAGCATACCGTCGATCTAGCGAAAGACGATCTTGTTCGCATTAGCGATGGTCCACTTAAGGGCTACGAAGGCAAAATTACCGAAGTTGATCCAGAAAAAGGCAAGATTAAAGTTTCTGTTTCGATGTTCGGCCGCGAAACTCCGGTTAACCTCGATTTTCTCCAAGTTAAAAAAATCTAATTAAATAAATGGCAAAGAAAGTAAAAACAATTATTAAACTTCAAGCACCAGCCGGTAAGGCGACGCCTGGTCAACAAATCGGTACTGCTCTTGGTCCGCACGGCGTTAATATGATGGATTTCATCACTCAGTTTAACGAGCAAACTCGGGCGATGGGTGATACGATCGTTCCAGTTGAGATCTCAATTTACGAAGATCGAACGTTTAGCTTTATTACTAAAACTCCGCCGGCAGCGATTCAACTACTAAAAGCAGCTGGTTTAGAAAAAGGTTCGCAGACACCGCGTAAAGAAAAGGTTGGCAAAGTTACTAAAGCTCAGATTGCAGCAATCGCTGAGAACAAACTTACAGACTTAAACGCTCGCACCGTCGAACAAGCTTCAAAAATTATTGAAGGTACTGCCCGCTCGATGGGTATTGAAGTCGAGAAGTAAAAACACCCTAGCTCAGTAGCTAACCTCTAAATTGCCTTCAGAAGTAAGTATGAGGATCTTTGGTGGTTGCGAGAATATCTCAGCGCCAACTTCTTGTATTTCTTTTTTCGTAATTGATTCAAATTGTTTCTTAGTCTGCAGTGGCTCGATAATTTTTCCTAAGCTTAATAAATCAAATGCGTATGCCCCAGTTCGCATTTCGTTTAGTTCGTAATTGAATAGCTCGTCTGAAGAAGCGATCCTGATTCCGCGGTCGAGTTCTTCGTCGCTTACATACTCATCTGAAATTTTTTCAACTTCTTCCTTAATTATTTTTAATGCCTTACTAAGCCTTCCGTTGTCTACAGCAGTGGTGATACTTGTCATCCCCCCGAAACCAGCCGAAGTATAAAAACCACGGAGAGAATAAATCATCGCTTCTTGTATTCGTAACCGAGTATATAATCGAGATGAAAAACCTCTGGTTAGTATTCGCATCATTACTTGAGCACTATATTTCTTGTCGTTATCAACAGTGAAACCGGGGTAGCTGATAAACAAGTGACATTGTTTAATGCTCGTTCTCTGTTCTATTACCACAGACCTTTCCTGATTGATGATGGCATTAAGTAACTTCTGTGGTGTTCCCGGGGGCATTGCACTAAAGTATTTCTCAGCCAATGCCTGGACTTGATCGACATCGACGTTACCACTAACAACAAGGACAAAGTTGCTCGCAACATAATATTCTTGCCAGAATTCTCGTAACTGTTGTGCTTGGAGCCTCCGAACATCATTCACGTCACCTGTGGTGAAGCGGCCGAGCGGTGAGCTTGGGTATAGTTGTGCAAAAATTTTTCTGGGCAAGTAAAGCGATGGGTCGTCCTTAAAACGATTTATTTCTTGTTCGATAATTGTTTTTTCACGTTCAAAGTCGTGGTCACGCAGTAAGGGATTTATCAGCATTTCACTTAAATAGATAAAGCTTGACTCAATTTCATCAGGTAGCGATTTAACGAAATAACGAGCGTAGTCTTTATTGGTCATACCATTTCCACGACTGCCCCTATCTCTAATAATCGAATCAAATTGGGTAATTTCTGGATAATTTTTAGTACCATCAAACAGTAAGTGTTCAAGAAAGTGAGCGGCGCCAGCCTTCTTCCCCTCGTAACCGCTTCCAGCTAATCCACATATCTCAACACTAACCGATTGATCTTCTGCGCTCGGCATTATACATACTCGAAGACCGTTGCTAAGCTTAAAATTGTTCATACTCGTACTCTAGCACCGGATACGGAAAAAGCCATCGCTTGCGCGATGGCCTTTCCCTTACCCCTCATCACTCTCGACACCTGCGAATGCAATTTTTCCCGACCGAAATTTATAGGGCCAGGGGTGCCGTAGCGAAGAAGGCAGCGGAGCTACTAACGTAACGCCGGTGTCTTCTGTCGAGTTAGACTCGACAAGTTCGGATAAATTACCATACGCTAATAACAATGTCAACAACCCCACGCTTCTTTTTGGGGATTACTGAGTCTGAAATACTATCTTTAGCAGCGATTGAAGCGATCGGACCGATTGCGTGGCATAAAACATACGAGCAGTATCAAACACTTCGGGAGGCGCTCGACGACAACGGTCAAAAAGTGCTAACTAGTACGCAATCGGCGGCGCTCAAGAGTCGGAAACTTGATCAAAAAAGCGAGCTAGGTTGTTTAAAAAAGTACGGTATCGGTATTATCCTCCTAGGTAGCCGGCAGTACCCGAAACTATTATCCGAGATACCGGATCCGCCGCTCTGGTTGTTTTACCGAGGGGATTTATCGGCGCTGCAACGACCAATAATATCTGTAGTCGGCAGCCGTAAATGTTCAACGTACGGCACTAGCGTTATTGAGACGCTCTTCCCGTCGTCGTTGCTCTCGAAGTTGACGACGGTTTCCGGCCTAGCCTACGGAATCGATAAAAAAATACACGAGCGCTCCTTGGATTCAGGAGGCCAGACAGTAGCAGTTATGGCCGGCGGCTTAGACGAGATTTATCCAATCGACCACACCCAACTAGCAACAAATATTATCGCGAGAAGCGGCCTATTACTAAGCGAGTACCCTCCGTTGTCTCGACCGAAAGGCTACAGATTTCCGATACGAAATCGTATTATCGCTGGGTTATCGCGCGTTACAGTTGTTGTTGAAGCGATAATAAAATCTGGTTCGCTCACAACCGCAAAAAGCGCGATCGATTATAATCGTGATCTTATGGCGGTGCCGGGAGATATTACACGCAGCAGCGCAGCTGGTACTAATTTGTTAATACAGCACGGGGCTACAGCCCTAGTTAATGCTGATCAATTATTTGAATATTTCGACTTGGAGCGCTCAGAGGTTGTTGATAGTAGTCTTGACAGTGAGTTACGCCAGGTTCTAGACTTACTCATTCAGGACCCAAAAAATATTGAGCAGTTAGCGGTTGTAGTTAATAAGCCGATTGAGGTAGTCTTAGGATTGGTAACTCAGCTTGAGCTGCTCGATCGAGTATATCAGCCGAAACCGGGATACTATCTTCGAAAATAATGTCAAAGAAATTAGTTATCGTAGAATCACCAGCCAAAGCCAAGACCATCGGTCAGTATCTCGGCAAGGATTTTGTTGTGAGAGCGTCTTACGGGCACGTTCGTGACTTACCGAAAAGCAAGTTAGGGATTGATGTCGACGACGATTTCGAAGTTTCGTATCAACTTATTCCTAAAGCTAAGAAGGTTGTGAGCGAAATAAAAAAAGAGTTAGATGCGAGCGAAGAGTTGTATCTTGCCACCGACCCGGACCGAGAAGGAGAGGCGATTGCCTGGCACTTAGTAGAGCAGCTCAAAACCAAGAAACCGATACATCGAATTAGTTTTACCGAAATTACAAAATCTGCCGTCCAAAACGCGATCGAAAAACCGAGACAAGTTTCGCGCGATCTCGTTGACGCACAACAAGCGAGACGAATTCTCGACCGCTTAGTTGGATACAAGCTCTCACCGTTGCTCTGGAAAAAAGTTTATCGCGGGCTATCAGCCGGAAGGGTCCAATCGGTAGCTGTTCGCTTGGTTGTTGAGCGTGAGCGTGAAATTAAGGCGTTTGTAACGAAGGAGTTTTGGACGCTTGAAGTTCAGCTAAAAACTAAATCAGCGCACTTCCCGGCAATTATTCTTGGAAGCGGCGCTAGCAAGTTAGAGCTCAAAACTGAAAAAGAAGCACAGCTCCTAGCAAAAAAACTCTCCGCAGCCGATATATCAGTTGAGACTATTACAACATCTGAAAGCAAACTAAAACCGCAGCCGCCACTAATCACCTCAACCTTACAACAAATGGCGGCTCGTGTTTGTAGTTTCTCCGCTAAAAAAACGATGAAAATTGCCCAAGATCTATACGAGGGCATCGATATCCCGGGCAAGGGTACGGTTGGTTTGATTACGTATATGCGAACCGACTCACACAACATAGCCGATTCAGCTAAGCGTCAAGCTGAACAACAAGTTAGCTCGATGTTCGGACAGCGCTATATTCCGTCAACGCCGAATACTTTTACAAAGAAAGTTCGGGGCGCTCAGGAAGCGCACGAAGCGATCAGACCAACCGATTTTTCGATCTTGCCTAAGGAGCTAGAGGGCAAGGTCTCCCGCGATCATTACCGCCTCTATAACTTAATTTGGCAGGTCGCAACCGCTTCGATGATGAGTCCAGCTGAAGTTAAAACAACAGCTGTGCGTATTAAAACTTCAGCCGGCGTCTCACTTTCTGCGCGTGGTCGAGAGTTAACTTTTGATGGTTTTCTAAAAGTCTACCCGGATTCCGAAGAACGATTTGAACGATTACCAGAGCTTGTCGAGGGCGAAAAGCTGGGTCTAAAATCTGCAGATCCGATGCAGCATTTTACTGAACCGCCAGCTCGTTACTCAGAAGCAACACTCGTTCGCGAGCTTGAAAAACGCGGTATCGGCAGACCGTCGACATACGCTCCGATTATGAGCACGATTGTGGATCGCGGCTACGTTACTCGCCAAACCGGCCGGTTCTTTCCGGAAAAAGTAGCTGAAGTCGTTACGGATTTACTGGTCGAGAACTTTCCAAGCATCGTCGATTATAACTTCACTGCCGAGATGGAGGAGAGTTTAGACGATATCGCTGAGGGAAAAAAGGAGCTAGTTCCCGTTCTCAGGAGTTTCTACCAACCATTCGAGAAATTGCTTCAGGAGAAAGAAAAAACCATCGAGAAAAAAGCGATCGTTGAAGAGGCGACAGATAAAGTCTGTCCGAAGTGCGGCAAGCCGGTAGTGATAAAATTGGGGCGCTTCGGTAAGTTTTACGCTTGTAGCGGTTACCCAGAGTGCGATTACCGAGCACCGTTTTTAGACGATGTATTCTCACCGGAGCAAGAGAAGCAGATTGCAGAGGAAGTAAAAGAAAACTGCCCTGATTGCGGCAAGTCGCTCGCTATTAAACAAGGTCGGTTTGGAACATTCTTAGGTTGTTCTGACTATCCGAAATGCAAATTCACGAAACCGATTGTTATTAGTTCTGGTGTTACCTGTCCAAATTGTGGCAAGGATTTGGTGCGAAAAACCACGAAACGTGGTAAATATTTCTGGGGATGCAGCGGTTATCCGAGCTGTAAAACGGCGTTTTGGGACGAACCGATAAATAAAAAATGCCCTCGCTGTCAAAATATTTTATTAAAGAAAAAAGCTGGCATCAGTTGTAGTCAGTGCGACTATTCGGAAGAAGAAGGAGCTCCAGCCAAGGGGAAATAACGAGATGTCTGTTCAACCCCGTGTCTAAAGCGTGCTTGGGGTTGGGGTGCAGGGGATAGGGGTAGCGCTTCGCAAATAGCACCCCCTGTCCCCTGCATAAAAAATGGCTAATATAACAAATGATAAATGAGTAAAGTACTACCAAAATCCATTCAAGCACTAGCTGAAGTTCTTGGATCCTTGCCGGGGATCGGACCAAAGACAGCAAACCGTCTCACGTTTTATCTACTAGGGCGCGAATCACACGAGTTACAGCGCTTCGCTCAGGCGTTTAGCGAATTACGAGAGAACTTAACTACTTGTTCTGTTTGCCAAATAATCGCTGAGAGCGATCCGTGTCCGATATGCAGCGATAGTACACGCGACCAACAAAAGTTAGCAGTGGTTGAAGAGGCGCTTGATGTTTTAGCACTTGAAAAAGCAAGATTTAACGGTCGCTACCACGTTCTCGGCGGCCAGATCTCGCCGATCAACCACGTCGGTCCAGAGGACTTAGCGATCTCACAGTTACTCGAGCGACTCAATTCTAACGAAATCAAAGAGGTTATTTTAGCAACCGACCCGTCTTTAGAGGGCGAGGCGACAGCGCTATATATCGACGAGCAAATTAAATCCGCGGTTGAATTAGGAACGATTAAAGAGCTTTCGGTAACAAGATTAGCACGCGGACTGCCAGTCGGTGGTGACTTGGAGTACGCCGACGAGTTAACGCTGAGTCGAGCGCTTGAAGGCCGTCGCTCGTATTCACAAAAAGACCAATAGTTGGATACAATACTAATATGGAAGAACAAACAACCGCCGAAGAATTTATCTGTGAGGATTGCGGAACGACAACACCCGTTGCGAACGAGTCGTGTACCAGCTGTGGCGGGCGACTTGTCCCGGTTGATGCGATGCGCGAACCAACAGACCACGAACTCTCTGCAGAAGACGATGATCTTTCGGTGCCAGTTGATGAAAGCGGTTCGGAGTCGCTTGAGTCACTCGCGGAAAAAGAATTAAACGAAGACCAGCGGTCTTATAACGAAGACAGTTACGGCGACGAGTAGGACCGCAATTTAGTATCGCTTGACCGCTCCTCACTTCCAGCGAGCTCGTCGCTGAATTCTCAGCTGAAATTTGCTTCGCAAAACCAATCTTTCAGCCCGCGTATGTCAAGCGACTACTTAATTGCTTTTTAAGTAAGAATAATTAAGGTACAAAGAAGAGGATGTTTCGGATCTATAACACACTTACGGGTACAAAAGACGAGTTTAAACCAATTACCGACGGTGAGGTTCGAATGTACGTTTGCGGACCAACCGTTTACGACTACGACCACCTCGGTCACGCCCGAACATATTTAGGGTTTGATTTACTGGTTCGTTTCTTAACCTATCTGGGCTATAAAGTTACATATATCCAGAATATTACCGATGTTGGGCATATGGTTAACGACGCCGAAGTCGGAGCAGATAAGGTTCAAAAGAAAGCCCACGAAACAGGTCAAACGGTACGCCAGATTGTTGATCACTTTACTCAAGCACACTTGAGAGATTTAGAAGCGCTTCAGGTTCGATTACCTAATAATTTCCCTAAAGCTTCTGAACACATCAACGACATTATTGAGTTCGTTGAGGGACTAATTAAGGAAGGATATGCCTATACAACTGCTGCTGGGAACGTCTACTTTAGTGTCGCGAAAAAGAAAGATTACGGTAAGCTAAGCCATCGCGGCTTAACCGAGATACTTACTGGCACGCGAGTAGAAGCTGCTGGAGACAAACGTTCACCGGCAGATTTTGCCCTGTGGAAAGCTGCTCCAGTCTCAATTAACGAGATGACTTGGGATTCGCCTTGGGGTAGAGGTTACCCTGGTTGGCATATCGAGTGTTCTGCTATGAGTCGTAAGTATCTTGGCGACACTTTTGATCTACACGGATCAGGTCTAGAGCACGTGTTTCCTCATCACGAGAACGAGATCGCTCAGTCAGAGAGTTTAACAGGTAAAACCATGGCTAATTACTGGGTTCACACTGGGATGCTGAGTGTAGGCGGTCAGAAGATGAGTAAATCTCTTCACAACAGTCTTACTGTTCAAGAAGCACTAAAGCAGTATAGCGCTAATGAATTAAGGCTCGCCTTTTACCAAACACATTATCGTAAGCCATTTGATTACACAAAAACAGTTATGGAGCAAGGAATCGCTCTGCGTCGCAAGATATTTCAGGCATATGCTATTTCTCCTGAAAAAACAGATATGCAAGTATTTGACGCAATTATAGACGCGTTAAACGACGATCTCGATAGCCCGAAAGCACTGCAACTCTGGGGTGAGAATGCTCAACTTATCAATAAAGCTGATACCGATAAGTTATTTGACATCTTTGGTTTAAGGTATATGCCAATTGAAAATAGTGACTCGGCGAAGCGATTAGCCGAAGATCGGGACGCAGCCCGAGCTAAGAACGATTTTCTCACTGCCGACAACCGCAAAGCAGAGATCGAGCAGGTTGGCTACGAAGTGGTTGATACCGTCAACGGTACAATTTATATACCGCGATAAAAATTGCCTCACATTCATTGACATCTTAACTAGCATATGCTATTGTTCGTGCACACTCAAAAAGTGTACTGCACCAAAACAAAACAGAAGTTGAAACAGTCGTGAGATCGCATCGGTAGTGCGCAGCGGAACCTACTTTCTAGTAGCTGTTCTGTCTACCACGGCTTTTTATTTTACTTACGTTTGGATGTTTCGAATTACATCGTAGCGTTGCGCTCCCAGTGGGACGTATCCAACGCAATGATGTCGAAACAACCACTCGCAGGTATCTAAAACTTCCTTTATATAGTGCAGTCGCTTCGCAAGAAGCCTGCCGTGCGACGAATGTCCAAAGAGCTTTCGTTCATAGCGGCACACTTTAACATTTAGTTCTCTCCAACTAGCTCATGAACGCGTGGTTACATTAATACCGCCTGTAACGTGAGCTGATTGGAGCGAACGTACCTTTCGCTCAATATGAAAATGGGGGCGTAAGGGTTCGACAGAGAGGGTAAGAGCGGTGTCTGAGCGTGGTAGCTCGAGTTGGGAAAATGCCTAAACAAAAACCAACGACAATCGTGTTTCTCTTTTTGGAACCGGGTTCAATTCCCGGCGCCTCCACCAATCTTTGCCTTTGGCGCCGGGGATCACACAGTTACGGCGTATTCCCGGCGCCTCCACCAATATCCTCGGCGAGTTTATCTCGCTTTCTCCAACCCGCTCGCAATTAATATCTACCGATGAGATTGCGAGTGGATTGGAGAGAGTAATAGTATATGTCTTCGTAGTTTCTGTTTGTCGGTGCCCTCTCGGCTGGGATTAGGGAGAGCTGTCATTACAGGCTGAGCTTGCTCGACCTCGACAGTTTCCCTCCTTCCCTCTTCCTGGCTGAGATGGCGCTGACAAGAGCGTCACCGCGATCCGCGGAATGCACGCACAGGAGTTACAAAGATGAAGAAATCCGCAATTCTGATGGCGGTGGTTCTTGCCATTGCCCCAACTTTCGCAAAGGCACAGTTGCTCGAGTCGTTGCTCTTCGGAGCAATCAGCTCGGGTATCAACGCCCGGATCGCCCAAACGCAAGAACGTCCGATTTCGGCCGTCAAGGTCGTTTTCGACGTTTACATCGTCAAGGGTGATCAACCGACATATTTCACGAGCTGGGACCCCACCACTCAGACTTCGGTCTGGTTTGGTGACAAGGTTCTGCTGAAGGTGAAAGCCTTCACGAACAGTTCGCCTGCTCACGACCATACAATCTACGTCAACGACAAGCTAGTCGAGTGGCGGAAGGTCGAAGGTGGCAGGGTGGTGAGAGGTAGACCCAGCGGCGCTCAGGGCGTGGTTGGCGACTATCCGTTCATCGCCGTCAGCGACCTAGATCTTGGAATCAACCAGATCAAGGTTCGTACGAGCCGTACGGAGTGGGGGAGCGCGACGTTTATTCGTCTCGATATCCGCCAGTTTCTCCAAATGGCCGCTGACGAGCAAGCTCGCCTGGCTACGGCCGGCGCGGGTGGAAGTATGTATCCGGTCGTTCAGTCTTACACGGCTCAGATGCCGGACGGAACGATTCGGAACTTCACTTCGCTTGAGGAGTTCCAGATTGCCCTGCAGGGTCGACCGGCTAACCAGCCGCCGACTACGCAGACAGGCAACACCGCTTTGCCCGGTGGTTTTCCAACTGGTGCAAACGTCGGTAACGCAGGAAACGCTGGAACGGCCGGTGCTAACCAGCCTCCAGTCGAGTTTTGTGCTGTTACTGTTGGTGCGATGCAAACAAGTTCGGAGCAGAAGTTCGACTTCCTCCGTTCAGAGCTGAACACCACCGAGCAGCAACTACTCGGAGATGCACGTCGTCACACGTTCGCACCGGAGGTAACTGAGATCCAGTTATCCTCCCGTCGGAATCAGGTGGTACTGACGTTGAGCGACTCTAGGCCGTTTACAGCGGTGCTCAGACTCGACGACAAAGACCATCCGCTTTCGGTGCGTCGAAGCGGCGATCGCCACGAAGCGATAGCCTGGGGAAGTATCAAGCGCTTCCTTGGAGCGACGATCACACTGATCGACGCCGACGGACGAGAGCGAACTCTCGTCTTCCGCTTGAGCGAGGAGAACTAAGATGAAACTGATCCACACCCCTCTCGTCATTGTCGCTCTGATCTGCGCCAGCCTCGCTGGTGCGCAGAGCATTGACCCAACAACGAGTTCTGGGACTCGGGAGTTCATCCGAGAGTACCAGGAAGGCCCGGACCTTCTGCTCTCCAAGGACTACCAATGGTCCTACTCGCGACTTCCGGTGAGCAACGAGGGCACGTACCGACGTGCCGGTCGTCAGGGCGAGTACGGTTGGGTTCACTACCGCAACCGTAACGAGTTCAAGTACGAATCACTCGCTGGTCGCCAGGTTCTCTGCGATCGCAAGACTGACCTTCCTCTTCAAATTGTCGCTTGCGGCAATCTGATCTGGCAGCGAAGCGCGGTCAAGACTGAGACCCGAACGCTGACGTACCAACGCACTTTGGTTCGAGAGTACCGAGTGACGGTACCTGGTCCCGAACGACGGGTCGAAGTGCCGGTCTACGTGCCGGTCGATCGGCCGGTCGAAGTGCCGAAGTACATTCCTGTCATGTTGCTGCCCACGCAACAGCAACACATCGCCAACCTGGGCGCTCCGACGGTGATCTCGCCGGTGATCGGCGGCGTCTCCTTCAATGCCCAGCTGGGCAAGGGCAATACGTTCAACGTTGCAGCTCTTGCTTTCGGCGGTGCAGGTGGCGCGGGCGGGAGCTCGTCTTCGAGCTCCAGCTCTTCCAGTTCTTCCTCTTCGTCGTCATCGTCGAGCTCCAGCTCGGCAGCAGCGGCAGGGGGATAGAACATCCTTTCCGAGGTGCAGGCCTTAAAACCTGTGCCTCGGAACATTTCTTTTCCGACTAATTAGAAGTCGAGATTAGTCTGAAAAGTGAATGAAAAAATATAAGCACACTTGCCTCAGGGCAAGTGAGATGATAATAGGAGATATAATGAAATATATATTAGTTTCCATCTTAGTTGCCTTAACAGTAGCCTTTACTAGCCCTGCGCTAGTTGCCGCTGCTTCAAGTTCTAGTTCTTCGAGCTCAAGCTCGTCTGCTAGTTCTTCAAGCGCTGCTTCGGCTAGTGTTGGTGGCGTATCAGCTTCTGCTGGTGCCGGTGCTTCTGCTGGTTCGGCCGCTTCAAGCGGTTCGTCTAGCTCTAGCGGTTCGAGTTCATCTAGTTCTTCAAGTTCTAGTTCAAGCTCGAGCTCAAGTTCTTCGTCTGCAACAAGCGGTGGTAACACCGTAACTCAGACGGCGGATTGTCCGAGCGCTTTTGCTTCAGCCAGCTCCGCTGCTAGCTCGTCTTCGAGCGCCAGCGCAGCTAAAGCTGCTGCGAAGTGTGCCAACAAAGTGGTAGTTAGCAAGACTGTCACCACCTTACCAAAGGCTGGTGCGGAAGCTGCTATCCTTCCGGGTGCGTTAACAACCCTAGCGGTTGCTTTACGTCGCTACATGTTAGCTCGCAAAGAAGCTAACTTACTTGCGTAATAACAAGTAAACAAAGGAAGACCCAGAAATGGGTCTTTTTTTGTTACCCAAAAACTTACTAATTAATATTTTGTGGGGATAAGGGTAGCGCTTCGCAAGTAGCACCCCCTGTCCCCTGCAATAGATTAAAAGTAGAATATTTATGTAATGAATAATCGTAAAAAAGAACTAGAAATACTACTTGGCATCCCATCTAAGCAAGAGCGTCTTGCCTATATTCAAGAACAGATGAAAAACCCGGAGTTCTGGAGCGATCATCAACAAGCCGCCAAGTTGACTCAGGAATACAAACATCTTGAAGACATGCTACTTAGATTTGAACTAGCTGAAAGCGATCACGACCTCGACGAACTAGAGCGCGAAGCAGTTTTCACTGGCGAACACGACGACGCAAATGCGTATCTATCTGTCCACGCTGGCTCTGGTGGAACCGAAGCTCAGGATTGGGCCGAAATGCTCTTACGTCTCTACACTCGTTATTGTGAACGCGCTAACTTTAAAGTGGAGTTGCTAGAAAAAAGCGCCGGTGAAGAAGCGGGGATTAAAAGTGCGATGCTGCAAGTTAAAGGCTTTCGAGCGTACGGCAAGCTCAAAGGAGAAGGCGGAGTTCATAGACTTGTCCGAATCTCGCCGTTTGATGCTAGCAAATCTCGGCACACCTCGTTTGCGCTTGTAGAGGTTGTTCCAGAAGTTGAAAAATCAGAGTTGGTAATTAATCCAGACGAGCTTAAGATCGATGTTTATCGAGCCGGCGGCCACGGCGGTCAAGGCGTTAATACCACCGACTCAGCTGTTCGAATCACCCATCTGCCGTCAAAGATCGTAGTTACCTGTCAAAACGAACGCAGTCAGTTGCAAAATAAACTGCAGGCTATGAAAATCCTTCAAGCAAAGCTACAATTACTCGAGGAAGAACGACAGCGCGCCGAAGAACAAAAGCATAAAGGCGAGCCAGTCTTAGCTTCCTGGGGAAACCAGATTCGATCGTACGTATTACAGCCTTATCAACTCGTTAAAGATGTGCGCAGCGGTTTTGAAACCAGCGCTGTTAACGACGTGCTCGACGGTGAGATCGAACCGTTCATCGACGCTTACGCAAAATATTTATTACTAAGAAGAAAGGAAACTAAATAATGGCATTACCAAATTTCGGACAGATGAAAGATATGTATCAGCTCCAAAAGAAAGCCAAACAGCTACAGAAAGAGCTTAAAGAGCTAGAGATCGAAGCGCGTTCTACTGACAACCTGGTTGGTGTTGTAGTTAGCGGCGAGATGAAAATTGTCGCAATTGAAATTGCTGACGAGTTACTAACACCCGATAAAAAGAACGAGCTTGAAGCTAACCTTAAAGACACGATCGGCCAAGCGATGAGCCGTGCTCAGACCGAATCTGCAACTCGTATGCAGCCTTTACTTAAGGATATGAAACTCCCAGGTATGTAAATGACGTTCGCCAAGCTCGCATTGCAACCGTTTGCTCGTCCAGCGACTCGCTGCACTTCCGTCCTCGACAATTTTTCGCATTCTGCGAAACCATGCAAATCGTCTGCGGAAGTTGCAACACAATCTTGGCTCACCAGAGAAATAACAAACTAATGCTGACAATAATTGGCTTGGGGAATCCAGGCGATCGTTACGACGGCACAAGACATAATATCGGCTTCGATATTATCGAAGCGCTAGCCAAGCAGTTAGGTGAAACGCATTGGCATCGTCAAAAGCACTTACTTAATAGCGACGAAATCACGTTTCAATTTCGGGGTGAGAAAGTCCAGCTGATTAAGCCTGGTACATACATGAACGAATCGGGGCATGTGATTGAAGCATTACTAGAAAAGCACGGGCTAGATCGCGAACGACTTTGGGTTATCCACGACGACACCGAGTTCCCGTTTGGCGAAGTTCGCATTAAACACGGCGGTACTAGCGGTGGACATAACGGCATTAAATCGATTGATAACGAGATCGGACCGGACTACTGGCGTATTCGTATTGGTATCGGTCGTCCCGAACATCACGATCACGACTTGGCCGAGTATGTATTATCAAAATTTAGTTCCAATGAGCGTCGGGAGCTTGGTGCGATCGTTGACCGAGTCGTCTCTTATCTGATAAAATCTATGGAAGAACAACTAGAACCGAATACTTTTAATGCCAAAGAAAAAAACAACTAATAACGCCGTCGACCAAGAAAAATCTGCCATCGAAGAAGCAGAAGTTTTAACAGCGCGTGCTGACGAAGCTTCGCAAGACGAGGTCGAAAATAATCCAGACGAAGAAGCCGAGAAAGCTCTGATTGCTGAGGAAGCAGCTGATGCCGATGCAGTTGTGCCAGCCGAAGTTGCTGCCATTCACACAGACAACGAATCTGCTGAGGCAGTAAATAAGAAATCACCGAAGAAAAGCGCAAAACCTGCAAAGGTTGTGCCGAAGAAAAAGCGCTCAGCCAAATATGCTGCCGCAACTGTCCATATCGAAAAAGGCAAGCTGTACGATTTGGAAGAAGCGATCGAATTAATTAAAAAAACTTCGTACTCAAAATTTGATGGTAGTGTTGAGCTGCATCTAAAGTTGCTTAAAAAGAAAAGTAAAGGCAGTACAGAATCTTCTAAGAGCGTTATTCATTTACCGCACGGCACCGGCAAAGAGAAAAAGATTATTATTCTCGATGAAGCCAAGATCGAAGAGATCGCTAAAACAAAAAAGATCGATTTTGATGTCGCGATCGCTTTGCCTGAGCTGATGCCAAAGGTTGGTAAAATCGCTAAGATCTTAGGACCGAAAGGCAAGATGCCAGATCCAAAATCCGGTACCGTCACCAACGATCCGAAAAAAGCGATTGAAGAAATTAACTCCGGTAAAGTTGAGTATCGAATTGATAGCAGCGATAACATTCACCAGATAATTGGTAAAGTTTCCTGGGATACCGCTAAACTCAAAGAAAACGCTGCTGCGATGTTAGGTAGTATGCAAAAGAGCCGAATTTCTGCTGCCTACGTTACTTCTACAATGAGCCCTTCGGCAGCCATTGATTTAACGTTTCTGAAATAACGAAATGGGCAGAGGGGCCCGCAAAAGATGAACCGGCTTATACTGCCGGTCATTTTTGTGCTCTCAATTATTGTTGTTGGGATTTTCCTAAGTGGTACGAGCGAAACTGTAAATACAAAAATTGACCCAAACGACATTACGCCATTTGCAGTTGACGATGCGCTGCCAGCATCGTCGATTATCGATGCTCAAGGGAAGAGAGTTGCGATCGAACAGGTGGTTGGTTCGCCAACGCTCGTAACCTTCTGGAATAGCAGCTGTAACGAATGCACCCTGTTATTAACAGAACAAAAGAATATACTAACGGGCACTGCTTTAAAGCCAGTATTAATTAATATTCAGGATCAGCCAGATGTGGCGGCGCAAAAACTTAGCGAGCTCGGTGTAACTTTTCCCAATTATTTCGATGAGCAGGGAACGACGTTTAGAAGTTGGTCCGGAACTATTCCGGCTAGCTATTACATCAGCGGCAATAAGATTAAATACTTTTTCCCTGGCCGGATGTCGGCCGAGCATTTACGGGCTTTATTGACACTCAATTAGTTTTTTGGGAAAATTACTCTGTTCCAAAGAAAGTAGGTGGCCCTCGCAAGAGACAAGCCGTAAATCCTGCCGAGGACGAAGCCGCAAGCGACGTCTCTTTGGGCGTCAATTTGTTACATTTACATGTTTCTTCACAGACGTAGTTATGTCGCTCCAGCGGCAACATACTACTTGGCGCTCAGCTGAATTTTGCCTACGGCAAACCAATCAATTCAGCTTCCGCGACACTGTTCAGAATCATATAAATGCAACCTAGAATTATAAGATAAATGGCATTACTACGAGCACAAAAAGTCGCGTTAGTTGAGCAGCTTACCAGCGAGCTCGAAGCCTCACGCATTAGTATTATCTTTGCGTACACAGCGCTTAACGCTAAGGCGAACTTAGCGCTTCGAGATAAGGCGTTTGAAGAGCAGGGTAAGGTTCGAATGTTGAGTAATAATCTCCTTCGCCTGATCTTAAAAAACCAGAAACGCGAACTGGAAATTCCAGAGAAACAGCTCGCAATTGCTTACGGCTTTCACGACGAAGTTGTAGCGGCAAAAATGCTAAGCGATTTCGCGAAAGAAACTGAATCGTTAGAGATTCTCGGCGGTTGGATCGACGGCAATTTCTTTGACTCTTCAGCCGTTAAAACCCTCGCCTCACTCCCAAGTAAAGAAACCTTACAAGCTCAGGTTGTTGGCCGTCTCCACGGTTTAATCCAAGGATTGGTTTACAACTTAAACTTCCCACTACAGCAGTTTGCCTACGTGGTAAGAGCGGTTGAGGAATCAAAGAAATAATAAATAGAAAATAAGAAAGGAAATAAATGAGTAACGTAGAAAAAATTATCGAACAGGTTGGTGAGCTTTCCGTAATGGAGCTCTCAGAGTTAGTAAAAGGTTTAGAAGAGAAGTTTGGTGTTAGCGCTATGCCAGTAATGGCAGCCGGTGCTGCTCCAGCTGCTGGTGGCGCTGCTGCGGCCGAGGCTGAAGAGAAGTCTGAGTACAACGTTGTGCTCGCTGCTTCTGGCGACCAAAAGATTGCTGTCATTAAGGCAGTCCGTGAGATAAAACAAGAGCTCGGCCTTAAAGAAGCCAAGGATCTAGTTGATGCCGCTCCAAAAGAGCTCGGCACAATGAAGAAGGAAGACGCTGAAGCTGCTAAGAAGAAACTCGAAGAAGCCGGCGCAACCGTAGAACTTAAGTAATAACTTATTAATAAGTGAAAAAAAGGAGCCATTTTGGCTCCTTTTTTGTTACAATCGCGCTGATGAGAATCAGTATTGGCGATCGAAAATGTTTAGTGTGTTCGGGTAAGTTACCCACCGAGGTAGTTATCAGCCACAAGGGAATAGGAGAAACTAAGTGTGCGATTTGTGGAAATAGTACCAATGAGATCTTTGCGCATAGTATATGGTTTAGGACTATGCATAATTCACAAAAGTTGCTGAGAGATAAAGAATATAGGGGTGCAGTAATAGAAATATTTTCAGCTTGGGAATCGTTTATAACTCAAAGGATTCGTTTGTGGTTATATAAACACAAATCATCAAGCAATGATCTAAAAAAATGCGTACAAGTAGCTGCCGTGATTGGAAAAAGGCAATTAGCACAACAAATGCACAGAATCCTTTATCCAAAATTGGCTATTCCGAACGATAACAATTGGGCTGCTTTAAGGAACAAAGTCGCACATGGTGGTTACATCCCAGATGAAAATGAAGCTAGAGAAATTGTGGAGGAATTATCAAAAGCAATATTTAGAATATACGACCCCCCAAATGGCGACAGCAACTCGCTATTTTTGGATGAGTATTGGAGATAGCGTGAGAAACTATTCCTGCCAATTCAGTTTCAGCGATTTATTCCGAGCGCGGTTTGGGCGGGAGATGAATCAAGACGAAAAAGACGAACTATATGCTTTATCCCAGAAAAAACGCAATAAAAGAGTAGGGGAGTGGGCAAAAGAAGCGGGGTGGTATACTGAAGACCGAAAAGGAAGTGATGGTGTTATATACACCGCATTTTGGAACGGAGGTGAAAAAAATGAGTGAGCACTATGTTTGTCGAGGAACGTGCGGCGGTAAAAGTGATGTCCCAAAGGCGTGCGATACGGATTCTTGCACGATGGTTGGTGCGATGATGGAAGCGTGCAACTGTTTTGACGATTTACACGTAAAAGCTGTTGCCGAAGAGCTAACGGACGAAAACGAAGTGGTATAAAAAAGTCCTCGCGCACTTACGGGCGCGAGGAGGACTGGTGCACGGCGAGACGCCGTTTGGCTTCTTGCTTTTTGATGCGGGCTGCGCGGGCATCGACTTTTTCGTCAAGCCACTGGAGCCAGCGAGGCGGTTTCGGGGGCTTGAGCGTGTCGGGATCGATCTCCACACCTTCGAGTGGTAGCTCGGAAGGGATATAGAGTGAGCCGAATAGCTTGTCCCATAGCCAGTAGCCGAATACGCCGCTAATCGCTAGGTTGGTTCTACTGCAACCACGGACGTGGTGCATGAGATGGAACCCGTAGATCGTTCGCCAAGCCTTCGAGGTTTCGACGCGCTTTTTCCAGTGCTTGTCGTAATCCAGATGCCAGATGGCGTGGATAATCTCGTAGAGACCGAACGAAAACACAACCGACATGTAGCCGGTTATAACGATCGGCTGCGATCGCAAGAGTAGCTGCAGTGGGACGAGAACAAGACTGAAGATCCCCCAGAAGGTGACCAGGGCGTAGGCCGGAAAGGCCGACGACTGAATTTGGTCGCCGTCCTTGATCGCGTACTTGTTTCGAACTTTGCTCCTCGACGCCACTTCAGTGCTACCCTTAAGGTCGGTGACGTGCGTAAGGCCGTGATGTTCCTCGTGCTTCCGATGGAGAAACCAGAGGAATTTCCAGAACAGCCCGTGGAGCGTGTAGCGATGAAAGAAGTACTCGAACAGTCCCATAAACGCGTGAGCGACGACGAAACAGATCACGTACTCGTACCACGGCGAGTTAAACTGTACGGCAAAGAGCTCCGGCGAGATGCGATGATACAGCCACAGTACGAGGCTGATGCACGTGGCTGACTGCAGCACTAGAAACGTACTGAACCAATTGAATTTGAATTCAACGTGTTCTCGGCTTCTGTAGAGGACGAGCGGTTTGAGCACGAAAGTTAATAGCCACTTCCATGCAGATTTGACTACGTTGATCATGCTTTTCTCCTGTAAATCGGTAGGTGCAGATTAGTCACAGTGTAGGGAAAACCTAACAAAAAAAGAAGCCCCGCGTATTTGCGTACACGGGGACTTCTTCCGTAATTGCGTCGCGTGCGAACCACAAGACAGATACGGCCACAACCCATCTCGGAGAGATCGCAAAATCTCTAACTACCACACGGCAGCACTTTCGCCTACGGACAGCAGTGCATCCTATCTATGCTGCTACTCACCTCAAAATTCCTAACGAACAAACTAACAGTGTGAGTTGCGACGCTCAAGGTAAGTCAAAAGTTGCTTAGTGGCCAACTTTTCAAGTCCTTAATGAAGGACACTTTTAGTATACACAATTTTCAGATAGCGATAGCTGTCGGCGACAAACTACCCTGAAGATGGTAAAATTTATGGATGGAATCTCAGTTACAAACAGTTATATTTCTCTGTCGGCACGGCCAAACCGATAAACCGTATAGTATCGATCCAGATGTCGACAACGAACGGGTGTTAACTGAGTTTGGTCAGAAACAAATTAAAGCAGTCGGCGAGTACCTACATTCGTTTGCGCCAAGTGCTATCTACAGCAGTCCTCGTCGTCGAACACTAGAAACCGCAGAAATACTTCGGGACACTTCGGAAGTTGCTGGTAAGGTAATTGAAAGAAAAGAGCTGTTGGAAATATATTCCGATAGCGACTACGCCTCGCTACAGCTACGTATGCCCTTGTTTTTCCAGGAGTTACTACAAAAACACGCCGGTGAGCATATTATTTGTGTCTCGCATCAAGATGTGATCGAAGGCGGCCTACGAGCTCTTGGCGTTAGCGCTGAAGAAGCCGAATTCCCGTGCAAAATGGGGGAGTGCTATCGAATTGTTTTTGCCGGCCCGACATTCGTTCAAGCAACTAAACTGACGCCGGCGCCTCAGCAATGAATTTTCGGGTAACGGCGACGCAGTCGGGCTCGTTGGCTCGTACCGGCGTTCTTGAAACACCAAACGGCAGCATAAAAACGCCGACTTTTATGCCGGTAGGTACGAGCGGTGCGGTCAAAACGCTCTCAGCAGAGGAGGTTAAGTCGCTCGGCGCCGAGATTATTTTAGGTAACACTTACCACCTGCATATACGTCCTGGCGAAAAAGTAATCGAAAAATTTGGCGGTCTGAGTAAATGGAGTAATTGGAACGGACCGACTTTGACAGATTCTGGCGGCTACCAAGCCTACTCGCTCGGCCGAGCTAAGAACAAACTCTCGAAAATTACCAAAGAAGGCGTGAAATTTCGCTCGCATATCGACGGAAAACTTCTGTTTTTTTCGCCGGAGAATGTATTGGATATTCAAAGAAGTCTTGATAGCGATATCGCTATGGTTATCGACGATTGCCCGCCGATTGAAGCGACCGAAAAACGCGTCCGTCAAGCCGTGTATCGTACTACCGATTGGGCGAAGAGATCAATTGAGTACTGGCAAAAAGAGAAAATGGGGGAGCAGGGGAGAGCGTTGTTTGGGATTATTCAGGGCGGATTATTTAAAGAACTCCGTGAACAATCAGCGCGAGAAATTCAAGAACTGCCGTTTGATGGTATCGCTGTTGGGGGAGTAGCGATCGCTAGCGAAGGCAAAGAGAAAATTAATAAGGCTGTCGACCATGTTGCTAATTTGCTCGACCCGCTCAGACCGCATTATTTAATGGGGGTAGGGGAGCCGGGCGATTTAATCCGAATGGTTGATAAAGGAATGGATATGTTTGATTGTGTTCTGCCGACACGCTTGGCTCGTCACGGCTCGTTTTGGACAACAGAAGGTTACGAGTTAAAAACAATCAGCCATGCTGCCTATTCCGAAGATTCAGCTCCTCTAGATCAGAACTGCCTGTGCCCAACTTGTCAGAAGTATACTCGAAGTTATTTGCGGCATCTGTTTATGGTGAACGAGAGTTTAGCGATGCGGGCGTTAAGTATCCATAACCTCTCGGTACTACTGGAATTAATGAAGCGCATTAGAGCGTCAATCGAGAACGACACGTTCAAAACCGAGTTTTCGGACTACGTGTCGTAAGACTTACAAAAGAGACGGGGACTGGTATATTTATGTTATGGAGGGTAAACCAAGGTTCTCCGGAGTTGCTCCGGAGTCTGATCAGAGAGTAGGTCCAGAGGTATCGCAGTGGCGAGAACGGCTCAACGAAGGCCCTTGGATCGGTCAACAACCAGAAACCGGAGGTGGGGCTGCTGAACAGACAAGAGTAGTTCAGGAAGTACAACAAAAAGAAGTCGAACCCGCAAAAAGTAGCCAACAGCAGCCTGAGTCGGAGTCCTCGGCGCCTAAAGCTGCCATCGACGAGGCACTTACAGACTCAAAAGCCGATATCGGTGCCGTTCAAGCGATGATGGAGCACTTCTTCGAGGCCAATAAAGATGTTTGACGGCCTACCTAATTACTTATTTTTTACAATTATTGCCGTCATCGCGATTGTACCGATCATCTTGACGCTGTTTTTACGCTACTTCCAGAAAAAAGATACATTTGATGATGTAAAAAGTCTTGTAGCGATGACGGTAACAGTACCGCGCGATACACAGAAACGAACTGATCAAGCTAACGAGCCGATCAAAGACTTTAAAGACTTAATCTCGCCGATGGAGCAGTTCTACTCTTCATTAACCACCACCATTCATCAGAAACATTTTATCGATTGGTTATTTAGTACGCCGGCGCACGTTAGTTTGGAAATCGTTTCGGTCGGTAACGTGATTCAGTTTTTAATAATTTGTCCGAAGCGCATTCAATCGATCGTTGAGAGACAACTGCATAGTTACTTTCCGACCGCGGAAATTCAGTACGATGTGCCGCCGCCGATTTTTACCGCCGAAGCTCCAGCAGTTAGCGGCGTAGTAATGGAACAAGCTAAAAGTTTTATCTTACCGTTAAAAACGTACCGTTATTTGGAGACCGATCCGCTCTCGGCGATGACGAACGCACTAACGAAATTAAAAGACAACGGTACAGCCGCGGTCCAACTGCTTATTCGACCGATCAACGACTCGTGGCGTCAGCATACCGTTGTGGCTACTGGACACGTTACTAACAATAAGATGCATTTAGTTAATCGCTCTAAAACCGGGCGCGTTGCCGGTATGATCGGCGAAGTTGTACGACCTACTAAAGTGGAAGAAAAGCCGCAGCCACTCAACCCTCAGCAGGAAGAGCTGATTAAAGGTCTGCAGGAAAAAGGCGCTAAGACGGGATTTGAAGTTATAATTAGGATTGTGGCGACCGGAAAAGACGAAGCGTCTGCTGACGCTAATTTAAATATTATTATTTCGTCGATGGCGCAGTTTTACTCGCCGCAATTTAATAGTTTGAAATATAAAAAAGTGGCGCCGCAAAAGATTGCCCGCGATTATTTGCTGCGTCTATTTACCGGGGCGCCGCGGATGATCCTAAACGTTGAAGAGATAAGTAGTATTTTTCATCTGCCGAACCGTTCGTTAGAGACACCGGGCGTTAAGTGGTTAGTCGCTCGCTCCTTACCGGCGCCGGCGAATTTGCCAAACGACGGCGTGGTGTTGGGTGAGTCGATTTATCGCGGTACGCGTCAGTTGGTTCGACTTAAAGACGAAGATCGGCGTCGACACTTATTCATGATCGGAAAAACTGGTGTTGGGAAAACGACGTTGTTTGAGACGATGATTGAGCAAGACATGCACGCCGGTAAGGGGCTGTGTTTTATTGATCCGCTCGGTGACGCGATTGAAAGTTTACTAAAGAAGGTTCCAACTCACCGCGCTAAAGACGTTATCCTATTTGACCCATCAGATACCGAGTATCCACTCGGACTGAACTTACTAGAGTACAGTCGACCGGAGGAAAAAGACTTTCTAATTCAAGAAGTAATCGAAATTTTCTACAAGCTTTTTGACCCTAACCGTACCGGCATCGTCGGACCGCAGTGGGAGCACTGGGCACGTAACGCAGCGCTGACGGTAATGAGTAACCCAGACGGCGGCAGTTTGATCGATCTGCCACGACTCTTTACCGACGACGCGTTCCGGGAAAAATCTGTCGCCAACGTTACCGATCCGGTTGTGAAAGCCTTTTGGCAGCAGCAATTAGCCAAAACCTCCGATTTCCATAAATCGGAGATGTATAACTATTTTATCTCGAAGTTCGGTCGCTTTATGACCAATGATTTAATGCGCAATATTATCGGCCAGAAAAAGAGTTCGTTTGATTTTCGCGAAATAATGGACGGTAAAAAGATCCTGCTGATCAACTTAGCCAAGGGTAAGATCGGTGAAATTAACTCGAATCTACTCGGGCTTATTCTTGTTTCGAAAATGCAAGTGGCTGCGTTTAGTCGTGCCGATATTCCAGAGGAAGAGCGCCAAGATTTCTATCTATACGTTGATGAGTTTCAGAATTTTACGACCGATACGTTTGCAACAATTTTAGCCGAAGCACGAAAGTACAGACTCTGTTTGAATATTACGAACCAGTATTTTGCGCAGTTAACCGAAAAAATACGCGATGCGGTGATTGGTAACGTCGGTACATTAATTGCGTATCGCGTCGGCGCTGAAGACGCCGAGTACCTTAGCCACGAGATGGTCGGCTTGTCCGTTGAGGATCTAACCAACCTTGACCGGTTTCAGGCCTATGTTAAGCTGCTCGTGGACCTAACGCCAACCAAACCGTTCAGTCTCCGAGGCGTAAAGAGCCCAAACAAGGGTACAATAGAGATGTCTAACTGGATTCGCACTGCCGCACGTAAGCAATACTCGTTGCCACCAGTTGACGCAATTTCACTCTAATGTTGTTACTAACGATCAATTTACTATTTACTGCCTTCTTTATCGGCGGTGCTGTTTACTTCTGGCGACGTAGCTCGACAGTCAAGCAAGAAGTAGCCGAACACCTCGGTCCGAGCGATCGGATATTAGTTTCGATATCGGTACCAAAAAACAACGACCGCACGCCACAAGCGGCAGAGCAGATGTTCGCCGCGTTGCACGGCATTTTTCGTGAAAGCGTATCACAGCAACAGCATATTAGTTTTGAAGTAATCTCTAAAAACAAAACCATCACATTCTTTGCTCAGATGCCAGCGGAGCTGAAAGAATTTGTGACAAGTCAGATTTACGCGCAGTATCCGAACGTTGAGATTTCTGTAGTACCGACCGATCAAGATTACGCAATTGCGCCGGAAGAAAAAGCGGTGGCGGCAACTGAACTCGTTCTTAAAAAACCGCCTGTTTACCCAATTAAAACGTTCCAAAACTTTGAAGTTGACCCGCTTTCATCGATTACCGGGGTGCTTAGTTCGGCTGGCGATCACGAGGAAATTTGGGTTCAGTTGATCGTCCGACCGATCGACGACGACTGGCAAAAGCTCGGAGACGCTGAGATTAAAAACGTTAAAGAACCGCCAGCCAAACAAGTTGGCGCCGTCGAGTTGGTCGCTAAAGAAATGAAGAACTTCACGGTCGATTTTATTAAGAGCGTCGCTACCGGTGCTGGCAGCGCTCCGGAAGAGAAAAAAGAGAGCAAGGCAAAAGAATTAAGCGGCCCGGTTCAACAATCGCTTAAGGGAATCGAAGAGAAAATTACAAAACTCGGATTTGGCTCTACGATTCGTATCGTGGCGATCGCGCCGGAGCAGTACGCCGCCAGCGCCAAACTAGAGCAAATTGTCGGCGCTTATAAGCAATACAATACGCTTAACTTAAACGGGTTTGCATCAAAAGAAATTGTAACCGATCACGATGTAACCACGCTCTACCGAAATCGTGATATCGGCGCTGGCGATATGATTTTTAACATCACCGAGCTAGCGTCGCTTTACCATTTCCCGTCAGAAACAGTGGCTACGCCGACGATCGCGTGGGCAGGCTCCAAAAAAGGGGAACCGCCGTCGAACTTGCCGCTAATTGGGACCGTGCCGGCGGACGAGCTAACAGTATTTGCGCAAACAAACTTCCGTAACGAAATTCGCAAGTTCGGCATTAAAAAGAAAGATCGTCGTTTACACGCATATATCATCGGTAAAACCGGAACCGGTAAGTCGACGCTAATGGAAAACATGATCTATGACGATATTCGCGAAGGTAGGGGGGTCGCTGTTGTTGATCCGCACGGCGAGCTGATTGATCACGTACTAGATTTTATTCCGGAAGAACGCATTCACGACGTCGTTTACTTCAACCCAGCCGATCACGATTTCCCGATCGGTTTTAACATCTTAGAAAACGTTCAACCGGAGATGCAAAACGTTGTCGCCTCCGGTGTTGTCGGAATCTTTAAAAAGATCTTCGGCGAATCTTGGGGTCCGCGCTTGGAGTATATCTTACGTAATTCCGTATTGGCGTTGCTTGAATATCCGAACTCGACGCTACTGGGTGTAATGCGAATTCTTACCGACAACGCCTATCGTCGAAAAGTAATTAGCGTACTGAAAGACCCGGTCATTAAGGACTTCTTTGTGAACGAGTACGAAAAGTACGAACCGAAGTTTAGGCAAGAAGCTATCGCACCGATCCAAAACAAAGTTGGCCAGTTCCTCTCGTCTTCAACAATTCGGAATATTGTCGGACAACCGCGATCGACGATGGATATCCGGAAAATTATGGACGAAGGCAAGATTCTACTTGCCGATCTCTCGACCGGAAAAATTGGCGAAGATAACTCGGCGCTGCTTGGGTCGATGTTAATTACTAAGATTCAACTTGCAGCGATGGGACGAACAAACGTTGCAGAAGAAGATCGACGTGATTTCTACTTATACGTAGACGAGTTTCAGAATTTTGCGACCGACTCGTTTGCAACAATTCTTTCTGAAGCTCGTAAATACCGACTCAATTTGGTGATGATTAACCAGTACATCAGCCAGATGCCGGAGACTGTCGCTAACGCTGTATTCGGGAACGTTGGTACGATGGTAGCGTTTCGTGTCGGCGCGGCCGACGCCGAGGCGCTAAAAAATGAGTTCCAGCCAGTTTTCGATGTGAACGATCTAGTGAACCAGCCGAACCGCCAGATTTACTTAAAGATGGCGATCGACGGCGTTACGGTGCCGGCGTTCTCCGCCGCAACGCTACCGCCGCCAACCGAAAAAGCGATGCTGAAGGATCAAGTTGTAATTGCCAGTCGGGAGGCGTTTGCTACACCAAAAAGTGACGTCGAAGATTACATTACTGATTGGTCGTCACCGATCAACTTAAGCGAAGAAGAGGATAAAAATCCGCACAGCGTCGAAAACGCAAAAAAGATGGATCGGATTGTCACCCTGCCCACAGAAAAAAATCAAACCGAGGCCGAACCTGTTAAATCATATATCCAAACAGAGGAGCAACAAGAGATCGTAAAGGAAACTGAGTTTATCTTGCCGAAGAAGATGGAGATACTGAAAGATCGTTTTAATCGACAATGGTACGCGGTTTCTCCAGAAGGGGATATGGTTGAAAAACCGACTGAAGCAGGGGAGTCCCCAGTTTCTGAGAGTTCCTCGCTTGTGAGTCCAGCACCAGAAGCGGCGATTAGCGAACAAGTGATCGAAGAATTACATCTAGACACCGAGCCGCAGAGTGGGGGAGCAGGGGAGAGTGACGAAGAATTGACGCATTTAATTACCTGGGATCAAGCTGACTCGCTGGGTCTGAAACTAGATTCGACGCACGTTGACAGACCTAAAATTAACGACGATTACGAGCCGATCGACGAAATAAAATAACAGATTAATTTTTTGTTTGCTACCTTCTCCCCCGCCGGCAGTGGGGGAGAAGTGTTAAAAATTTTGCAATTTCTACTTTTCTCAGGGAGGTCCCCGGGGGTCACAGCTGCGCTGCACCACTATTTCCGCTTATTTAGGGACCGGCTCTTATGGCTAATATTTTTAATAATTTAATCGCCATCTGTTCTTAAGTGTCGCACAAGATACATTGTACGACACTAAATATATTGTTAATCACCGTATGTTCACTTATACTTCCCCTGTGAATCAGCTCCTTAATCGGTTTGGTGAGTATCTTCTAGGGTTTCTTCTCATCCTTGCTATGCTATTTGCCGAACTTCGCCAACTCTTAATTCGTTGGGGTCTAGCCGAGGCTTACCCCGATGAATAAGCATCGACGGCTTTAGCTAACCAGCTCAAAGCCTATTTTATATCTGTAAAAAACAACTTTACCGTTAAATTTGCGTTTTAAGCGCAGTTTATATTTTTAATGATTAAGTACTCGTTGAGTACCCAATTTCTACGAGCGTTGTTTATTAAAAACGCGTTGTTGCCACAAAACTAGCAGCGGCGTGGCGGTGAATATCGATGAGTACGTGCCGATGAAAATTCCGACTAATAAAGTCACCACAAAACCACGGATACTTTCGCCGCCGAGAATCGCCAACGCACTTAAGGTGAAGATAACGGTTAAGCTGGTAGCGATTGAGCGGTTGAGCGTCTCACCAAGCGAGTCGTCGGCAACCTGTTCGAACTCTGCAGCGGTTGCGACTCGGTTTTTCGTTAAATTTTCTCGGATACGATCGAACACTACAATTGTGTCGTGAACCGAGAAGCCCATGATGGTTAACATCGCCGTAATAAAGGAGCTATCAACCTCATAATTAAAGTAGTGAGCGAGAATCGCAAATACGCCGATCGAGATTAACAAGTCATGCAAAAGCGCCACGGCGGCTACTAAGCCGAATCTCCAGGAAGAAACAGGGTGGGAGACGCCCCTGAACGAGTAAGCAAGGTAGAGGATAATTAACAGAGTAGCAATTACAACAGCTGTGATCGCTTTTCGGGTTAAATCTTTCGAGACACTCGGTCCAACCGATTGAAACTGTTTCTCAGTGTATGTGCCGAAATCTGTCTCTAATTTTTTAGAAATTTCCTTATACTCCCCTTCGCTAATCGGCAGGACGCGAACGATGAACGACTCCCCCTCCGCTGTTGTTACAGTCACTCCCCTAGCCTCTGGGTAGCTGGTAATTTTCTGTTTGAGCGCTTCCTGTGTTGGCGTTTTGTCGAATTTCAACTCAAACTGTGCGCCGCCCCTGAAGTCGATACCAAGTGGTAACTTCCAAACACTTAAGGCGATGATACCAGGGATCATAATTGCCACAGAGATCGCCAACCAAAGTATTTTCTTCTTACCTAAAAATCTATAGATCATACTCTCTCCAACATCCTTCGTAGGCCGCCGTTAAGGGCGAATATGCGTAGTAGCGAACGACTAACGGTAATCGAACTAAATAGCGAAACGATAACACCAACTGCCAGAGTTAACGCAAAACCTTTTACCACCCCCGTTGTAAAGAAGAAAAGAATCGCACAAGTAATGATCGTTGCCATATTCGAGTCGCGAACCGACGGCCAAGCGCGACGGAAGCTCTCCTCCATTGCTATTTTAATATCTTTACCCAATGCTAACTCTTCGCGCATCCGCTCAAACATTAAAATATTGGCGTCAACAGCCATACCGATCGACAGAATAAAACCAGCGATTCCAGCAAGTGTTAACGTTACTGGAATAAACTTGAATAAACCGAAAGTGATAACGGTATAGGCTAACAGCGCCAAGACCGCCACGATCCCTGCAACTCGGTAGTTGATCAACATAAAGATTACAACCAAAATCAGTCCGACCAGGCCGGCTACTAGGCTCCGTTTTACCGAATCTTCACCGAGGGTGGCGCCAACAGTTCGTTGTTCAACTAGTTTGATCGGTACATCCAGCGCCCCGGCGTTTAGTAAACTGACGATCTCTTTTACTTCTTGAATACTAAATTGACCAGTAATAACCGCTTCGCCAGCAGTAATTTTATCCTGAACAGTCGGCGCCGACAGAACTTCTTCGTCTAGAAAAATCGCAACGGGCTTGCCGATATTTCTCCCGGTAATGTCGCCGAATAACTGTTTACCTTCGTTATTGAACGTTAGGCTAATTTGCGGCGCGTTAGTGGTTTGATCGAAAGTAACTGTCGCCCGAGATAGCTGCTTGCCAGTTAAACCAGTTGGAAGCCATTTGTCATCGGAGTTCGGATCGGCTTCTCGAAAATCTAGTTGAGCGGTCTTACCGATTAGATCGGTCGCTTCGTTGACGTCGGTAATTCCCGGCAGCTCAACAATTAACGTTTGTTTAGTGCCGAGCTTGCCCGGTTGAATTAACGGCTCCGTTACCCCGGTACTATTAACGCGACGTTCGATTACCTGTCGAGTTGACTCAATTGCGCTAGTTCGATCGTCGTCGTTGGTTCGGCTTAAATCAAGCTCGTAAACTAACCGTGCCCCACCTTGGAGGTCGAGTCCCTGTCGTACTGTTGTATCGCGACCGAGGAACTGTTCGGTCGACGGCAAGCTCACGTACGCGCCGAGTCCAATTAAACCAAGTATTAAAATAAAACCGATCCAGAAATTTCTTCGCATAAGTGTGAATTACAGCAGGTGTTCTCTTCCCTGCTCCTGCAATTGTTCTACAATTTTTTTAACGTCTTGTACACTCCCCTTCTCGCAGATCAGAATGACGTCGTCCGTGTCGATAACAACAATGTCTTTTACTCCTACTGTTACGATTAGTTTGTTCCCACCCATTACTAAGGTATTACTTGTTTTATCTGAGATACTATCCCCTATCACAACTTCGGTACTTTTCCCCTGTTCTGAGAGAATTTCGTGTAGCGTTGCCCAATTGCCGATATCGCTCCAATCCATATCGACCGGAATCACTGCTAAATTAGAAAGCTTCTCCGAAATCGCTTTATCGATCGGCTCAGATGGAACACTGTTATATAACTCGACAGTCGGGTCTTCGATGTATTCGCCAACAGTTCGCAATATCTCCGGAGCAAGCTGCTCGTAATACTCGATCATTTTGGCGCCGTTAAATAGATAGTAGCCGCCGTTCCATAAGTACTCACCGCTCGTCACGAACTCTTCAGCTGTTGCCTGGTTAGGTTTCTCATGAAACGATTCGACATGGAAGATCGCTCGTTTCTGAATCGATTCAAGCTTGTCGCCCATTTTGATATACCCAAGTCCGGTATTCGGTTCGGTCGGTCGAACTCCAATAGTAACCACGTATTCTGGATGTTTTTCGATAAACGAGAAAACTGCCTTGGTTGCTTCTGCGAAGACTTTCGGCTTGCCGACGTAATGATCGGCTGGTAATAAGCCAAATAAGACGGCTTCGGGATCTTCCTTTAATATACTTAGGGTCGCCAATGCTGTTGCCGGTGCAGTGTTTCGTCCAACTGGTTCGGTAATAACATGAGCAGCTAAAATCTCCGGCAGCTGTTCGATAACCAACTCTTTATACTGCTCGCCGGTCACCACCCAAACTTGTTCTGGGTCGATGATGCCGCGAATACGATCGTAGGTTTGTTGTAGTAGCGTTCGTTCTCCAATTAATTTCTGGAACTGTTTTGGTGTAGATTTTCGGCTAAGTGGCCAGAGTCGTGTTCCGGTTCCACCAGCCATAATTACTGCGTGTCGCATTGGTGAATCGTACCAAGAAGATCCCCGTTACTCAACGTAGTCGATCCCGGCAGCGCTAAGCGATTCGATTAGCTCTTTCGGTAGTTTGGCGTGGTAGCAATCTGTGTTTGGTAGACAAAGCTCGGTTGCGTGAAGAAACTGACGGCTGATATGTAATTTTTTTGCGAGCGTGTCGGTCGATTTTTCGCCGTAAAGCTCATCGCCGATAATCGGATGTCCGATCGCCTTTAGGTGAACGCGGATTTGATGAGTTCTACCAGTTATCGGATGCGCCTGCACTAAACTACACCGTAACGAATCGGTACCGCCGATAGCGATTCGCTCGTAATCGGTAATCGCCGCTCGAGCGCGCTGGTCGATTAGCCAGGCAACGGCTTGGCGATCGTTTTTATTATCGCGCACCAACGGAAGTTCGATCGTTCCGTTTTGCGGACATTCCCCTATCACCAATGCCAAGTAAGTTTTTTTAACGGCCCTCCCCTGCCAGAGCTGTTTCAAGTTTTGTTGTGACGTTGGGTTTTTTGCCCAAATAATAACGCCTGATGTGTCGGTATCAAGCCTGTGGACTACGCCGTATCGACTTTCCGGCTCCCAACCGTCAGTAGATATTCTTTTGGTTTGTAGTAGCCAATCCAGTAATGTTTTTTGCTTTGATGGCGGCTCTACCGCCATATCAGCCGGCTTGTTTATCACAAAGTAGTCGTTAGTTTCAGCGATAATCTCTGGTTGATTCATAGTGTTAGTGTATAAAAAAAGACCCCCTCACGCACCAAACAGGAGGGCGGTATTGGGGGCTCGGGCGCCAGGGCCCGATCGGATTACCGTTCGACGACGAACGCTTACCGCGTGAGACGCGGGGGGACCGTATCGGCTTGTGAGACGCTTGGTGGCCTCTACCGACAGGGTGGTTGTCGTCACCTTTCCAGGTACGGTTGCGCTCCTGAAAGGAGCAGCTGCACCGCGACTGTGGGTCGCGGCTCGTCTCCGGTCTCGTTGCCTTTGACGAGGTACGAATATTTTGAATGATCGGTAAATTATTGTCAAGAGGCCGACTTGGAGAGAACTACGAAAAGCATTAGACTAACCCTCGATGAGCGAAAACCGTTTTACAAAAGAGTTGCGTAAACTTAACACTGCTCAACGACAAGCTGTTGAAGCGATCGAAGGTCCGGTAATGGTAGTAGCTGGGCCAGGTACGGGTAAAACACAAGTTGTCGCGCTTAGAATTGCAGCTATCTTACAGAGCACTCAGCTGTCGGCAAAAAATATTTTAGCGCTTACTTTTACTGAAGCTGGTGTCGTGGCGCTAAGAGAGCGTCTTAGTAAATATATCGGTGCTGTTTCGTATCAAGTAACGATCGCGACGTTCCACAGTTTTGCTAACGAAGTTATCGGTACATTCCCTCATATTTTTTCAACCGCTCGTACACTCACTCAACTAGATGATCTTGAGCGCCTACTACTGCTTGAGAAGATCATCAAAAAAAATCCATCAGTGAAATTACTACGTCCACTTCGAAGCGAAACTGCGCATGTTCGCGATATTGCTAGCGCGATTAGGACGGCTAAGCAGGAAGCGATCAAGGTTGATCAGATAGTAACGTACGCCCAAGCGCTCGGTCAGAAAGAAGTAAAAAGTAAAGCTGAAGCCGAACGAGTCAAAAGAACGAGCCAGATCCTGCTTGAGTTCGCAGAGATTTTAACGGAGTACCAAAAAGAGTTGGAACGTCGCTCTGTCTACGATTACGAAGATATGATTCTACTGGTACTCTCGGCGCTACAAGAAAACGCAGAAGTTAAAGCATATTTTCAGGAGCGGTATCAATATATTTTAGTTGATGAGTATCAAGATACTAACAACGCTCAGAATAGATTAGTTGAGTTACTCGCTGATTTTTTCGAGACACCAAACTTATTTGTTGTCGGTGACGATAAACAAGCCATCTACCGCTTCCAAGGCGCTTCAGTGACAAATATGTTGAATTTTTATCGAAGGTATCCCGATCTTACAATGATTTCACTAACTCAAAACTACCGAAGCACTCCAGAAATTCTGGAAACAGCTCACGAATTAATTTCTTACAACAGCCAGCAACTCTCAAGACAAATCCCAGCCGTGGCTGACTCCCTACTAGCAACTGTAAACCCAGGGCCACAGCCAGATATTTTAGTAGCTACGACTCAAATTGCTGAACATTTTGTGCTCATCGATCGTCTGAACCGTTTACACAAGGGCGGAATCGCTTGGGAGGAGATGGCGGTACTTTTTCGAACTAACAGAGAAGCGAATGATTTTCGTGATGCAGCTGAGAAAGCTGGTTTGGTGGTTGCTGGTCTACAGAGTACGGATTTACTAAAAGAAAGAGAGGTTCAAGTACTAATCCAGCTACTACGAGCAATCAACGATCCGAATAACGACGTGGCAGTTGCCAGCGCGCTTCGAGCTCTTGTGGGTACAGCTGAGACACTTAATGTATTAGAGGTAATCAAAACTGCCCGTGAATCAAAAAAGAAAATAATCGCAGCTGCCCTTGAAACTACGAAACAGGGCGTGAAGAGTGTGGCTGATCGTTTTATTGATTGGCATCACCGGCAGGAGCTGCTATCTGTGCCGGAGCTTGTCGAAGAAGTGTTATATCGTGGCGGTGTCCTCGACGCTGTCCGGAAGCGGCCGCAACACTTATCGAGCCTTGAGTTAATTGCGACGCTAATTGAAAATTGCCGCGAGTTCGCCAAGCGAAACCAAACTGCGCAGCTCTCTGATTGGCTCGAATACCTTGAACTACATCGGACGTACGGTCTGTCTTTTTCGGTTAATCGATCCCGTGCTGAAACTGCGGGCGTGTTTATTAATACTGTTCACCAGGCAAAGGGACTCGAATTCGACGTTGTATTTATTCCTCATGCCACCGATCGCGTTTGGCGCGTTAAGCCGAATCGTTCTACGGTAAAAATTCCTGGTGAGCTGATCGGTGCGGCCGGTACTGATAACGATGAGTTAGAAGATATGAGACGACTGTTTTATGTGGCGATAACTCGTGCAAGAAAGCAACTAATTATTTCGTATTCGCAAATCGGCGCTGATGGTCGCGATGAGCTTCCAAGCCAGTTAGTTAAAGAAATAGAATCGACTACTAGGTCGGAGATGCTGACGATTAAAGAAACACAACTTAGCCGGTTCATTACTCTACAACTCTCCCCTACTCCCGACTCCTCAATCAACTCCGCCGAACTCTCTTTTATTCGGGAGCGTGTGGCTCAAGCCCCATTCTCATTCACAGCGTACTGGGACTATAAAAAATGCCCACGAACTTACTTGCTTAAACACGTTTACAAATTACCAACGCCGTTCACGCCAAGCTTGGCTTACGGCGACTCAGTCCACGCCGCTCTTGAGCGTTTTAATCGAGACTATAAGGCGTTCAAGAAATTACCAGCTAAACAAAAACTGCTCCAATATTTTAAAGAAGAGATACATAAGAGTATTCCGTACGCCAACCGAGACACTTTTCTTGAGCAGGGCATCGATGTACTAAATGAGTTTTACGACTCCCACGTATCTGTATGGGTTAGGCCGCTTGGAACTGAGTACAGTTTTAGGCCGCATCAGGTGATGTTAGAAAAGGTTTGGCTAAACGGTAAAATCGATTGCATTGAGCCGATTAACTCAACAACAAAAAATGTTCGGATTATCGACTATAAAACTGGTTCCCAATCGAGAACTGCAAACTATATCGAGGGGAAAACCCAGGATTCTGACGGTAAAATGAAAGCACAGCTAGTATTCTACGCTATGCTGTGTGAACTCGACCCACTTTTTCCGTATCAAGCAAAAGAATTCGCCATCCAATTTATCGATGATAAAAAGACGTTTCGTTGCGAAGTTTTTCAGATTACTACTGATGAAATTAAACAAATGAAGCGAGATGTTGTAGATTCCTACAACGAGATACTCTCAAGAAAAGAATTTCCTATCGGTGACGAGGAGTCAGAAATCGTTCAACTGTTCCAACAATTAACTTAGCGCTTTATCGATGGCGTCGGCGAGAGTCTTTTTGCTCTGAGCGCCGACGAACTGCTGTACCACTTCTCCGTCTTTTTCAATAAAGTACGTTGGCATCGCCATGACCTGGTATTTCTGAACGACAGACTGATTCGTAGGATCATCAACGTCGTATTTCGTAACGGTCAGTTTACCGCTGTATTCTTTTTCGAGCTCTTCTACGATCGGATGCATCACTTTACACGGTCCGCACCAAGCCGCCCAGAAATCTATTAGTGTTACGTTGCTCATTTTCCTCCTATTTAATCCTCGCCAACTGTAACGATCGGACCGCCCAATTGTCAAACGCGGTTTTTACTGCAGTTTTGTGAGCGTACTGATACATCGCGAAGAATCCGACGCCGAACAACACATCCCCGATTACCATATTACGCAGAAACGGTAAACCCATAACATAACATTGGTATAAACCGGCTGTGGTTTTTGGATAGAGCGCTGAACTTGCCCAGACGCCGAAATTGGTAATGATAAAGAATGATACTGCGTTTACAACGGAGATGATGGCTACAAGCTTTAAGTTCGCAGACTTCTTTAAAAACGACTCAGCCAGAAATACTCCGATTGCGATACTGGCGTAGACGTACGGCATCGTAGCATGGAAACCGAGAAAAATATCAGTTACAAACATCGTTAGAAGCGGTAATAAGTAATTCCATGGTCTGGCAACCATCGCACCACCAAATAAGCTACTAGCCCCAATCGGCGTCATATTGGCGGGATGCGGAATTAATCTACCGAGCGCAGCAATACAGGTTAAAACGATGGCAGTTGGTGAGTTTGACTCGCTTCTCATGTGTCTATCAGGATATCATAGCCGCCGTATTAATAAAGAAGCCCTCGGGATTAACCGAGGGCTTCTTGTTGTTTTCTAAAGACGGTAGTACTGGAAACGACGGGAGGGGATCGACCGTTTCCAGCACTACCGTCCCTATTAACTTAACGCCACCACTATACCGATTTTTCTCCAGAAAGTCAACTCAATTACACCTAATCTCTTGTGTACTTCCAAATCGCCTCAGGCTGCTTTTGGAGGAAATTGTAATACCTCGCAGCTTGAAAAAGGTAATCAGAAAGCCGGTTGAGGTACACACCGATTTCAAGGATTTTCTGATCGCTGTCCAGACGATGATAATTTCTCTCGGCTTGTCGTATAAACGTTCGGGCTTGGTGTATGGTAGCGCCTGCAACGGAGCCACCGGCTAAGATAAAATTTTTCAATTCGGGCAACTGTTTATCCCAGATATCAATTTGATGTTCCAGGTGCTTGGTTAGAGCCGGCAACTCGGCAATTATTGGCATCTCTAACGGTTTTTCGGAGGCAAGCGTCGCCCCGATCGCCAAAAAATGGCGCTGAATATTTTGTAACTCGTCGCGTAACCCTTTGTCTTTTATTTGCGCTACTGCTAACCCGATTGTGGCGCTGGTTTGGTCTAGGCCTCCTAGTACCTCGAAGAGACGATCGGCTTTGCTAAGCCGTCGTCCTCCGGGTAACCCAGTCTCACCGTTATCCCCTTTTTTGGTGTATATCGGTATTACTCCGCCTCGCTAGCTACAGCCACCGGTAGTCGAACCGCACGACAAACAAGTGTAACAGGTACCGGTTTTAGTTGTCATCGATCCACAGGTTGGACACGGCGGAGCGTCTGAGGAGGTTGCTGGCGGCGGTGAGGTAATATCAGAATCGTCTTGATCTTCTTCTACGTCTTTCTCGCTTTCGCCGAGCTTAATCGGTACAGCGACGCCCGGTCCGTTTGTTTCTAGCTCAAGCGGCGCCTGACTCGAAGCGGCAGGGTTATCGGATTTAATACCGATCTCTTGTTGTTCTGCGGTGGAGAGGAACTTAATTCCAAGGTAGCGCGCGATGTAGTCTACGATCGATTTGGCGATGCGAATCTGTGGGTTGGAAGTGAACCCGTACGGCTCGAAACGACTATTGGCAAATTTTCTAATAATAACGGATAACGGTACGCCGTATTGCAGCGCCATCGAGATCGAAGTAGCAAAAGCGTCCATCAAACCGCTAATCACACTCCCCTGTTTTGCCATAGTAATAAAGATCTCGCCGGGTTGACCGTCTTCGTAGAGACCGACGGTGATATAGCCCTCATGTCCAGCGATGCTGAATTTATGAGTGATCGCCTGGCGTTCGTCGCTAAGGCGTCGGCGTCGTGGCTTATAAACAACAACAGTTTCTTGCGATTTTTCCTCTTTCTCCTCCTCTTTTTTCGTGTTGAGTGGTTGAGACAACTTCGATCCATCGCGGTACAAGGCTAGCGCTTTAATGCCTAATTTCCAGGATTGGATATAAACGTCTTTAACATCCTCTACTGTCGCCTCGCGAGGCATGTTGATAGTTTTCGAGATTGCTCCTGAGATAAATGGCTGAACTGCGGCCATCATATGAACGTGAGCCATCGCTTTAATATAGCGAGTCCCCTTTGATCCACACTTGTTAGCACAGTCGAAAACTGGGTAGTGCTCAACCTTTAGGTGAGGTGCCCCTTCCAACATCTGCGTACCGCAAATAACCTCGTTTGTCTGGGTAACCTCGGAGTCGGTAAAGCCAATATGTTTAAGGAAGGAAAAGCCCGATTTTTGCTCGATCTCAGGAGTAATTCCGAGACGATTAAACGCGTCTTCACCAAGCGAAAAACGGTTGAATGCGTAGGTAATGTCGAACGCGCTTTTTAATGAATCCTCAATCTTTTGGATCTCACTATCAAGTAGTCCCTTTTTCACTAACGAGGCTCTATTAATCGGTGTACTGCCGTCGAGGCTGCCAGTACCAACCGCGTAGTCGATAATTTCTTTACGTTGTGTTTCTGTGTACCCAAGATTTTTTAGCGCTTGTTGGACAGCGTTATTAACAATTTTCATCGAGCCGCCACCAGCGAGCTTTTTGAATTTAACTAACGCAAAATCCGGCTCAACACCGGTAGTATCACAATCCATCAGTAGTCCAATCGTCCCAGTCGGAGCGATAACCGTTGCTTGTGAGTTTCGGTAACCGAACTGTTCGCCGAGCGCTACCGCTTCGTCCCAGTCTTGTTTGGCGGCTTCAAATAGATCGGTTGGGCAGTGTTTCTCGTTGATTTTATAAGCAGCGGCTCGGTGTTTCTTCATAACATTTAACATCGGCGCGCGGTTGCGTACGAAACCGTTAAACGGACCCTTAACGGCAGCGATTTCCGCTGACGTTTTATAGGCGTGGCCGCACATAATAGCGGTTAACGCTCCACCGATGGCAAAGCCCTCTTCTGAGTCGTAGGGTACGCCTTTGAGCATCAATAGCGCACCAAGATTGGCGTAGCCGAGGCCGAGCGGTCGGTAGTCGTGGCTGTTTTTGGCGATCGTTGCGGTTGGGTACGAAGATAAATCTACTTCTATTTCTTGGCCGATAAACATTATGCGGCAAGCGTGACGATAACCAGCAATATCAAACTCGCCGTTCTCGTTAATGAACTTACCCAAGTTAATCGACGCTAAATTACAAGCCGAGTCGTCGAGAAACATATATTCCGAGCACGGGTTGGAGGCGTTGATTCGGTCGGTATTTGGGCAGGTGTGCCATTCGTTAATAGTCGTATCAAATTGAACGCCAGGGTCTGCGCACTTCCAGGCTGCCTGTGCGATTCGATCCATTAACTCCCGGGCCTTAAATGTTTTTATAGGCTCTTTAGTAGTAACGCTTCGGGTTTGCCATTCGCCGTCATTTTCGTAGGCGTGCATAAATTCGTCGGTAATCCGAACTGAATTGTTGGAATTTTGCCCAGAAACAGTGCTGTACGCCTCACCGTTAAAATCCGACTCGTAGCCAGCGTCAATTAGTATCTGAACTTTTCTCTCTTCTTTTACCTTCCACTCAATAAAGTCCTCGATTTCAGGGTGATCAATGTTAACGACCACCATTTTTGCTGCTCGTCTGGTAGTACCGCCGGATTTAGTTGCGCCTGCCGCACGGTCAAAAACACGTAGAAAACTCATCATCCCGCTTGAGTAACCGCCGCCGCTCAATCGTTCAAAGCGACTTCTAAGCGTGGAGAAATTGGCGCCAGCTCCCGAGCCGTACTTAAAGATATGCGACTCTGTTTTTACTAACTCAAAGATTCCCGGCAACGTGTCGGTAACCGATAAAATAAAACAAGCCGAACATTGCGGATTACGATAAGCAGTTTTTGTTTCTAAAACTTTATCTTCTTTGAAATCCCAGTAGAAAGATCCACCCTGCCCTTGTATTCCGTATTGGTGATATAAACCGCAGTTAAACCATACCGGTGAGTTGAAGGCCGCTCGTTGCGTAAGAAGTAGATAAATAAGTTCTTCCTCATAAGCCTGGCGGTCACCGGCGCTGGCGAAGTAACCGAATTTCTCGCCGAAATCTGCGATCGTGTGAGCGATACGAAAAATCGGTTGTTTAACCGATGTCTCTCTCCCCTCTTTCGTTGGTAACCCTGCTTTGCGAAAATATTTATAAGCGATAATATCAGTA
>JAJTYJ010000005.1:0-22269 GCA_021463485.1 bacterium
TTCCGATCACAATTTTGCAGAATAAACAGTTGTTCATACCGGTATTGTTACTTGTATTTTCCCAGCTCGCAATACGGTGTTAACTGGTTGACTTTCTGGTTCAGATATGATAAGGTACCAACACTTCTTTTGGGAAGTTATTCGTTAGTCGCTAGGTAACTAGCGCTGGTAACGTAACCGAGAAGGCCGCCTCACGGCGGAAACAAGTAAGGAGTTGAGTACAATTTACATTCCTTGTACTCTTGCCCAATTTCGCAAGAGTTGCAGGAGGGTGGTACGCACTGTTAACAAGTCGTTTGATCTTCGCTATCTCGGAGCGCTTTTAATGGTTGTTCCGTTAGTTATGCCAACTGCTGGTGAATCCGCTGATACGCAAGTATCAACACCGGTTGTAATCGAATCGAAACTTCAGCCTTTAACCGCTGAAATCGTCGTGGTTCAACCGAAAACATTGGAGTTACCGACAGTTAAAGCTGCAGAGAAGCCGAAAACAGCCGTTGTAGCAACATCTGTTACACCAAAAACGGTAAGTGAGGCTGATCCTGGTCTAGCTGTTAAGCGTCTGTGGGCTCAAAAAGCCGCGAGCGCTTACGGAATTGACTGGAAAATTCTCGAAGCTGTCTGGCAGGTGGAGTCTGGTAAGCGCTGGCATACAACGATTCGTTCGTACGCCGGTGCCCAGGGTCCGTGTCAGTTTATGCCGGGAACGTGGCGAGCTTACGCTCAAGACGGTAACGGCGACGGTATCAAAGATAGCACCTACGCACCAGACTGTTTGTTTGGTGCCGCGAAGCTCCTTGCAGCCAACGGTGCTGCCTCGGGTAACGTTACGAACGCTTTACTGCGTTATAACTACTCGATGAGCTACGTGAATAAGGTTATCGGGATCGCGAACAGTATCGAAGGTTAAACCTTCGCAAAAAGGACTCATCTGAGTCCTTTTTGTTTTGCACTTTGTTTATTGAGTTGGAGTTGTAGTTGGCACAAAAGTTAGCGCTCCTGTTTGCGGCAGAACTTCAACCCATGTTTTTCCTTGGTTAAGCTCTATCTCCGCTCCTGCCGCGTCGTAAAACCTGGTTCTTTCAGTCCTGCTTGGCTTTTTCCAAGTGCCATCGATACGAGTACCGTCGCGAAACACCGAAGCAACACCAGAACCGATCGTCTGCATCGTCCACTCAGATTCTTTGCCTGTTCCGCTGTATGGAGCGTTGGCAGAGCGTTGGACAGTAATAACAACAACGTTGGTGGCGGTAATTTGCTCGCCGCTTAACCGATCTTTATGGGGAAGACCAGCCATCGTTCGCGACCATTTGTTAGTTGCAATATCAAAATCCCAAACAACCTTGAACGGGGCTGTTGAGAAGTCAACTGTGATGGATCCCCCGCCCGTTGGAGTGGTCGGCTTCTTAAACTTCCAACTTGCAAAATCATGCGTTGCCGACCAACCTTTTTTGCCAGTTCCATTTTGATAAATCTTTAAAATATTAGCAAACAACGTGTGTTCAGAAGCAACGCCTCGCTGCGGCTCGCGTACGTAGGTGCCGTCGTTGCTGTGAGGGTAATCTTTGATCGCGTACTGCCCAATTCTGGACAAGGCTGTTGGTGAGCCGCCAGCGTGGACATACATCGAATCGTACTCGCTCAACCAATCTATAAAGTAACTACGCGCCGATCGAATTGGACCAGCTTTCTCTGGGTAACTACTCGAATATATCGCTACAAAACGAGTAATTCCGCCTTCAGAAACTGCTTCGTAAACGATATCAGCGCTCGTTAAACCAACCTGCGGACGAGCTGCCTGTGAATTTTCGATCATCGCAGCTACCGATCGACGATTCTCCTCACCAATTTTTACCTCTAATCCAGTAAATAAGCTCGGTGCTGTTGTTGGTGCTGGTTTTTCCTGAACGACTGGCTTCGGTTCTTCTGTTGGTGCTGGTACGAAATATCGATACCCAGCCACAATCGCACCAAATAACAGTATTCCTATTACTGGTCCGACGATAAGTAACTTCTTACGATTGTTTTGAAAAAATAATGAAATTCGGCTCACTTCCCTCCTTAACAATACTTACCATACCTGAACCAAAAATAGGTGCCAATACTAGTGACTTTTTGGTTAAAAACTGTATGATTTTTGCACAGGTACTTCGAGTACCGGGAGGAATATGAACATTAGCGCTATTATCGCAGGAAAAGACCTCCATATTGGAGGACGCAAAGTCTTTAATCGACCGGTTATCGGCAACGATCGTGCGATCATCACCTGTCTTGAGGGTGGCGAGCTTGCACAGCTAGCTAAACAGCATCCGACTGCGATGGTGACGATCTTCGTCCCTCGCCAAGGACTGTCGACGCTTCAGCCAACGCTCAAGGCACTCTCCGATGTGCAGGATCGCTGTTACGTGCGCCTGCCATCGGAGGAATACTTGGATCGTGTGGGAGATTTCCCACACTCAAGGGTATGCGGTGCCTTAACAATTGGGCACTTCAATCTAGAGGTGGCCGAAACACTCGACAGGGCGGCAGTGCCCCAGGCAGGAGCGTTCCTGCAGAGCGCTGTCGCTGCCGTGATGAACCCTTAGCCCTTCGGGGCGAGCCGTCGAGCAATCTCGACGGCCTTTTTTTTATCTTCCGCATTAAGTTCGTTATCTAGCACCATCCGCAGTAACTCGTCTTTAATTGGTTTAATCCAAGGCCCTGGTTTTCGGTGAAATAATTCAACCAATTCATCCCCGGAAAGCGGACTCTTTATTTTAGCGATCTCGGCTTCTTGTTCGAGTTTGGTAATTCGCTTTTTTAAAGTCTCTCGTTTTTTTCGATACTCCTGTAGTTTGCGCTCGTTTTTGCCGGTACTATCAGCCTCGGCAAAAATGAATAAGTCTTCTAATAAGTCGCCCGCATCGCGTACAAACCGCCGGACAGCGCCGTCCGTCCAACTGCCGTCGTCGTTTGGAATTCGCTGGTGCAAGTACGTTAACTTTGAGACGTACTCAACAAACTCGTTTGAGTACTTCAGCCTTCGTAGAATTTGTTTTGCCATACGGGCACCGACAATTTCATGGCCTAAAAAGTGGTACTCGCCACCGATTTTCTTACGAGTTAACGGCTTGGCAATATCGTGTAGGAGCGCGCACCAGCGCAATTCGAGTTTCGGCGGAGTATTGTCTAGTACTTGTAAGATATGGGCGTAAATGTCCTTATGTTCTTTCGCGTCAAACTCGAGATCAATTGATGGTAATAATTCTGGAAGAATATAGGTTATGAGTCCGGTTTCCACCAACAGCTTTATACCAGCACTCGGGCTTTTAGATAAAAGCATTTTTGAGACTTCTTGATTAACTCGCTCGATAGTTAGTAAGCTGAACCGTTCGCGTTCGGTAGTAATTGCAGAGAGCGTCTCGTGACTAATAGTAAACCCTAATACTGCCGCTAAACGGATAGCGCGTAACATCCTAAGAGGATCTTCGCGAAACCGATCAACGGCTCTGCCAACTGCGTGTATTCGTCGGTTGTTTATATCCGCGACACCGTTATGTGGATCGAGAATCTTCGATTTTTGTAGATCGTATGCGATCGCGTTAATCGTAAAGTCTCGCCGGGCTAAATCTGACTCAATATCTGTCCCAAACTTTACTTCAGGATTGCGTGAATACTCGCTGTATTCCTCGCTTCGAAAAGTTGTAATCTCAACAACTTCGCCGTGGTAGCTGCCGACGATAGTTCCGAATCGCTCCCCGATTTTGTTTATACCCTTCACACCGGCTTTGCGTAGTATGTGCTCCGTTTCTGAGGGCAAGGCATCGGTGGCGCAATCCCACTCGTTTACCGGTTTGTCTAATAGTTGGTCTCGAACTGCCCCACCCACTAAAAACAGTTGATGAGACTCACTTGAATAGTTTTGGGCAAGATCGGATAACCATCTCGGTGCGGTAATCTTCATCCTGTAATTATACTAGCGCCGTCGAATAAAGGAATTAACGTACAGAAAGCTGATTCGCTCGATTGACGAAACGAAAAAATACCAATGTCGAAAGTAGCCAAAGTCCAAGTACAGCATAGGTGATGTCCGTTGGTACGATCTGGAAGAATAACCCAGGTGTTAGACCGAGTAAGATGCTGCCGATAATCAGAGGAATTAAACGATCAGTAAAATGTTGGTGCACCCTGCTCAAGTTGTAAACCACCCCAACGGTAATAGTATGCGTTATTAATGCCACCGCCGCGATTGTCCCAAGAACTGATAGTGAGATACTTGTCGAAAACCAGTAGAACACCGCAAGCGTCAGCGCGTAAATAAGTACTCCTGCTAACCAATCGCTTATAGCGGCCGAGTTTTTTGTTAAGGGTAACCAGTGATATCGCTGCAATTGCGAGCGAGTTGTAGCAGTAAAACTAATCGTGGCGGTAAACGCACAGATTACAGCTCCAAATAGTAGTATCGAGCCGCGCTGGTCGATTAACTCTGTGGCCTGATATATTTTGTTGATGCCGTAGAGCACTAATAGTAGCGCCGCTAAGCGATATTGATTTGAGGTACTGCGCAACCAGTGTAAGACCGCGTTTGTAACCTGAACGCTTCGTTGGTCGCCGCTAATACCAAATATCCTAAAGGAAGTGAGTAGCCCAGAATACCGATACGCGCGACGGAATCTATCGGAAATACTTGATACTACTTCAAACAATACGATCGAGAACCCGCATAGCCCAACTGTTAGTAGCGTAGTTGTAATAGCTGTATTGATCGTACTGGCCTGTAGGCCGGTATTAATAACGGTGAAAATTTCCGACGAAACTAAGTAGAATACTCCAGCACAAGCAGCAATATAGAGTAATGAGCGGGCCAGTACGGAGCCGGTAGCCTTTTGTATAGTTAAACCGATCGAGGCGGCGATAACTCCCCAGGATATACACAGCAGCATGATCGAAACTAAGCGCAGGAGTATATACGGGTTACTGCTCGGTGAGGTGTACGCCAAGTAGTACGGTACCAGCGTAACTATTGAGATGATCGAGCCAAATACTAACGCTGGCATCGCCTCTAACCAAGCGATCGTTTGTCTTGAAAAATACTTTCGCCAAATTACCGAGGAGGAAAAGATGACGAGCGCGGAGACTGAAAGTATCTGTACTAACACTGTTAGCTGTAGGACTAACGCTCCGTTGTACTCAGCACGGATAAACCAAATAATCGCTGCCCAAACAGCAAGTACTATCAGCGTTAAAATAATATTGAGCACGCTCACCGTTCGATTGCGCCGAACTAGCACTCTACTAATACCAAGGAGCGCCAACGAAAGATAACTCATTACTCACGCAAATGGCCAATTTTTTCCATTGAGCGCCAAATGTCGGGCAGTGATTTTGATTTGGACCGCGTACTGTTCGCTAGCTCTGTAAGAGTCCCCATCGCCAGCGTGGCACCCTCGTCTAGTACGAGATATTGTTTTGTCAGCTCCTCTAGACGATCGAGGTCGTTGCTCGAAATAACAACAACACGTCCCTCAACTTGCTGGTTTTTGATAATCTGAGTCACTGCTTCTTGGCCGCTCCAGTCGAGAAACTGCCAAGGTTCATCTAAGAAGAGAACTCTCGGTGAGTGAAGCAGCGTCGCGATAAACGCAACTTTTTGTTTAGTTGAGTTCGAGAGTCGCTCAATCAACGTGAAAATTTCAGAGTGACAGCCTAACTCTTCGGCTAGTTTTAAAATTTGTTCAGTTCGATCCTTCGGCGATAACTCATAGCTTCCACTCACTAACTCAAGAAACTCGATGCCGGTGAGGTGTGGCTCGATAATTACGGGGTTCGGTAGATACCCGATCAAATGCCTGTACTTAAGAGATTCTTGTAGAGCGTCCACATTATTTATCGATACACTGCCCGAGCGAGCCAGAGAAGGAGTCGCCAAACACTCTAGTAGTTCGCTTTTTCCCGATGAGTTTTTTCCGATAACTCCTAAAATTTCACCAGATTGCAATTGAAACGACAGACCGTCGGTGGAATGCGTGAGTGGAATTTGTAGATCGCGAACTTTTAACATTACTTCCCTCGACTTTTAAATAAAAAACCGCGCTTGTCGTCGTCGATGTCAACGAATGAATCTAGTGATTCGATTAGTTTACTCGAGGTACTTCGCCCGAACGCTACACCCTCTACCCGACAGCCGCGATTTTCACGCAGGTACGTTACCAACGGGATAAAATCGCCGTCACCGGTAACTAGTACTACTACATCAAGCCGGTCCGCGATTTTTATCGCATCGATCGCAACGCCGACGTCCCAATCCCCTTTTTTCTGACCGTCAGCAAACACCTGAATGTCTTTTGACTTCACTTCAAAGCCGGCTTTTTCGAGTGCGTCAAAAAAGCCCTGTTCTTTCGGCGCTTCAGATTTAATAACATACGCGATCGCTCTAATAAGCTGACGTCCGTTCGCTGCTGTTTCCAGTATCCGTCCGAAGTTAACGTTAGCGTCGTACATCGCCCTGGCGCTGTAATACAAGTTCTGGACGTCGACGAAGACCCCAACCCGCTGATTTGAGTAGTTAATGCTCATTATTCCTTTCCTAATTGGATTTGTATGGTGAAACCGCCGCTGACCTTAGATTCTTTCAGTACAGTTTTTCTACTACTTAGTAATGAAGCAATCTTTTGTGCGTCGCTCTCAAACCCAGTTACGTACCAAATATACGTCTTATCGTATTCGAACTGTGCTTTCCCTGAATCTGTAACGGTAAAACCGTTCTGTTTGAGCGTTGCGACTGTAGTTGACAGAACGTCTGTACCGGCACCGCCATCAAATACATCAACCACCAACTGCTTTTTCTCCGACTGCTGTTCTACAGAACTTTCTGAGTTCGTTTGTACGTTGGACCTTGGTGCCTGCAGCGATTGGTAGTATAGTCCGAGTCCAACCGCAAATACTGCCAGAATCACCACAACAGCAACCCAGCTAACGTTTTTGGATCGTTTTATCGGCTGTGCGCTCTGAATAGGAGGTCGCGCAACGGGCGCCGGAGTAACCGGAGTCTTGATAATAGGTTTTGTTGTAGGAGTTCTACGAAAATCAAAATCCCTCGCCATATTATCCCTATCGTAACCTCGTTCGTCTCAACTGACAAATAGTAAATTCGTGGATCCCCCCTGAGCTGTGTGTTGATCTCGAAGTTAGATCTGCGGTATTGGTTGCCAGGTTTCGTCTAGCTGTTTATCTTTTTTGGGTTTTTTACTCTTTGGGCTACTTGTTGGCGAGAATTTAACAATGATTCGTTTTTTCTTATGATCGTATTCTAAGGTCACAGTTGTTTTTCGGTCGGCGCCGAGTTCTGTTAGCCATTTCTTAGGTAGCAGCAACGCCAAAGAATACTTCCCGAACAAGAAAAACTTCCGAGAGGCTTTTTTGGCCATTTACCGACTCCCCCATTGCTTCATATCTGACATATACCATTAGCCAGATTATTACTCAACTTTTACAGACAGCTGATGTTAGAACTTCCGGATTACGCCGCGTACTTTACCCTGAATACTCACCTTTTTAACTCGGATCGGCTGGTACTTCTTATTGGCCGGTTGTAAGCGAATATGATCTTTCTCACGGTAGAAACGTTTTAGGGTAACTTCGTCTTTATTAATTAACGCAACCACAATATCGCCATTTTTTGGGTTCTGACACGGCTCAACCACCACAAAATCACCATCCAAAATACCGTCATCCATCATCGAATCGCCGCGAACCTTAAGCGCAAACACGTTTTTACCCATCATATCTCTCGGCACCTCAAGCGTTTCGTTAGTTCGTACTGCCTCGATCGGTTTACCCGCCCTAATTGCACCAAGTAGCGGTACGGCGATTGTAAATAAGCCGCTATCTGGCTCGACATCGATATTAGTAACTTTAAGCGAACGGTATCCGGTATCTTGGTTGGCTAAGTAACCTTTGAGTCGTAAATTTTCAATGTGTTCGGCTACAGTTGCAACCGAACTAAAGCCAAAATGCTCGGCGATCTCACGATAGCTTGGCGCGTAGTCGTTTTCGTTAATAAATTGCTCAACGAAGTCTAAAATTAATTTTTGTTTTGGCGTTAACATATATTCACAGTAGCGAACAAAAACCGAACGTGTCAATAGCAGATATTAAACCTAAAACCGCTTCAGGAACGGATTAATCTCGCTAATTTTTGGAACATAGAGTCGATGATTTCGTCCGTCTGGTAAGTTAAATATCTTCTGCTTAACACCGAGCAAACTGCCGCGATAAACGGTGAGCTCGCCGTATTTATGGTTAATTCGATCCATAGCTAATACAACTCGTTCCGCTTGTCGACTTTCCGGAAAGAGCGGTTGAGCGATCTCCGTTTGACGACACAGTTCAGTCACCGCCACTGAAACTAATCGGATAGACTTCTGGCTCGGGATTTTTTCGAGCTGCTTGAGCGCTAACTGGTAAATTCGGTAACCGTCGAGGAAATATTCCTTACCAGTTGATCGCGTTGCCCAGCCAGTTCTGTCGCCAAAGCGCAAATAAACAGAAACGCTTCTAGCCATTAGTCCTTTTTTACGCAACCGTACACCGACTCGTTCAGATAAAAGTAGTAAGACTCTGCGAACGTCGGCGGTATGAGTAATATCGCGTGGCAGCGTATAGGCGTGACTGATCGATTTTTCTTGCGGCAAGTCGTGAAACGAGCGCAGGCGTCTGCTCTCGATACCGTTACCGATACTATGGAGCCAGTTACCGGTGTGATCACCAAAAACACTAACTAGCGTGCTTTTCGGTAACCTCCCCAACTGGGCAATAGTGGTAACACCGAGTTGATTCAAGCGCGGTCGTAGTCGCCAGCCGATGCCGCAGAGCTTCTCGATCGGCGTTCTCTCCGCTATTTCAGCGAAGTCTTCGGGTCTAATTAAAACCAGACCGTCCGGTTTTTGAAGTTCGCTACCGAGCTTCGCGAGCGTTCGTCCGTACGATATACCAACCGAGCAGCTCATCCACTCCCCAACCTGGGTTCGAATTAATTGCTTAATTTGTTTAGCTATTTGTAGCGCGTCCTCCCAGGAACAAGCGTTGCCGAGATCGATGAACGCCTCGTCGATCGAAAAAACCTCGACCGTTGGACTAAAGCGCTCTAATAAACTAAATATTTTGCGACTAGTGTAGACGTAACGGCTGTAATCGGCGGGAATGATAATTAGTTGTGGACAGAGTTTTAGCGCTTCCCAACCTGGCGTTCCAGAAGTAATACCAAATTTCTTCGCCTCGATCGATGCGCCGACGATCACTGTCCGCTCGCTTTTACCCTTACCGGCGACACCGATCGGTTTACCGCGCAAATTTGGGTACGCTTGCTGCTCCATCGCCGCAAAATACGAGTTCATATCCAAATGGAGAATCTTTGATTCTTTCATTTGGAGACGAGCCCGCAGGGCGAGATATCGAGATGTAAAATAATACTCATTTACTCCCCACCCGCGTACACCGCAACGATAACGCCTACAATATCCATTATTCTCACAATACCGAACAAAACCCGAACGTCAATTAGCGTTTTTGACAATTAGTGTAAGATCGAAGTGAATTTGTTCTTTGGAGGTTGGCTTATGCCGATGTATAACGATGTTGTTCGAATGTATGAAAGAAATAAGATTCGAGGTGGACTCTGGTTTCTCTCGATGAGCTTAGTGGCTGCGTTGTGTGGCATAGGGTTTAACAACGTCTGGCTCGCCGCCGCTTCGGGGCTTGTTGGGCTGATGCTAGCCCTCTATCAGTGGCGGCACCCGTTGCGAGTTATTAGGCGGGACGACCCCAACGATAAGCGATCAAGTGTTTGGGAGATCGAGTATCGCGGCTACAGCGCACCGATCGATGAGGCAAAAATCGAAGAGCTCCAGGTGAGGCACTCTCTCGAACGCATCTCAGAAAACTAATATACCAACTGGGCAACCGCCCAGTTTTTTTACTGACAAGCAGGCGCCGGTTTGCTATACTAACCCGACATTTGTACCTGGAGAGTATATGACTTATCAAGACTTCTCAGAGCTCCCGATCGGCACGATCGAAAATGTACGAAACGGTAATATTCATTACTTAATCGTCACTGCCGTGCTCGGAACGGCACTCTTTTGCTTTCTGGGGCCGTGCAGCATCCCGCTGTGGCTTATCTGTTTTCATTTTGCTTTTTGCAAAAGCTGCGCCGTTATCGAGGACTTGTTTGATCCCAAGCAGCCGCGTTACTGGTTAGTAGGCAGTGGGTATCGCGCTGAGCTAGCATACAGCGACGTTAACCGCTTTAGACGGCTCCACCCTCTCATTACCGTTCGTCCGTAATCCCAAGTATTTGCTTGGGTTTTTTATTACCCAGTACAGACTTTTTCAAGGCGCCACTCGAGATCGATCGGGTTAAAGCGTAGTTGGTAGTCGTTACCGGCTGAGCTAACGCAATAATGATATCTTTGCCCGGCGCCGTCTTTAGAGATATGTAGTAAATTAAATCGATCGACCCTATAGATACGATCGTTCCAAAGAAAGGTATGGAGTCGTAATCGACCGGCGTCGAAACTAGCTAAAACCTTAATCGGCTCGTTAATCTCTTCAACGGCGGTTGAGAACTGCATACTCCTACCGTACCCGAACAATTCCCGAAGATGCAAGTTTTTGTTATACTCGCCAAATAACGGAGGCGTACCTGATTATGGCAAATAAGCTAATCGCAATCGTAGGGATGTGTGGTTCCGGCAAGGGCGTGGCCTGTAGCAAATTTGAATCTTGGGGATATCAAATAATCTACTTTGGGCAGATTACTCTGGATGAAGTAGAAAAACGAGGATTACCTCCAGGTGAAGCTAGCGAGCGAATAGTTCGCGAACAGCTGCGGGCCGAGCACGGAATGGCAGCTTATGCGATTCTGAACGTTAGTCGAATTCGCAAGGCTTTGAAGCAAGGGAATGTCGTGATCGACGGACTTTATAGCTGGGACGAATTGTTGGTGCTGCGCAAAGAATTCCCTCGACTTAAAGTAGTATGCATTCACGCATCACCCAAAATTCGCAAGAAAAGATTAGCCAAAAGAGAGATTCGCCCGCTCACAGCCAAGGAAGTGGATGCTAGAGATCAGGCGGAGATCGAACGTAGCGCCAAGGGCGGTCCGATCGCAGTGGCTGACTTCATGGTTATCAACGAAGCCGAAACCTTCCATTTACACGGAAGCTTAGCGATTGTCCGTGACAAACTCAACCGCCCGTAAGGGCGTTTTTTTATTTATCCCCAAACAATTTCCGAAACTACGGTTTGATTGTGGATAAGTGGAAAACCGAACAGAAGCCGAAATAGGACACGTCCAGTGCTAGATAATTAATTGAATTACAGTTATACTAGTAAACCCGTATCTACGGATGGAGGCAGTATTTGATTGGTAGCACATTAGAAAAACCCGGGGCGTTATGCCCCAGTCGACAAGTCAAGCGATCGGTTCTGAACGCTGTTCGCTTAACTAGGCGCGAAATTGAGGTCCTGAGCTTAATCGCTCAAGGACACAGTAGCAAAGAAGCTGCAGATGTACTGTTCATCTCAAAGCGAACCGTGGATTTTCACTTGGCAAATATCTACGACAAGTTGATGGTGAATAATCGCGTCCAAGCCTTTAGGGCGGCTTGTCGGCTGGGGTTATTACCGTTCGACCCCGTTGCGGCTACATAAACCGCATAACTCACCGCGCCCACCCGGGCGCATTTTTTATATGAAAAGGGACCCCGGTGCACGTAAGCGTGTCCTAGGGTCCCGTGGAAAGACGTTAGCGGCGATACTGCGGGATGCTAGTCTCGGCCGACCAGCGAATACGGATATTATCCGCGTTGCGCTGTCGGCGTCGTTTGGTTTCCTGCGATATCGCTCGTTGCTTCTTCGCGGCTTCGTTCTGCTCATTCTCGGATTGCCTCACAAGAAGGCCGAACGGGATCAAAATTATTCCGATCGCTCCAACGAACCACGGCCACCCTTCGGTGACGTTCGGATCGTTGGGTATGTCCGAGAGCACTACACCACCTGGGTCGAGGTGGTAGTGCCAGACGAGCAGCGCTACGGCTGCGAAGAAGATAATGGTTGACGTCCGTGTTTTCATATGTGCGTTGCACCTCCTGTGCAAATCGCAACTACCCTACCATGTAGTGGGTAAAAAGTCAATGAGTTAGTGAGCTATTTGACAAGCGCTAATTTATCGCCTTTTCGCAGTACACGTACGGGAGACTTCTTTGACAACTTACCACTTAAGAGTAAATCTGATAGCGGGTTTTCGATGTACTCAGTAATAACACGGCGGATCGGTCTGGCGCCGAACTCTGGATCGAATCCACGCTCGGCGATAAACTCTTCGGCGGTCTTTTCAACTTGGAGATCAATCTCTTCCATGGCTAGCCGAAGTTTTAACTCGCGCAGCTGTCGTTCAACGATCTGACGGATATTCTCCTGGCCGAGCGGTCTAAAGACGATTATCTTATCTAACCGGTTAAGAAATTCGGGCTGAAAACTGTCTTTAAGTCGGTCCATGACGTGTTTTTTAACCAATTCGTACTTGTCTTCTAGGTTATTCTCGTTGGTCTTAAAGCCGATAGCGGCGTGGCGATTCAGTTCTGCCATACCGATATTCGAAGTCATAATAATAATAGTGTTGCGGAAGTTTACCTTGCGACCTTTTGCATCGGTGATGTACCCATCCTCCATTACTTGTAAGAGCATATTAAATACGTCTGGATGGGCTTTCTCGATCTCATCGAGCAATACTACCGAGTACGGCTGACGACGAATTGTTTCTGTTAGTTTGCCAGCGTCTTCGTAGCCGACGTAGCCTGGCGGTGCGCCGACGAGCCTTGAGACGTTGTGACGCTCCATGAACTCGCTCATATCAATTTTAACTAGCGCTTCTTCTCGGCCGTAAACTTCTCGAGCTAGAACCTTAGCTAATTCGGTTTTCCCAACGCCGGTTGGTCCGAGGAAAATGAACGAACCGAGCGGACGACGCGGATCAGCCACGCCCACTGAAGAACGCTTAACGGCAGCGGCAATCGAGCTGATAGCCTCATCTTGCCCCACAATCGATGCTTTAAGTGCCGCTTCTAGGTTTGAAAGGCGAATTTTGTCGGATTTAGCTAAAGACACAACCGGAACTCCGGTCCAGAGCGACACTACTCGGGCGATATCTTCACGAGTAATAACGCGAGCCTTAACGCGCTTTGGTAATTTGGTTTTTACTTTCTCAATCTCGTTTTGTAGTCGAAGTTCAAGCGTTCGATACTCCATCGCCGTTTTGTAGTCAACCATATCTCGAGCTTTGATATGCTCGGTATGAGCGTGCTTGCGGCGTTTCTCTAATTCCTGGAGTTGGTTAGAAATCTTCAGTTGTTTCTCTTCTAGTTGTGCGGCAGCGGCGGCCTCGTCGATTAAATCGATCGCTTTGTCCGGTAAAAATCGATCTGAGATATAGCGCTTAGATAAGTCGACGGCGGCGTGGATCGCCTCGTCGTCAAATGTAACTCCGTGGTGCTTCTCGTATACAGGCTTGAGTCCCTGAAGAATTAGTACCGTCTCTTCACTTGAAGGTTCCTCGACGATAATTTTTTGAAGCCTTCGTTCTAAAGCGGGATCTTTCTCGATGTATTTTCGATACTCGTCGTTGGTCGTTGCGCCGACGAGTCGGAGCTGACCCTTGGCGAGCGCTGGTTTGATAATGTTTGATAAATCGACCGACCCTTCAGCGGCGCCGGCGCCAACAATTGTGTGGAGTTCGTCGATAAAGAGAATAACGTTGCCGGCTTTTATTACCTCATCCATTAATTTCTTCGTTCGCTCCTCAAATTGCCCTCGATACGTGGTACCGGAGATAAGTAAGGCCAGATCAAGGCTTAGAACGCGCTTATCGGCTAAATGTTGCGGTACGTCACCAGAGGCGATTCTCTGCGCCAAACCTTCAACTATCGCAGTTTTACCAACGCCTGGTTCACCGGTAAGGATTGGGTTATTCTTTACGCGTCGAATTAGAATTTGCGTCATCCGCTGAATTTCGTTACTTCTGCCAACAACAGGGTCGAGCCTACCTTCTTTGGCCAGAGCCGTTATATCGGTTGTGAAAAATTCCGTTGCAGTTTTCGGTTTTGGCGCTGTTTTTTGTTGTTCACGACCTAATGAAGGAAACTGGCCGTGCTCGATCGGTTCGTCATCTTCGCCATCGTCTGTCATCGTTGCTTCTTGAACCTGCTCGAAGTACTCTTCGAGCTGATCTCGTAGCGTCTTCGGATCAATCTCTAATAACAAAAGTACTCTGTAAGCGTTACAATCTTTGGCGCTAGTTAGCGCTAAAAGTAAGTGCTCGGTATCAACTGTTGGTGTTTGATATTGCGAGGCCTTGCGATGAGCGAGTTTTAGAATTCGCTTAATATCGGTTGAAATTATTTCTGTCGGTTTGAGCTGTTCGGCGTTTGCGTGTAGGACATAGCTAATACGCTCTGGCGTAATCCCGCTTTCACGAAGCCACTCGTAAGCAAGCGTGCCGGCGTTGGCCGACAAACTAGTAAGTAAGTGTTGGGTATCTAAGCCGCTGTGAAGCGTCCGAGCGAACAGCTCTGAATCAGTGAGGATCTTCTGAGCGGTTTCGCTTAATCGATTTATGAAGTTGTCCGAATTGCTATTCATGTTGCTGCTAGTATAACAGAGGATTTTTCTATGTCAGGAGGATAATTGCCAATTCTCCCTGTTATTTCCTTATAAAATACGTCTTGACAATGTAAAGCGTGCTTTACATTAACACTGTTATCGAGTTGCTTCGTCGGCTACTTGTTCTTGCTCAGATGCGATATCTTCAGGTGTTTGCTCGAGAATCTCTGAATCAGACGGGACGGCTTTCTCCTCGGCTTTTTGTCGGGCGCTCTCCCCTGTTTTTAGAATATCGATCTCCCAGCCAGTAAGCTTGCTGGCAAGGCGAACGTTTTGGCCGTTCTTACCGATCGCCAACGAGAGTTGGTCTTCCGGCACTGTTACAAGGGCCGTCGAGTCTTTCTTACGAAGTGTAATTTTTTCGATTTTAGCTGGAGCCAATGCGTTGGTGATCATCTGTTCGATCGACTCGCTCCAAAGAATAATATCGATTTTTTCGTCACCAATCTCACTCAAAACAGATTGGACACGGGTTCCACGCTGACCGACGCACGAACCGACAGGGTCAAGCCCCGGTTGAGTTGAAGCGACGGCCATTTTAGTTCTAGTGCCAGCTTCACGAGCGATAGTTTTAACTTCAACTGAACCTGATGCGATCTCAGGAACTTCGAGCTCGAACAGTTTAGTGATAAAATCGGCGCTAGAGCGCGTAACGAGAACGCGAGGACCGCGCGGCGTCTCTTCAACGTTATAAACCAAGATTTTTAGGCGTTGTCCGGGGTAGTACGTTTGACCAGGAATTTGATCGGAGGCGATCATTAATCCGTTGAGTTTGCCGATGTTCATAATAACGTTCGGACCTTCAACCTGCTGAACGTATCCGTTAATTAGCTGGCCTTGTTTCTCTTTATACTCGGCGTAGAGAATTTCTTTCTCTGCTTCGCGTAACCGTTGTGAGATAACCTGTTTTGCAGTTTGAGCGGCGATCCGTCCGAAATCTGCGTGCGGCTCTAGCTCGACAGTAACCTCATCGCCAAGTTTTGCGGTTTTCTTAAGTTCTTTTGCCTCTTCAACAGTGAGTTGTGCGTGAGTGTTTTCGGGCTCTTCAACAACCTCAAAGACCTGCCAAATTTTAAATTCGCCGGTCTCTTCGTCGAGTTTCGCTCGAATGTTTTGGTCTGGGTCGCCGTAATCTTTACGGTACGCAGCCGCTACCGCCGATTCAATCGCTTCAATAATAACGTCGTGCGGTAATCCGCGTTCGTCGGCTAGTTGGTTAATTGCTGCTGCAAATGCGCTGATGGCCATTAAAATATCTCCTTTTAGGTAAGTGTAATTTAAAAAGTGCCAGGATTAAATCCTGGACTACATTTGCAATAGTAGCGTACTTTCTCCAAATTTTCAATGAAAAAGCGCTCTTAGAGGAAATACTACTACCGCTTTCCAAATTCGACCGATTCGTGACGGCTGAAGGATTAATCGCCAAAGCCATTCTAGGTGGAGGGCTCGTACAAACCTTGGGGCACGAGGCAAAATGCCGGCGATCATATCGAAAGTCCCGCCGACGCCGACTAAAATTTTTGCGCCGGTTGCTACTTTGTGCTCTGCGATCCAATACTCTTGGGTTGGTGCACCGTACGCGACTAACACGATATCAGCGCCCGAATTACGAATCTCTTCCACCACCCTATTCTTGCCTGGATCGGCGCTACTGAACCCGGCGATTACTAGTCCCGGATACATCGTTTGCAACTTTCGAGCGGCTTTTTCGGCGACACCAATTTTACTACCCAGCAAGAATAAAGAGTTATTTGTTTCTGCAGCGATCCGAGCTAGCCGTAGTGACAAATCGACACCGGGAATCGTCTGTGCTAATCCCCTTCCTTTTAATTTACTAACCCAAAGTACGTTTGTAGTATCTGGTACGACGAGTTCGGCATTATTGATAACGTTACGGTGCTTTTGGTTACGTTCCGCAGCAAGAATGTGTTCTCCGTTGACGGTTACAACTTGATTCGGTTTACTGCCCGAAAGCGCAACTTTTGCAAAACTATCTACGTCGTTCCACGTTAACGAATCAACACGCACACCGAGAATTTTGATGTAATTAGGCTGCCACATTATTCAAAATTTCTAACGTTATTTCGGCCGACTTTTTCCAAGAATACTCGCTTGCTCGTCTAATCCCCTTCTCACTCATATTGGCAGCCAGCTCTGGGTTGTCGATTATTCGTTGTACAGCAGCGGCCCAACTGAGCGAGTTATCTGGCGGTAGTACGGTAGCCACGTCTTTTGCGATCTCAACAAGTGCGGGTGTGTTACTACAAACAACCGGACAGCCGACCGCCATCGCTTCAAGAATCGGAATGCCGAAACCTTCGTATAAACTCGGAAAAACAAAGGCCTTAGCGTGTGCAAGATGACGTGCAACGTCGTGATCGTCGATATAACCAATTAGGTGAATTTTTTGTTTAACTTCTTCGGCTAAAGATTGGATTCTGGCAGTAACATCTTCGCTACCTAACCCAGGCTTACCAGCCAACACCAAATGGAGAGTTTTTTCTTGTTTTGAAAGTAACGCAAACGCCTCGATTAAACGCAACACGTTCTTTTTGGTTTCGATCCGTCCGACGAAAAATATATACGGATATTGGTACGGTGATCCGCTTTTCGGTAGCGGCTTAAAAACATCAGAGTTATACCCGTGCGGTATTACGGTAATTTTTTCTGTCTCGGCTTTGTAGTACTTTTGAATATCGTTAGCTGTTGCTTGAGTCGGAACAATTACTTTTTTTGCCTTTGAGATCGATATACCGGTCGTGAACTCGAGGTAGCGACGGTCAAACGACGAATAAGCTTTCGGGTAGTACTTATAAGCAACGTCGTGAATTGTTACAACTGATGGCACGTTTGTTAGTAACGGAATAACGTGCGACGGGACAAATAATACGTCTGGCGGATCAGATTTTATCTCTTTTGCCAGCGCGATCTGCGACCAGAGCCGGCGCTCCGGAATGACTCTCCACTCGCACCGTTCTTCGGGAAACGGGTTTTTGGGAAGATGCGGCGCGTAAAGACGAAACGTATGTTCACTTGGAAGCTGAACGAGCTCCTTTAATAACTCCCACGAGTAGTGTTCAGTTCCTGTTTTTACTACTTTAACGGCTCTCGATGCGTCAACGCCGATTATCATGCAACAACCATACTTGAGTTTTCGGAAAATGTGAACCTGTTAGCGCTTCGACCACAGGACAGATCGAACGTACTCGTCTAAATGTTCTGCGGCGATACCGGTGCCCTTGGCGACACATAGTCTCGGATCCTCTGCTAACTGGCAAGGCACGCCGGTAACTTTGGTAAATAACTGATCAAGGCCGCGAAGCATCGACCCGCCGCCAGTCATGATCATCCCCTTATCCATAATATCTGCCGCTAACTCGGGTGGGGTTTTTTGTAGCACCGACTTAACGGCGCCGATAATTTCTTTTAACTCTTCTTGGACAGCGTTCATGACGTCGCTGGAGTTAACGATAATACTCTCAGGCAAACCAGTAATTGAGTTAGCACCGGAGAGCTCCATTGTTTGTTCTTTTTTCTGAGGAACTACCGCACCGATTTTAATTTTAAGCGATTCGGCTGTTGGCTCGCCGATAATCAGAGAGTATTTTTTACGAATATAATTGGCAATCGCCTGATCCATCTTGGCGCCGCCAACTCGAACCGATGTCGCCGCAACGACGTCACCGAGCGATATCACCGCAACCTCGGTTGTGCCACCGCCGATGTCGATAATAAGGTGTCCCTCAGCTGCCGCAATCGGCACGTTTGCACCCAGCGCCGCTGCTACTGGTTCTTTAATAAGAAAAGCTTTCTTAGCGCCGGCGGCGACGCACGCGTCGATAACTGCTCGACGCTCGGTTGAAGTAGCGCCGACGGGTACCGCCACCATAACATCAGGTCGTAATAGACGAATTCGGCCACTTACGCGGTTGATAAAATAACGCAGCATCGCTTCGGTAACTTTAAAGTTAGCGATAACTCCGTCTTTTAACGGTCGAGCAGCGATAATACTGCCGGGGGTTTTACCGAGCATCTTTTTAGCTTCCTCGCCAAAGGCGACGATTTTATTATCAAAGGCGTCGATCGCCGCAACAGCAGGCTCGTCGATAACAATCCCTTTGCCAGGGACGTTAATAAGGATGTTGGCCGTGCCTAAATCTACCCCGATCCGTCGTAACATATTGTTGCCATTCTATCAGGTATCGCTTATCTAACAACTAGCTAATCTGTGTTTCATATTCTTGTATACTACTACTATGACTCATCGCCGCAGGCAGGTTCAGGGAACTATTTTTTCTACTTTTGGGGTATTGGTTTTTATTGTGATGGCCATTATTACGTTTCTTTGGGCAAACGGGCTAACTTTTGACACAAAAGCGCGAACGTTCGAGCAGACGTCGGTAGTTTCAATCGAAACAAAGTTGTCTGATGTTGAAATCCAGCTAAACGGCAAAATCATCGCTACAAAAGGTCCGGTCCAACAGCGTGGCTTGCAACCTGGGCGATACGACTTATCGATTACTAAAGAGGGATACCTACCCTATATTAGGGTATTCCACTTAGATCGTGGCGAGGTCGGCATCGCACGAGACGTGGTATTAATTGCCAAGCAACCACTTGTTTCGACGCTCGAACCGAACGCTCGATTTATTACACCCTCAAAACTCTCCAACGGCTTAACACTGCAAAACGGGGAGTTGTTTGACGGAAACGAGTTTATTACCCGCTTCTCTTCCGAACCACTTCAAATACACCGCTATAACTCTTTATATCTCTATCAGCTCGGTAGTAATTTCCACATTTTTATCCCCGACACGAATCAAGATTTCGTTATTTACTCCCTTACTACAACCGAATATGTGCCGATTAACTCTCAGCCGAGTTCGTACGCGTTCGTTATAAACGAAAACGGTGTGAAGAAATTAATTAACCTAACAATTCCTACCGAGGTCGTGGCAGAGCCGAGCCAATAGCTGGCTCGCTAACTTGAGTTCCGGTTGGCACCCCTTCGATTAACTCCGCCGTAACAATTAGACGATTGCGGGTGGTGCCCACTGGGTAACAAGTAAGTAAAGTAATTTGCGGAGTAGTTGAGCGTCGCAGTACCGATAAGTCGGTCGGAGCGACAACCTTACTAGAGGTTACGGAGTAAACAAGGCGCTGTTTTTTGTAATAGACTACCACTTTGTCGCCGAGTACTAACTTATCGAGTAGGGCAAACACTGTTTTATACTGACCATCGCTCCACGGTAAATCCGAAGAGTGACCAACGATTACGCTATTGCCGATCTCGCCCGGTAACGCCGTTGCCTCGTAATGCGTTACCCCGCCGCGAAGCTGATCAACAATTAAATCCGGCGCAACATTTAGTAGAAGCGGCGCAGAGACACTAATTTTTGGGATCTCAACGAGCGGCGCGTAATCCGGTATCTCAACCACCGGCTCTGGTTTCGGCTCATCGATTACCGCGATATTGTTGGTATTTGCGCTAGTTTCGTACTGGAATCTTTTTAAAAAGGCAGAAAAGTTTAAGCCGTAAAAGAATACACCAAACAATAAACCAATATAAATTAAACTTAGGACTGTTCGTCGAACAAAACGCATTAAGCGCAACGTAGGAGTGTCAGCTCTAAAAATCTTTTTAATGTCTCTTTCGTCAAAGCGGATTTCTTGCATCGTGCCCGCGAGAGGACTTGAACCTCTACAATCTTGCGATTAGTGGATTTTGAGTCCACCGCGTCTACCGTTCCGCCACGCGGGCTAGTGGGTTAATTTTACCGTAATTCTTGGTAGAATAACACCATTAAGGGCCGTTAGCTCAGCTGGTAGAGCGCTACATTCGCATTGTAGAGGTCGTCGGTTCGACTCCGATACGGTCCACCAAATTTGATTTCGCAAGGAAGTTGCCTCGGCGCTTCGCGCCTCGGCATTGGTTTCCGCCAAGAAATTCCAGGGGGTTTTGAATTCCGCCAAAAGCATTCCCGCCGAAAGTCGGCGGTTCGAGCCGATGGAAACAAGAAAATCTCTCATCCGTGAGGGATTTTCTTGTTTAGAGAGATTTTCGGCTTGGTTGGCTTCAATAATCCAGTTTCGCATGAGTTCGAGCCAATGATTACCTTTTCGCTCAAAATCCGATAATTTCTCCTCAATAGTTTTCTTTTCCGCCATTAAAACATTCTTTTTCTCTTGATACTCGGCAAGTTCTAACGCCTCGCCCAAATATGCGTCTGTAAGTCGCTCCAATCGTATTTTAATGGCGGAAATACTATCGCGGAGATTTTGAGCGAAAAGGTCTGATGAGTGGCGGGATTCTTTGTTCTCGGTTTCCAGTTTTGCTAAAAACTTTTCCCGCCACTCATCGGGCAAAGAAACTTTTTGACAAAGATTTTTCACTTGTTCAGTTAAAACTTCTTCCCGCAAAAAGCGATTTTCAGTACAAGCAATAGTTTTACTCTTGTGGGTGCAACGATAGTAAATAAATTTCAAACCACTTTTCTTTATGTGTCGCTCGGCGGTTATGGCGTAGCCACAAACTCCACAAGTAGCAAAACCTAAAAACTGAAAATTCTTTGGTCCTCGCTTTTTGCGGGGCTTCCCATTTTGAACAAGTGCTGTTTGGATTTGGTCAAAAAGTTTCTTTGAAATCATTGGCTTGTGCGAACCTTGATGCACCTCGCCACGATACTGAAAATGTCCGTAGTAGAAAGGGTTTGTGAGTATGTGCTCAATACTGGCGAGGTGCAAAGGTTTGCCTGTTTTGCCAACCAAGCCAAGAGAAAACATTTTGCGCTGAATTGCGGTGAGCGTGTATTCGCCGGTAGCAAAAGCCCCTAATGCTTCCTTTACTTTGCCGAATGTCTTTTTGTCCGGCTCAATCGTTCGCAAACGAGGTTCATTAAAATATCCCAAAGGGGCTTTTGCCGATAATTCACCACGGCGTATTTTTTGCCGAATGCCCCGCAAAATGTTTTCTCTTAAATTGTCGGTGTAATATTTTGCCTGTCCGAAGGCGACACTTAGCATAAATTTTCCTTGTGGTGTCGCCTCGAACCAAAATGTAGGGAATTTTAGCGATTGGATTTTTCCAGTATCAACCAAGTAAATAACTCGTCCGCCATCAATGCTGTTTCTCGCCAACCTATCCGGATTCCACGCTAAAATTCCCTGTGCGGTGCCTTTTTCAATTTCGCCAAGCATTTCGTTAAAAACTTCTCGCCCCGGCTCTTTGGCGGTTTTGCTCTCGTAAAATTCCTTTACCACAAAAAGAGAGTTTTGCTTGGCGAATTCCCGAAGCTCCGTAAGTTGCGCCTCAATAGACAAAACTTGGCGTTCCTCGTCCTCTGATGATTTACGGCAATAGATAAAGTATTTGATCATAGCTTCGGGAATTAAATTGATAAAGGCATTGCACTTACACCGACAATTTCTAAAAATCTCTCCTCATCGGCTCTTGCGCCTTTGGCGCAATCCAAACTTCGTTTGGGAACCGCCGCCTTTCGGCGGGAATGCTTTTGGCGGAATTCAAAACCCCCTGGAATTTCTTGGCGGAAACCAATGCCGAGGCGCGAAGCG
>JAJTYJ010000006.1:0-4720 GCA_021463485.1 bacterium
CAAATCAGCCAGCAAAAACTCTCAATTGATTTCAAAAAACCTTGGGATTTCCTCGCAAAACTACCCGCCGAAGCGAGGGGCGAAGCCCCGAGCGAGGCGACTAATTCAATTTGGTGGTGTCTATTGGACGAAATCCGAACTTTCTTTGAGCAGAACCCCGACTGACCACGCGCCGAGCGCGTGGTGGCTCTGAACCAAATCGTACGCTCTCGCCCCGCCGCCGCTCGCTTTGCTCGCGTGTCCAGCAGAGAAGTTTTCTTTACAATTTTTTCTTTCGCGCGCCCCCTAAAATTTTTTTCAATTAAGGAAAAGAAAACTTCTCTGCTGGTCTCTGTTCTGACGAACAGGCGGCGGGGCTTTGACGCTCGGACGGCTCGGCATTCCTCCCCCCAACCCCCTCCTGCCGAGCCGTCCTCGCTTTCGGGCTGGCGGACTTTTTCGGCGGGCTTACTTATCAGAACCAGAAAAACTTTCTGCTAGTTTCCTTGATACAAATTTAACAGAAATGTCCCCAGTTGTCTTGCGGCTTGTCCAATACTCGCCTTTTAAAACTTTTTCTGGTTCTGTTATCACCTTCAAAATTGCCGCTCCATCATGTATGGCGCTTCTATCGCGGACATTTGCCCTTGAACGATTAGTGTAATTATAACTTAACCGAAAAATCCCGCTCTCGTCATCTTCGTTAATCTGAGCAGTATTGCTAAAGCTATCCGATTCATCGGTATACATTACACAGCTTATGCTCGAAAAATTTTGTTTTATTACTAACATTACATCTTTCGGCGGGATTTTTTGGTTTGTAGCAGGATCAATCCACGTGCTTTCTAGTGTTCCTTTCCATGTGCCTTGCAAGTCAGGGAGCGGCACTAACCATTTTCTAAAAATAGACAACCTCCATGCCCAGTTTGTAAATATCAGAGCAAGCAAAACATAAATCGTTACAACATTTGGTAATTTTTTGATTGCTTCCCAACCTATTTCCAATGTGGTTCCGGAAAATAAAAGTACCGCCGCCCAAATTATCACAAAAGCGACAAGTTGTATCCAAACAAAAATTTCTTTACGAATATTTTTCATAATTATTCAAAGCCCACATGGTCCCACGCGGCATCAAAAAAACTGTGAGCTTGTTCCCGTGTCCATGGTTGAGATGAATGGAAGAGGTATTTTATATCGTTTACCTCGCACATACCCTTACAGTCCTCATCTTTTATGGTTTTGTTAAAACAGTTTGCAACAACAGATTTTACATCGTCATAATAATCATCATGGTTAAAACTAGCGTTGGGAACATTCCAAACCATACTTTCAATCAAAAACGAGGGAACATTTTGTACAAGAAGCCGTGATCACGCACAGGTAAGCACATTTCGTTGACCTAACTCGACTAACTGTTAAGATAAAAACGCAGGGCACAACTATGAAACAGATAGAAAAAGTGGTAAAGATAGGAAAGATTTTGCCGTTTACTACTCTTGTGGTGGCCTCATTACTACTACCACCACTTCTTATTCGCTACCCATCAACTGCTTCGGCTGACCTCTTAAGTGGTCAGCACCTGTCACTAACAAGTAACTCCGGAGATTACACTATCGAGAACGACTACTATATTGCCGTTGTTCACCGCGCCGTCTCCGGTAACGCGACCGGCATTATCAAACACTTATACATTCGGAAAAGCGACCAGACGCTCTCCGACGACTTAGTCTATCAAGGTAGCACTTACTACGGTCTCGGTTACTTGGAGGGGGCTAACCCGGCCTCGAGTGGCCAGAACTCCTCGTTTGGGCTGCAAAACTCCGTCGCCACAACCGTCAGCTTGACAGAAAGCACCGCCACCAGAATTAAAATTACTGCCACCTACAACAACGGCGCCGGCGGTTCGTTCTCGGAGGTTTGGACTTTTTGGGCCGGCAAGCCGTACTTCCAAAGCGAGGCCTCGATTACCGGCACTACCACCTACCAAACCAACCAGTTTCAGTTCTGCTGGATGGTCAACAGCGCCCTGCCGATCTCGTGGTACGGTACCGACGAAAACGGCGATATCGACCACTACACAACTCGAGAGATGCAGCAGATTCACAGCCCGAACCTCGACACCTACCCGTGGATTAACTGGCAGTTTACCGGTGAGACGGTGAGCCTGGGGCTGGTTTTCACCGATATCAACACTAAATACACCACCGTTGGCGAAACGGGTGATATGCCTTTTGAGTATCAGCTCGACTTTCAGCTGGGCGGCGGCTCAGCCGGCAATCCCGTTAAATCAGGTACCCAACGGGCCGCCACGACGCTTTACTACACCGCCGACAGCGCCACTAACAGTGCCATACAAGATTTTGCTACGAATTACTATCAAAACGCCGCTACAACCTCCACCACCGAACCGAGCTTGCTCGCCGCCGCCTCAGCCACGGACGCGTATGGCCAAAACAGCGGCAAGTCGTCGACGCTATTGAATAGCCCCTACTTTTTAGTCCGGCAGAACGCTCAGAACCGGCCGACAGGGATCGAGTGGCCGCAGTATGCTACCTCCATTTTCGCCCCGTTGTATAAATACCAGTCGGTTATTCATAGCGGTAGCGTCGACTTTATCGACCAACTTAAATACACCCTTAACTACGATAACGACAGTACCACCTACACCTACGGTACCATCAACACTGTCAACGTCAGCAATTCCAGCACTGATGCCTCTATCGAGCACGTCGCGGCCAGTAGCGACGGAAAATTGGCGTACAACAGCCTTTTTCAGGCCTGGTCCGATAGCGACAAACTGCAAATCACCGGCACCACCGCCAACGGCGACTCATCGGCCGATGTCAAAGATATTTACATGTCGCTGACCCCGTCCAACGGCTACTCGTACGAAGCGGAAACCGCCACCCCCAGCGCTTCGATTACGTCCAATTTAGTCACAAACGATAATTTATGGACCAACTACACCGGCTACAGTTTCGACTCTGGCACCACGCTCATTTATCGCGATAACGCCGAGAACGTGCCCACCGTCGATATCCCAATCGACGTTATTGACGGTACCTATGCCGTTACCGCCTACGTCAACCAGCGAATCGAGGGAAGTATTACCTATCAGTACTCCACCGATAACTCCAACTGGGACAGTTTTATAGTGCCGATCGGCGACGCCAACGGCAGCTATAGCGTGAGCTTGGGGTTGATGAACCTGAATGGCAACTTTTATATCAATGACGACGATAATGCTAGCACCGGCATTGCTGGCTACGCTGGCTGGGACCGGATCGTCATCACTCCCGCGTTTACGGACTTAGGCTCGAATGTCTATGATCTTCGACTTAGTGATCCGATTTACGGAACGGTCGGCGTGGCTGTCAAGGTCAACTTCCCAACCGACAATATCGTGAATGGCACCGATTTACGGATTCACATGTATAAACAAGCTAGCGCGCAAACGCTAACAACATTTAGTTATCCGTTCGATGTCGAGATTTACCCACACTCCGGCTCACTCGATGCAGCCGATGACTTTACCGATTTGCACAGCCAGAGCGTCATCAGTTATCTAAAACATAACTTTTACCTCCCACTCGGCCTTCACTCCGGACGCACTAACACCGTTTACCCGGACGGCACCATCACCTATTCGACCGATCCGTATAACGACTCCGACGCGATCGATATGACCGTCACACCGAGCGGGGGCGATGTGGATATTTCGATCACGAATTGGGAGACTAGCGGTAACTACACCCGAGAGTGGACCGAATCGTCTGTCACGCATAGCACCACTACCGACCACGTCGTTGGCAACCTCGTCGCTAATACCAGCTACGACGTCCTGGTTGACGACGTAAAACAAGTCAGCACCACGTCGGACTCTTCTGGCTACATTTCATTCACTTACAGTGGAGGCTATTCAGCTAAAACTTTCAAAATCGTAAAAACACCTGCCGAAGCTCCTCCAGCAGGTAGTGGTGGCGATGACTCTGGCAGTACTAAGACAATAGAGACCGTTTCTTCAGCTAAGACGTCTGTAAGCACTACTCCGTCAACGACCGACACTACTTCTACGACCGCACCCCCTGCCACACCTGAGCCAACTCCAATCACTAACACCACCGAGCAAATGCCGTCGCCTACCATCAAAACAAAACGCTCCCTACTTCTGCCTTGGTTGATTATTATTGCTAGCGCAAGTGCAGGCCTATTGATCATCGCCTACCGTCTCTTGGCCCTGAGACACCGAAAAGAATCCGGAAACTATCCGTCAGAGTAAACAGCAACTAGATCAGAGCAAGCTAATTGGTGGGAAATCCTGAACGTTGCGCGAAAGTATTTTTAAAAAAACTGACCAAAAGACGGCAAAGGTTTCCAAGTGTATTCTAGAACTTGATGTTCTGAAGTTTCTTATCTCTATCGGTTGGAAAGCGAAGATACTAAGCAATGGACAATATGAGGAGCTAGCCTTGAAGCTAGACGAAGCTGGCAAAATGATCGGCGGCTGGCGCAATCCAAACTTCGTTTAGGAACCGCCGAATTTCGGCGGGAATTCTTTTGACGGAATTCAAAACCCCTTGGAATTTTTTGGCGGAAACCACTGCTGAGGGGCGAAGCCCCGAGCGAGGCGGCTAATTCAATATGGTGGTGTCTGCTGGAAAAAGTTAGAACTCATTTTGAGCAGAACCCCGAATGATTGCCGCCCTGAGGGCGGCAATCCCGCCTCGCGGCTCGCCGCCTG
>JAJTYJ010000007.1:0-4580 GCA_021463485.1 bacterium
TGAGCGATACGAAAAATCGGTTGTTTAACCGATGTCTCTCTCCCCTCTTTCGTTGGTAACCCTGCTTTGCGAAAATATTTATAAGCGATAATATCAGTAGCTAGCTGAGTCCAGCTGCTTGGTACATCGATATCATTAATTTGGGAGATGATATTACCTTTCTCGTCGGAGATAACAGAACTCCGTTTCTCCCATGTAACTGTCGAGAAAACGTCTTCACCTTCTTTTGTGAACCGACGAGTCACTTTCAGCCCCGGTTTTGCTTTTTTATCGCTTGGCAGATCGACAGAAATCTCCACCGGTTTAAGAGCGATTTCGCTCAAACTCACGTCATCACTCTTACGCTTTTGTGCCATCCCTCATCCTCCAAATTAACCCTATATATAGTGATTCGAGGGAAAATCTTACCCCTCCGTATCTTGCTCACCCTACCACATCGGCCATTAATTGTGTCAAGCAGCAAACCGCACAAAAGCCGAACAACTGTTCGGTTCTTGATCGTAGTAACGAAATTTCCTGGAATTGGTTCGTCTTAACGAAGTTTTCGTCTGATACTCGCGTTTACTCGTTCCTTCGAAAGTTGAGTTACCTCAATTTTCTACGGATGAATGCTGGGACGTCGAGCTCGTCGTCTTTTTCTTCGTCTTTAGTCGGTGCTGGTGGCGGCGGTGTGATTCGCTCGCGGCGTGGCGTCAGATCCATCGGCTCTTGTTCGAGTGTAAACGGCTGTTGCGGAGTGTTTTGAGAGCCGAAAAACGGAATCGTTGACGAGTTTTGAACTTGATTGCCTCGGGCGCCAAATCCGATCATATCTTCGCTAGTGCGGCGTTTTGTTGGCGGCTTGGCTAGTTCAGCTTCGAACCCAGTGGCGATGACAGTAATCTTAATCTCGCCGGACATCGCGTCGTCGACGATCGCGCCAAAGATGATATTTGCTTCTGGGTCTGCTGCTTCAGTAATAGCCTTAGACGCTTCCTCAACCTCGTACATCGTCATATCTGGTCCGCCGGTGATGTTGTAAAGGATGCCTTTAGCGCCATCGATCGAGAGCTCTAGGAGCGGCGAATCGATCGCTTGACGAGCGGCCTCGATCGCACGATTCTCACCGCTGGCGCGACCGATTCCCATCAACGCTGAGCCGGCGTCGTGCATAATTGTTCGAACATCAGCAAAGTCAACGTTAATAATTCCAGGAATAATAATTAAATCAGAAATTCCTTGAACGCCTTGGCGTAAGATATCGTCGACGATACCGAACGCATCTGGTAGCGACGTTTTCTTGTCGATAACCTGGAGTAAGCGGTCGTTAGGAATTGTAATTAACGTGTCGACTTTGTCTCGGAGTTCTTCTATACCAATCTCAGCCATTTTTTTACGGCGTAAACCTTCGAAACTAAACGGTTTAGTAACAACGCCAACAGTTAGCGCTCCGAGTTCTTTAGCGATTTGCGCCACCATCGGTCCCGCACCCGTACCGGTACCGCCACCAGCGCCGAACGTAACAAAAACCATATCTGCGCCTTTAAGCACTTCGTAAATTTCGTCTTTATTCTCTTCGGCACTCTTGCGACCAACCTCGGTATCGGCGCCAGCGCCTAATCCACGAGTAGTTTCTTTACCGACCTGAACCTTTACTGGCGCGGGGTTATTTAACAACGCTTGCGCGTCGGTATTAATAGCAATAAATTCGACGCCTCGAACTCGAGCGGCAATCATTCGGGCGATAGCGTTCCCACCGGAACCGCCAACGCCACAGACTTTAATATTTGCGAAGGTGTCTAAGCTTTCCCTGTCCATTATTCTCCACTAACGAGAAATGTCGCGACCGTCAACATTCACCCGTTTTCTAGTTTGTAAAATTCTTAAAAATTCCTCGAAAACGGTCAACTACCCCCCCAAATTTTCCTAAATCGAGCCGCCAAGGTGCATCTTTGCCTCCGGTTTCTTCTGAAGCCCAGAGGACAAGTCCGACGCTGGTAGCGTATATCGGACTATCGATCTTGTCAATCATACCCGAAACTGTCACTACCGGAAAGCCGATCGTGGCCGGTAATCGTAGTGTTGAACGGGCTAATTCTGTGAGACCCTCCAAATCGCTGCCGCCGCCGGTAAAGATTACTCCGGCTGGTAATAGGCCGTCTTTACCGACTTTTTGCAGCTCCTCTTTTAGTAAATGAAAAATCTCGGCCGCTCTGGCATCTACTATCTCCGCAACTTGCTTCCGAGTTACTTTATCCGACTCGCCTGGGTCGAAACTAGATAGATTTATCGTCTCGCTCTCGCGGATTTTTTCCTTTAGTACGCTGCCGTAACGCAGCTTTATCGCTTCAGCGACGTCCAAGTTCGTTCGTAGGCCGATCGCGATATCGTTAGTGATGTGCATCGATCCAACTGGTAAAGATGCTGCGTGAATCAACTGCCCTTCTTCGTAAATAACTAAATCGGTTGAGCCGGCGCCGATATCTACTAACGCTACCCCGCTCTCACGCTGTTTTTTATTAGTTAATAACTTGGCTGAGGCTAACGGGCCGAATACAACACCGTCTAGCTCTAAGCCGGCTTGGTAGATGGTTTTTGTTAAGTTTCTTGAAGCGGCTGCGGTGGCGCTAATCAGGAGCGCTTCAACCTCGAGACGAATGCCATTCATACCAACTGGATCGCGCTCTTGGTTCTGACCGTCAACAAAATAACGCTCTGGAAACAAATGGAGCAGTTCCCGGTTCTGTGGTAGCGTCGCAGTTCGAGCGGCGTCGATTACTCGCTCGACGTCGCTATGATCGATCTCGCCGTTTGGCTTCGAGACCGCCACCACGCCTTTTGCTGGGAACGATTCGATCGAAGGTCCGGCAACTGACACGTAGCAGTGTGTAATCGGAGAGCCGACCATCCGTTCGACGTCTTCGAGTACCTGGGAAACAGCGCTCACCGTTTCTTCTAAATCAGTGATCACCCCTTTACGTAGTCCGCTATGGGCTACAGCGGAGAGTCCGACGATCTGGATTTCGTTTTCGTTAATTACACCGACGCAAGCAGCTACTTTTGAGGTCCCAATATCTAATCCGACTAACAAGTTATCTCGTGGCATTCCCCTCGCATTTCATTATTTGTGGTGGAACTCTAGTAAATGTAATAAACCGTGACCGGTTAGTACCTCCAGCTCTTTCTCGATCGCCACACCAGCTTGTTTCGACTGTTTAGCGGCGGTGTCGATTGAGATGACTATACTACCGAGTGTTTGAGCTTGCTCGATAGAACGCTCAGACGGCGGAAAGCTGAGAACGTCGGTCGGGTAATCGTTGTGTAGATACTGCTTATTTAATGTTTGTATTTTTTGATCCCCCACCAATACTATCTCAACTCCCACTGTATCAACGGCTTTAACTGGTCGCAAGCGATTAACGATCCGCGAAATTACCTGAGAAAATACCTCTTCGGCGACAACCAGTTCTGTTTCGTTGATAACAGTAACACGGACGTTATAAGCCATAGCTCAACCGAGCTTTGTCAGTTCGTCTCGAACAATTTGCGAAACAGCCGACATATCGGCCTTGCCTTTGAGTTTTTGACTAACGGCTCCCATTGCTTGACCCATAGTTGATAGCGAATAACTACCGGAATTAAGTACTTCCTGAACTTCACGGCGGATCTCGTCTTCGCCTAACTGCGCCGGTAGATATACCGAAAGAAATTCAAGCTCTGCTTGCTCATCGGCCATTAATTCTGGTTTGTTTGCGCTTTCGTAGGCTGCGATCGCTTCCTTACGACGCTTAATTTCTCGGGCTATAACTTGAAGCTCTTCCTCTTCGCTTAACGCTGCTTGGTTTTTTTCGATCGACGCGTTTTTGAGAGCGCTTTTCAACGAGCGCAATACTGTTTTCTTGACTTCGTTTTTCTCTCGAAGTGCTTCGGTAAGATCGGCTTCAATTTGACTAGTTAGATTCATTAGTACCCGCGCTTAGCTCGGCGGCGAGTTTCTTTGCCGTGTGCAGCCGCTCGACGCGCATTTCGCGACGGCGATTTCTCAAAGTAGCGGCGGCGCTTAATCTCAGTCATAAGATCAGACTGTTGGACGTCACGGAAAAAGCGGCGAAGTACAACTTCGACTGATGGTGCGCCTTCGCGTTCTCGGGGTGAATAATTGTCAGACATTAGTGAAATTTTAGCACTATTTTTGACAGATGTTAACTAGTACATCGCCTTCGCGGGCGCACCTCCGAGTATGTGTAGGTGTACGTGATCGATCTCTTGGCCGGCATGCGCCCCAACGTTAAATAGTAACCTGTAACCGCTCTCCTTTATTCCAGTGATCTGAGCAATCTCTTCGCTGCAGGCGAGCATGTCTGCGATCTCTTCCGGCCTTAGCTCCTCTGGTCGTTCGACGTGTCGCTTAGGAATAATTAATACGTGCGTCGGAGCTTTGGGGTGAATGTCGTGAAATGCGTACGAGTGGGCGGTCTCCATGACTTTATTCGAGTGTATCGTTCCGATCACAATTTTGCAGAATAAACAGTTGTTCATACCGGTATTGTTACTTGTATTTTCCCAGCTCGCAATACGGTGTTAACTGGTTGACTTTCTGG
>JAJTYJ010000008.1:0-2936 GCA_021463485.1 bacterium
CTGTCGGAGGCGTCGGTTGCGACGTAAAGTTTCCAAATAGTTCGTGTCCATTGTCTATGGTTCCATTGCCATCCCGGTCCAAAGCAAGCCAAGCATCATCGACACCAAGGGCGGTCCACGAAATATTATCAATAAATCCGTCGTTATTGAGGTCGAAGGGTACCCCGTTTTCGGCATTTGTCATTTCGAAGCCGTCACCATCTATGTCCACAACAACTGGCGTTCCATTCCAGCAACATTTACTTGACTGGAACTGGCGAAAGAGTCCGGGAGGACATCCATTGTTCAACGGTAATGGATACGCACACCAATCGACTGGCTCTACCTCATTCCAGATCGGCCACGGTTGTGGAGGCAAATCTTCTACTGGATCGTTTGGGTCACAATCTAACGGGCAAGACGGCGTTGGTGTTGGTGCGGGTGATGGTGTCGGTGTAGGCGAAGGGCAATACGTTACTCGAACCGACGTGGTATCGTTTGAATAAACCTGATTAGTCTCCATATCTACGATTCGCATCGCCGAAAAGTAGCAAGAAAGAGGCGCATTCCACAATCTGAAGGTATGGCCAATTTCATGTATCATCACCCCTTTCAGAAATGACGTTTTGGTTTGACCATTTGAGTCTCGGATACTCCCATACAAACGGGTCTCCGCGTTCGGAACACTCGTTATCGCAGTCAGACCATCATAACCAGTATTCGTACTGGGATCGTACGAAACCCAGTATGTGCGATAAAGTGCCGTTTGCCCTACAGGCTGACTAGCCATAACAGAGTAGTTGATTGTATCGAAATTGACATCTGAGCAATTATCGATGTGCTTGTTGTTCCATTCCGATAGAGCCTGAAGAATCGTATTGCGCTCATGTAGCGTAAACGTATCTTGGAAAATAATTGAACTGGGGTGCCGACAGGCCAGTAATGAGGAAAGTTCCATAATGGAGGGCAGGTTGGCGCTTGTGCCATTACTAGAAGGGGAGCAGAACACAAGACAAGCCCCGCTAATAGTAACGACATCCCAGCAGAGAAAAAACTCGGCAGGTTTGGTCGATACATTATTAGTCCTCCCTATGTCCCTTCAATGCTTTTTCCAAAGAAAGCATCAATTTCTCTTCTTGTCGACCCTCGTATGACCTCATGGGATGGTCAGGAGGAAGTGAGTCAAGGAGTCGCACGTTACCCTGGTAAAACTCGAACCCGGTAACTAGGTAAAAACCATCGTCATCTCGGCCATAACCAGGAAAAAAACTGCTAAGAAAAAAGACCCCTCGCGTACCAGGCTTCGGCAAATTCTGTCCAGCTACTTGATGCCAGATCCTCTTTCCGTTTGGGAATCTAACAACTCCGCCTTCGCGTTCCGTCTCTACGAGTTGACCAGCCTTGACTTCTTTTCCGGCTGAGTTGCTAAGTACTCTTTCAATCGAAATTGCCGTCACTGTGAAGACAGTTTTCTTGCTCGGCGGTAATACTGCCCTTACTGAATCTACTTTTCCGACAACAACAAGGCTACTTTCCTTAACCGGCAACGCCCCAAGTCTGACGTACCAGTCACCCATCGAAACGGACTGGATATCCCTAGTAACGTCAGGAATTAGAACTTGCATTGCCTTCTCGTATTTTCGTGACCGACCTTCATCCGGTCTATTAGCCGTGTTATCGTAATAATCAACGGTCGGCAGACCTTCGGGTATAGCAACCTCAGGGGGCGTGCTTGAGGGCACTGCAAAGCCGTGTTGCACTGCCGGTTCGCTATACGCTACAAGGGATACATACACCAGAAAACTTACGATGAGGATGCAAACTACGCCTACTTTCGAATATGAGAATTTCATAGACCTCCTGAACTCTAATATTGAATCATACGACCGCGCCACTTTCCGCAACCGGCCAGAAAGAACGCACTTCCATCTGAAAATCTGGAGATTTCCTCCTTTCTGCTCTCGCGGGAGTTAATCACGGGAGCGTCAACAGAAAGGCTGTTCGGTCTTGGGAGAAAAAACAACCGGGACAATGTTTTGAATCACCATAAATTGGGATCAGCTTTCTTACACGCCCAAGCATGGATGGCTGTCAAGCGCAAAACATTAATATTCGTTTTATTAGGAAGAAGGCAGACTACTACCTACTATCCAGAGGGCGCTCGTTCAACCACCCGCTAGGGCAGGTAGTACTGACCCGGAAAAACTACTTATGCAAATACTTCTTATCGTACTCATCCCACGACATGTTGATATCTGCATTTGTTCCTAACCCCTGATGCGGGTCGGAGCCGAGGGCCTTTTTCTCGACAGCCAGGAATAGGCGATAGCCGCCGTAGCCGATGAGGCCTATGAGGCCTAGCCAGAATACCCACGAAAGGAGCGACCCGACCCAGCCCAGCACCCACAGCAGGAGCATTCCGACAAAAACGAGTCCGATACCGGCGAGGATCAATTTGATTATTTTCATTGCTAGCTAACCTCCGTGTCTCTGCATTGTAATACGAATTCGCACGGATGATGTTCGTGGAAAATAATCGCGTGTCGTATAATCGCGAATTGCCTCAGGTTTTTCTTTGCGTCCCTTGCGGTCTTTGCGTTAAAACATAGTTTTTCAAGCAAGAGTCGCCAAGATCGCAAAGATATCGCAAAGAAAATGGGAGTAATTACCACACAAAAAGTCGCTCTTGAACTGGACGCGGAGCTTTTCGGCAACGAGAACGCCGAGGTCACGGGGGTCACGCACGATTCGCGGCAAGCCGAGGGTGGAACTCTGTTCGTTGCCATCAAGGGCGCGACCGTCGACGGGCATCGCTTTGTCGATGAGGTAATGCGGCGTGGCGCGGCGGGGATCGTTTCGGAATACGATCCGGAACCCGGATTTACCGGCGCTTGGCTCAAGGTCAAAAACGCTCGCGAAGCGTTGGCAAAGGCCGCCTCGGTGGTCAACGGAAACCC
>JAJTYJ010000009.1:0-2913 GCA_021463485.1 bacterium
AGATAAACAAATTGACACGATGGAAGAGGCCGTTTAACCAATGCAACCAACGCCGCTCGATCGACGAATTTCAACTAAACGACGGACAAGCCCATGTTTTGTCGTCCCTGATTTTGACCCGATAGTTGGGTGGCGGCAGACGCTTCTGTTTCACCCACCACTTTTACAAGTCGGCGGTAGGGTCCGAAGGCCGTGAACCTCGATTTTTCGCAAAAAAATGAGCGAAATAAACTCGGCCCGATTGACCCCCAAACGAGCATGAATTTATTTTTTGTTGCCGTACTGCGGCGGCAATGACGAAAAGTTCGACGCAAGAGACCTCCCTTTTCGGGGGGCTCTGTGGTGTCATTTCCTACTCAGAAGTCGCCAATAAAATCAGTAGTGAACGACAAAAATAATCTAAGTATCGAAAATCACAAATCAAAGGTTTCAACGAGTTAGCAAGATCAGAAAACGGTAGCGATCACGGACCATCACTGGAAATCACGGTCGTGATCTTACTAAAATCTTACTGAAGTCTTAGTCAGACGCAGACTTCGCGGGTGCTCCATCTCCACTTTCCCTTGTCACAAGGGCCTCACACTTAATGGAGGTTCTTATGAATCTAATCACGCGAATCTTTTTAGGGCTTGTGAAGCTGGCGTTAGTGATCGGTGTGGCCGGAGGGCTAACGGATCTTACTCTCGCCATGCAAAGCGAGGCGGTGAAAGCCCATAGGCAGGGACTCGTCAGCCTCAAGCGGCTCAATCAGGCTCTTATCGACCCATAGAAAACATCGGCTCTTTTGGGGCGAAGGCAAACTTCGCCCCGTCTTATCAAGAAGGGCCAAACTATGGATGAAAACCAAGTACTGCTCGGCCAAGAGCAACCCAAGGTGTTTTTGTATCTTCGCGTATCCACGAATGACCAAAACGTCGAAAGCCAAAAATTCGCACTCCTCGACTATTGCTCAAGGCAGGGTTTGCAAAACTACGAAATGTTTGTGGATCACGGGATTTCAGGAGCGAAGGAAAGCCGTCCTGCACTTAACGACATGATGGCAAGGGTGGAGAACAAAGAATGCTCACAAGTGATCGTGTTTTCGTTCTCAAGGTTCGCCCGAAGTGTGAGCCATTTGCTTAAAGCACTTCAGAAATTCAAAGAGAAAAACGTGAGGTTTGTCTCGACGACTGAGCAGCTCGACACGAATTCTCCTATGGGTTTAGCTTTATTCACGATTCTCGGGGCGCTCGCTCAGATGGAGCGCGAAATTATAAGAAATCGCGTGATCGCAGGTCTTCAAAACGCCAAGGCCAAAGGGAAACATATCGGTCGCCAGCGCAAGAGAAACGACGCTTTGATCCACTCGCTTTTATCTGCTGGCCTCAGTTTCAGAGAGGTCAGTCGCATCGCAAAATGTTCGCATGGTTCAGTATCGGCGGCGAAGAAGGAATGGATGGCAAAACAGGCTCTCGCAAAAGCTGAGGAAAGTAAGCAAATTTCGGAGCCAATTCCGGTCGTCGAAACGACGACCACTCCGAGTGCGATACCTCCTTCGCCTTAGATTTCTCTCAAATTAGAGATATCCATTCTTCGGGCCGCTACTGCGGCCCTTTTTTTGCCTTGAAGCCGCAAGCGTCTTTCTGACCAGATCGCTACCGAGAGAGTTTCTGGCACTTTCCATCGGAGTGATCCACTGATCGCCAAGCCCTACAGATCGAAGTGCTTATGGAACACCGGCAACGGATAGCAGGTCGTTCATTGAAACTTCAATTGGCAATTCTCCGTCAACAATTACCTTCATATGTGGAAAAGCGGCATCAGAAAGAAAAATCCCTGGCGGCTTTGAAATTGTGGGCCAGCTATAATTAGGTCCGGCAATTATTGTGGACCGAATAGCTTTAGTTCCGGTTTTGTGTGACATATGAGCAAGATTAAAATTGGGTTTTTCAATTGGCCGCACGCTTGAAGGAATCACGAAAATTAGCGGTTGTTGCGGCGAATTCTCGTTTGATTTGTGAATGAAAATTACGCCACCCTCCCAGTACGGTGGATGATAAGCCCAGAACTGGTTGCTATCGGTCTCAGCAATTGCCCCTCTAAGACAAATTCCGAACGGGCTTGCTCCTGTGTTTCGCCAATCGGCTCTCTTATCTAACCTCAAAGGGTTCTTCTGGGCATCATTAAGGGATTCCAAAAAGATAAACTCTAAATAATTATCTTCAAACATGATTGCGCGATTTGCCGTACCCTGTCCTGGATGGCGATTTCCTGGATATAAAGTGAAACCCACATTACTAGCTTTTTCGACTTCCCCAGAAAGATGTGACTCGCAAAAACAAAATATGTGATCTAAAGAAAAATTCGACATAAATAGATTTTAAATAGTAGGTCGATCGCGGTCACTTAAAGAATCGTTCTGTCAGGGCTGCGTAATATCGCATTTAGGCCCTCTGGGGTCCAACCCCTACATTCCTGACCGACCCGCTATTATATAAAATAAATTAAATTTATCCAGGTGACAATTCCGGCGCACATAGGAGTTCTGTCGGGTATCGGGGTCATCAAGTCAAAAACATGATCCTGTTGGCTCGCCGATTCGCCCCCAGTAGCAACGAACACTGAAAGCACGATTTCGCGGTTCAGAAGGCATAGGACTATCCCGCGCCTCAATGCTTCATGGGGATTTGTTTCATGGACATTGAAAGAGCGACTCTTTAGAGTAAAATTAGGGGTAAATATGTCAATAGTGAAACAGATATTACAAATTTTTGCCATGTTGATTTTCGTTTTAGAAGCTTCAGCAGGCGAAAAAACAAGTGGAAAACTCCAGTCCTTTGTTTCCAAGTATGAAGGGTATCCGGTCACACCAATTCATGAAAAAATAGAGTTATATTCCACCCCCAAAAAAGGATCTAATTGGGATATTGAAGG